>JAEUQC010000030.1 GCA_016789905.1 Bryobacterales bacterium | reverse complement strand
CCCGAGCATACAGGCTCGGAGCCAGAATGACATACATGCGTCGGTCTGTCAATATGTAAGTGATTCGACAGACTCGCTACAGGGGTCAGCCGCCGCCCCGCTCATTAAACAAGATCAGCCGAAAATGTAGAAACTCCAGGGAACGGCCGCCCTTGCAGGCGGCCGTTCCGGGTTGGCTGCTGGCTTCCGGTTAGAAGCTGTAACGCAGGCTGAGCTGGATGTTGCGGTTACCGCTCTTGCCTGTGACCTTGCCGAAGGTGGCCGACGTGGGGTTGCCGTCGACGCCGCCCCAGTTCGGGTGGTTGGGCAGGTTAAAGAACTCCGACCGGAACTGGATGAACTGCCGCTCCGTAATCTTGAAGCTCTTGAACGCGGAAGCGTCCCAGTTCTGGAATCCAACGTTGTTGAATGAGATGGAGTTCCGGTTCTGGTTGGGCAGCGTTCCATTGGCGGGCCGGGTAGCAAACGGGCTGCCGCCGACGGTGGTTTCAAACCACTGCGTGGTGATGCCGTTGAAGTTCCCAGCCGCGTTGCGATTGGCGAATTCCTGGGGACGGTTCGGTTCGCCGTTCAGGTTCCAGGGCTTGAAGTTGGTGGACCCAATGCCGAGGTAATCGTCACCGTTGCCGATGGTGATGGGCGAACCGGTCTGGAACTGGATGGTTCCGGAAAGCTGCCAGCCACCCATCAGCGCCCTTGCGAGCTTGTTGGAAGTGGAGTTGAAGAACGGCATTTCCCAGATCACGTTGTTAATGGACACGTGGCGCGCGTCGTTTGCCGACTTGCCCCAGTTCAGGCCCTGGTTGAACGTGTCATAGAAACCGTCACGAGGACCGGAGTTGTTGTCCATCGTCTTTGAGAAGGTGTAGGAGACACCATAGCTCAAGCCCTTCGCAAAGCGGCGGCTCAACTCAAACTGCAGACCGTTGTACGTGCTGCGGCCGGAGTGTTCGAGCATGGGGATGTTGGCGAAGCCCTTATAGGGGCGCTGGAAGTTGACGTTGGCGGTCGGCGTGTTCGTGGCGGCGTTGGCAAGGTTTTCCGCCCGGAACGTGCTGCCGGTGGGCAACTGGTTCAAGTCGCGTTCGCGGGAGAGGTAGTTGCCGGCGGTTCCTACGTAGCCGACTTCGATGATGGTATTCGAAGTCAGTTGGCGCTGATACGTGGCATTCCAGTTGTAGCCGCGCGGAATCTTGTAGACCGGATCGATGGTCATGAAGAACTGCGGGAAGTTGACCTGGCCGCCCGAACCCGGGTTGTCGGCCGATCCGTTTGTGAGGGAGACCATCGGCTGCCAGGGCGGGTTGCCGCCGAGGAAGACGCTGTCATAAATACCAGGCCGGGAAATGAACCCGCCGAAGCCCATGCGAACGACGTCCTTCTCGGAGATGGAGTAGGCCATGCCGATGCGAGGAACGATATTGTGTTGGTTCGGCGCTGCATAGGGGGTGCCACCGTCGAGGAGGTTGTTGAACTGGCCGCTATCGATGGCGGGCACGCGGCCCTTGCCGGCATCGGGGAACGAAGAACCCGGGATAATGACACCGTTGTAACGGTTGCCCGAGATCACATTTCCTGTGGCGCGGTCCAGCACCGCGGCCTGCGACGCGTTGTACTTGTCGGCGCGGAACAACGCGATGTTGCCCCAAAGCGACTTGGCGTAGCCGTTCATCCACGTGCCACGGAAGCCGAGTTCGAACTTCAGCTTCTGGTTGACACGCCAGGAGTCCTGTCCGAAATACTCGAACATGTGGCTGCGGTAGGGGGTGTAGGCGCGGGGGCCGATTTCGGCGTACGCCGAGAAGAGGCCGAGAGCGGCGTTGGTGAGACCCGTGCCGGTACCGGCGACGCCACCAGGACGCAGGTCGGTGAATTCAAAACGGCCGTTCTGGTTGTTGGTGCCGCCCGGAACGCCGGAAACGTTAATCTGGTCGAAGTCGTTTTGGCCCGAGCGTTCCCACAGCACACCCATTTTGAAGGTGTGGTTGCCGGAAATCTTGGTGAAGTTATTCGAGATGTTGTAAATGGGGCCGGCGGAGCTGGCCGGGTACGGACCGCCATCAATGCCGCCGACGTTGGGAATGACAATGGTGGGAACCTTGTCAAAAATCTCCTTACGATCCGGGAAGATGTACGGATAGTTGATGCCCGAACGGCTCCGCAGGAAGCGTTCGCCTTCGCGATCAATACCGATCTTGACGACATCGACCGAAGCGGCGGCGAGGAACTCGTTGATCATCGTCGGGCCGAGTGTCCAGGTGTGGGCCAAGCTGCCGGTCTTGTTCGGGCGCGACCAGTCGGTGATGGCATAGTCAAAGCCGCCACGGAACGTATCGAGGCCGGTGTAGGCATAGTTGCTGCCGCGGAAGCGGAAGACCTGATTCTGGGTCGGGTTGTAATCGATGGAATAGGTGTCTTTTCGCTGATTCTGCCAGCCGCCGCGCTGCTGGAAAAAGTTGTTGTTTCCGTAGCTGCCGTTGGGTTGCGGGTAGGCGCGGAGGAACGCGATGCCGTTCGGGCTGAGCCGGGACGCCGGGATGATGTTGCCGGCGAACGGCGCGTTGTTGTTCTGCGGGTCTGTAACGGTGCGCGCGGTGCTGTAGTAAATGCTAGGCGCGCTCAACTCGCTGAAGTTGCCGGTGCGCATGAGCGCGGTGGGAACTCGCTGCGTGCTGGTGTCAACGAAACGGCGGCGCACGTATTCCTGGGCGAACAGGAAGAACAGCTTTTCGCGGTTCTTGTTGAATTTGCCAGGAATCGTCACCGGGCCGCTGATGTTGAAGCCGAACTGGTTGAAGCGCAGCGCCTGGCGAGGGTTGCCGATGACGTTGTTGCCCCAGCTATTGGCATCGAGCGCGTTGTTGCGGAAGTACTCGTAGAACGAACCGTGGAAATCCTTGCCGCCGGAGCGGGTGACGATGCGGATCTGACCGGTGCCAGAGCGGCCGTATTCGGCCGAGTAGTTGGCGGTGAGAACCTGAACTTCCTGAACGGTATCCGCATCGGCGGTGCCGATGGAGGTGCCGTTGGCGCGAGTACGGATGCCGACAGCGCCGTCATAGGTGATGAGCGAATCCTGCGAACGTCCGCCGTTGATGGTGAAGCCGCCGGAATCGAGGCCGTAGCTGAAACCCGTCATGGCGGAGCCGCGGCGGACGCCCGGCTTCAACATGGCAAGGAATAGCGGATTGCGGCCGTTTAGCGCGAGGTTCTGAATCTGCTGCTGTTCGACGGTTTTACCGACAGCGGCGGATTCTGTGTTGAGTTGCGCGATGTTGGCTTCGACGGTCACAGATTCCGTCATCTGGCCGACAGCCAGTTCGAGGTTTACGGCCAAGGGAAGGCCGGCATCCAGCTTGTTGCGGCTGCGCGTGGACTTCTTAAAGCCAGTGGCTTCCACGGTAACCGAATAGTAGCCAGGGGGGATGTTGGTGACGGTGTAGAAGCCAGTATCATTGCTCGTCGTCTGGCGTTCGAATTGGGTGTCTTCGTTGCGAAGGGTGACCTTCGCGTTTCCGACCACGGCTCCGCTGGGATCCTTAACAACACCAGAGATGCTGGAGTTGTCCGACTGTCCCAGAAGGCCGAGGGCGCATAGGAGCAGCAGGGCTCCGAACTTACGCACTTGGTTCATGTTCTTTTATTTCTCCTGAAGCCTTAGCGGCTTGATGCTTTAATTGTACGAAACCTTAAGCACAATGATTTCGTCTAAGAAAGATTTCATCGTTTGGAAGAATGTCAGCGTTTATCGGGACGAGCAAATCGCCCTCGACAACGTGAACTTATCGATTAGCCTTGGAGAAAACGTCGCCATTGTCGGGCCCAACGGGTCCGGCAAGTCCACGCTGATCAAGACAATCACACGGGAACTGTACACGCGCTGGCCGCCGCCGCGCTGCGAAATGCAGATTTTAGGGCAGCAAATCTGGAATGTTTGGGAGCTGCGGAGCTGGATGGGAATCGTGACGAACGATCTGGTGCAGCTTTGTACGCAGCCCTATTCGGTGTTCGAAACGGTCCTATCGGGCTTTCATTCCAGTGTCGGCATCTGGCCGTACCATCCGGTGACGCCGGAAATGGAAGCGCGGGCGGAGGAGCTTCTGGACTACCTGGAAATTCGGCACCTGCGGGAGCGGCTGATGACGGAGTTGAGCTCCGGCGAGGCGCGGCGCGCCGTGATCGCCCGGGCGCTGGCGCATTCGCCGAAGGCGCTAATTCTGGATGAGCCGTCGAACAGCCTCGACATCCGGGCAATGGGCGAACTGCGAGATGCGTCGCGAAAACTGGCCCAGAGCGGCGTGGCGGTGATTCTGGTCACCCATCACTTGCCGGACATCATTCCGGAGATCGACCGCGTGATCTGCATGAAGGGCGGACGGGTGTTTCAGGATGGACCGAAGGCGGAAATCCTTACCGAGGACCGGCTGGGGGAACTGTTCGGCATACCAGTGACGGTGACCCAGCGCGATGGCTTCTACCATATGTGGTAGCGGTTACATCCTTGTCTGGCATTCGCTATGATGCAGGCATGACTTCAGGTACTCGCTGTATCATTTTTACGGCGCTGCTGGCGGCCTTGCCGCTGGAGGCGCAGGACGCCCGCGGCACCGTGCTCGGCCGTGTGGTGGATCCAACGGGAGCGGCTGTTCCCGGCGCCGATGTGCGCATCACGAATGCCAACACGGGCGTGGCGGCTGGCGCCAAAACCAACGATCTGGGAAATTTCTCGATGCCCTATCTGCTTCCGGGCACCTACACGTTGACCGCGGAGGCGGGCGGCTTCAAAAAGTGGGTGCGGACGGAGATTCAGGTTCGTATTAACGACAGCGTGGAAGTAAACGTCGCGTTGGAAGTGGGCGCGACCACGGAAACGATTGAGGTGAAGGACACAACGCCACTGCTATCGACGGCGGAGGCTTCGTTGGGACAGGTGATTGACGAGCGGCGTGTGTTGGAACTGCCACTCTTCGCCGGCAACGCCATGGACCTGGTGCATCTGGCGCCGGGCACGGTGAACGGCACGAATCTGCGGCTGCGGAAGGCGGCGTTTAACGCCGCGCCGTCGCAGTTTTCGACGGATGGCGGCGGCAACAATCAAAACGAGTTTTCCATCGACGGCGTGTCCAACACTTTTTCCGACGGCACCGCGCCGCGTGTGGCATTCTCCCCGCCGCCAACTGCGATCAGTGAATTCCGCGTGCAGACCACCGCGTTCGACGCCTCACTGGGGCACACCATGGGCAGCACGGTGAACGTTTCCACCAAAAGCGGAACGAACGCCGTGCACGGCGAAATGCACCACTGGCTGCGGCACTCCGTGTTCGACGCACCGACCATCTTCAACAATCGCGCCGGGCAGAAACTGCCGGTTTATCAGGACAACCGCTACGGCTTCTCCATCGGCGCGCCCATCACCGTGCCGAAGGTCTATAACGGCAAAAATCGTACATTTTGGTTCTTCGCCTATGAGGCCAACAAATTCGGAAATCCGGAGGCGAATACATCGACCGTGCCCACGGAGAAAATGCGCAATGGCGACCTCAGCGAATGGCTGGCGCGCGGCGCCGGATATCAGGTCTATGATCCGCGTTCCACCCAACTGGTGGGCGGCCGCTACGTTCGGCAACCGATCCCGGGAAACATCCTGCCGGCCAGCCGGCTGGACCCGGTGGGAATGAACTTGATTAAGCTCTATCCGCTGCCGAACCAGACGGGAACGGTGGAGCAGCGCAATAACTATTTCCGGACGGGCAAGGCGCTGGAGGACTACTGGGTTTGGCTGGGACGGTTCGACCACGCCTTCAGCGAAAACCACCGGATGTTCCTGCGCCTGCACCGCGATTACTGGGAGGAGGACAAGAACCGCGTCTTTAGTAACGATGTGGTGGGCGTAATCCTGAACCGGAACAATAAAGGCATCGCGCTCGACGACGTTGTCGTCTTCGGCCCCACGTTCCTCGCCAACTTCCGCTATGGTTTGACGTTCCAGGATTTCCCGGAACGTCGCACCTCGCGCGGAGCCGACCTCACTGGTCTCGGTTTCTCGCAGAACCTCTTAAACCTGATTCCGGACAAAACGCTGGCGACGCTGCCGAACGTGGGTGTGGCGCCATTCACCTCCCTGGCAAGCTGGGAAAGCGGAGACGGACTTACTGCGTCCACCACTCACTCTTTCGTGGGCAATTTCACCAAAATGTGGGGCAATCACAGCTTCCGGTTTGGACCGGAATACCGGATCTACAGGGAGAGCCGGAACCGTTTCCATCAGGCGATTTCGCCGCAGTTCTCGTTCAACGCCACCTACACCAGGGCCAACGACACGGCGGCCAATCCGACTTTAGGCGGAGAAGTGGCGGCCATGCTGCTGGGAATTCCGGCCGGCTCCATGAGCATCGTCGATAGCTACATTGAGCAGGACAAGTACTTCGCCATGTACTTGCAGGACGATTGGAAAGTCTCGAAAAAACTGACGCTGAACGTGGGCATCCGGTACGAGTACGAGACGCCTTTGACGGAGCGCTTCAACCGATCGGCGATTGGATTCGCGGGCACGACGGCGAATCCTCTGGACGCGGCGGCGCGAGTGAACTACGCGGCCAACCCGATTCCCGAGCTTCCCGCCAGCCAGTTCCGCGCGCTGGGCGGATTGACCTTCGCTGGTGTTGGCGGGAACTCCCGTTCGTTCTGGAATTCGCCAAAGTTAAACCTGATGCCCCGTTTTGGCTTGGCCTACCAAATGAAGCCGAAGACGATTATTCGTGCCGGGTACGGCGTCTATTTTGCGTCGATCGGGTCGAACTATTCCAATTCGAATCAGTCTGGTTTCGCACAGTCCACCCCGATGCAGGCTTCGCTCGACAACGGCATCACATTTATCGCCACCAACGCGAACCCGTTCCCAACGGGCCTGATCAAACCGTTAGGCGCCGCGGGAGGCCTGATGACCAACATCGGACAAGACTTGAATTTCTGGGCCGCCGACCGGCGCAACCCCTACGCGCAGCGCTACAGCTTCGGTGTGCAGCAGGAACTGCCGCAGAAGTTCATGATCGAAGTTTCCTACGTCGGCAACCGGAACACGCGGCTGAATATCAACCGGAACTTAAACTACACACCGGCTCAGTATTTGAGCACTTCACCCGTGCGCGACCAGAACGCGATCAACTTCCTGGGCCAGAACTTCCGCAATCCGTTCTTCGGCCTGAATCCGATTTTCGGGCAGAATCAGACGCGGGGAAGTCTGCTGCGTGCGTATCCCCACTTTGGAAACGTGACGTTGAATGCCGATCCGGCCGGATACTCTTGGTATCACTCCATGCAGTCCCGGATTGAGCGGCGCATGGCCAATGGCTGGACGGTGCAGGGATCCTACACCTATTCCAAAGCAATGGAGGCAACCGAGTTTCTGAACGTCCAGGACGCGATGCCTTATGAGACGGTGGCGGCGCTGGACCGTACCCACCGGTTCACGGGATCGGGCATTTGGGAGATTCCCTTTGGCCGCGGCCGGAAGTTTGGCTCCCAGATGCACCGGGCACTGGACTTCGCGGCCGGCGGCTGGCAGTTGGGCGGGCTGTATCAGCACCAGACCGGCGCTCCGTTGGGCTTCGGCAACCGTATTTTCAACGGGGATCTGAAGAACATCGTTCTTCCGGAAGGGAAACGTGGTGTTGACGGCTGGTTCAATGTGGATGCGGGCTTCAACCGCGTTGTGGCGCAACAACTGGCGTCCAACCTGCGAACGTTCCCCATCCGCTTCAGCGGCGTGCGCGGCCCCACGCAGGACCGTTGGGACTTTTCGTTGATCAAGAATTTCCAGATCACCGAACGGTGGAACACGCAGTTCCGGGCGGAGACGTTTAACGCCATGAACCATCCGAATCTTTCGGATCCGAACACGGATCCGACGAGTTCGGCGTTCGGAACCATTACCGGTCAGGACAGCCCGCGTTCGTGGCAGATGTCGTTGAAGATCACCTTCTAGTACAGTAGAAGGGGTAGGGCCCTTAGCTCAACGGTTAGAGCAGCGGACTCATAATCCGTTGGTTGTAGGTTCAAATCCTACAGGGCCCACCAGATTACCGCGCGTGAATCGGGCATGGTTTGACGTGGGGAGTGCCCCGCCGGACCTGGCATGGGGGCGGACGCGCCGATGACCTTTCGAAGACGTTAGCGCCAAAGGGGTCGCGGCGGCATCAAAATAGAAGTATGGCCGCGAAATGGATGAAACGATGGCTGCTCGCCGCTGGGATCTACAACATCGGCTGGGGCCTCATTTTCGGGTTTTCGCCGAACTTGTTGTTCGACTGGGCGGCGATGGAACGGCCGAACTATCCGGAGCTATGGCAGTGCATCGCGATGATTGTTGGCGTGTATGGAGTTGGATATGCGGCGGCGTCGGCGGACCCGGTTCGCCATTGGCCTGTCGTACTGGTTGGGTTCCTGGGGAAACTGTTTGGCCCAATCGGTTTTTTTCAGGCGGCGATGCTCGGACGGATGCCGTGGAAGTTTGGACTCGTGAATGTGTTTAACGACCTGATTTGGCTCGTGCCGTTCTATTTGATCCTTCGCGGAGCTTGGCGAGCGTATCTGGCGGACCCGGGAAGCGACGCTTCCGATGTACGGGACCAGGACGGGAAGACAATCGATTTGCTTTCAAAAGATCAGCCGGTTTTGTTGGTTTTTCTGCGTCATTTTGGCTGCACGTTTTGCCGCGAAGCGCTGGCGGACCTGCGCGTACAGCGATCGCGGATTGAGGCCGCTGGCGTGCGAATCGCGCTTGTGCATATGAGTCCGGACGCGGAAGCCGCCGCGTTCTTCGCACGATACGCGTTGGACGATGTGCCGCGATTCTCCGACCGGGGGAGGGGTCTTTATCGCAGGTTTGAACTTCGGCGCGGGGCGTGGCGGCAACTGTTTGGATGGCCCGTGTGGCTCCGAGGCGCAAGGGCCGTGTTCGCCGATGGACACGGATTGGGCGCATTGGCAGGAGATGGATTTCAGATGCCCGGGGCGTTCTTGGTACTGAACGGCAAGATCGTTACGGCCTATCGGCATGAGTCCGCCGCGTCACGGCCGGACTACTGCAAGTTGGCGGCCGTGTAGAGCTCTTCTCGACTCCACGCGGGGATGGCTCCGGATCGAGAGGCAACGAGCGACCCCAGCGCATTCGCGAAGCGGGCCGTCTGGTCGAGTGGCCAATGGTTCGTCAAGCCGTGGAGCAGAGCGGCGGAAAACGCGTCTCCTGCTCCAACGGTATCAATGGGGTTAATGGCGGGGGGACGCGCGCGTACAGTGCCGCCATTGGAATGGAGTTCGCAACCCTCGGCCCCTAGCGTCACGCAAAGTACCGAGACCGGATAGCGGCGGAGAATCGCCTGGGCCGGGTCACCATCGAGCGAAAGTTCTCGGGTCATCCATTCGAACTCGGCATCGTTGCATTTTACGGCGGTGGCGGAACGGAGGAGTTCGTCCACCGTGCGGGCATCTTCGAATCCGGGGCGCAAATTGACGTCGTAAAAGAGAGGGATGCCATCGAGAGAAAGGCGCGTGGCGCGGGCCTGGGGGCAGGTCTGCTGGAGTGTGCCGCAAACAAGCCATCGCGGCCGCAACGCCCGGATGGCCTCCGTTTGGCAAAGAGTGAGTTCGGGTTCTTCCCAAGCGGAGGGGCGTCGAAGGTGATAGGACGGATGGCCGCCAGGCCCAAGCGTTACGTCCACGACGCCTGTCTCCCAGTGGGGATGGCGGCGGGTGTAGGTCATGTCGACACCCCACCCTTCCGCCAGTGCCAGCGCCTCGGTACCGGGTTCGTCATTCCCCACTGCGCTAATGAAGTAGGAGGCGAAGCCAAGGCGCGCGGCGTGCGCAGCCAGATTAAACGGCGCGCCCCCGAGCGTGCGGCGGTCAGGGTATTGGTCCCAGAGGATTTCGCCAATAGATAGAAGAACGGGACAGGTCATTTCGCTCTTCCTACTTTGACGCGTTTCCTCGGTTGCGCGCTGGGAGTTATTTCCCCTTTCCCGAGCCGGAATTCCCGTTGCCGCTACCGGAACCGCTGTTGGAGCCGCTGCCCGAATTTGGGCCCTTCGGATCGTCAACTTTCGGGCCCGGAACCGCCGGTACTACCGTGAATGACTTTATCTGAACAACTCCCGTGAGAAGCACCGCGCCAGCGGCTGTACGGACGCTGACAACTTCTCCCGGCGCCATCGCTGGTACCACGCCGCCATCCCGCGTGTTGATTTCCAACTCGCCGCCACGCATCGGGGGCGGGCCGATCGTAATCTTACCAGCGACGTGATCGCCCACAAACACAGTGACTTGTGTGCCGGCCGGCAGGTTCAAGTCCTCCACTTCCACATTCAGCTTCGATCCGTTGCCATCCGCAGCCGTACGGAAGTCAATGGAGCCCGACGGCTTGAGCCCGTTGACCGCGCCTCCGGTTAGAGGAGACTGCACCCGTTCACCGCCAGCCGCAAGTTGGACCAAATTCGTGGACGTGCTCGCGGACGATTCAGACTTCGGGTTGTCGTCAAACGTCCGGACCTGCAGCGCGCCGGCTAGGACCGGGCCATTAGGGCCGAGAGCACGGACCAGGTCGCCAGCCTTGGGCTGTTCGATCCGCTCCCCGTTACGGCTATCCAGTTCCAACTCGCCACCTCGGCGCGGCGCCCGTTCACTTCTACTTCCAGCTCGGTGCCTTCACGCAGGTTGACCCCGCTTACCTCTACGAATAGGCGGGCGCTGTTTGTTCGCCGGTCATCACGGAATTCCACTTCGCCCGACGGCCGAACACCGCCGATTCCGCCGCCGGCAAGCGGAGTTCACAGCACACGGCTGTCATCTGGAACCGTCGCGGCCAATAGTGGCGCCGCGGTCGGCGCAGGCGTGATCGGCGAATCGTCCAGAATGGGTCGCTGCAATACGCCGCTCAGCAACACACCGCCAGTCCCTCTTACGCTCACTACGTCGTCAGGCTCCAGTTTGGGAACGGATGCTCCGTCACGCGAGGCCAGTTCCAGTTCGCCTCCGCGTGCCGGCGGACCGCTAACGATGAGCCGGCCGAGGGGCTCGTTGTTCACAAACACCTGGAGCGTCGTACCGGCAGGCAGGTTCAGACCCTCTACCTCCAGGCGGAAACTGCGGTCGCCGCTTGACGGACGCAGTTGGAAGTCCACGGAACCGGAGGCAGTCACGCCGCCAAGCGGCCCGCCAGCGAGCGTGGTTCGCAGTCGCGTCTCATCGAAATCCGCGGCTACCGACAACCCTCCAGCGGCGACGGCCGCGAGCAACAGGCGTTTGTGATTCGAAAGCATATGAACCCGAGGACAGCCGGCCGGGGTCAGCGGAACAGTATTTTCAAAGTTTTTCCGTTCCACGGCAGCAGACCGCTGGTGCGCACCGCCGCTGGCGTTAGAGCGGTTGTTTCCATGGTTTGGTATGCTGCGGGTCATGTTACGTCTTCTGGTTGGAATTCTGCTGATGACGCCGCTGCTGGCGGGCGATTTGCAGGTGGGAGTGGGGCGAATAAAGATAACGCCGGACAAGCCGATTTACCTGTCGGGCTATGCGGCGCGGAAGAAGCCCTCGGAGGGTGTGAAACAGGAGCTTTGGGCGAAGGCGCTGGCATTCGCAGACAAAAAAAATGGGAAGTTTGTCGTTGTCACCACGGACTTAATTGGCATGTCGCGCTCGATTGCCGAGCGGGTGGGCGCGGAGGTGGAGAAGAAGTACGGGCTGCGCCGGGCCCAGTTGATGATCAACTCTTCCCATACGCATAGCGGGCCAACTGTGCGGGACAACCTGGAGACAATGTTCGACCTGACGCCGGAACAGAAGCAAATGATTGTCGAATACGGCAATGGGCTGGTGGAGAAGTTGGTGAGCGTAGTGGGCGCCGCGCTGGGGGATCTGGCACCGGCGGAGGTGTCGATTGGCCACGGAACAGGGTCGTTCGCTATGAACCGGCGGCTGGCGGTGAATGGCGAAATCAAAAATAGTCTGAATCCGGCAGGGCCAGTGGACCAGGACGTGCCGGTGTTTCGAATCACAACGCCGGATGGCAAGCTGCGGGCGGTGCTGTTTGGGTACGCGTGTCACAACACGACGCTGGGCGGCGATCTGTTCCTGGTGCATGGGGACTACGCGGGCGTGGCGCAGGCCGATTTTGAGGCGCGGAATCCGGGTGTGACGGCGTTGTTTATGCTGCTTTGCGGCGGGGATGCCAATCCGCAGCCGCGAGGCACATATGCGCTGGTGGAAAGGCACGGGAAGAGTTTGTCGGCGGAGGTTTCGCGGGTGCTGGCGGGGCCGTTAAAGAAAGTGGATGGGCCGCTGCGGGCGTCGTGGCAGATGACGGAGCTAGCATTTGCACCGCATACGCGGGCGCAGTATGAAGAGGAGTTGAAGGGAACGAACTGGTTCAAGCAGCGGCGGGCGGAGGTGATGTTGCGCGCCTATGATAAGGGCAAGCCGGTGACGGCGATACCGTATCCGGTGCAGGCGTTCCGGTTTGGAAAGTCGGTGACGCTGGTGGGGATGGGGGGCGAAGTGGTGGTAGATTATGCGTTGCGGGTGAAGAAGGAGTTTGCTTCGGAAGATACGATTGTCGCGGGTTATACGAACGATGTGATGAGTTACATTGTGTCGAAGCGGGTGTTGAAAGAGGGCGGGTATGAGCCGGTGGAGAGCCATATTTACTACGGCAATCCGGGGCCGTATACGGAGGAAGTGGAGGAGACGGTGATGGCGGCCGTGAAGCGGGCGATGGAGAAGGTGGGGCGGAAGAAGTGATTGTTGCGAATCGCGGCGGTGGGTGATGCTCATCCAGAGACAAACTGCGTCCAACAGGTGAAGCCCTTGGCGGCCCG
Source organism: Bryobacterales bacterium (assembly GCA_016789905.1). Classification (GTDB taxonomy): domain Bacteria; phylum Acidobacteriota; class Terriglobia; order Bryobacterales; family Bryobacteraceae. The sequence continues at coordinate 80,274 of JAEUQC010000030.1, read as the reverse complement.
TTCGGCACCGTGTTTCTTTACCAATGCCGCGAACTCGGTGCGGGGGAAATGCTGCAGCAGTTGATTGAAAAGACTCGCTACTTGTACCATTGTTTTGCCCTCCCGGGGAATGCATGTAGCGATGTCCTGGCCAAGGAAACTGTCTCTCATGCTTGATTATAGGAGGGCTTTTACTTTTCCTATTCGGCGGTCAAAGCTGTTTTGGACAAGAGTGATCCACAAAGGGCGGCAGGCAGCAGGGGCCGAGAAATCCCGATGGGCGGAAGAAATAAGTCCACATATGAACGTGGACTGTAATCTATCTCCGAGCTTTTGTCGTTTTCGCGACACAGTGAGGACAATTTGAGTGGTAGGATCGGGGTCGCCGTCTTTGGGCCGAGATGAGTCAGCGGCCGAAGATAATCTTCTCCGAAGAGAAGAGCCGGGTGGCAAGAATCAGCAGCCCGCCGGCAATCAGCACGGCCACAAACGTGGCTGCGATCAGCGCGAGCGGCGACGGCACTTTACCACCCAGAATTTCCGTCACCATGGCGTATTGGCCGAGCACGGGGATGGGATGCATCCATGGGCGGTTGGTGAGGGGATACATAACAGTGATGACGCCAGGAAGCGTGGGCAGCAGCACCAGCATGCCAAGGTAATTTTGCGCCTCCTTGAACGTTTTGGCGAAACAGGAAACGAACATCTGCAATGCCGGGGAGACCAGTCCCATCGGTACCACCGCGGCAAGGATCAGCAGAATCTGCGAGAGGCCCACATGGTTGCGTATTCCCAGTTCCTCCAGCGCCAGGCGGGAAAGGACAATGAGCGTCACCGTAAGCGTCAGACCCATACTCAGCAGCGCCGCGCCGCTGGCCGCCAGCCACTTGCCCGCCACCAGTCGCCATCGCGGAATGGGTATGATGAGCAACGGCTCCAATGAGCCGCGTTCGCGTTCCCCGGCCGTGGAATCACTCGCGATGGCCATGCCGCCCGTGAACAGCGCGAGCACCAGGAACATGGGGATGAAGTTGAAGATCATGGCCGCGCGCTGCTGCGCCGTGGCGACTTCGATCTGTTCGATTTTGAGAACGTTCACGACGACGGGGCTGACGCCCCGGGCCATCAGGCGCAGACTGCCGGTCTCGGAACTGAACGCGTTCAAAAGTGAGTTGAGCCGGGAGACCTTGGAGCGTGTGGACTGGCTGGTTACATCGGAAACGACATCGACATGGGCGGGGCGGGAGTCGCGAAAGTTCTCGGCAAACTCTTTGTCGATGACAAGGACGAAATCAGCCTTGCGGTCTCGAACGGCGGATTCGGGATCGGCAGGGCCATCGACAATTTCGACGCCGCTCTGCTGCGTCAGCCATTTCACCAGAACGGGCGCGTATTCGCGGCCAACAACGGGTACCTTGATCTCCTGCGCCCCCTTCTGCTGGCTGGCGATCTGGCTGAACATGAAGCCGATCATGAAGGGGCCGAAAAGCGAACCGATAAACAGGGCCCACAGGGCGCGGCGATCGCGAAAAGCGTCGGTCCACTCTTTGCGGGCAACGGTAAGAATAGGGTTCACGCGGCCTCCCCGTGCGGCCCGGCGAGTGCGACGAAGGCGTCTTCCAGCGACGTTTTGCCGGTAAGGGCCAGCAGGTCATCGGCGGCGCCCTCCGCCACCACACGGCCGTGCGCGATGACGACAATCCGGTCGCAGAGGGCCGAGACCTCCTGCATGATGTGACTGGAAAAGACGACGCAGCGGCCTTCGGCGCGGAGGTGACGAATGAGCTCGCGGACTGCCCGGGTACTCATCACGTCGAGTCCGTTGGTGGGCTCATCGAGCAGAATGTTCTGCGGGTTGTGAACCAGCGCGCGGGCAAGCGCCACTTTGGTTCGTTCGCCATGAGAGAAGCCGGCGACGCGCCGTTCGATGATCTCCTGGAGCGAAAGAATTTCCACCCATTTATCGATGCGGGATTCCAGTTCCGCGCCCTGCAAACCATGCAGATTGCCGTAATAGCGAATGTGTTCCCGCGCAGTAAGCCGAGGATAGAGGCCGGAGATATCCGGCAGCACGCCAATGCGGGCTTGAGCGGCCATGGGGCGTTGCGCCACGTCGATGCCATCAATCTCCACCTTGCCGCCGCCGGGCTTCAGCAGCCCGTAGACGATGCGCAGAGATGTTGTTTTGCCGGCGCCATTCGGGCCCAGCAGGCCAGTGACGGCGCCATCGGGAGCGGAGAACGAAACGTCCTCCACGGCGACGACATCGCCGAACTGTTTGCGGAGATTCTGGGCGTGGATCATTGGAGCGGGTCCGGGCCGGCAGGGCTGAGCATGAATGGCGGCCGTTTGACCTGTTCGATGCAGGCCGGGTTCAAATTGGCAGCGGTGCCTTCGTTCAAAAATTGCGCCATTAGCTTGGGCACACAGCCGGCGCCAGCGGCGCCATGGCCGGTGGCGGGTACGGTCAAATGGCGCGAGTTTTTCCAGGTCGTGGCGATCTGCTGGCCCCAGGAGGGTGGTGTGACGGGGTCAACGTCGCCGCTAAGAATGAGGGTTGGCACGTCGATCGGCGCGTTGACGAAGTAGTCCGGCTCCACTTTCCCCTTGGGCCAGAATTCACAGGACTTCAGCCGTAGTTCAGCCATTTCCGGGCCCAGGAACGTGTTGAGAGCTTCGCGAGCGACGGAGCCGGGTTCAATGCGCGGCGCGTCTTCGGCGCAGACAACGGAGAGGTGCATGCCCTGGGCAATGCTGGAAGCGGCGTTATCGAAGGCGGCGTTCAAGGCGAAGAATCCGCCATAAACACCCTTCTCGGCCTGCTCGATAAGCAGCGGCACGAGTGAGGCGACCTTGGGCGAATAAAGAGTGGAGAAAAGAATGACGCCGAGTGTCAGCCGCTTGACGTCGATCTCCTTTTCCACACCGGTGCGGGGATGGACATAACGCACTTTTTTCGCTGGGGCGGACAGCAGTTTCTCCAGGCGCTGCGCCAGGTTGGGGAAGCGTTCGTTGCAGGATTTCTGCGCGGCGCAATCGCGGAACAGCAGATCGAGCGCGCGCTGGCTATCCCGTGCCATGTAAAGCGGCAGGCGCATGTCGGTGGGGGCGACGCCGTCGAGAATGACGGCGCGCGTATGGGCTGTATGCCGGCGGGCGTAGACGATGGCGGCGCGGGTTCCGTAAGAGCCGCCATACAGGTTGATCTTGTCGTAGCCGAGGAACTGGCGAACGTCGTCCAAATCGTCCATGGCGATGGTCGTCGTGTACTTCGTCAGATCCGCCTTTTCCTTGAGCGTTTCCATGCAGGATTTAAGCCGGGCCACGGCGCGGCTCAGGTCGTCGTCATCCTCTTCGCCTTTCGGCGGTTTGCATTCGAGCGGATTCGATTTGCCGGTGCCGCGTTGATCGACGAAAACAAGGTCCCGGTCGGTCCCGATGCGGCGGAGCATTTCACGGCCAAGCCCGGCGATGGATGCCGCTCCCTGGCCGGGCCCGCCAGCCAGGAAGAAGAGCGGGTCCTTCGCGGCGGTGCGCTTCAGCGCGGGGAAGACGATGATCTTGAGCGGAATCTTGCGGCCGGCTTTGGTCTCGCGATCCTCGAAGACATCCAGTGTGCCGCAGAAGCCCTCAATGGGGCCGTCGGCGTGTTTGCAAGGCTGTAACCGGTCGATCGCCTGTCGTTGCGGGAGACTGGCGCAGGAGGCAATACAGAGCGCGGCGATGGCGAGGAGCGGGCGCATCTATTTGCTGAGGTGCCTTCTCATGCGGTCCACCGCTTCCATAAGGTTTTCCAGCGAATTGGCGTAGGAGAAGCGAATGTAGCCATTGCCGAACTGGCCGAAGGAGCCGCCGTTCAGGCAAGCCACGCCGGCCTCATATAGCAATTCGTCTGCGAGTTGTTTGGACGTGCGGCCGGTGCCCTCTATGTTGGGGAAGGCGTAGAATGCGCCCTGCGGGATGGGGCAGCGGAAGCCGGGAATGGTATTGAGGCCGGCGATGAAGGCATCGCGGCGACGGCGGAACTCGGCCACCATGGCGAGCGGTGCTTCCTGCGGCCCCGTCAGCGCGGCAAGGCCTGCGCGCTGGATCATACTCGCTGTACACGAGTTGGAGTTGACCATCAGCTTGTTCACCGGGTCCACCAGCCACGCGGGCATCACACCATAACCCAGGCGCCAGCCGGTCATGGCGTATATCTTGGAAAAACCATCGAGAATAATTGTCTTTTCCTGCATTCCGGGAAGCGACGCGATGGAAGAGGGCTTTTCGTCGTAATAGATGCGGGAGTAGATTTCGTCGCTCAGAACCACCAGGTCGCGGTCGCGGACAAGGTCGGCGATGGCTTTGATGTCCTCGGCCGGGATGACGCCGCCGGTGGGATTCTGTGGTGAATTGAGGATCACCATTTTTGTCCTGTCGGTGAGGGCGTCTTTGAAACGATTCAGATCGAAGCTGAAACCGCGGTCCTCGACCAGCGGCATGGGCACCGGAGTGGCGCCCAGGAAGCGGATCATCGATTCATAAATGGGGAAGCCTGGGTTGGGGTAGATGACCTCGTCGCCTTCTTCAAGCAGGGCCATCATGGGGAAGAACAGTATCGGCTTGCCACCAGGTACGACGCAGACGTGCTCCGGGCCGGCCTGGATGCCGCGAGTCTCATTAACGTGATTGGCGATAGCCTGGCGGAAATCCGGGTAGCCTTGCGTAGGACCGTAGTGGGTCCAGCCCTCATCGAGCGCGGTTTTGGCGGCGGCGATCACGTGGGGCGGAGTTTCGAAATCGGGCTCACCGATCTCAAGATGGACGACGCTCTTGCCTTGCGCCTCCAGCGCGCGGGCCTTCACCAGAACTTCGAAGGCTGTCTCAATTAAGATGCGGTCCATCCGCGAGGCGAGTTTCATTGGGTTTTCGGCACTAGGTTAACATTCTCAGCGTTTGCCGAGAATCGTGACGACGCTGGTGGCGCCGCTGCCGCCCAGGTTTTGCGCAAGGCCGATGTTAGCCTTTCCGAGTTGCCAACCCTCGGCGTCGCCGCGAATTTGGAGCGTGACATCGGCAATTTGCGCCACGCCGGTGGCGCCGACAGGATGCCCCTTGCTTTTCAAGCCCCCGGAGCGGTTGATGGGAATGGGCTGTTGCAGACTCCACGGGCCGCCCTCGCCTTTTGCGCAGAAGCCGAGCTCTTCCACGGCCAGGATTTCGGCAATGGTGAAGCAATCGTGGACTTCGGCGAAATCGATCTCGGCCGGGGTAAGCCGGGCCATGGCGTAGGCTTGGCGGGCGGCGGCCTGGATGGAGGGCAGGTGGGTGATTTCGGCTTTGTCGCGCAGAGCGACGTGGTCCGATGTCTGGGCGCAGCCGAGGATGGGAACTCCGGCGCCAGTGGCGGACAGGACGACGGCCGCGGCGCCATCGCTCACCAGGGAGCAATCGTAAAGGGTCAACGGATCGGCGATCACTTTACCGGCCAGCGCTTGTTCGACTGTGATGACCTTGCGCATATGAGCGTAGGGATTGGTGGCACCGTGGCCATGGTTCTTGACGGCGACGGCGGCAAGGTGTTCCCGCGTGGTGCCGTAGAGTTCCATGTGACGGCGGGCGATAGCGGCGAAGATCTCGGGGAAGGTTCCGTCAGTGGATACGTCACCCGCCATGGCGAGTATTTCGGCAACGCGCGGCGTCGGCTGGCACGTCATCTTTTCGACGCCGCAGACGAGAACCGTGTCATATATCCCATGGGCTACCGCCTGCCACGCCGCGTGGAAGGCGGCGCCGGAGGAGGCGCACGCCGCTTCATACCGCGTAGCGGGAATCCCGGCCAGCCCGGCGGCGCCGGCAATGTAGGGCGCCAGGTGACTTTGGCCGGTAAAACTGGGGCCAGCGAAGTTTCCCAGGTAAAATGCTTGGATCGCATCGGTGCCCATTGCGGCGTCGGAAAGCGCATTTTGCAGGGCTTCGACGGCCAACGAGCGAAGATCACGGTCGGCGAAAGCGCCAAAACGCGTTTTGCCGGCACCTACAACGGCTACATCCCTCATATAATTCAGGATAGCCGCACACAAGGCCGGTGGAAATTTCTTTGCACGCTGAGGATACTTTCGCCGTCATGCCTTAATAGGTGCGATGCTAACGGTGCATATGAGCGATCCGGCGCGTCAAACGACGGGCAACCCGGGGCAGGAAGCGGCTGAACTCCAGAACCGCTTCATCCAGGAGCACATGCGACGTGTGTTCCTGATCATCTATCGCATCGTGGGCAATGTGGCGGACGCCCAGGACCTGACGCAGGAAGCCTTCATCAAAGTGCTGCAGCGCAGCGAGCAGTTGAAGGACCCGGAGAAGGCGGCGCATTGGCTGTCGCGGATTGCGTCCAACACGGCCATCGATTTCCTTCGGCGCCACGGGCGCGTGAACTTCACCGAAATCGATTCCATCGTGGACCCATTAATCGCCGAGCATGAAAAGAACCCGGAGCAGACCCTGCTGCGGCGGGAGCGCAACGAGCGACTGGAAGATGGCTTGCGCCATTTAACGGAAAAGGAACGGACGGCACTTATTCTGCGGGATGTGGAAGACGTCCCGGCAGAGGAAGTGGCGCGGCAGATGGGCTGTTCAATGGCGACCGTACGGAGCCACATTGCCAACGCGCGCATCAAGTTCCGCCGCTATCTGGAAAGGAGGAAAGCGTGAAACACCCCTCCATTGACAAATTGGCCTTGTACGCCGGCGGCGAGTTGCCGTTCTGGACGCGTTGGCCCATGCGGCGTCACGTGGATGGCTGCGCGCAGTGCAGGGAAGAAGTGGCCTTGTTCGCGGAAGTGAAAACGGCAGTGCGCGAGGAAACCGCGGACACGCCCGCCGGCGTGAACTGGGAGCGGCTTTCGGCCGAGATGGGCGCGAATGTGCGGCTGGGGCTGGAAGCCGCGGACGCGATCAGCGCGTATCGTACACCGGTGGACATGGCGCCGGCACAGGGCATGTCGTGGCGCATGGTCGCGTTGACCAGCGCGTTTGTGCTGCTGCTTTCGGTGGGCTACTGGCTGAACGCCGCGAAGAAGAGTGAGCAATTGGCCGCCATGCGCGGGCCGGAACCCTTCGTGGCCCAAGCCTCGGAAAGCGCCGTGGAAATGTCGGACGGCAGCAAGGCGATGGTGCTGCAGGGGCCGAAATCGCATATGCGATCTGCCATCGTGACGGTGAGCACCACCGGTTCGGCGGCCGCGCAATACGTGGACGAAGAGACCGGGCAAGTGACGGTGAACAATGTTTATGTGGAGTAGGCTCGCGCTAACAACGATGGCGGCAACCGCGTGTCTGGCGCAGGACGCTGGTGTCGATCTGCGCGGCGGGCTGAAAATCAACCTGCCGAAGGATTCGCCGCTCGGCGTGGCGTCGTTGGATCTGGGCCCATCGAAGGGCACGGCGCGGGGCGGGGCGGTGATGCTGGATCTTCACGCTTCGCTGCGGCTGCGGAACCTGAGCGGAAAACGCGTGAAGGGCGTGACGCTCCTGGTGCTGGCGCAGGATGTAACGGCCGGTGGAAAGGGCTCCGTGGCGGCGCCGGCCCTCGATGTGGCGCCGGGCGAAGACTTCCCGGTGCGGATCGACCTGCGCATGGTTCGCCCGGTGTCCAATGGCGCCGAACCGCTCGTCCAGGTGCTGCTCGATGGCGTCTTGTTCGACGATCTGAGCTTTTTTGGCGAGAACCGTCTGAATTCACGGCGCCAATTAACGGTCTGGGAACTGGAGGCGCGCCGCGACCGGAAGCATTTTCAGCAGTTGTTGGAGGCGCATGGGCCAGCCGGTTTGGAGCGGGAGATCTTGGCGGCAATGACTCGCCAGGCGGACCGCCCGCGCGTGGATGTGCAGGTGGTGCGGCGCGGCGTAATGCCGCGGGCCGCGAATGCCCCGGCAACGAATTTCGAAATGGATAAGGAAGTGCAGTTCAGCTTCCTGCGGATGCCGGGCGCGCCCGTGGACCTGATGGCCGGCGCGGTGAAGATTTCCGGCGATGAGGCCAAGGCGCCGCAGTTGGAGATCCGCAATAAGGACTCGAAGGCGATTCGGCACCTGGAAATCGGGCTGGCGCTGAAGGATACGAACGGCCAGGAATTCTTCGCGGCCACAGTGCCCTACGATGAGCCCTTGGCGGGGCAGGGGAAGGCGGCGCTCCGCGATTCAGCCACGTTGCGTGTGCGCAACACCGGTGGTCCGCGGATGGTGATCGGCAGCATGGCCGGCTTCGTGAATAACATTGAGTATGCCGATGGCGGTTACTGGATTCCCTCGCGGGCGGACCTCGCCGGCGGACGGCTGACGAAGCTGGTTCCCCCTTCCCCGGAGGAGCAGCGGCTCGTGCAACTCTACCGGCGCAAGGGGCTGCCGGCGCTAGTGGAAGAGTTGAAGAAGTAGCCTGTTGTTGCACAGGTAAAGTAAGAAAGTTTTGACAAAACGGTCGCGGACGGCGTCGTAGTAACATGCTCGCGAAGTTCAGTCTTGTTACTTTGTCCCTTTCTTTTTCGCTTCTCTCCGCGCAGAGCAGCCGTTCCGGCGCGTTGGTGGCCACTAGTTATAGAATTCCAGCCAATCAGATTACCGCCTCCCCAGGCCAATTAAGCATGATCTCGCTCAGCGGCGTCGCCGCCAAGAGCGGTCTGCCGGCGAAGGCCGACCCTGGCCCCAATGGGTATCCCGTGGAACTGAGCGGCATCCGGCTCCGTATTACCCCGGCCACCGGGGCCGCAATAACGCCACAAATCGTCGCCGTGCAACAGTCCGGCTGCGCCCCAACGGCCACCAATTGCACTCCCGCCACCAGTATCACCACGCTATTCCCCGCCGATCTGCCCACGGATTTGACCGGTACGCTGGCCGTGCAGGACGGCACTGCCACGGTTGCTGAGTTCCCGTTTCGCGCCGTTGCCGATAACTTGCACTTCCTCAATTCCTGCGATGACACGCTGATCTGGGTGAGTATCTTCGCCATCGCGCCCAACCCAAATGTCTGTTCGCCGAACTTCATTCAAGGCAACCAACTCGTCAGCACCGCAAACCCGATTCGCCCCGGCGGCGGCGTGGCCACCTACTTGTATGGCGGCGGCGCGACCGTGCTACGCAACGACGAATTCCGCCGCCTGGAAACCGTGCAGGCTTTCGACGTGCATTTCGATTACCGGCCCAACGCACCCGGCTCCCGCCCCACGCCGGGACACTCCCTGACCGGCAAGCCGTTCCTGTCGGTGGGCTTTGGCGGCGGCGTCTACCAGGTCAACTTCATGATCCCGCCCATCCCCGATGGCTTGCAGTTGCCCCGGTGCGACGGCGCCGCCATTCGCTCCAATCTCACCATCACCATCAGCGGCGCGAACTCCATGGACTCCGCGTCATTTTGCGTGGAGCCGTAGCCAATCCTCAAACCGCTGTGTCCACTGCGTCACCGGTAAGGGCCTCTCTTTCATGCCGAAGCCATGCCCGCCGGTGGAGTAGATATGCAGTTCCGACGACACCCCGGCCTTCTTCTGCGCCAGGTAAAAGTTCACGCTGATGGCGGACGATAGTTTGTCGTCATCGGCGTGAACCAGGAAGGCTGGCGGTGTGTCTTTGTCCACCTTCATCGTCTCCGGGCGAATGTAGGGATAGATAAGCGCCAGAAAATCCGGTCGCGTGCCCGGCTCGTAGTGCATCCCGGTCAACGCCGCCACCTCGCCGCCCGCGGAAAAACCCATCATCCCAATCTTGGCTGGGTTCACCTTCCATTCGGCCGCACGCTCGCGAACGATTTGAATCGCGCGGCGCCCGTCGGCGCGCACGTGATTGTCCACCGTGATGGAGCCATCCGCTCCGTCGGCCCTGGCCAATCGGTACTTCAAAACAAACGCGGCCACGCCCAGTTTATTTAGCCATCGGGCCACCTCGTGCCCCTCGTGGTCGATGGCCAAATGATGATGTCCGCCGCCGGGCGCGATGACGATCGCCACCCCGGTCGCCTTCGCCGCCTCGGGCAGATAAACCGTCAGGTTCGGATTCGGCACGGAAGCGATACGCTCGTTCTTGATCGTCTCCTCGCCCGGAACTCGTTCCGGCCAAAGGTACACCACCTCGTTGGCGAACGCGGCCACGCTTACGAGCAGCAGCGCCGGTCTCATAACACGATCTCCCGGAAGCAGCCCCGCACGTCCATCTCGTATTCAATGGTCACAATCGGCGGCCGCGAATAGTGCCACGTGATGCCATGAATGCCCGCCTTGCCAAGCGGGCGAATAATCTCGCTCGCCAGGAAAGAGCAGACCGGATGAACCGTGTAAACCTCAGTCGTGGTCACCTGCGCCCAATCAACGCCTAGCCCTTGCAGGCGCCCGGCCATCAATCCCATCACAAAACGTGTTTTCTCCCGCAGCGCCTCGTTCGACGTTTCCCCCTTGCGAACCACGTCCTCCGGTTTCAACGATCCCTCCGGCAGTTCGCCCGCCCCGGCCACGATGAACGACTTCTCTTTCCGCACCGTTGGCGCCGTGTAGCTGAACGCGTATAACGACGGTACCGCCGGCGCCCCAATCTCCGGCGCTATATTCGTGCGCGCCACCGGGTTCAGGTCGTCCAGGAAGATGTTCCAGGATTTGAGAACCTCCACGTAGCTTGCGTTGAACTCGCCAAACCCGGCGAACGTGAACGGTTTGGGCGAACGAAGCTCCATCGCGCACAACGCCTGCGCCGGGCGCTTCACCGCTTGCAGGTGCCGCTTCACGCGTTCAAATCCCTGCGCCAGCGGAACCGGCTGCAAGAAACGCGCGTGCACAACCTCATAGCCCGGCTCGGCCACGCAGCCGGCCGAATACGGCGCAATGCCTTTCAAAAACGAGTAGTTGCCTTTGGGGTTGGGTAGAAGCATTTAGGGAAGTCCGAATACGAAGATAGCCGATTGCGAGGCGATGGCGACATACTGCTTTCCGTCCACCGCGTAACTCATGGGAGAGGTGATAATGCTGGCGCCCGTATAGTAGTGCCACAGATACTTGCCGTTTTTCGCGTCCAGCGCGATCAGGTTGCCATCGGCGCTCGATGCGAATACAACGCCGCCGGCCGTTGCCACCACGCCCGTGGCCGAAGAGCCGGTCTGCAGCGGGAAGTCCCATTTGCGTATTCCCGTGGTGGCTTCCAGCGCTCGCACCGAACCCGGCGCGCCGATCTTTGGATCCACCTCCACGCCGCCGCCCGTGTAGCCCTCACCCGGCACGGGGCTCTTGGTCATGCTCGTATAAGTGGCGCAGGCTTCGCGCACGCTGACCAGGAAGAAACCCGTGGCGGGATCGTAGCTCGGCGAGCCCCAATTCGCCGTGCCGGCCGCGTCGGGACATACATAGTTCCCCTGCGGCGTGGGCGTCGTGTTCGGCAGTACAATCGCGCGGCCCTTGTCGTCCAGCCCGCTGGACCACGTCTGTTTGGCGAACTCGCGTCCGGCCAGGAATTCGCCGGTGGTGCGGTCCAGCACATAGTAGAACCCATTGCGCTGCGCCGTCACCAGCAGCTTCCGCTTCTGCCCTTTCACGACGCCCTCGATCAACATCGGCGTTTCATTGGCGTCCCAATCGTGTACATCGTGCGGCGTAAACTGGAACCACCATTTCATCTTGCCCGTCCTGCCATCCAGCGCCAGCACGGAGCACGAGTAGAGATTATCACCCGCGCGCACCGTCCCGTCGTAATCCGGCCCCGGATTCCCGGTGGCCCAGAAAATCGTGTTCGTTTCAGCGTCAAAAGTGCCCGTCGTCCAAGTGGGCGAACCACCGAAATCAGCGGCCGTTTCTGGCGACCACGTCTTGCGGTTAGGATCGCCCGGCTGCGGCGTGGAGTGCGTGCGCCACAGGCGCTTGCCCGTCTTGGCGTCGTAGGCATCCACCCACCCGGTCAACGCGCATTCGCCCGACGTCACCCCGACAATGATCTTGCCGTCAATCGCCAGCGGCGCGTGCGTGATGGAAAACCCTTTCTTGTAGTCGTCCACTTCGATGTCCCAAATCACATTGCCGGACTTCGCATCGAGCGCCACCAGACGCGTGTCGAGCGTCGCCATATAGAGCCGGTCGCCCAGCACCGCGAAGCCGCGGTTGGTCATCACCGTACAGTGGCTGGCCACCTTCGGCAACTGCCTTGTGTACTGCCACAAGCGCCGTCCGGTGCGCGCGTCAAGCGCGGCGGCGTTGTTCAACGGGCCAGTGACGAACATGATGCCATCCACCACCAGCGGCGTTGTCTCCACCGTATTGCCGCCCAGTTGATAGGTCCACTTGCTCTGCAATGCGGGCGTGTTCAGCGGCGTAATCTGCTTCAGCCCGGAGTAGTGCGTCCCGCGCAGGTCGCCCCAATAGGTAAGCCAATTCTGCGGCTCGGCGGCGGCGTTCAGCAGCCGTTTGAAAGTGACGTTGAAATCCGCCGCCGGCCGCCATTCGGCGGTTTCGTCGAACACGCGGGAATCCTTCAACAGAAACGCGGTAATGTCGTTGCGCTCGCTCTGCGCCAGGCTCGGGTGCGGCGTCTCTTTCTTGGCCAATGGTTTCGCCAGCGTCCGCTTATTGATCAGTTGCCACTTCTGCGTGGCGTCCATGATCTGCATCGTGAAGGTGTCCTCGCTCTTCACTACGCCCTGCAACCCCGGCCGCACTTCAACCGTATGGATGGGCGCCGCCATCCGCGCCGTTAGCGCCGCGGGCTTAAACCGCGCGCGCGCATCGGTGAGTTCCGGACCAAAGATGCCGCCCCGGCCGGCGAACATGTGGCACGTCGCGCAGTTGGCGGCGCCGAAGAAAAGCGCTTTGCCCTTGGTCTCGTCCCCGGTGGGTTTTTCGTCGGGTTTCGCGCTAAGGGACAGCAGGTAACTGACAATGGCCCGCGCTTCGTTATCCGGCATGGGGAATGGCGGCATCTGCGTGCCGGGAATACCCTTCACGATATTGCGTACAAGGTCCTCCGCCGTCCCGCCGTGCTTCCATTCGCCGGTCGTCAGGTCCGGTGCCCGCCCGCCCTTCGCCGTATCGCCGTGGCAGGCCGAACAACTCCTGACGAACAATTGCTGGCCCTCCCGGATCGCCTCCGGGTGTTGCGCGAGTGCGGTAATCGTGAATGCGGTGAGCAGGAGTGCGAGCTTCATTCGCTCTTTATAAAATCACACTTCCAGCCGCCACGGCTTCCGCATCGGTCTGGAGAGCATGGCGTTGGCCGCTTCGTCTCCGGTAATCCGTTCGGTCACCGGATCCCACCGCAGGTCTCGGCCCACGCGCAGGCTAATGTTGCCCAGGTGCGCAATCGTGATCGAACGGTGCGCCTGCTCAATGGGTGCAATCGGCTGCTGGCGCGACAATACGCAATCGATGAAGTTCCGGTAGTGGTTATCGCTTTTGTAGAAAACGATCTCGCCCGCTTCCGGCGTGTAGTCAAGCAACGCCTGCGAACTGGTCTCAATAGCGCCACGGTTCACCCATACCCAGCCCTCGCTGCCCTGAAACGTCACACCGCCGCGCACGCGGCTTGAAACCGTCAGCGTCACGCCGTTCGCGTAAAGGGCGTCGAAGGTGAAATCGGTGGCGGTGTTGTAGAGCTTTTCTTTTGCCCATTGCGCCTGGCCGTTCCTGATAGCCACCGGCCCGGTCATTTCCGTGCCCATGCCCCATTGCGCGATGTCCGGATGATGTCCGCCCCAATCGGTAATCTGCCCGCCGGAATATTCCAGAATCCAGCGAAAATTCACGTGGCAGCGGCCGGGGGCATAGGGCGCCTCCGGCGCCGGGCCCAGCCACATGTCGTAGTCAAACCCCGCCGGCAACGGTTCCGGGTCCTGCCGGTGCGCGGTCCTGCCGAAGTCCGGAATGCCGCCGGGCAGCCCGCACAGCACACTCCGCAACTTGCCTATCCGTCCATTGCGGACAATTTCGCAGGCTCGACGGAACCGCGCGTCGGACCGCTGCTGGCTGCCGCACTGGAACACACGCTTATACTTTTTCACGGCATCGGCCATCGCGCGTCCCTCGGCCACGGTTAGCGAAAGCGGCTTCTGGCCATATATATCCTTGCTCGCCTTCGCCGCCGCGGTCACGGCTACTCCATGCCAATGGTCCGGCAGTGCAATCAACACCGCATCAAGATCGTTCCGCCCCAGCACTTCGCGGAAATCCGCGGACGCCGTTACCCCTTTGTACGTGCCCGCCCGCTGCTCCCGCGCGTAGTGCCACTCCACCCAACTCCGCGCCGGTTCGCGCCCGGCAATGCCGCCGTCCCAATATCCCGGCGATTGGCGATTCACATCGCACACCGCGGTCACTTGCACGCGTTCATCGCGCAGGAACGCTTTCATATCGTTGAAACCCTGGTTGCCCGTGCCTATGCAGGCCAGGGCCACCCGGTTACTCGGCGCGACGGCTCCGTTCAACCCCAGCGCGGAACCCGGAATGATACAAGAGGAAAGAAAGCGGCGACGATGCATAGTCGCCGATTATTGTATCGGAGCCAGCCAGAACAGCTCTTTCCTCGCGTCCGATAGCAGCGACTGCGGCGGCAGCGAATCCGTGCCTTCATAGCCCAGCTCGCTTTGCGGAATCCGTGCGATCTTTCCACCGGCCACGGAAAACTTGTACGAACGAATCGTCTTTCCCGCCGCCCGCAGCTCTAGTGTATAGGCGCCCGGCGTGCCAATCAGTGTCGCCCACTTCACCGGACCCAGTCCGTGCCCGCGCATGAATTCCGGTTTGAAAAGATTCCACGGGCCTTCACTCACAACGCCTTCCACCAGCGCCACCTGCTTGCCCGCGTTCATCAGGTGCAGCGTATAGGGAATCTGCTTTTTCGGCGCGTATCCGGGGAATTCGCGTGTGCTTAGCCAAATGCCCGCTTGAATGTTGTCGCCGGCGTCTTTGGTAGGGCCGATCAGGAACGCGGTCTTCGACCACGGCCCGGTGCGCACCAGTTCGTTCGAAGGGTCAAACGGGTCCGCGCCCTTCTCCGCGGCCACGCTGAACTTGTAAGCGCTGATTTCCTTGCCGCCCATCTCCACCGACATTACATAATCGCCCGCGCCAATGGGCCCAAAGCCCATCAGCCCATCGGCGGCTTTCAGGTTGCCGAACGCGTTGTGCGGCGGCCAGGGTTCGATGATCATGTTCTTCGTCACCACAGCGCCGCCCCCGGCTTTTTTGATCAGCAGCCGCGCCTTCGTCTCACCCGGCGGCGGGAACAGAACAGGGATGGATGTGGCCATCATATAGTTCCCCTGCTGGTGGAAAAACCGGATGTCCATCAATGCGTCCATGGCGACGCGCGTCTGATACGGCTGCGCGGCCGCGCAGCAGGCGGCGGCAGCGAGCAATGCGATGCGAAGGTTCATGTCCACTAGCTCGAAAACCTTCGTGCGGCAGTATCACGCACCCTAGAAAACGTAGCGCAGCGAAAACTGCAACATCCGCGCCGTATCGTCGAGCCGCGAAGCGCCAACGAAGTTGAACGTATTGTAGGTACTGGTGATCCGCCCGAACGAAGCGTTCAGAGTGCTTCGTACCGGCAGGCCGAATTTGGGTGTGTTCAGCACGTTATAGAACTCGCTGCGGAACTGCAGGCGATGCCCTTCGCGGATGCCGCCGAAGTTTTTGTACAGCCCCAGGTCCCAGTTCCGGATACCCGAGCCGAAAAACGTATTGCGCCCAATGGTATCCTTGCCCGCTCCGCCGGGATCAAAGGGCCGCTGCGTCTGCGGCGTGGAAACAGTCGGGTAAAACGCACTCAACGGAAACGCATCTTCGCTGTACTGCCTGCCCGTCGCCGGGTTGACGCGCGGGTTGTCGATAGAGCGGCCGAACAGCGACGAGTCCAGCAGAATTGGCCGGTCGTTGGCCAGCCCATCGGCATTCACGTCGTAACCGGCTGTCACCGTGAACGGGTTCCCGCTCGCGTACGTGTGATTCCCCGAAAGCGTCCAACCGCCCAGGAACCAGTTCGCCGGACCCTTGGCTTTGCTGAAAAACGGGAACGCATAGCCATAGTTGATATTGACGCGATGGGCCTGGTGCAGGTCGCTCAGCCCGCGCAGCGAGGCCGCCGAGTCAAACTCCGTCAGCGTGTTCCCCTGTGTCACATCGGTCCCCGTGTCGATGGTCTTGGACCACGAGTAGTTCACCATCCAATGCAACCCTCTCTTGTACCGCTGCCGCACCGTGAGCCGCATAGCGTTGTAGTAGCTCCAGGCCGCGTTGTGAATATAGAACACGCTGGTGTAGCGCGCGTCCGGCCGCCGCAGATTCGTCCTCGGTTGCGCTAGGGAAATGAAGCCTGGCGCCGGATTCGTATTGCCCAGGTTCGGGTCAATCTTGTCGTAAAGAACTCCGTTCGTCCCCACGATTGGGAACCGCGCCCGGTTCTGCACGCCGTTCAGTAGCAGCCCGATGCCGCGCGTCCGCGTGTAGCCCAGCGAGACCACAATGTCGTTGGTAATCACGCGGTCCGCCGTCAGGTTGAACTGTTGGATGTTTGGCATGCCCAGGTCCGGCGCGATCTTCGCAATCGAAATGCCGGTGGGGTTGAAGCTCTCCTGCGAATACACGTAGCCATTCGACGGATCGGCCGTATTGAATGTTGGGTCATAGGTGCGCAAAATGCCATAGGGTGGCTGGCTGCGCAGGCTGGCGCCGCTTTGCGAAAACACGCTTTGGAAGATGCGCGAGTGGAACAGGCCGAAGCCGCCTCGCAGCGAGAGCTGGTCCGGCCCGCCCGCCAGTTTTCGCAGCAGCCCATTGGTCGGCCGTGGCGTCCAGGCAAAGCCGAACCGCGGCTCATGGCCCTTGTAGAAGTTGCCGTAGTTGTAGTTCACGCGGTTGTTGATCTCGGTCGGCTTCAGCACCACTTCCCACCGGTAGCCCAGATTCAACGTCAGGTTCGGCCGCACCTTCCAATCGTCCTGGAAATACTGGTTAAACTCGCCCATGCGATTGGCCGTGAAGAAGTTGCCGTAGCCCTTCTGATAGCTCGACACGTAGCCGCGCAGGAAGTTCTCGTACCCCTCGAAAAACGTGGGCTGCCCGCGCACGCCGGACGCATTGAAACTATAAAAACCGCGCGAATTGTTATCCGCCAGGTCGTCCAGTTGCTGCCGTCGAATATCCACGCCCATGCGCAGTATGTGCTTGCCGCGAATGTGCGTCAGGTTGTAGTTGAACTGGTAGTCGGTCTGGTAGCGATTAATGGGAAACGCGCCCGCCGAACCGAGTGTGGTGGTGGTGAACGCCGTCGGATTCTGAATGCGAATGATGGGTGTGTTGTTGCCGCTGGAGATATCGACAAGCGTTGTGCGCAGCCCAACGCCGGCGCGAAACTCACCCGATGTCGATGGCGAAAAGATGTGCGTCGCCGTGAATCCCACGTTCTGCGAACGGTTGTTCTGGAATGCCGCCTCGCCCTCAATCAACTGCCCCGGAAATCGCTTCTGGCGGCTGTACTGGTAGCGCAGCGCGTAGTTGTCGCTCGATGAACGAATCCAATCCAGCTTGCCTGAATAGTCCTGATCGGGAAAGTTATTCGCGTACTGCTTGGTGAAGCAGTTCGCGCAGAACGCTGGATTGTTCGGGCCTTCTTTGGGAAAGCGGTCCAGAATCGACTGCAGATAAGCGCGGTCGGCCTCGATATTGGGATGCTCCTCCGGCTTCAGGCACAGCCGGCAGTCGCCAATCTGAATCTTCGTTCCGGCTGGGAAAACCCAGCGTGTCGCCGTGGTGTGCGCCCGCTGTTCGGTGCGTTCGAAGCCGTGGAACAGGAACAGCTTGTTCTTGATGATCGGCCCGCCCACGGTATAGCCGAATTGGTTGCGCCGGTAGGGCGCGCGCGGAATGTTCGGCGTGCCGTCAGCCTTGTTGCCCGCGGTGTTGTTAAAGTAACCATTCGAATTGAATACCTGGTTTTGCAGGAACTCAAACGCGTCGCCATGAATGCGGTTTGTCCCTGATTTTGTCTGCACCAGCACCGCCGTGCCGCCGCGGCCGAACTCCGCCGAATAGGCGTTCGTCAGCACCACGAACTCCTTGATCGACGAGATATTCACGTTCTGCCGCGACATGCCTTCCGACGAATCGTCGTTATTAACGCCGTCAATCTGAAACGATGCCGAACGCGTCCCCGTACCGTTGAACGATACATAGGAGCCCGAGGACAGCGTTGGGTTATTCACCCCCGAATAGCCGTTCGAGCTTTGAAAACCGGGCAGCATCTCCACCAGCGACAACATATTCCGCGACGACAGCGGCCGGTCCTCAATCGTCTTCTCGTCCAGCGACCCCTTCTGCTCCCCGCGCGTCATTTCAATCAGCGATGCGTCCGCCTCCACCGTCACCTGCGTCGTCACCGTCGCCAGCGGCAGCCGGAAATCGGCGACGCGCGTCGTGTTCAGCTCAATCTGCGCCCTGCGCTGCACAGGCCCGAACCCGCCCGCCTCCGCCACCACCGTGTAGGCGCCCAGCGGCAGAAACGTGAACTGGTAAAAGCCGCTGTCGTTGCTCACCGTCTCCCGCCGCAGCGCTGTCTCGGCGGATGTAGCCGAAATCTTTGCGCCAGCCACAACGGCGCCGGTGGCATCCGTCACCCTCCCTTCGAGCGATCCTGTCACCGTCTGCGCGGCAACCGACACGGCAAAAAGGAAAACGGCGAATACGCGGGCCATATCCTTCACACTAGCCGGATCATTTCCGTTTTGCCAGCCCCGCCGCGAACCGGTTCACGTCGATCAGTGCCCGCTCATGCAGCCCGTCGCCAACAATCCCATGCACCCCCTCCGCCGCCACGCGGAACACCAGCCGCCGCTCGTCCTGCTCCACCACCTCCGCCCGGAACGTCACCCGCTCCCCCACCTTCGCTGCTGAAGCGTGGCGCACGTTCACCACGGTTCCAACCGTGTCCCACCCCTCCGGCAGCAACGGTTTCACCGCGTCGCGCGACGTCCGCTCCATCCACAAAATCATCCACGGCGTCCCCAGCACGCGCGCGTCCGCGTGTCCCAGAAACGATACCGCCGTATGGTCGTCCACCACAATGGCTTCCACATGCTGCACGCCAATCAGGTTCCGCATCTCAACCCCCTCCGAAGACCTTCTCAATCTCTTCCCGTTGCGCCGCCGTCAACAGCCGCAGCTTTTCGTTGCGGGAAAGGAAGTAGAGCTTGCAGGTCTCTTCCAATTCTTCGGCCCGGTCCACGGCTTCATTCATCGAGCGCCCAATGGCCACCAGCCCATGGTTCCGTAGCAACAAGCAGTTCGATCGCTCCGCCGCTTCCCCGATCACTCTCGCCAGGTCCGAAGACCCCGGCCGGCAGTACGGCACCACCGCCAGCGGCGCCACGCGCATCAAATAGTACGGCGTGAACACCGGCATTGGCGCCGCCTCGTCCAAATCGTCCAGGCAGGAAAGCATCACCGACCATGTGGAATGCAAATGCACAATCGCGTGCCCGCGTGTCCCCGTCGCCGCGTAGGCCGCCAAGTGAAATGGATACTCTTTCGACGGCTTGTTTGCGTTCAACGGCGCGCCATGCCGGTCAATCGCCGCCAGCGATTCCACCCTCGCGTGCCGCAATGATTGTCCCGTAGGCGTGATCCACACCGTATCCCCGTCCCTCACGCTCAAATTCCCCGTCGACCCAAACGCGTAGCCCCTCGCGTGAAAACTCACCGCCGCGTCGCAAAGTGCTTCCAGTTCCGATGCAAATGTCATTTCAGGTATTGTCCAACGCTTTCCGGAAGAAGTTCTCGCTCCCGAAATTGCCCGATTTCAAAACCATCGTCATCACCGGCCCGCCAACGGGCCGAATCGCCGGCACGCCGGGATCGATGATCCGCACCACCTCGGCCGCCTCCACTCCCAGCGCCGCCGTAACCGCTCCAGCCGTCTCCCCGCCGGCAACAATCAACCGCGCGATGCCGTCGGCCAGCGTCGCCGCAATCACCCCGAACATCGTCTCCAGTTCCTCGGCCACCAGCCGCGCATCCAGCCCCGTGGTCTCTCGCTCTTCCGCCGTCGCCGATGATCGGATCACCCCGTAGCCCTGCTCCCGAATCTGTCTGCGCGCCTCTTTCAACACGCGTCCCGTCTCTGCCTCTGGGTCCTCTAGCAGCGCGCCGGCGTGTATGCTCGCCTGCGCCCCGCCCAGCCGTTCCAGTTGCGCCAGCGTGGCCGCAGAACAACTGCCGGCCAGAATCAGTCCCGCTCCTTCATCCCGTGGTTCGGCCTCCCCCGCGCGTTCGGCCATCCATCCCCGCCGCTTCCACACCGCCGGCAGCGCCATGCCCATCCCGCTCCCCCCGGTCAACAACGGCATCTCCGCGAACGCTTCAGCCAGTGCGTCCAAATCGCCATCGGTCACCACATCGGCCAGGGCGATCTCCACGCCCTCGGTTCGAAGTTTCCGCGCCTCCGCTGCCAAATCTCCAACCACCACTGGCAGCCGCAGCAACCCCACTTTGCTCGGCGTCTGCCGCCCCAGCCATCGCACCAGATTGGAATCCGTCATCGGATTCAACGGATGCTGCCGCATCGGCGACTCGCTCAGCGGCACGCCGTTCACGAACAGATGCCCCATGTACTGCGTCCGCCCGTTCACCGGCAGCGCCGGAATCGCCAGTGTGAACGGTTCACTCAATTCGTTCATCAACGCATCGGTCACCGGACCAATGTTGCCTTTCGGCGTCGAATCAAACGTGGAACAGTATTTGAAGTAGATCTGCCGCGGCTCGTGCTCGCGCAGCCGTGCCAGTGCGTCCAGCGACATTCGCGCCGCTTCCGCCGCCGCCGCCGCCCGCGACTTCAAGCACACCACCGCCGCGTCGTACCCCGCGGGCACTCCGCCATCCCCAAATACAAGCACCGTCCTCGCCCCGTGGACGTGCAACATGCCGGCCAGATCGGTACCGCCGGTGAAGTCGTCAGCTATGGCACCTAGAATCACGACGCCCCCGGTCGCTA
Source organism: Bryobacterales bacterium (assembly GCA_016789905.1). Classification (GTDB taxonomy): domain Bacteria; phylum Acidobacteriota; class Terriglobia; order Bryobacterales; family Bryobacteraceae. Next base: position 59,313 of record JAEUQC010000030.1, on the reverse strand, counting down.
TAATGACAGATTCAGTGGCAACGATCTACGATGTAGCAAAACTCGCCCGCGTGTCGACCTATACGGTGTCGTGCGTGGTGAACAAATCCGCGTATGTGAGCCCCGAACTCACCGAACGCGTCCTGCAGGCGGTCCGCCGCCTCGACTACACCCCCAACGCCGTCGCGCGCAGTCTGCAAACGCGCACCACGAAGACGATCGGCATGTTAATCCCCGACATAGCCAATCCCTTTTACGCGAAAGTGGTTCGTGGCGTTGAAGACCGGCTAAGTAAAGACGGCTACTCCCTCCTGCTCGGCAATACCTACAACGCGCACGACGCCCAGCTCCGCTACCTCAATCTCTTTCGCGGCCGGCAAGTGGACGCCGTTCTCCTCTTTATGACCAGCGGCGGCGATGACGATGTCCAGCGACTCGTGCTCGAGAAAAAGCCAGTGGTTTGCGTTGGCCGCGTTCCTCAAAAATTCGAGTGCGACACCGTGACCGCCGACAACATCACCGGCACACGCCTGGCCATCGAACACCTCATTCGCAAAGGGCACAAGCGCATCGGCATCGTCGTCGGTGAACTAGGCCTCTCGGCCAGCATGGACCGTATCGAAGGCTGGCGCCAGGCTCTCACTTCCCACAAGCTCAAAGCCGACGATAAATGGATCGAAGCCGCCGATTGGACCGAAGCCTCCGGCCTGGATGCCGCCAATCGCCTCCTCGACCGCAAGCCCCAGCCCACCGCCATCTTCGTCGCCAATTTCCTCATGATGATCGGTGTACTCCGGGCCCTGAAACAGCGAAACATCCCGGTGCCTGACGTCGTCGAAGTTGCCAATTCCGACGATTCCGAATGGCTCGACGTTTTCTCTCCAGCCGTCACTACCGTTGTCCAGCCCAGCTACGATATGGGCGTTAGTGCCGCCGATCTCGCGCTCGCCCGCCTCGCCAACCCCAAGCGTCCGTTCAATAAAGTCGTCCTCGAACCGTCCCTCCATATTCGGACGTAATTCGGAACCGAATCACCGCCGGCGCCATCCAAACGGAAGGCGAATTCTTGCCCGCTGGAAAATTGTCGATAAGCTCTACTGACTGTTACAGTAGAATTGCGGTCACTATGGGTCGAGGTCATCGTTGAATCGTTCTTTGTTCTTGCTTCTGGCCATCGGCCTGCCCCCGCTTTTCGCGGATGCGCCCCCGCCGCCGGATAACACCAATCAAATCAGCCAACAGGTTCTGGCCCGCTATTTCGCGGCCTTCAATGAACAGTTGCCCAGAACGCGCGGCGTGGAGATGGACATGAACTTCTCCGCCAGCCTTCCTCGCATGAAGAAGGAAGGCGCCATGCTCGCCCGCCGCATTGTCTCCTCCCTGGGTAAAATCAGCTTCGTCGTTAAACAATTTACCGGCGACAACACAGTAAAAAACTACGTCATCACCAAGTACATGGCCGGCGAAGTCGACCTTGCCGAAAAGTCCCTCGATAACGGCATCAACCCCAAGAATTACAAGTTCAAGTACAAACGCAGCGACGCCTTCAACGGCCGCACCACCCACGTTTTTGAACTCAGCCCTCGCAAAAAGCGTCTTGGTCTCTTCAAAGGCGAACTCTGGATTGACGACGAAACCGCCCTTCCCGTCCGCGAATCCGGCATCCTCGTAAAGAGCCCCTCGGTGTTCCTGAAAAAGGTGAACTTCACGCGCACCTTCGCTCTCGTCAATGGCGCCGCCCTGCCGGAACACGTGGAAAGCACTGTTGAAACCCGCATCGCCGGCAAAGCCGAAATCGATATCCGCTACTCCAACTTCGGCCCGGAAACAGCTCCTCCCACTCCTTAGCGTCCCAGCCGCACTCCCACCGATACCGCCGCCCCAACGTCGGGCAACAGATACCGGTTCACCCAGAAAAACTCCCCCCGCACCAGCATTCGGTCCGTCGCGTGAAACACGCCGCCTGTTCGCCAGTGCAGTGTCGGTCCAGGGTTCGTATTGTCCAGCACTACCGCGCGCGACTGTCCGCCGCTATCGAAAGCTGGAAACGTACCAGTTGTCCGGTCCTGCTGGAAGCCCGCCCCGCCGCCGATAAACCAATGCGCCTTCTCACTCCCGCGCCGGTACACCAGCGCCGGCGAAACCTGCAGCCGCCGCACCCGGAACTCTGGCCTGTCAATCAGTCGCGATCCCAGCACTTGTACATCTACCGCCCACCGCGCCGCCAATGGCAGCGTCACCGTTCCGCCATAGGCCGCCGCCGTTCCCAGCGCACCCTCGTCCTCCGCCCCGCGCACCACCCCCACGGTCCCGAAAACCGACACCGCTTTCGATGGCTCTCCGTACGCCGTCATCGCGCCCAGCAGAAAAACAAGTGCTCGCATCTGGCGAACCTCCTTACCCCCTAAGGTACAATGTGCGCCATGCAACGGCGGCAGTTCCTCTCTCTTGGCGCCTCCCTTCTCGCCCCCCAACGGCCCAATATTGTCATCCTCCTCGCCGATGATCTCGGCTTCTCCGACGTTGGCTGTTACGGCTCGGAGATCGAAACACCGAATATCGATCTGCTCGCCCGCAACGGTGTCCGCTACTCCCAGTTCTACAATTGCGCCCGCTGCTGCCCCACCCGCGCCGCTCTCATGACGGGCCTCTATCCCCACCAGGCCGGCGTCGGCCATATGGTGGACGACTACCACCGCCCCGGCTATCGCGGCAACCTTACAACCGAATCTCCAACCATCGCCGAAACGCTCCGCGCCGCCGGCTACCGCACCGCCATGGCCGGCAAATGGCACCTCACTCCCTCCGATGGCAACCGCGCCAACTGGCCCACCCGCCGCGGGTTCGAACGCTTCTACGGCACCATCGCCAGCATTCGCAGCTACTACCAGCCGCCCACTCTCGCTGAGCAGGAAACCGATATTCCCGCCACGCCGAAGGACTTTTACTACACCGACGCCATCGCCGCCAAGGCCATCGAATCCATCCGCGCCTTCGGCAAAGAGCCATTTTTCCTCTACGCCGCCTTCACCGCGCCCCATTGGCCTCTCCACGCCCTCGAAGACGATATCGCCAAATTCGAAAAGCGCTACGCCGCTGGTTGGGACGCCGTCCGCGCCGCCCGCGTCGAAAAGCAAAAAACACTCGGACTTACCCTCGCCCCCGCCCCGCGCGCCGAAGAGGTCCCCCCTTGGTCCAGCGCGTCCGACAAGCCCTGGCAAACGCGCCGCATGGCAGTTTACGCCGCCATGGTCCATCGCATGGACCGCAACATTGGCCGCATCCTCACCGCCCTTCGCGACACGGGCGTCTTCAATAACACCCTCATCCTGTTCGCCTCCGATAACGGCGGCTGCGCCGAAGAGATGAGCCCCGATATGTCGCCCGCCTACAAAGCCGAACGCAAAATGCCCGAAAAAACCCGCGACGGCCGCCCCATCACCTACGGCAACCTGCCCTCCGTCCCACCCGGCCCCGAAGACACGTATCAGAGCTACTCTCCCAATTGGGCCCACGTCTCCAACACCCCGTTCCGCCGCTTTAAACACTGGGTTCACGAAGGCGGCATCGCCAGCCCGCTCATTCTCCATTGGCCCGGCCGCGTCAACCCCGGCGCCTGGAACCCTCGCCCCGCCCACATCATAGACCTCTTCCCCACTCTCTGTGCCGCTGCCGGCGTCAAGCCCCAAAAGCCCGTCGAAGGCGTCGATCTATTCCAGCCGCCCCGCTCCCGCAAGCTCTACTGGGAACACGAAGGCAACCAGGCCATCCGCGACGGTGCCTGGAAACTCGTCCGCGAACACGGCCGGCCCTGGGAACTTTTCAACCTCGACGCCGATCGCACCGAACTTTCCAACCTCGCCGCCGCCCAACCCCAACGCGTCGCCGCCCTCGCCCGCGATTGGCAGCTATGGGCCGATCGCGCCCAGGTGCTCCCCTGGAAAAGCTGGGAATCGAAATGAACCCAATAAATTTACAGCATGCCTTTTCCCAAATCCATGACCACTGGCGCCCCCGCATCGCCGGCACTCTCAATGACTATGTAATCAAGCTCGTGAAGTTCCAGGGCGAATTTGTCTGGCACAAACACGACGGCACAGATGAAATGTTCCTCGTCCACAAAGGCGAAATGATCATCCGTTTTCGCGATCGCGACGTGCCGCTGCGCGCCGGCGAAATGGCCATTGTCCCCAGGGGTGTGGAGCATATCACCATCGCTCACGAGGAGTGCGAGGCCTTGCTCATCGAACCCGCTGGAACACGCAACACGGGTGACGTCGTTGACCCCGCCAAAACCGCCCTCTCCGAACCCTCCATCTAGCGGAAAATCGCGAAAAAAAAGGGAATTCCAGCCAGTGTGGCGGCCAGTGCCATCGCCGCCAGCCGCTCCCCGCGCCGGTACCCGTACACCCCCAACACCACACAGCAGGCGCCGAAAAACGGAATCGTCACCAACAGGTCAATCCGGATCCATTCCGCCACCCGCCGGAACGCGAACGACAGCTCATGCAGCGCGATCACCGTCATCAGAATCGTCACTACCCACACCCGCCATTGCCGCACCCGCTGCGCCAGATAGAGCGCCGCCGCCGCCCCCGTGCCGAACAAGAGAATCAGCGGGAGAATCATTCCGCTACAAATTAAACTCCAATTATCCCCGTTCGGCAATCGGCTGTACCCATTAGACCCATTGCGGTTGAAGGCCCCACTCTCAATGCCTTACCCTCAAGATAGGTAACTATGCGCACGCTTTTCCTGAATCCGCCGTCATTCGAGGGGTTTGATGGTGGCGCCAGCTCCCGCTGGCCGGCTTCCCGCGAGATTGAGTCCTACTGGTATCCCGTGTGGCTCACCTATCCCGCCGGTATGCTGCCCGATTCGAAACTGGTCGACGCGCCCCCGCATAAGGTCTCCATTGAACAGACCGTCGCCATGGCCAAGGACTTTGAACTCCTGGTCCTGTTCACCTCCACCCCTGGCTTCCACGTCGACGCCAAAATGGCATCGATGATGAAGGATGTGAACCCGAAGCTCAAAGTCTGCTTCGTCGGCCCTCCCGTCACCGTCGAACCCGAAAAGTGCCTGCGCACGTCGAAAGCCATCGATTTCGTCGTCCGCAAGGAGTTCGATCACCAGATCGTTAACTTCGCCAACGGTACTCCGCTCGAAGAACTCCCCGGCGTCAGCTTCCGCAAGGGCGATGGCTTCATGCACAACCCTGATGGCCCCGTCATCGAAAACCTCGACGAACTCCCCTGGGCATCCAAGGTCTACAAACGCGACCTCGATTTCACCCGCTATAACGTCCCCTTCCTGAAGCACCCGTTCGTTTCCATCTATACCTCCCGCGGTTGCCCGGCGCAGTGTACGTTCTGCCTCTGGCCCCAAACCCATTCCGGCCACCGCTGGCGCCTGCGCTCGGTCGAAGACGTCGTAAACGAAGTGAAGTGGATCAAGGAAAACTTCCCCGGCATCCAGGAAGTCTTCTTCGACGACGATACCTTCAACTACCGCAAAGAACGAACTATCCAGATGTGCAAGGAACTTGCCAAGGTCGGGATGACCTGGAGTTGCACCTCCCGCGTCACCACCGATTACGATACGCTCGCCGCCATGAAGGACGCCGGCGGCCGCCTCATGATCGTCGGCTATGAGTCCGGTGATCAGCAGATCCTCAAAAACATCAAGAAGGGCGCCACCGTCGACATGGCCCGCCGCTTCACCGCCAACGCTCACAAACTCGGCCTCAAAATCCACGCCGATTTCATCATCGGCCTCCCTGGTGAATCCCGCCAGTCCATCCAGACCACCATCGACTTTGCCAAGGAACTCGACTGCGAAACCATTCAGGTCTCCGTCGCCCACCCCTATCCCGGCACCGAGTTCTACGATCACGTCGTCAAAAACGGCCTCATCACACTCGATTCGATGACCGACGAAGTCGGCCACCAACTCCCCAACATCATCTATCCCGGTCTCGACCGCGGCGAACTGATGGACTCCGTCGAACGCTTCTACTCCGAATACTATTTCCGTCCTAAGGCCGCCTGGCGCATCGTCCGCAATGCCATGTTCGATTCCAACGACCGCAAGCGCCTCTACAAGGAAGCCCGCGAATACCTCGCCCTCCGAGGCAAGCGCAAGCAGTTCGTCAAGGATCAGAAACAGGCCTCGCTCGCCAGTGCCAATCAGTAACGGCAACCTGCTCTGGAAAACCCGGCTCTTCGCCGCCATCGTCGTCCTCACCAACGTCACCGGCAATTTCGCCCTCTCCTGGGGCATCAAGCACGGCGCCGCCATGGACGGCTCGGCCTGGAGTTTCGTCCGCGTCGTCTTTGATCCCTGGGTCTTCTGCGGCATCCTCCTGCTCGCTGGCTGGGTTCTCTCCCGCATGGCCCTGCTTAGCTGGGCGGACTTAAGCTACGTCATCCCCGTCACCAGCATCGGCTTCGTGCTTAACGCCGTCATGGGCGCCGTTTTCCTCGGCGAAATTATCACTCCAACGCGCTGGCTCGGTACGCTCTGCATCGTCGGCGGCACCGTCCTTGTCGGCCTCACCGCCCCCAAAACGGAGCCCCAATAAATGGCCTGGCTCTACGTCGCCATCATCGTCGTCTCCACCGTCGCCAGTGACCTGCTGCAAAGCTGGGAGATGAAGCGTCAGGGCGAAGTCACCGATTTCGGCCTCGGCGGCATCGGCGCCCTCCTGAAGCTGCTGCTCACCAAGGCCCCGCTTATCGGCTCCATTGTTTTCCTCGCCGTCTCCTTCTACGCCTTTCTCGCCCTTCTCGCCGTGGCCGACTTAAGCTTCGCCGTCCCCGCCACCGCGCTCAGTCTGGTCGCCGAAACCATCCTCGCCCGCCTTGTCCTCAAGGAGCGCGTCACCCCCGCCCGCTGGGGCGGCACCGTGCTGGTGGCGCTCGGCGTCGCCCTCCTGGCACTCTAGGAGAACCCCATGGACTGGCCCTTTCTCATCCCCGTCGGCTACCAGTTCGTCGCCCTCGTCGCCTGTATCCGCCGCATGTTCCAGGTCCGTCCCACGCCGGACGCCATGCCTCCCATCTCCATCCTGAAACCCGTCCGCGGTGTTGACCCGCTCTTCTATTCCGTCGTCTGCTCCCACGCCCAGCAGGATTACCCCCACTTCGAACTCCTCTTCGCCGTCAGTGACCCCGCGGACCCCGCCGTCCCCATCATCCAACGCGCCATCGCCGAATTCCCCAACCGGCAGATCCGCCTCATCTACCGCTCCACCCAAACCCCAAATCCCAAAGTGGGCGCGCTCATCGATCTTGCCCGCGAAGCCCGCTATGATGTCCTGCTCGTCAACGACGGCGACATCCGTGTCCCCCAGGGCTATCTCAAAACGCTCGCCGCCGAACTCGAACAGCCCAACACCGGCCTTGTCACGGCTCTCTATCGCGCCCGCGCCGAACACTTCCCTGGGCAAATGGAGGCCCTCGGCGTCGCCACGGACTTTGCCCCCTCCACGCTCGTCGCGCCCCTCGTTGGTGTCACCGAATTCGCCATGGGCTCCACGCTCTTCTTCCGCCGCGCGGATCTCGAAGCCATTGGCGGCTTTGAGGCCATTGGAGATTACCTCGCCGACGACTATCAACTCGGCCGTCTCATCACCCGCGCCGGCAAGCGCACCGTGCTTTCTTCCTGCATTGTCGAAACCAGCCTTGGCGCAGGCACGTGGCGCGAGGCCTGGGACCATCAGGTCCGCTGGGCGCGCACCATCCGTGTCTCGCGCGGCGGCATCATGGGCTACCTCGGCCTGCCTGTCACGTTCGCCACGCTCTGGGCCTTCGTCGCCTTTCTCACCGGCCATCCGCTAATGGGGTTCATTCTCTTCGCCCTGCGCTTCAATGTCGCTGTGCTCGCCGGCCTCATGATTTTGGAGGACCGCAACACCGTCTTCCGCCTCTCGCTCATGCCGCTGCGGGACCTCGCCGGCGTCGCCATCTGGGTCGCCGGCCTCTTCGGCAACACGGTCCAGTGGGGCGGCCGCCGGTTGACTCTTCACGCCGGCGGCCGCATCCGCGACTGAAAATTTTAGCCTCCCTGCCGCCCCATTTCCCCGCCAATCGTGCTATTCTGAATGAAGTCACGCCGCAGTACGCGCCCGTAGCTCAGCTGGATAGAGCGTCTGGCTACGAACCAGAAGGCCGGGTGTTCGAATCACTCCGGGCGCACCATACAAATCTCCGACACATAGTTCGTTGAGTGCGTGACAGGGTTCGGGTTCCACAGCGCCGTTTAGGTCGCTGTGCCGGATTTTTGTGCTGGGCCCGGCGTGCTGCCGGGCCCCCTTTCTACAACCGCTCCGCGATGACGCGATCCCCCCGCCCGCGTTTCTCCACCAACTTCTCCACCGCCTCCAGCATCTTCGGCGGTCCGCAGGCATAAATGTCCATCGGCTCATCCGCTTGCGACAAATACACCTCCAGTGCCGCCGGCGCCGTGCCCTGGAACCCCTGCCAGCCTTCCTCCGGCGAAGTCACCGCCAGCGTCACTCCCAATTGCGGCAGCGCCGCGCTCACCGCCTCCACTTCCGCCGCCGGCACCAGTTCCGCCTGCCGGTTGGCCCCGAATATCAGATGCGTCGGTTGCGAATCCTGGAATTCGCCCAAGTGTCGCAGCATCGAAAGTATCGGCGCCAGCCCGCACCCCCCGCCTACAAAACACCGTGGCCGCACGCTCGTCTCATCCAGGATGAAACTCCCCGATGGCCCGCGAACCGTAATCGCGTCCCCCACTCGTGCTTGCTCCCGCAGCCACGTGGAAAACATCCCGTTCGGCGCCAGCCGGATCAGAAAGTCCAGCCGCCCCTCCCAGTTCGGCAGGTTCGCCAGCGAATACGCCCGCCGGATCTCCGTCCCAGGAATGGTCAATTCCATATACTGGCCCGGCGAAAACTCCACCGCCGTTCCCGTCGCCGCGTCCGGCTGCAGTCGCAGTGTTAATGCCACCGCGTCCTGCCAGGCCGGCGCCATGGTTTCGATCACCGCCTGCCGCACCGGAACCTTGTACCGCAGGATCTGCGCCTGATTGTACGGCAGCGCCACCGTTAGGTCTTCGTCCGGCGAGCACCGGCACAGCAGCACCTCGCCTGGAACATCCGCCCGCAGGGCCGCGCTGTTGTGCGGCCCCATTGTGTATTTGCCTTCCGTCACCCGCGCATGGCACAGTCCGCAAGTCCCCTCATGGCACATCGCCGGCAGATAATATCCCGCCGCCTCCGACGCGCCCAGGACGTTTTCCGCCTGGGCGCAGGGAAATCGCAGCTCCGCGCCATCGCGCGTTACTAGCGTCACTTCAAGTTCTGACATGGTTCTGCTTGCTGTCTACGCCGCCGTCCGGTTCATCGAGGCCGCAATGTCGGCCTCCGCCGTCGTGATCGGCAGTACACCGAACTTCTCCACCAGTACACCAACCAGCGCAGGCGTCAGAAACGCCGGCAGTGACGGGCCAAGCCGCACGTTGCGGACGCCAAGTGCCAGCAACGTCAGCAGCACCGCCGCTGCCTTCTGCTCGAACCACGAAACAATCAGCGACAGCGGCAACTCGTTCACGCCGCACTTGAATGCGTTCGCCAGCGCCAGCGCAATCTGAATCGCCGAATAGCTATCGTTGCACTGCCCCACATCCAGCAGCCGCGGCAACCCGCCAATCGTCCCATGGTCTTCCATGTTGAACCGGAACTTGCCGCAACCCAGCGTCAGCAGTATCGTGTCCTGCGGCGCCTTCTCCGCAAAATCGGTGTAGTAATTCCGGCCCGGCGCCGCGCCGTCGCAGCCGCCAATCAGGAAGAAATGCTTCACCCATCCGCTCTTCACCGCCTCGATCACCTTATCGGCCACACCCAGCACCGTGTCCTTGCCAAAGCCGATCAGGATCGTTTTCTCCGGCGCCGTCTCGGTGAACCCGGGCAGCGCTTGCGCCGCCTGCGCCACCGTCGAAAAATCGCCGTTCACAATATGCCGCACTCCTGGCCAACCCACCGGTCCGGCCGTAAAGATGCGATTCCGGTACGCTGGCTGCGGCTCAATCAGGCAGTTGGAAGTCATCACAATCGGGCCGGGAAATGCCGCGAACTCAAGCTGCTGGTTCTGCCACGCCGTCCCATAATTGCCCGCCAGGTTCGGGTACGCCTTCAGCTTCGGGTACGAATGCGCCGGCAGCAATTCGCCATGCGTGTAAACGTTGATGTCCGTCCCCTTCACCGCTTCCAGAATGGCATGCAGGTCCCGCAGGTCGTGCCCCGAAACCAGAATCGCCTTTCCCGCCACCGGCGTCGTGCGCACATTGGTCGGCTCCGGTGTGCCATACGTTCCCGTGTTCGCCGCGTCCAGCATCCCCATCACTTTGAAGTTCAGGTGCCCCAGCGCCAGCGCCTCGTTCAGCAGCACGCCGATGTCGGCCGGGTCCGTCGCCAATAGGTCCAGCGCGTGCGCAATCCCCGCGCCCACCTCTTCGCTCGATTGGCCCAAAACGTCGGCATGGTGCGCATACGCCGCCACGCCCTTCAGGCCATACAGCACCAGCGCCCGCAGACCCACCACGTCTTCACCCACCAGCTCAATCCCGGCCCGTACCGACGCCGCGTTGGCCTGCTTCAACAGTCCCGCCAGGTCTGCCGCCGGTTCAAATGCCGCCGGCCCGCCCAGCCGTGCCGTCCCCGGCGTGGCTTCTTCATACGCCGCGCGCACGCGGTCCCGAATCCGCTCCGCCTCGCCGATCAGCTCCACGAAGCGCGCCCGGTTAAAATTCACGTTCGTCAATGTCGTGAACAGCGCGAAGAGAATGAAATGGTCGGCGGCCGCGTCGGCCTTCCCAAGCCCGTGCAGGCGCGACGAATACTGCCCAATGCCTTTCAACTGGTAGATCAATAGATCCTGAAGGTCCGCTGTGGCTTCATCCTTGCCGCACACGCCTTTCGCCGTCGCGCACCCCGCGCCGGTCTCGGTTCTCGTCGTTTGTTCGCACTGATAACAGAACATGCATTCTCCTGAGTTTAAATATGCTAGGCGGATGCATGTTTGCAATTGAGCCGCCAAACCAACCCGAACGTTGAATTTCCAAGGATTTCCGCCACTTACGCCCCTCCCAAGAGTCCCTTGGCCCGGCCGGAAGTGGGGCAAGCCGCGCCATATCACCCACTTGGCGCAGTCCTTTGAGGCCCGCCCCACCCTAACGCTCCATCGCCGAACCGCCGATATCCCCCTATACCCCCGTGGATTTCCTGATGCCCCGCCCATTTTTATGAAAGGCATTTCCAAATGACAGGCTCCAGCCTCGCGCCCCCTGGCACGCTGGCGCCGTCTGCGCCTGAACCCAAACTTGGCCGCCTCCCCGCCTTCGACGTTCTCCGCGCCGGCGCCGCCACGCTTGTCTTTCTCTACCACTACGCCGGTTTTGCCCACCCACAGTCCACCGGCGCCGTCACCATTGAGTTCGTCGATTGGCTCGCCACCCGCCTCGGCAGCATCGGCACCAACCTGCTTCTTCTTCTCAGCGGCTTCTTCATGGCCCAAAGCCTCGCCAGCCGCCGCTTCACCTACCGCCAGTTCGTCTCCCTCCGCCTCGTTCGTATTTACGTGCCTTATCTCATCGTGCTCCTCGCCGCCGTCGTCTTCGCGCACCTCCGTCCCGGCTTTTCCCGCGCCGATGTCTCCGGTCTAACCCTCTCGTCCTTCCTGCCACACCTTGTCCTCTTCCCCGGCCTCTTCCCCGCGCAGCCCGTCCTCACCGTCACCTGGACGCTCAGCTTCATCGTCGCCGGCTACCTCCTGTTCCCTCTCATCGATTTCGCCCTCCACCGCGGGAATGTCCAACGCCCGGGCCGCCTCGTTGCCTGGGCCGCGCTCACCGCCCTCTGCTTCGCCGCCGGCCTATTTGGAGGCATGGCCTCTATTCGCTTTTCCTACGTTCCCGCCGGATGTCTGGTCTATGAATTACAGGCCCGTACCAACTGGGAACGCGCCCGCTCCGGCACCTTGCGCGCCCTGCTCGCCGTCGCCGCGCTCTATCTTGTCCTCCGTGTCCTGCTCGATGGCAACCTCCTCGGCACCGCCTGGCATCCTCTCGTCCGCCGCGCCGCCTTCTCTGTCAACGGCCTTGTCCTCACCTCCACGTTGGTCGCCATCGCGCTCATTGTCCAACGCCGCTATCGCCCCGCCCGCCGGAACCGGCTGCTGCACTACGTCGCCGGCTTCGGCCGTACCGGGTATTCTTTCTATCTCTTACACGGCCCCGTCGTGAAACTCTTCGCCCTTCTCGTCTTCCCTCCGCTTGTGGCTCTCCACGCCCCCGCCTCCGTGTACTGGCTGCTCATGCCCATCTGTTGGCTTCTTGCCGCTGCTGGCGCTCTCATTCTCTATCGCGCCGTGGAACGCCCCTGCCGCCGCCTGCTCATGCGTTCCCTCGGCGGTTCCTCCGTCCGCGCCTAGCGCCGCCGCCAATCCCCCGTTAGTAGTCCGTGCTCCCTCTAGTGTTATCGTGGCACTCATGGACTCCTGGAACCGGCGAGACCTCCTACTTTCCGCCGCCGCGCTCGGCGCCCCGCTCCTCAACGCCCAACCCAAACCTCCCATCACCGGCCGCCCCTTGCGCGTCGGGTTCATCGGAACGGGGGCAAGAGGCACGGCCCTTCTCCGCACCACGCTCCAGTTTCCCGACGTCGTGGTGCCAGCCATTTGCGACATTAACGAAACCGCCGCCGCCCGCGCCGCCGCGCTTATCGAAAGGGCGGGCCAGGCCCGGCCTCAGGTCTACGGCGCCACTGGCGGTGTCGACGATTGGCGCCGTCTCGTCGCTCGCGCCGATCTCGACGCCGTCATCAACGCCGGCCCCTGGCAACTCCACTCCGCCATGTCCGTCGCCACCATGCGCGCCGGCAAATACGCCGCCGTCGAAGTCCCTGCCGCCATCACCGTCGCCGAGTGCTGGGACATGGTCAACGCCTCCGAAGAGACCGGCATGCCCTGCATGATCCTGGAAAACGTCTGCTATTTCCGCAATACCCTGCTCATTCTCAACATGGTTCGCCAGGGCCTCTTCGGCGAACTCACCCATTGCGAGGGCGGCTATCAACACGACGTGCGTTTCGTTTTCCTCTCCACCGGCGGTGACCGCGGCCCCGCTGGCGAACTCACTTGGCGCGGCGTCCACGCCGCCTCTAAGAACGGCAATCTCTATCCCACCCACCCTTTGGGCCCCATCGCCCAGTGGCTCGATGTCAACCGCGGCGACCGTTTCACCCATCTCACTTCCATGAGCAGCAAGGCGCGCGGCCTCGCCCACTTCGCCCGCAAGAAGTTCGGCGCCGCCCACCCCAACGCCAACCGCGAATACGCTCTCGGCGACGTGAATACAACGTTGCTCCGTACCGCCAGCGGCGCCACCGTCACGCTTTATCACGACACCATGTCCCCCCGCCCCTACGATCTCATTCTGCGCGTGCAGGGCACCGAGGGCATCTACATGGGTTCGCTCGACAAGTTCTATTTCGACGGCCGTTCACCCAAGGAGGATCAATGGGAAGCCCCCGATGCCTACTACGCAAAGTACGAGCATCCCCTCTGGCGCGACCTCGGCCCCAAGGCCGCCGGCCAGGGCCACGGCGGCGCCGATTACATCGAAATGCATCAGTTCTTTAAGGCCGTTCGCAACCGCACGGAGGCGCCCATCGACGTATATGACGCCGCCGTCTGGAGCTGCGTCTTCCCGCTCTCCATTCAATCGGTGGCCGCCAATAGTCAACCCGTCGAAATCCCGGACTTCACCCGCGGAAAGTGGAAGACCCGTAAACCCGCCCCCATCTCTGGGGCTTAGCCTGACTTTCGCAGTTCGCGCCACAAAACAGACCTAACCCCCGTAGAATCATCGAAGCCTCCGGCTAGGTCTTCACCACAAATGCCACGATCTCAAGCAGACCGCACCGAAGGCGCCACGCCGGTAATCCGCGGCGGCGGTTGCGCCGGAAGCGCCAATTGGATCTTCTCCAGCAACGCCTGCAGTTCTTTCGCTGGTTGCGTATAACGGGGCAGCACGAGGAACCGCCCATCCAGCGTCGGAATCCACACATCGATCATCTGAATCGTCCCCAGTTTCTCCATCACCGCCATCGGCGTCAGTCCCGGCGCATGAATCTGCAACCGGTTCTTCAACGTGACCTGCAGACAATACGCCAAAAACGCCACCATGATGTGCGCATCCACTCGATGTTCCAGCCGATGATAAACGGGCCGAATCCCCAGTTCACTCTTCAACGATCGAAATACCGCTTCAATCTGTGTCAACTGCACATAGCGTGCCCACAACACCGCCGGATCCTCGCCCGTCAGGTTCGTCCGCAACAGGGAATGCCCATCGCGCTGCTCGGCCTCGCGCAGCTTTGCTCGATTCACCCGAAACCGAAACGTCTCCCGTGTCACCGCCTGCTGCACCAACGGCAGGTCGATCTCGACAAACCCAAATGCCCGGCCCGCCTCCTTCTTCGCTGCTCCGATCCGCAACAATAACTGATCCCGCTCCGGCAGACTGCGCCGCATCGCTCGCAGTTTCCGCAACAGCCGTACCATCCGCTTGCGCCGCATCGCATTCTCCTAGGCCTGCTGTCCATCGCTGCGGGCCAGCACATACAACTCCTCTTCGTGCTCGTAGAGCTTTACCTCCACCGAGTCCCGCACCTTCTGCCAAGGCAGATCCAGCCACTTCGTCTCATGCTGCTTCATCCGCCCTTTGGGCGTGCCCACCAGATAGCAGGTTTGCCGTTCCGGCGCCCGCATCATCTTCAGAGTCGCCTCCGTCGGAATCCCCCGGTCCATCACCCATACCCGCTTGGCCTTTCCATAGGCCTTCTCAATCCTTTCCAGAAGCGGCTCCAACGTCTTTTGCTCCGTTGTATTGCCGTTCATCACTTCGTAGGCCAGCGGAAACCCGTCCGGAGTCACCACCTGCGCGATCACCACCTGCAGGCAATCCGGCCGATGGTCCCGCGAATAGCCCCGCCTGGCCTTCTCGTTGCCCTCCATCTCGCCTTCAAAATAGGTGCTCGTCAGATCGTAGAGAAGCACCTCGAAATCGGCCGCAAACAGCTCCGCCCACTTCTGCCGCAGCCATACAAACAGTTCCGCCTTATGCTCCAGAATCCGGTCCAGACACAGGTACAACCGGTCTTTGCCGGCAACACTGAAATCCTCTTCCAACAGTACATCCATGCCGCTTTCCACGAACCAGTGCCGATGGACACGAAACTCACTGCCCGGCTCCAGAAGCCGGTTGACGACCAGCAACCGCAATACCTTTTCCCAACTCACCGCTTCGCGTCCTGTCCCCAGCCGCGACCGCCAGAATTCTTGCAAGTCCAACTGATCCCAGAGCTCGCTGGCCAACCAGCAATTTCCGAATGGTCTAGCCCGGCGCAACTCCAGCCCACTCAGCCGAACCTGAATGCTGTCGACTGCGTCAGCCGGTATCTCTCGATCAGCGGGGAACAGGCTCAGATTCGTGTAGCATTGCTGTTGCTCGTCGAACACGGACAAGGTCTTGCGCCATGCCGCCTGCTGCTGGTCATTGATTTCGCCCAAATAGAGCACGGTGCTTTGAACCGTCTTGCCACCGGCGACACGCTGATTTTCCACCACGCTGAAATAGCGATGGTCCTTGCCGTCCTTTTTTCGATTGGTTGCGCGGAGAAACAAGTCTCCCGCAGAATGCCAGATTCTCTGTCCCTCGGAAAGAGGGTAGGTCTTCACTGTGCGGTTTTTCAAAAACCGCTTCTTTGCTTTCAATCGCTTCCAGGCGACGAACGCCTCAGTTTCGCCAAATCTACGCCTGAACTGCGAAAGTCAGGTTAGTGAGATCCAGAAGCCGGGTGCGGATGCGCTCAAGGCCGGTCTCCGTGCTGCCGGTAAGGAAGTCCGCACTGATGGCCGGGGCCGGATTGTCGCCTTCGCTTGCGGCTCCGTTTTGCGTCTTTGTGCGCGAATCCATACTAATAGTGCAGTTCCTATTATCAGATCAAGAGTTTGGAAAGTCCGCAAATGCCCGAACCGATCGCCTGACTCGCTCAGGTTCCACCCAGCACGTCGCAGCGGGCAGACGCTGTGGCATATAATGGTATTGACTGATGGGTTGACCCACAGTATTGTACCAGAATGAACACGCGCCTTGTCATTGATAAAGCGGGTCGTGTAGTGATTCCTAAACCCCTGAGGGAAGAGCTGCATTTGGAACCCGGCGACACGCTCGAAGTCGAATCCACAGGCGAGCAGATCACGTTGCGCCCGGTCCGCGGTAGTGGTCCGCTCACGAAGGAACATGGTGTCTGGGTGTTCTACACAGGGCAGCCCCTCTCCGCCTTCGCAACCGATGAGATGCTTGCACAGATCCGCGAAGAGCGCGATTTGGCAAATCTCGGAAAGAGCGAATGAAGGGATTCTTCGACACCTCCGTGCTGGTGCCCGTTTTCTACGGCGACCACGTACACCACCAAGCCAGC
This sequence comes from Bryobacterales bacterium, assembly GCA_016789905.1. Taxonomy (GTDB): domain Bacteria; phylum Acidobacteriota; class Terriglobia; order Bryobacterales; family Bryobacteraceae. The sequence continues at coordinate 42,824 of JAEUQC010000030.1, read as the reverse complement.
CTCGCGTTGTTCATTCGGTTTGACAAATCGATCGGATGCTGCGGCGCGCATAGTCTTGCCGAAGTCTATTCCACGCTGACGCGCATGCCGGGCAAGCACCGAATCAGCGCCGAACAGGCTAGGCTGTTTATTGCGGACATTCGGGAACGGCTCTCCATCGTTGCGCTTGACGGCGATGAATATGCCGACTCGTTAGAACAGGCGGCGTCCAGGGGAATCGTCGGTGGCGCAATCTACGACGCGATGCTCGCCCAATGTGCCTCAAAGGCCAAGGCGGAGGCCATCTATTCCTGGAATCTCCGCCACTATGCGCTTTGCGGCGACGAAATCACACTTCGGTTGCGGACTCCCTGATTTAAGCCTTCTCGAGGAATGGAAATGACGCCGACAGAGCCACTTGGGCACTACAGGCGTCGAGTCAGCGGTTAGGTGGTGACGATTTACACTGCCGCAAACCCCTGCATTTGCAATGGAGCAGCTCGAAACGCATCCACCAAGGGGAGCCAAACATTTTCGCATTGAAAACAAAGGGGCTATTTGCCGCTCAGTCTTCAACCTGTTGATTCTATTTGGGTTGTCGGCTCGAATCTATCCTGGGGGTCAGTTTAAAAGCGGCACCGCGAAGTCCGCAAGCTGCGCCAGCGGTGGAGATGGAGTAAAGCCTCGGAACCTCGCGGGGCCGTGGACGACAGGCTGGCGCACTCCTAAAACTGTTCAAACGGTCGCCGACGTCCTTCGTGACTTCGAAGATCGTCATTTCCAACCCAATGCCGGATCGCCGGCGATCCAACCGATACACAACAGTTTCCGGCAACCCGGCCCGCCGGCAACTCGAAAGCGCCATCAACTGCAGCCTTCAACCAGGGCGATAGCCTTCAGTGTTCCCGTGCGGATCGAGGTGACCTTAGCGCCGTCAGTTTCAAAAACCATGCCGTAACTCTGATCAGCGCGTTCCGTGCTTGAGTAGTTCAGGTAATGACCATCAGGATGGTAGTGATGCGCTTCAACGGTGATGCGCCCAGGGTGCAGAAGCTTGACTCGGCCTTCGGTGTCTTCAACCGCGGCGCCGCTGACCGTGCGTATCCCTTTCTTCCACACGTCAATCCGCACGACACGCCAGTTCTCGAACATGATTCCGAGACCTGAAGGTAGTCGATTACTGCGGAGGTACGCGCACTCATTGAGCGGAACCGCGGGCTCGTTGCCTTCGATGTTCGCTTTCGGATCACCAATAACTCGGCGGACCTCCGGCAACGTCATCCCGAGCCGGATCGGTCCGGCACCGCGCAACTGGACGGTCCAGTCAGTTCCGAACGCAACCACCGGAAGCTACATTGAGCAGACAACTGCGATCCACAACGGTATTGTCTCTTTCCTCAACAAAGATCGTATTATCGAGGCGGTGTAGCGAGCAATCGGCAAGCTGCTGATAATCGGCAACCGCAGGAACGTGAGCCCGGCGGCATTCCTGGCGCTTCACGCGCGATCTCTCAATTGAGATTCCGCTGACAATGAAGCAAACATCTCATTGCAGCCCTGGGGTCAGTTGGCGGATTGACGGCCGCTGGAGACTCCGAATTAGGGGCGCCCAGGGCCTTCAGCCGGACCGCGCCGGTTGTACCCGGAGCGGCGCGATCTCCAAACGATAGAAGGCGCCGGCGCCCGTCCCGCTCTGGCCATCGATCTCCGTGGTGGCGTCAGAATCGTCACCCTCACCCCAATGCACCACGCGCGAGGGTGACCATAGCGGCGGAAAACTCGGCGCCGAGCCGATATGCAAGACAACCGCCCAACCCGGCGGCATATTGGTGCACTCTGACGTGCGACTCTCCTTCCTTGGACGCCGCGAGTTGTTCCCCACCCTGACGTTGCCGGAAACCGAGCCGCCCTGAAAGGAGTCACAGATTTTTAAAAATTATATTTTCCTTCTTTTCAATACAATAGAAAAGACGCCATTAATTTCTCTTGCGTCCAACCCCCTAGAATAGAAATAGAAGCAAAGGCCCCGGCCACCGAAACCCCGCTATCGCAGGGTTTCGGTCCCCGGGGCCTTTTCATTTCCACTAAGGAGAACGCAATGAACCCGCTCAAGAAAAACGGTGCTGCTCATCAAAACACCGCCAAATCCAATCGCCCCATTTCTATCGAGGAAAAGGAGCGATGCGCCAGCGGTCCCAGCGCTCAGGACGCGCGCGCCACCGTCCTCAAGCTCATCCTCCCGCCCCACTCCGCCTGCCTCGCCAATGAGGACCGCCAGGCCTTCTATCATCTCTACGATTCCCTCGCCGCCAAGTACCGGCCCGCCGACGATGCCGAACTCGCTCTCGTCCGCCAAATCGCCGATTTACAATGGAAAAGCAATCGAAATAAACAAATGGAATCCGCCATTTTCAATCGCGAACTCGTCCGCCAGGGCGCCCGCATCGCCGGCTCCCTCCCCGAACTCCGCGACCTCGAAATCTCCATCGCCGCCCAGGAAGCCCTCACCGGCAACAGAACCATCGCCGAACTCCGCCGCGACACCCAGCAAAATCTTCGCGCCATCAATCAAATCCAGCGGCGCCTCCTCCAACTGCAAAAGGCCTGGCCCGCCACTGCACCCACTCCGCCCACCCGCGAAATCAATGAACTCGATGAAGTTGCCCCTCCTCAGGCAACCGCCGAACCCGTCGAAAAGCTCAACGTCAACGGCCCTGTCACTGAAAATGTCGTCGAGCTATACCGCCAGGTCTTTCACAAGGATTCGCTCGAACTAGTCGGCCACCAGACGAACACCGGCGACGAAGCCACCTGACCGCCCGCGGCCAAGCGTCTTTGCTCCGCGGTCCGCCCAAAGCGAAACCGGCAATCCACAACCCCCTTCGGCCGTTGGCCTTATTCAACCATCGCCAGCCACCCGGAACTGATCTTTGAAAATCGAATCCAGCCACTCGCCTGCCCGCGCTATGTCGATTCACCGGGCAGGCACGGGCCGCAATCGGCGCGTGGTTCTTCGCAATTCCGCCTCAACGCTTCCCGCCGGAGCGCCGTCTTCCCTGTCGAAAGGGGCTCCAAAATATGCGTTCCACCAACTCCAGGGGCTTCACGCTCATGGAAATCATGATCGTCGTCGCCATCATTTTCGTCATCTTGAGCGTCGCCGTGCCCAACGTGATGGACGCCCGCCGCCATGCCAATGAGGTCACCGTCATCCGCATGATTGGCACCATCCACACCGCCCAGGCGCAGTATCAGAGTCAAACCGGCAACTTCGCCGTCTCGCTCCCCGAACTGGCCAGGCACATGTCGCCCAAACTCGCCGCCGGCAATCACAGCGGTTACAACTTCGTCCTGGAAGGCACGCCCGAAGGCTATCTGATCACCGCCACGCCGGAAAAGGCGGCCCGCGGCGGCCGCGCCTTCACCTCGGACCAGACGCTCATCGTCCGCGACCCCGATGGCAACGACGTCGCCCGCTGAAAGAATCTCTCAACGCCACCGCCGCCCCGCGCGTCAACTAGAATAGAGACGATTAGTTATGATTGCGCCCAAGTTCCGTGTCAACCGACAGATTACCCGCCGTGGCTTCACCCTGATGGAGTTGATGATCGTCGTCGCGATCATTCTCATCATCCTGCTGATCGCCGTTCCCAAGTACAACAACGCCATCATGCAGGCCAATGAAGTCGCCGCCATTCGTATGGTCGGCTCCATTCACACCACCCAGGCGCAGTACCAAAGCCAGTTCGGCAAATACGCCGTCACGCTCCAGGAACTCGGCCCGCCCCCCAGCGGCAATCCCGGCCCCGCCGCGGCGGACCTCCTGCCCGGCGATCTGGCCAAAGGCAAAAAGTCCGGCTACAACTTCCAGATGCAGGGTACCCCTGGGGGGTATACGCTCAGCGTCACCCCGGAAAACTACAACAGCAGCGGCCGCCGCAGCTTCTACTCCGATCAGTCCATGGTCATACGCGAAAACTGGGGCCCCGAACCCGCCACCGCCGCCAGCAAGGAAGTCGGCAACTAATCACTACGGCCGCATCGCGAACCGTCCCACTTCCTGCTCCACCGCTTCCGCCGTCTTCCCGGTCAATACGGTCACGTTTCTTCCCGGTCCGATCCGTTCCAGCATCGGAGCCTGCTCGCCGTCCCGCGCCAGCACCACCACCGGCAACCCTGGAAACCGCGCCAACTGTTCCCACCCCGTGGCGTGCATGATGGATGGCACCCGCTCCCGGAATAGGCGGGAAGCCGCCCGCAACTCGTCCCCGGCCGTCAACACAACGCGGCTTGCCAGCAGAAAATGCGGGTGCGCCACCCGCTCGCCCAGCGCCGTCTCCGCCGCCGCCAGATACCGTCCCGCGAACCCATGGAAGAGTCCGCACTGGCCCTCCAGGCAGCGTTCCAGTAACGGGTAACTGGCCAGTCCAAGCGCCGCCACCCAAGGCTGGGAGTACACATTCCGGGGGCTCGCCGTCCACCGCCCGAAATCCGCGCCGGTCCGCAGTCGCCGCTCCACCAGTACCTGCGCCGCCGTCGCCACCGCTTCGTTCAGGTACGAATACGCCGCCATCCGCCATGCCGGCGTCGCCGCCTCGAACTCTGCGATCAGCCCCATGTGCCGCTCCAACGGCGCCCGGTCATAGAAGTAGTGAACCAGTTCGTGGACGATAACCGCCAGCCGCTCCTCCGGTGTCTCGCTCTCCAGCAGTTCCACCGGTGCGTGGTTCCGCAGCATCGTCGCCACCGTGGCTTTGCCGAATCGCGCCGGATGCGCAATCAGGTAGAACCACGCTTCCCGCCTTGGTCCCAGTTTTGACTCGCTGAACACCGCCAACCGCTCCGCCAGAGCCGCGATATCATGCTTGCGCACCAGCGCCTCGAACTGCAGTGCCTTCGGCCGCAATTGCCCCAGCGCTTCGGTCTGCCAGAAGCGCCCAAACCGCGGACGGAAGTGCTTCACCACGGAGACCAGTCCGTCGGCTTCCCGCCGCTCCAGCAGCCGTCGCAGCCGTCTGCCATAGTCTTTCTCCGATCCAGCCTGCAGCCCGGCGATCCGCACATCCTGGTCCAGCCCCAACTCTTGGCCATAGTACCCCGCGTAGTTCGGCGGCCATGCCACCGCGCGCACCGGTGCGCCGCTCCTGCCCGGTTCCAGTCTCGTCTTCTGCCGCCGCCGCAGGCTCTTCCACCGTTCGAGTTGCCAATCGTCTTCTCGGTCCCAACGCAGTTCCTGCCGCCACAGTGCCCGGTACGCCTCGCCCTCGGCCTCGCCCATCCCTGCCATCGCGTCCAACTGAAACGTCAGGTTGGCCAACTCCGAAGCGACGAAGCGGAACTCCACCGGCCCGCCCCAGCAGCAAAGCCCCGCCAACAGCGCCAGGCCTTTCATCCGGCCTCCAATGCGACAAGGGCGCAACCCCTCGGCGTCCACACTGCGGCGGTTTCCACCCGGTCCGCCGGGCCACAAGACCCGCCTCCAGCGCGGCCCCGCGACGGCCACAAGAAGCAACCGCAAGCCACCTCGCCCCCGCCGCGCCGCCCGCTCCGCGGCGGCTTCCACTCGGTCCGCCAGGCAACTCACCCCGCCTCCACCACCTGCCGATACAGCGCCTCGTACTTCGGGATAATCAGATCCGTCGAGAACCGCTCCACCGCGGTCCGCCTCGCCGCCAATCCCATCCCCCGGCACCGGTCCGGTTCCGTTAATAGCTCCGCCGCGCGCGCTGCCATCCGCTCCACGTCCCCCACGTCGCACAAGTAGCCGTCCACACCGTCGGTGATCAGTTCCGGCACGCCTCCAACGTTCGTCCCCACCGGGACCACACCCGACGACATCCCCTCCAGCGCCGCCAGCCCGAAACTCTCCATTTCGCTCGGCATCAACAGCACATCGGCCTCCCGCAGCAGCGTCGGAACGTCGTTCCGCTTACCCAGGAATCGTACCGAGCCGATCAACCCAAGGTCGTGCGCCAGGTGCTCTGCCGCGCCGCGCTCTGGCCCGTCTCCCACCATCCACAGCTCCGCGTCCGCCGTCTTCCGCACCTCCGCCAACACGCGGATACAATCGGTCACCCGCTTCACCGGACGGAAGTTCGACAAGTGGATCATTCGCGGCCCCCGTGCCGCTGGCCCTTCCGCCGGCCGGTACAGTTCCGAATTCACGAAGTTGTGGATCGTCGTGATCGGCCTCGTCACATCGAACACCTCCACCGTATGCTGTCGCAGGTCCTCGCTGATCGCCGTCACCGCGTCGGACTGCTCAATCGAGTGCTTCGTGATCGGAAAATAGCTTCGGTCCATTCCCACCAGCGTGATGTCGGTGCCGTGCAGCGTGGTGACGAACGGCAGCCGCCGCTGGCTCGACAAGATCCCCTTGGCCAGCATCGCCGACACGGAATGCGGAATGGCGTAATGAACATGTAAGAGATCCAAACTGTACTGCTCGGCCACCTCCGCCATCCGCGACGCCAGCGCCAGACAATACGGCGGATACTGGAACAACGGATAGTTGGAGACCTCTACCTCGTGGTACTGAATGCCGGCGCGCTCCCCCAGCCGGATCGGATTGGCATAAGTGATGAAGTGGACCTGATGGCCACGGTTGGCCAGTTCCAGTCCAAGCTCGGTGGCTACAATGCCGCTGCCGCCATATGTCGGGTAACAGGTGATCCCAATGCGCACGTGGCGATAATAGCAGCTATGCGCATTCTGATCGCCGTCGCCCACGCTGACGACGAAACCCTTGGCTGCTTTTCCGTCCTGAGCGACCCGGCCCACGAGGTCCACATCCTGCATGTCACCGACTCGGCTCCCCGCGATCTCAAATACGCCATCCGCTCCGGCTTCCTCTCTCGCGCGGCCTACCTTGCCGCTCGCCGCAAGGAGACCATGGCCGTTCTCGCCACGGCCGGCATCCCGGAGTCGCGCTACCATTGCCTCGGCTTCGCCGATCAGGAGGCGCCGCTGCACCTCGGCGCCATTCGCGCCTACGTGGCCGCCTTCAACGCTGAGAGAATCTATACCCATGCCTATGAGGGCGGCCACCCGGACCATGACGCCGTCGCGCTCGCCCTCGCCGGGCTGCCGAACCTGTGGGAGTTCCCTCTCTACCACGCGCACGGCGCCGAGTTCGTCCCCCACTCGTTTATCGCCGGCCCCGCCGGAGTCGCCGTCCCGCTCGACCCCGGCCAACAGCGCCGGAAGCGTTCCTGGCTCGATTGCTTTGCCTCCCAACAACGCGTCATCGGCATGTTCCCCATCGATCACGAACAGTTCCGCCCGGCCCCGGCCTACGATTTTTCTCGGCCTCCCCACGAGGGGCCGCTCTACTACGAGATCCGCAAACTCGGCTGGACATGGCCCCAATGGCGTAAGGCTACACTGGATGCATAGGTAACCACTGTGGCCACTAAGACTGTCCGGAGTAACCCCGCACTTCCCCTCAGCACAAACAAGCACCTGTTGAAGTGGGTTGAAAAAATGGCGCGGCTCACCAAGCCCGCCCGGATCCATTGGGTGAGCGGATCCGATGAAGAGAACCAGATGCTGCTCGATCAGATGGTGGCCGGCGGTACGCTCACCAAGTTGAACGACGCTCTCTGGCCCGGATGCTACTACGCCCGCTCCGACGCAAGCGATGTCGCCCGCGTCGAGGACCGGACCTATATCTGTTCCCTCTCCAAGGACAACGCCGGCCCCACCAACAATTGGGAAGACCCTTTCAAAATGCGCCGCAAGCTGAAGGGCCTTTTCCAAGGCTCCATGCAGGGCCGGACCATGTATGTCCTCCCGTTCAGCATGGGCCCGGTCGATTCCCCGCTGGCGCGCATTGGCGTCCAGTTGACCGATTCGCCGTATGTCGTCGTCAACATGCGCATTATGGCCCGCATCGGCCTTCGCGTCTTCCAGGAAATCGATAAGGACGAAAAGCGCGTCGTCCCCTGCATGCACTCCGTGGGCATGCCCCTCACGCGAGGGAAGAAGGACGTCGCCTGGCCCTGCAACAAGGAAAAGTACATCGTCCACTTCCCGGAAACACGGGAAATTTGGTCATACGGCTCCGGCTATGGCGGCAATGCCCTGCTGGGCAAAAAGTGCTTCGCCCTCCGCATCGCCTCCAACATCGCTCGCGACGAAGGCTGGATGGCCGAGCATATGCTCATCCTCGGTGTTGAGGACCCCAAGGGCGAAAAGACCTACGTCGCCGCGGCGTTTCCCAGTGCTTGCGGCAAAACCAACTTCGCCATGCTCATTCCGCCCAAGAGCTTCAAAGGCTGGAAGGTGTGGACCGTCGGAGACGACATCGCCTGGATCAAGCCCGACGCTTCGGGCCAGTTGCGCGCCATTAATCCGGAGGCCGGGTTCTTCGGCGTCGCGCCGGGAACGTCGTTGAAGACTAACCCGAATGCCATGCTGACGCTGGCCAGGAACTCGATCTTCACCAATGTGGCGCTCACGCCCGATGGCGGCGTCTGGTGGGAGGGGATGACCGACACCCCGCCCGCCGAATGCACCGACTGGCAGGGCAAATACTGGACCCCCGCCATTGGGCAGGAAACCGGCGCCAAGGCAGCCCATCCGAACGCGCGCTTCACCGCTCCGGCGTCGCAATGTCCGACCATTGACCCGGCCTGGGAGGACCCGGCCGGCGTGCCCATCTCCGCCATCATCTTCGGCGGCCGCCGGCCGACCACCATGCCGCTCGTCTTTCAGGCCTTCAACTGGTCCACCGGCGTCTATATCGGCGCCACCATGGGATCGGAGATGACCGCCGCCGCCGCTGGCACCGTCGGCAAAGTCCGGCGCGACCCGATGGCCATGCTGCCATTCTGCGGCTATCACATGGGAGACTATTTCCGGCACTGGATCAAGATGCAGCGGCACCTCACCACTACGCCCCGCATCTTCCATGTCAACTGGTTCCGCCGCGGCCCCAACGGCGCCTTCCTGTGGCCTGGCTACGGCGAGAACATGCGGGTGCTCAAGTGGATCGTCGATCGTGCCCACGGGCGCGCGGCAGGCCGCGAAACACCCATCGGTTGGATGCCGCGCTACGAAGACCTGGAGTGGAAGGGACTCCCGTTTACGCGGGAACAGTTCGAGGAGTTGCAGGCCTTTGACCGGGCGCAGTGGCGGCAGGAAGTCATCGGGCAGGAAGAGCTGTTCATCGACCTGCACGACCATTTGCCGCCGGAAATGGTCTACGAGCGCGAGTTGCTCATCTGCCGGTTGTAGGAGGTGCGGATGGCAGGACAGATTCAACAGATCAGCGTGTCCAAGGGCGGGGTTCCCAAACTCCCCGTCCTGGGAGGCGAGGTAGGTCCGGTGGGCATTCTGGGCGATATCCAGAAGAACACCAAATACCATGGCGGCCCGCGCCAGGCGCTGCTGTGGATCACCGCGGAAGGGCTCGATGAGCTGAAGGCCGCCGGCTTTCCGGTGTTTCCGGGGGCGATGGGTGAGAATGTTACCACCACCGGTATCGACCGGCGGACGGTCCGGCTCGGGCAGCAGTGGCGCATGGGCGAGGTGATCGTCGAAGTCACCAAAATGCGTGAGCCGTGCAAGACGCTTGACCCCTACGGCCCCGGCATTCAGAAGGCCGTCTATGACCCGCAAGTCAAGGCCGGGGACCATACATCGCCTCGCTGGGGACTGGCCGGATTCTACCTGGCCATCGTGAAGCTGGGTTCGTTCTCGCCCGGCGACCCGGTCGTGCTGCTCGTGGACGTTGCCTGATGCCCGCGTGGGTGGATGAAATCGCCTTTCGGGCGCCGGAACGCGCGCGGGCGCACGCGCTGTTGCTGCAGTCGCGCATTCCGGATACGTCCCTGGACCGGATCCGCTATCTGTTGGAAAGCGCGCCGGACCCGGATCGGGCGCTGGATTACTTGACCCGGCTGTGGGAACACTCGCCGGACATGTTCGCGCGGCTGACCCGAACCGCGGCTGGCCTGCAGTCGCTGGTGGCGGTGTTCTGCCAAAGTGCTTTCCTTAGCGAAGAGGTGTTGCAGCGGCCGGAGTGGTTGGAGGAGGTCTGCGCTTCGGGAGAGCTGTTCCGGAGTCTGTCGCTGGAAACGATGACGGAACGCCTGGAACGGTTCCTGCCGGAGGGCGTTCCGGATGCCGTGCTTTTGGCACGGTTCCGGCGGCGGGAGATGCTGCGGATTCTGCTGCGGGACGTGCGCGGGTTGGCGCCGCTGCCGGAAGTGGCGGGGGAGCTGTCGACACTGGCCGGCGCGGTGCTGGAGGTGAGCTACCGGCGGGTGCGAGAGGCGCTGGAGACCCGCCATGGTACACCGAAGGACGGGGATGGGAGGATCTGCGGGTTCTCGGTGCTGGCGATGGGGAAGCTGGGCGGGGAAGAGTTGAACTATTCCTCGGACATCGACCTAATGTTCGTGTATTCGGGGACTGCGGCGGATGGAAACCAGGAGTTCTTCCGGAAGCTGGCGCACCAGTTGACGGAGCTGCTATCGAGCTACACGGCCGAAGGGATGTGTTACCGGGTGGACCTGCGGCTGCGGCCGGACGGGAGGCTTGGGGAGTTGTGCCTGTCGCTGGCGGCGGCCAAGCAGTACTACCAGACGCGGGGGCGGGACTGGGAGCTGCAGATGCTGATCAAGGCGCGCGTGGCGGCGGGAGAGACGGAGCCGGGGCGCCAGTTGCTGGCGTTTGTGGAGCCCTTGATCTATGCGACCTCGCTCGATTTTTCGGCGATCGAAACGGTGAGCGCGGCGCGGCTGCGGCAGCATGAGCGGCTGGCGGAGCGGCAGCGCCGCGGGCCGCAGGAGATCGATGTGAAGCTGTGCGAGGGCGGCATCCGGGACGTGGAGTTTCTGGTGCAGTGTCTGCAGCGGCTGCACGGCGGGCGCGAACGTTGGGTGCGCCATGGAGGGACGATGCTGGCGCTGGCGCGGCTGCGGGATAAGGACCTGCTGTCGGCGACAGAGTACGCCCGGCTGGCCTCGGCCTACCAGTTTTTGCGGACACTGGAACACCGGTTGCAGTTCGCCGACGACCGGCAGACGCATTCTCTGCCGCTGAACGAGGAGGAACTGGAAGCAGTAGGAAGGCGGATGCCCGGGCGATTGCGGGGGGCGGGTCTGCTGGCGGAGTTGGAACAGCACCTGGAAGAGGTCGCCGAAATCTACCGCCGGGTGATCCACGCGCAACAACCTTCAGGGGCCGGTATGGAGGAATCCGGCGGACAGCCGATATCTAATCTGGTGCGATTCCTGACACAGATAGCCCCTGGATTGGCGGCCACGATTGCGCGGCGGGCGTCCGGGCGCGGCGCGGTACGGTTTGAGCACTTCTTGGAAAAGGTCCGGCAGACACCGGAGTGGCTGGGGCTGATGGATCAGGACACGACCTTGGCCGGGCAGGTGATCGACCTGTTCGACGCCAGTCCGTTCCTGAGCGAGGAGTTGCTGCGGACGCCGGACCTGCTGGCGGAGTTCGCCCTGTTCGGAAGCGGACCCGGCGAGCCGCCCGAGGGCGCGGGCGCGGGCGAACTGCGGCGTTGGTTCCGGCGGGAGATGTTCCGCGCGCAGAGCGAGAGCGTGTGTTTGCGGCGGCCCGTGTTCGAGACGCTGGAACAGACATCGCAACTCGGTGAGCGGGTGATGGCGGCGGCGTACGAGGTCGCGGTGCGAATGGTTTCGGCGGCACACCCGCCGGAGGCCGTCAACTACCGGGCGCGGAAACAGATGATGGTGGTGGCGTTAGGAAGGCTGGGGATGCGCGAGTTCGATCTCGGCTCGGACGCGGACCTGTTCTTCGTGCTGCCGAACAGGGACGCGATTGAGCTGCCGTTCTGGACACGGGTGGCGGAGAAGATGATCGACGTCATCTCGGCGTATACCGGCGAGGGCGTGATCTTCGCGGTGGACACGCGGCTGCGGCCGAACGGGCGGGAGGGTTCGCTGGTGCAGACGGAGCGGGCGTTCCGCGACTACTTCGAGCGCACGGCGGAGGCATGGGAGGGGATGGCCTACATGAAGGCCCACGCGGTGGCGGGGGACCTGGAGGCGGCGACGGCGTTTCTGAACGACCTGCAGGAGATTGACTGGCGGCGCTACGGGCAAAGCGGGCGATCACGCGGGGACCTGCGAAAGATGCGGCTCCGGCTGCAACGCGAACTGGGCGACGCCAATTTGTTGAAGGCCGGCGAGGGCGGGTACTACGATATCGACTTCGTGCTGATGTACCTGCGGCTGAAGAGCGCCGGGATCTTTTTCAAGCAGTTGAACACGCCGCGCCGGATTGACGTGGTGGAGAAGATGGGCCATTTGGAGCGGGCGGACGCGGCGTTTTTGCGGGAGGCGGCGACGTTCTACCGGGCGGTGGATCATGGGTTGCGGCTGATTCACGGCCATGCCGCGGGGAGCTTGCCCAAAGCGGCGATTGAGTTGGAGACGCTTGCCGATTTGGTGGGCCGGTGGCGGGAGATTGAGGGCGGTTCGCTGGTGGCCGAATGGGAGGCGATGCGGGTAAAGACGCGCGAGGTGTTTGAGCGGTTGTTTGGGGGGTGAGCGGTTTCCTATTGTTTGTAGGAGTCGATGCCTTCCGTAAGTTCAGGTCCGAAGATTTTCGCCGTCGCGGCCGCTGTGGTCTTGGCCGCGGGTTTTTGGTTCGCGGGTGTCAGAACCCCTCGGCCCATCAGCGCCAGCGTCATACGCGTCGTGGCGCTCAGTTCCTCGGGGCGATGGATTGCCGCTGGTACATCACAGGGAGCTGTCTATGCGTGCGGCCTGGCGGAGCTCAACAACTGTCGCGCCTTTGAAGTGGAAGGGCGCTTGAACGACCTGCGCTTTTCCGAGAGCGATGAGATGGTCATCGCGGACAGAAACCTTCGCGTGGCAAACCCGGCGGTTGGCCAGGCCAGACGGGTTCGCGGTGATGGTGCGAATTACGGCGCCGTGCGAATCAGCCCCGGCCGGCGCTCGATCCTTACTATCGACGGCAAAGGCGCTATCGAGACCATCGATCTGGACACCGGCCGTTCGTCTCCGGCGTATTGCTGCAGTTCCATTTGGGGCGAGGTGGAATTCATTGACCGGGGCCGGCGTGCCGTGTGGGCAGGGCATTGGCCTGGGATGTGGGACTTCGCAGCGGGCAAGCTCGTGGGCCGATTCACGGCTCAAAGGGAGGTGATGACGTTCGGCCCGATTGAAGTGGACGCCGAGGGGCGACTGGCCTACATGGGGAGTCAAGACGGGCACGTCTACCAATGGAACACCGAGGGGCGAGAACTCCTGGCAAAGTCTCCGCCCTTACCGGGCTACGTGAGGACGGTCAAGATGCTTGGTGGAACCGGCTGGATTGCCTATGCTTCCCAACCGGGCGCGGTGCATTTGTGGAATCCGAAGAATGGTGAACACCGGGTTGTCAGAGCCGCGCGGACGGCAAGCAACATACAGTTTGACCGGCAGCGGGGCCTTGCGGTTTTTGGGGCGGAATCTGGAGCATTAGAGTTCTGGGATCTTCACAACGAGCGCTTGATGGAGTCCAGCCCATCCTTCACCACAGGGGCCGGCCAACGCTGAGATTGCTGTGGCCGCCGCGTTGGGCCGCGGATGGGAGATAATGCGGGGGCAGGTATGATGTCGATGGCAGAACGGTTCCGGGCGGCGGTGGCGGGGGATGCTGGAGCGGTGGCCGAGTTGCAGGCCGACGGGCGGGACGAAGTGTTCCGGAAGGCGATGGCGCTGACGGTTTCGCGAGTGACGGCGGAGCGGGTGGCAGGGTTGGCGGTGTTGGCCGAGTGGCAACTGGCGCCCGAATGCCGGGTTTGGGAGCGGGTTCTGCTGGGGAAGAGGGCAGTGGAGGATCCGGAGGCCGCGGTGGTGCGGGCGGGGGCGCGGGTGCTGGGGCAGATGAGCCTGTTCTCCGATGAGGCACAGGCGGCGCTGCGGGACCTGGCGGGACATGCCGATGCCGCGGTGCGGCTGGAGGCGGCGGAAGGGTTGGCGGCGCGGATGGGCGAGGGGGAGTTGGAGGTGATGTTGGAGTTGATGGAAGATGAGGACGCGCGGGTGCGCAACTGGGCGACGTTTGGCGTGGGGAGCGACGCGGTGTTGGACTCGCCGGCCGTGCGGGCGGGGCTGCGGGCGCGGCTGGAAGATTCGCAAGAGGAGACGCGACTGGAGGCGATATGGGGGTTGGCGCTGCGGAGGGACGGGGAGGGGTTGGCTTTGTTGGCGGCGCGGTTTGAGGGGGAGCGATGGGTGAGCGGGGATGAGGAAGCGGCGGAGGAGGTCTTGGAAGCGGATGAACTGCCAGGGGCGGCGGAGGTGGGGAGGAGGCTGAGGAGGTTGGCGGCGGGAATTTAGCAGGGAGGTTCCGCGGCGGGCTCCGCGGGTAGGGCGTCGATGGCCGGGAAGGCGCCACTGAGGAAGCCGCAGGCGTTTTCGAAGTAACCGGGTGGCCACTCGACATGTGCAATTTGAGCCGCTGCTGGGTGGGATGCCGGGTGGGGAGCGGCATCTTAACAGGGCGCTGACGGCGTGGACGCCGGGGCAATTGGTGACGGTATTTGGACGAGGATTGCGGGGGAGGTATGGATTGAGGGGATGCGGGCAGCAGGTGCATGTGGTGGTTCCGATGGGGATTAGGGCGAATGTGGAGGTGCTGCGACACGGGAGTTTGTTGGTTGTCAGAGGCGGGTGAGATCCAGGCGGACGATTATTCGACCGCCGTGTTGCCGGTCAAACCCCTAATGCGGCGACCCAAAGGTGTCGTACTGTCCATCGGGGGTAGCGTCTGGACCGGAGTGTTTTGATCCGGCAGCATCCCCGGGATTTAGCAGGCGACCCGCTGATCTTCATCCATCACCTGCGCGGCATCTTCGAGCGCCGCAGAGACGCCGTCGCGTTTCAGTTCGGGGTAACAGACGAGGAATTTCTCGATGCCGTAGCCGCCGGCGATCATTCCAGGGATGTGGCGGACCTTGATTCCAGTGCCGCGGATGTCTGGTTTACCGCCGCAGATGGCCGCGGGCCTTCGACGGCACTTGTTGCGGGGAATGGGTGGGAGAGGTTGACTGTGGCGCCCGCGGCGAAATAATCGCTTTTGGTGCGAAAAAACCATTGACTCGCGCTAAATGCGGATATAATCTATCCGTGTTATCGTATTTTCATGGTGAATAAGACATCGATCTCCGCGGTCCGCGCCTTGCTATTCCTGGCTCAACAAGACGCCTCCTATTGCGCCTCTCCGCGGCGGCTCGCCGAATCGCTGGACGAATCCCCCACCTATCTGGCGAAAGTTGTTCGTCACCTGGTTCGAAGCGGCATTCTGGAGGCGGAAAAAGGGGTGAAAGGCGGTGTGCGGCTGATTCGAAAGCCTGCCGATATCACGCTATTGGCGATCGTCGAATCCTGCCAGGGCGTGGTGGTTGGCGACTTCTGCCGGGGCAAGCGGCCTGAGCCGGCGATCTGCAGTTTCCACCGGGCGGCGCTTGAACTTCACAACGCGATCACGAGTGTACTGGGCCGCTGGACGCTTGGACAATTGCTGGAAAAGCCCGGTGCCTCCGGCTCTCCGAGCGCGGGGATTCCGTGCCTGATCGGCTTTGGGGCCAAGGCACCGCTCGCCAGCCACCTCTCGAAACAAAGGCAGGCGGTCTTGTGAGCGGCGCGCGCGTGGAAGTACCGGGCGAGAACTATCACCAGAACCTGATCTCGTGTCAGGTGGCCTGCCCGGTACATACCGACGCGCGCGGATACGTACGCGCCATTGCCGAGGGGCGGTTCAACGACGCCTATCTTATTGCCCGCGGCCCCAATCCATTCGCCTCTATCTGCGGGCGCGTTTGCGGCGCGCCGTGCGAGGCGGCCTGCCGCCGCGGCAAAGTGCCGCGGGTGGATGACGACGGCGAATTCGCAGGCATCGACCGGCCCGTTTCCATCCGAGCGCTGAAGCGTTTCGTGTGTGAATTGCATGGTCCTGAAGCGCAGGGCATCGCGGTGCTGCCAGGGATAGAAAACTTCCAGCCGCCTGTCGCCGCCAACTGCGAAGAGATGGCGGCACTGCTGCGCTCCACGCTCGACGGGCGACTGGCGCGTGCGAACGGAGAGCGTGTGGCCATTATTGGCGCGGGTCCGGCGGGGCTCTCCGCCGCGCACGATCTCGCGTTGCTGGGGTTGAAACCGGTGGTCTATGAGTCGGAATCCGTACCGGCCGGGATGCTCGCGGTTGGCATTCCAGCGTATCGTTTGCCGCGCGCCGTCATCGAGAACGAAGTCAATGTCATCCGGGCGCTCGGGGTGGACATCCGGTGCGGCGTCACGATCGGTAAGGGAATTTCGTTCGCGACGCTCCGGGCCGATTTTGCCGCGGTGGTTATCGCTGTCGGCGCGAAATCGTCGCGCGGGCTGGGGCTGCCGGGAGAGGCGGGCCCGGGAGTGTTCGGCGGCGTCGATCTGCTGCGCTCGGTGTCGCTAGGGGAACCGGTGCAGGTGGGAAGGAATGTCGTCGTTGTGGGTGGCGGCAACGTGGCCTATGATGTAGCCCGGTCCGTAGTGAGGCAGATCGCCTTCGACACGGCCCGCACGGCCGCCCGGCTGGCCGGCACCGCAAAGGTGCAGCTTGTCTCGCTGGAAGGGCTGGAAGAGATGCCCGCCGATACGGTTGAAATCCGTGAGGGCGATGAGGAAGGGGTGGAACGTCTTAACGGGTGGGGGCCCGTGGCGATTGAGCGCGACCGGGCCGGCGCGGTGACGGGGATTCGTTTCCGCCGGTGCCTCCGCGTGTACGACGAGAACCGGAGATTCTCGCCGCTTTATGACGACGGCGATGTGATGACTGTGGCTTGCGATTCCGTGATGCTTGCCGTTGGGCAGGCGCCGCAACTGCAGTTCCTGGAGGACGGCGGCGCCGATGTCGAACAGTTCCGTCCCGGGTGGCCCAAAGCCGATGCGAAGACGCTTGCCACTACCGCTCCCGGCGTGTTCGTCGCGGGCGATCTGGCACATGGAACTCGCCTGCTGATCGACGCGGTTGCTTCCGGCAAAGCGGCCGCCCGCTCAGTCTATCAGTACATTACCGGCCGCGCGCTGACCGCGCACGCGGTCACCTCCCACCTGGTGCAGGAGGGCTATCGGCGCGAGCGCGGGTATGAATCCATTGGCCGCGTCTCCGTGCCACTTGCCACGCCAGAAGAGAGGCTGAACCACCCGGAAGCGCTTGTCGAGATTGGTTACACGGCAGCCATGGCCACGCGGGAAGCCTCCCGTTGTCTTGATTGCGGCGTCACGCCCGTATTCGACAGTGCACGCTGCGTTCTGTGCGGCGGCTGCGCCGATGTCTGCCCCACGCTCTGCCTGAAACTGGCGCCGCTGAGTGAGATCGTCGAGGGTTCCGAAATGAGCGCCGCCATCCTGGCGGCGCTCGGCCCGGAGGAAGACCTTTCACTTCACTCCGCGATCTTGAAGGACGAAGACCGCTGCATTCGCTGCGCCGCGTGCGCAATGCGCTGCCCCGTCGACGCCATCACGATGGAACGCGTCACCTATACCTACTCCTGGAGTTCCCAATGACAACCACTCCCGCGGCCTCCCGCTCCCGGCTTGATCCGGAACCCGTTCCGCGCCGCGACTGGCTGGGCCTCAGTTCGCTTTGGGCCGCCGCCGGCGCGCTGCTATTCGGCGTTACCGGGATGCTGAAACTTCCAAAGGCCGCGGTGCTGGCATCGCCGTCGAAAAAGTTCAAGGTCACGCTGCCCGAATCCCTCGCCGCCGGGGAAGCGTTCGTGCCGCCCGGCCGCGCTGTGGCGATTTACAAAGATGCCCAAGGCGTCTACGCCGTCTCCTCCATCTGCACCCACTTGGGCTGCGTTGTCAAGCCCAATGCCGAAGGCTTTGAATGTCCGTGCCATGGTTCCCGCTTCGCCGCCAATGGTGAGGTGACCAAAGGCCCCGCCCCCCGCCCGCTCCCCTGGCTAAAAGTCACCGTCGCTGGCGGCGCCATCACGGTGGACGAAGCCACCACCGTCCCCCAAGGAACGAAGGTCGCCTAATGGTACCCACCGAAGAAAAAGACGCGCTTCGCGAATTCGCCGCCAGCCTCAAGTCGGTCCCCACGCGGGTGCTGGAAACCGCATTCCGCACCGGCACACCGAATACCGACCGAAGTCGATCCACTTTCGTATTCGGCAACGTTTTCCTGCACCTGCATTCCGTCCGCACGCATCGCTGGAGCCTGCGCTGGACGACCACGATGGGCCTGGGAATCATGAGTGTTTCGGCTTTTCTAATCGCTTTGGTTACGGGCGTGCTGCTGATGTTCTACTACAAGCCGTATCCGGAAGCGGCCTACCAGTCCATAAAAGACATCCACTTCGTTGTCCCCACCGGCCGCCTCATCCGCAACCTCCATCGCTGGTCCGCCAACATTATGGTGATCGCCGTCATCCTTCACATGGCGCGAGCCTTCTATACGGCCGCCTACCGCCGTCCGCGTGAATACAACTGGCTCATCGGCATCGGTTTGTTAGTTGTCACGCTAGGGCTCTCGTTCACCGGCTACCTCCTCCCCTGGGATCAACTCGCGTATTGGGCCATCACCATCGGCGCCAATATCGCCCAGTCCCCCCGGGAAGTCACCGATGCGCTCAACCTGACGGACTACTTCGACCCAGGCGGCATGCAGCGGCTGCTCCTCCTCGGCTCCGATCAGGTTGGCGCCGAGGCACTTATCCGCTTCCACCTCCTCCATGTCATGATCCTTCCGCTAGCCATCGCCGCCTTGATGGGTGTGCACTTCTGGCGCATTCGCAAGGATGGCGGGATGGTCCGGCCCGCCGATGCCGACGCGCTGCTCACTGCCCGCCCCGCGGAATCCGTAACACCCGTTTTCAACGAAGCGCCCGTCAAAACCTATCAACTCGCCGCGATTGTCCGCGGCCGCAGCGCGGCCGTCGGCCGTGGGCAGGAGAATACCGTGCCCTCCATGCCGCACCTGTTCTATGCCGAACTCGGTGTGTTGATGGTGACGCTGCTCGCCTGCCTGGCGCTCTCACTGTACTCCGACGCGCCGCTCAAGGAACTCGCCAACCCCTCAATCCCCGAAAACCCCGCCAAGGCTCCGTGGTACTTCCTCGGCCTCCAGGAGATGGTCTCCTTCAGCGCCTTCATGGGCGGCGTTGGCATCCCCGCCATCGTGCTCATTGGACTCGCGCTCATCCCGTACCTCGACCGGGAAACCGAAGGCACCGGCAAGTGGTTCGGCGGCCCGGGAGGCTGGCCTCTCGTGCGATTTTCGGCCCTGCTCGGCCTTGGCGTTCCGATCATTCTGGAGGCCGCCGTCATACGCTTCGGCTGGCTCCGCGAATGGTTCCCTCACATCCCCCAACTCATCATCACCGCCATCAACCCCGGCACAATTCTCACGCTTATTTACGCGCTGTTCTCCATGTGGTGCATTCGCCGCTATCAATCCACGCGCGCCGGCGCACTAGCGCTGTTCACGTGTTTCCTGGCGGGTTTCATCGTGCTTACGATCATCGGCACGTATTTCCGCGGTCCCAACTGGGTCTTCTACTGGTCTCCGTCCGATTGGCCCAAACACTAATGCCATGAAGAAGAACAAATACCTCCTCTTGTTCGCCAGCCTGTCGGTCCTGGCGCTGCTTACCGGCGCCGCCATTCAGGAAAATTTCCTCAAAGATTGGCGCCGTATCCAGGTCCAGGGGCAAACCGACGACGGCCCCATCGCCGTTCAGCTTCGCCAGGTGGTCAACAACAACCTCGGGGTCGCCGACCGCTGTGTCTCCTGCCACGTGTCGATGGCTCCTGGCGAACAGTCCGTCCGTGGCGCGCCCCTGCTTGTCGCTCACAAACCCGTCGTTCACGATCCGGCAGACTACGGATGCACCGTCTGCCACGGCGGGCAGGGACAGGCCACCGAAAAGCTGGATGCCCACGGTGATGTCCACTTCTGGCCGGAGCCGATGCTCGACAAAGCGACCCTCTACGCCGGCTGCGGCACCTGCCATGTTGCCCTCCACGTTCCCGAACAGTCCCGCCTGCAAAAAGCCTCGCTTGCCTTTGAACGTCTGGATTGTTACGCCTGCCACCGCGTGGATGGCAAGGGCGGCACGCTGCGCCCCGACCAGGGCGGCATGGAAGGGCCGAACCTCTCCCGCGTTGGCGCCACAGCGTTCGATTCTGAGTGGTACCCCAAGCACCTTGCGAAATCCGCCGCGGCCACCGCCGGCCCCTGGAAAACCGCCTTCCGCACCATCGCCGCGGAAGACCTGCCGCTGCTCGGCGACTTCCTCCAAACCCGCGTCGCCGCCTCCCAACTGGTCGCGGCCAAGAGCACCTTTTTTTCC
Organism: Bryobacterales bacterium; assembly: GCA_016789905.1. GTDB lineage: Bacteria > Acidobacteriota > Terriglobia > Bryobacterales > Bryobacteraceae. Next base: position 22,504 of record JAEUQC010000030.1, on the reverse strand, counting down.
TCCGGTTGCCTGGGGTGCCATAAGGTGAGCGGCGTCGGTGGCGATGCGGGCCCCGACCTGACCAAGGCTGGTTTCAAGGACCCCGGCCTTGTCAGTTTTGAACATGTCCCGGGTGACGGCAGTATCAAGAACTGGATGGCCGAGCATTTCCGCGCCCCGGCCTCCGTGGTGGCCGGCTCGCTAATGCCCCCCGCGCCGCTGTCGGACAAGGAAATCGACCAGCTTACATTCTTCACTCTCTCGCTCCGCCGCAAGGACCTGGGTGACCTGTATCTGCCCAAGGACCGGATCCGCGCCGTGAAGTTCGGCGAACGCGAATTCGCCACCGATGGCGCCACGCTCTATGGCGCATTTTGCGCTGGCTGCCATGGTCGCGATGGACAGGGCCGGCGTCTCCCCGGCCTCGTGTCCTTCCCTTCCATCGCCAATCCGGACTATCTTGCTATCGCGCCCGACGCGCTTCTCGCCAAAACCGTTGAACTGGGCCGCCCCGGGCGCCGCATGCCGGGGTGGTTGAAGCCAGACGGTCTTCGCGCCGAAGAGATGAAAACCGTCGTGGCATACATCCGAACCCTCGGCGCCACCGAAATGGAGGAAGACCCAAAACCAGCCCGCTGGGTCACCGCCGCTCCCATCGCAGGCAAGCGCATTTTCGCGTCCGCTTGCGCCGGCTGTCATGGTCCGGACGCCAAAGGCGCCGAAGGCCCCGCCCTGAACAACCCCGTTTTGCTCGACGCGGCCACGGACACGTTTCTGGTCGAGACCGTCGCCCGAGGGCGGAAAGGCACGGCTATGGCCAGCTTCCTGGAACCCTCTCCCGTTCGTTCCGCTCTGACCCGAGCCGACATCGAATCCGTGGTCGCTTATCTTCGTTCGCTGCAAGGAGGCAAGTCATGAAAAAACGCGCAGCCATTCAAAAAGACGCTGACCGCCGTGAATTCCTATCCTGGATGGGCGCCGCCGGATTCGGTGGCCTGCTAGCAGCGACCAGCGGCGCCTGGGGTCTGGAAGGCGTCACCAATCCGCTTGCCGCCTATCCCGACCGGGGTTGGGAAAAGGTCTATCGCGACCTCTGGAAATACGATTCCACCTATACGTTCACCTGCGCCCCGAACGACACGCACAACTGCATTCTGAATGCCTATGTCCGGAATGGCGTAGTGGTTCGCATCGGCCCTTCCATGAAATATGGAGAAGCCACCGACCTCAACGGGAACAAAGTCTCCCACCGCTGGGATCCCCGCGTCTGCCAGAAGGGCCTCGCCCTGACGCGGCGCTTCTACGGGGATCGCCGCGTCATGGGCTGCATGATCCGCAAAGGCTTCAAGGATTGGCACGACGCCGGATTTCCGCGCGAGTCCAACGGACTGCCGCCGGTCAAGTATTACCAGCGCGGGCGCGACGAGTGGATCCGCATTACCCACGACGAAGGCGCGAAAATTTCGGCGGCGGTCCTCAAGAACATTGCCGAAGCGTACTCCGGCGACCAAGGCCAACGCCGCCTCACCGAACAGCACTACGACCCGGCCACCATTGAGGCCACCGAAGGCGCCGGCGTCCGCACCATGAAGTTCCGCGGCGGCATGCCGTTGCTGGGCATCACTCGCGTCTTTGGGATGTACCGCCTGGCCAACTCGATGGCGCTTCTAGACGCCAAGATTCGCAATCTTGGCCCCGATAAGGCACTCGGCGCCAAGGGCTTCGACAACTACTCCTGGCACACCGATCTTCCTCCCGGCCATCCCATGGTCACCGGACAGCAGACCGTCGAGTTCGATCTCTCCGCGGTCGACCACTGCAAGACGCTCGTCGTCTGGGGCATGAACTGGATTACCACCAAAATGCCCGACGCTCACTGGCTAACCGAAGCCCGCCTGAAGGGCACCCGCATCGTCGTTATCGCCTGCGAGTACTCTGCCACCGCCACCAAAGGCGATGACGTCGTCGTAGTGCGTCCCGGCACGACTCCAGCGCTCGCCCTCGGCTTCATCAACGTCATCCTACGTGAAAAACTCTACGACTCCCAATACGTCAATCAGTGGACCGATTTGCCCGTCCTCGTTCGCATGGATACGCTCAAAAACCTGCGAGCGAAAGACGTCTTCGGCGGGGATGTCGCTACTCTCAAAAACACCGCCATCCTCCGCAAGGGCGAAAAAGAGCCGCCGCCCATCCAGCACTCGAAGACCCTCGTCGCCGAGCAGATGCGCGTGGAATGGGGGGATTACGTCTGGTGGGACAAATCCACCAATTCGCCGAAACCGCTCACCCGCGACATGGTCGGCAAGAACTCCAATGTGGTCAATCCGCTACTCGATGACGCCATCGAAGTCACTCTCGCCGATGGCAAGAAAGTTCGCTGCCGTCCCGCCTTCGACCTGGTCGGCGAATACGCCGCGCACTTCGATCCCAAGACCACCGAAGAGATCACCTGGGCCCCCGCCGCCGCCGTCGAAAGCCTGGCGCGACATTTCGCCAAGGAACCCGGCACGACCCTCTTCGCCCTCGGCATGGGCCCGAATCAGTTCTTCAATAGCGATAACAAAGACCGCGACACCATCCTGCTGGCCGCCCTCACCGGCAACGTCGGCAAACTCGGCGGCAACATCGGTTCCTTCGCCGGCAACTACCGCGTCGCCCTCTTCAACGGCGCGCCGCAGTGGATCAACGAAGATCCCTTCAACATCGAGCTCGATCCCGCCAAACCAGCCCGTGTCAAGCAATACTGGAAGCCCGAATCGGCCCACTACTACAACCACGAAGACCATCCGCTTCGCGTCGGCAATAAACTTCTCACCGGCAAATCGCACATCCCTTGCCCCACCAAGTCTCTCTGGTTCGCCAATGCCAACTCCATCCTCGGCAACGTGAAGTGGCACTTCAATACCGTCGTCAACGTCCTGCCTCGCATTGAAATGGTGGCCGTCAACGAATGGTGGTGGAGTTCGTCCTGCGAATGGGCCGACATCGTTTTCGGCGTCGACGCCTGGTTCGAACTCAAGCACCCCGACATGACCGCCTCGGTCACCAATCCGTTCCTGGTCACTTTCCCGCGCACTCCCATGAAGCGCGCTTTCAACACCATGGGCGATATCGAAGTCCAGGCCCTCGTCAGCGCGAAATTCGCCGAGCTCACTGGCGACAAACGCTTCCTCGACTACTGGAAGTTCGTCCGCGATGGCCAGACAACCACCCACCTCCAGCGCATTCTCGACAACTCCACCAACACCAAAGGCTTCCGCATCTCCGAACTCGAAGACAAAGCCAAACAAGGCATTCCCGCCATCCTCAACAGCCGCACCACACCCAAAGTCGTCGGTTACGATCAAGTGGCCGATTCCATGCCCTGGTACACCAAAACCGGCCGCCTGGAGTTCTACCGCGAAGAAAACGAGTTCATCGAAGCCGGCGAGAACCTACCCGTCCACCGCGAACCGGTCGATTCCACCTTCTACGAACCCAACGTCATCATCGGCCCCAAACATGAGGCCTTTCGCCCCGACGGCCCCGAAAAGTACGGAGTCCGTCGCGACGATCTTTCCTGTGAAACCCGCTGCGGGCGCAACGTGGTCCTCACCTGGGAGGAAACGAAGAAGACGAAGCACCCCCTCATGAAGGACGGCTTCAAGTTCATCTTCCACACCCCCAAGTACCGCCACGGCTCCCACACCACGCCCATCGATACCGACATGATCGCGGTCCTTTTCGGCCCCTTCGGCGATCTTTACCGTCAGGATAAGCGCAGTCCCTTCGTCACCGAAGGCTACGTCGATATCAACCCCTCCGATGCCAAGGAACTCGGCGTCGAGGACGGCGACTACGTCTACATCGATCCCGACCCCGAGGACCGTCCCTTCCGAGGCTGGCAGAAGGACAAGAAGAACATGGAGTTCTCGCGCCTTCTCTGCCGCGCCCGCTACTACCCCGGGACGCCCCGCGGCGTCACCCGCATGTGGTTCAACATGTACACGGCCACTCCCGGCTCCGTCGAGGGCCAGAAGTCCCGTGCCGATGGCCTCGCGCGTAACCCGCGCACGGGTTATCAAGCCATGTTCCGTTCCGGCTCCCACCAGTCCTGCACCCGCGGCTGGCTGAAGCCCACCTGGATGACCGACTCCCTGGTCCATAAAGCCATGTTTGGCCAAGGCATTCGGCAGGGCTTTGAACCCGATATCCACTGCCCGACCGGCGCCCCCCGCGAATCGTTCGTCAAAATCTCCAAAGCCGAGCCAGGCGGCATGGAGGGCAAGGGCCTCTGGCGCCCCGCCGCCATGGGCATCCGGCCGAAATACGAGTCCGAGTCAATGAAGCGTTACCTCGCGGGAGGCTTCATCAATCAGCAAAAGGAGAAAACGTAATGGCACGCGTCAACAACTGGCAAATCGGCCGAGAAATGTCGTACTGGTATCCCGAGGCCCGTCCGAAAAAGCAGTTCGCGGCCGTGTTCGACACGAACAAGTGCATCGCGTGCCAAACCTGTACGCTCGCCTGTAAGACCACCTGGACTTCCGGCAAGGGCCAGGAATACATGCTCTGGAACAACGTCGAAACCAAGCCCTATGGCTCCTACCCGCTGGCCTACGATCTGAAGCTTCTCGACATGCTGAACGGCCAGGCTTGGAACGGCAACAAATACGAAGGCCAGACTCTGTTTGAGTCGGCCCCCGCCGGCGAACGCGTCCTCGGCTGGCGTCCGGAGCAGCAGGACTACGCCTATCCCAACGTCGGCGAGGACGATTGCGCCAACCAGGTCGACCACGGAGCATTCCTCAGCCTCCCCCACATGAACTGGTTCTTCTATCTCGCCCGCATCTGCAACCACTGCACCTATCCCGCTTGTCTGGCGTCGTGCCCGAGAGGCTCCATCTACAAGCGCCCCGAAGATGGCATCGTGCTTGTCGATCAGAACCGCTGCCGGGGCTACCAAGAATGCGTCAAGGGCTGCCCGTACAAAAAAGTGTTCTTCAACCCGCTTACCAATACCAGCGAAAAATGTATTGCCTGCTTCCCCAAGGTGGAACAGGGCATCCAGCCCCAGTGCTTCGTCAACTGCATCGGCAAAATCCGCATGGCTGGCTTCCTCAACAAACCCGAGGAGGCCCGCGCCGACAATCCGATCGATTACCTTGTCCACATCAAAAAGGTCGCCCTCCCGTTGTTCCCCCAATTCGGCCTGGAGCCCAATGTTTACTACATTCCGCCCATCCACGCCCCGGCGTCGTTTAACCGCCAGCTCTTCGGCCCCGGCGCCGCCGAGGCGATGAAGATCTACCGCAACGCTGCCAACGATCCCGACCTCGCCGGCCTGCTCTGTCTCTTCGGCTCCACCGAAAAGATGGTTACCCGCTTCCGTCGCCAGGGCGACCTCGTCACCGCCGTCGGCGACGGCGGTGCGGACCTCGTTCGCGTCCCCATGCACGAAACCGTCCACATCCGCCCCGCCATCGACCCCATGAACCAACTCGTTCGCATCAATATCCCCTAAGGAGCGCCCGCCATGAAACAATCGATCCTCCTCCTGCTGCTCCTGACCGCCGCGTGCAGCCGAGGCCCGAAGATGGTGAACGAAGTGGTCGCCGTGGCCGCCGCTAAACTGCCTACGCTCCCCGCCGATTCTGCCTGGGACGCCGCCCCCGAACACCTCGCGGCGCTGCTTCCTCAGGATCTCGTCGAACCGCGCCTGGCTACTCCCTCCACGCCGCAGATCCGCGTTCGTTCGCTTACCAACGGCTCAGAAATCGCTATCCGGTTGGAATGGGAGGACGCGTCGAAAAGCGAAACGCCCGGCCCCTCCAAGATGGTGGATGCCTGCGCCATCCAGATTCCGGAAAAGATGGAAAAGGACCTCCCTGAACCGCAGATGGGTCAGGAAGGCAAGCGCGTCCAGGTCACCTACTGGCGCGCCGACTGGCAGGCCACGGTTGATGGCCGCGGCGACACCATACGCGATCTCTATCCCAACGCTGCCATTGATCATTACCCGTTTGAGGCCAAGCCCCTGGAAAAGGGCTCCGACGCCCAGCGGGAAATGGCGCTGCGCTACTCGCCCGCGCGGGCGCTAGGCAACATCCGCAGCGGTCCTCGCGCCGCCCCTGTCGAAGACCTGATCGCTACCGGTCCCGGAACGCTTTCCCCCGGCCCGTCGCTCGGCGCCGCCGGGAAAGGCGTCTTTGCTGCGAAAGGCTGGACCGTCGTTATCGCGCGCAAACTGCCGGAAGGGCTCAGCCCCAATCAACGGACGAGCATAGCGTTCGCCGTCTGGCAGGGTTCTCAGCAGGAATCCGGCGCCCGCAAGATGCGCTCCGGCTGGATTCCCCTTGTTCGGAGAAACCAGTAATGCAGCCGCCAGAACTCGCCAAAGCCCTTCTGACCGAGGCCGCCGAATGGCGCCTGCTCGGCCTCCTTTTCGAATACCCCAACCCGGCTTGGCGTGAACAAGTCCACGCGCTCCTGCCCGATCTCTTATCCCCCGGCCTCCGCCTCCTCGGCGAACAGGCCCTCGAGTATGCCACCGAAGGCCTCCACATCGCGCTTTTCGGCCCCGCCGGCACCGTCCCCATTCGCGAGGTCACCCACAAGGACGGCGTACAGTTCGGCTATCTCATGGCCGAACTCGCAGCCTTCTACGACGCATTTGGGTTCTCTCGCCCTCGCGACGAGGCGGATGATCATCTCGCCGTCGAACTCAACTTCATTGCCTATCTCAAGATGAAAGAGGCCTTTGCTCTCGCCGCCGGGGACCACCGTTCCGCCAAAATCACCGCCGACGCGGCCGGCGAGTTCGTCCGTGAGCACATCGCCCTCTTTGCCGACCCTCTGAACACAAGGCTGGAAAACTTTGCGCCCGATTATCTCATCGAGGCCGGCCGCGCGATCCGCCAACGCACCGGAGCGTCACCCAAAAGCGCTTTCCCGCTGAGCACTCCCTTCACCGGCGATGCCGACTGCGAAGATATGTCCTGCGGCGCAGCCGTCGCCGGCAACGACTTGATCCAACTTTAGCCATAGGAGATCCGCGATGCTCGCCGACCATCCCGTGACCGATCTCATGAGCGACCATCGTCTTATCGAAAAAGTGATGGCTGCTGTCGAAGCGCAACTCGGTGACGGTGCGCGGCCCTTTCCAGCCGTCTTCGTCGAAGAGGCGCTCGCCTTCTTCACCGAGTTTGCCGACGCGCATCACCATCTGAAGGAGGAGCAAATTCTATTCCCGGCCCTCGCGGCCCGCGGTGTTCCCCCGGCGGGCGGGCCGATCGGAGTGATGCTGTACGAGCACGCCCTTGGCCGCCAACTTCTGGCCGTCATCCGTGATCACCTGCCCGCCGCCCGTGACGGAGATGACAGTGCGCATGAGGCCATCCGCGACGCAGCCGGGCACTACATTGAACTGCTCCGCCAGCACATTTGGAAAGAAGATACGATCCTGTTTCAAATGGCTCGCCAAGTGCTTGACCCAGCGGCTGCCGAGGAAGTGCTCGAGCAGTTTGCCAAACACCGGACATCCGCCGTCTCTCGCCATGCCACGTTCGCGGCTGGGCTTCCCGGTTAGAAACCGGTGCCCAAAATCGGTGTCAGGCACTATAATTTTTTACCGTGCGACGGGTGTTTGACGCGCCAAAGCCGCGCCAATTGCGTAGCAAACAAATGTAGAGCGAAGGCTTGCGAGCGTTGTGGGACACAGATGTCTGACATTCCGTCGCAGATGGCTGGATCGACTTCTTACTTACGAGGGCGCGCCTGCGGCGCTTCGCGGCTTAACCAGAGTATGAATGGCCCCGGCACCATCCATAGTCACCCCCCAACCCAAGACGCCTGGCGGGCGTTGCGCTCTATGCGGGCCGGATCGTATGCGGTGTAGAGTACCCCGACCTGCTCGCCTGGCTGGAGGCGGCGGAAACGGCGGCGTTCGGTCAATTCGCAGGCGACGCGGGTTTTCTGCCTGTGATGGTTTTGAGCTCGACCCAGTTGCGGTAGTCCTTGGGGTCGGCCATCTGGTCGACCGCAGCGATGGCGGCGAGCGCGCGGCGGGAGCAGATGAGTACGGGCAGTGCCCGCAGGCGAGGCCGAGGAACAAGACGACGAATCCGCGGCGCTTGGCCCAGCCATTGGCCGTCCAGGCGCCGCGGAATTGTCCGTTGGAATTACCCACTACCGCAGGATGCGCAATTATTGAATGTTCAGGGTGACGGTGTTGGAGCGATTGCCGTCGACGGTGATATAGAGGTTAACTTCACCGCGGCCGGCGAGGGTGCGAGGGAGCGGACCGATGTTCACCTGGTCGAGGCCGGGGTACTGGCCCTGGGCGGCGGCGTAGGTTACGGGGACGGCAGTGCCGCCGACCTGGGCGGTGATATCGGTGAGGGCCTTCAGGCCTCGGAGGCCGGTGCCGGCGAGGATGAGATAGACCGAGTCGGTGGCGGCGCCAAGGCTGATGGGAGTGGCGACGATCTTCTGCTGGTTGGCGTCGTAGTTGAAGACAGTCAGGGTAGTCTGGTTGCCCTGCGCATCGGCGCGGAGGGCGTTGATGTAGCCGACATCCTTGCCGGTGGCGTTGGCGGAGAAGAGGCCGGGGGCGGTGGCGGAGACGAGGATGGAACCGCTGACGGAAGTGCCGTCCTGCTTGCGTAGCGTGACGGTGGCACGGCCGGCGGCGGTGCCATCGGGGACCAGGAAGTTGGCCTGGCCGGAGGAGACGAAATAGAGCGGGGCGGGGCGGGTGGCGTTGTTGGCGTCGGTGACGTTGATGGTGACGCCGCCAAGGGAGGCCGGGAGCGTCGTGGACGTGGCCGCGACGGTGGCGTTGGCGATGCCGGTGGCGAAGACGCTGGCGATGGAGTTCGGCGCGACGGGGTTGAGGGTGAACGCGGCGCCGTTGACGATGTTGTTGGCGAGCGGGTTGGCGTTAGCCGTGCCGGGCGTGCCGGTGACGAAGAGGCTGAAGGTGGCGGCGCCGTCGGTGGCGCGGCCATAGGAAACATCGGTGCGCTGGGGGCCGAAGGTGACCGAATCGATGAGGGTGAGTCCGTCGGTTCCGTAGATGGCGACGACTTCGCCATCGGCGCTGAGAGACCAGGAGGTGTGGCGGGGGCCTTGCGTGGCTTCGCTATCGGCCATGAAGACGAGGTAGCCGCGGGCGGGGATGGTGACGCCCTCGGGAACTTTCCACTTAGTGGGATTGTTGGTGTTGTCGGTGATGTACATGCCGCTCATATTGACGGCGGCGGCACCGGGGTTGAAGACTTCGAACCAATCTTCGTAGGCGCCGGGTTCGTCGGGGTCGACGAAGGCGCCGTCGTTGTCGGCCATGATCTCGTTAATGAGTAACTGTCCGGTGGCGGCGGGTGTGGCTGTCGCGGCGCCATTGAGTGTCCACTGAGTGCCGAAGTTACCGATGCGATCATAAGTCTGGGTGGCGGAGAGGGCGGGGACTTTCACGGTATCGATTTGTGCGGCGCCGTTATAGAGATAGAGGGTGGCGCCGGCGGCGGGCGCGGTCCAGGTGATGGAGGTGGAGGCGCCATCGGCGAGATTTGTTGAAGGAATCGGCCATTTGGCGGGCGAATTGATATCGTCAGTGAGTGTGAAGCCGGAAGTGGCGAGGGTGCCGGGGCCGAGGTTGTAGACCTGGATGGAGACAGAAGTTACTTTATTGATGCGGAGGTCTGTGGGCTGAGTTTGAGAGCTTAAATAAGTACGGAGATAGTTAGCACGTTCGCGGACGAATTGAGTGGGGCTGTAACTTGTGAAGCCATTCGCGGTTATTTGATTTGTTAGAGCGGCTTCGAATTGGGACATAGTGTAGACCTTGTTCGGGTCGGCTTCCAGGTGGGGGCGGATGATATTGGCGATGCGCTGAGTGCTGGCGGCGAATGTCTGTTCGTCGAAGCCTTCGCGTAACATGCGGGCCAGGATTTGAAGATAGAACCGCTTGTAGGCGGGGACGGACATGAGTTTGTCGATGAGCGGGCGGGCGTTGTTGCCCGTGCCATTGGAGCCGTAGAAGACGTCCATGGTGAAGGGGTTAGCCAGGCGGGCGGTGCCGTCGCCGGTGGACCCGAAGGTTTCGTTGAGATCCCAATGGATGTGGACGAATTTGCTGTCTTTGGAGCGGTCGTAAAGGAAGTATTCGCCGGCGGTGCCGGTGTAGGACTCCAGGTTGGTGAAGGCAGCGTTGAGGGCGAGGGCGGTGAGGAAGTTTTCGACGTCCATGATGGTGTCGAGATTGGAGGGAGAGTTGTTGAGAGTTTCGATGAGCTTGATGAGGCGGGAGTAGTCGTTGGCTTCTTCGTTTGTTTTGAGTTCGTAGCGGGTGGTGTAAGATGCGGCGGTGGCGCCGAGATAGGCCATGGTGGCGGAGGCGGATTCGCCGGCTTCGTAGAGATTGCCATCTTCGTCTTCGCCGAAGCGGGCTTTCATCATGGTTTTGTCGGGCTGTTCGACGGCGAGATAGAGGCCGTAGTAGGCGTCGTTAATATAGAGGCGGACGTGAGTGGCGCGCATGGCGGCGATGCGGGAGCCGGCGAAATCGAGGAAGAGTTTTTCGTGGAGGAAATCAGGCTGAAGATCGCCGGGGTGGAGATTTAGTTTCTTGAGGCCGAAGAAGGTGGCGTTGTCGTCGTATTCGTTGAAATCGAGTTTGAATGGCTTTTTCACGCCGTTGCGGCGGAAGGAGGAGTTGCCTTTCATGCGGATGCCGATTTTGGGGATGTTGGTGTCGGCGTATTGGAAGCGGACGGGGAAGTTGGGGTCGGTCCGGTCGGAATTGTGACTCTGGAAGAGGGTGTTGTACCAGTTGGGTTCGTCGAAATAGAGGCGGATTTCGCGGACGGTGGAGTCGTCGAAGAAGGGGGCGGCTTGATCGGCGGCGAGGAGGGGAAGAGAGAGGAGGGCGAGTAGGAGCTTCATGTCTGTAACCAATGCTTATCCTGTTTGACACGTAATATCCCCATGGGGTTGCGCCGCGGTGGGAAGCTTAACACGACTTTACCTTGGCCTCGGAAGATTAAATTGGTGCCTGGCACCAATTTAATCTTTGGAGGGGGGATTGGGCTCTGGACGGGGTTGTTGGCGTGCTTTTGGTGTCAAAAGGGCTCCGAAATGGCGCCGAAACATTAAATAGGCGCTTGGCACCAATTTAATGTTAGAAGGTGAGTTTTAGGCCGAGTTGGAGTTGACGGGCGGTGGTTTGCGTCGTTGTGATGCGGCCGGCGGCGCCCACCGGTCCCGTCGTTGTGAAGACTGTTCTTGCGCTCGGGATCGATAGGTTCGTGTGGTTCAGACTGTTGAACATCTCCGTGCGGAATTGAAGACCTACTCGCTCCGTCAGTTGGAATCGCTTGTTGATGCTCATGTCTACCATCGCCAGACCAGGGCCGATTAACGTGTTTCTTCCCAAATTGCCGAAGTAACCGGCTTCGGGAAGGGCGAAAGCGCTAGTGTCAAAGTACTTGTCGGGGCCGCCCAGGATGGGATTGGTGGAGCGGCCGGCGACCAGATCGGGGCGCTGAGGGCTGGTTCCGGCTTGAAAACGAGCCCGGGCACGGTCAAAGCCGACCACGACCGAAAAAGGATTGCCGGCGCTGACCGTTGCAATGGTATTCCACTGCCAGCCGGCGCCGAGCCATTTGGGGAGACCCTTCGCTTGCGGCAGGTCCCAGCTCCAGAACGAGGCGAAGTAGTGGCGGACATCGTAATTCGACAGGCCTCGCTCGGCTTTGCGGCTGTCCGGGTCCTGCGGGAGATCGTTATCGCCGCCTTGGGTGACGGTGACCGAACCATCGTCAATGGTGCGGGCGAAATTGTAGTTGAGGCGAAGCAACATGCCGGCGCGGAGGCGGTGTTGGAGGCTTACCTGCAGGGCATTGTGGACCGATTGGCCGTCAGTGACTTTGTAGCGCACGCCGGTGAGGTTGGGGTTACGGGTTACGCTATTGGCAGGGAAGAACTTGCGGCCATCGGACTGGATCTGCGGAATGGCCTGGTTGCCATCGACAAAACGAACCAGATGCACACCGCGCTGGCCGGCGTAGCTGACGGTGATGGCGGTGGTGGCGGCGAGTTGGCGTTGGACGGTGAAGTTGTACTGCATGGTGTAGGGGTTGGAGGGGTTGTACTGGAGGACGTCCTGGCGGCCGAGAACGAACCCAGGATTTCCAACGAGGGTTTCGGCGCGGGGGAAGACGGGGTTACGGATGGAACCGAGGACGTAGAAGGGCGCCAGGCGATTGCCGGCGTTGGCGTAGAAATCGGTCCAGACAGGATCAAAGAACAAGCCGAAGCCGGAGCGGATGCTGGTTTTGCCGGAGCCGGTGGGGTCCCAGGCGAGGCCAACCCGGGGGGCGAAGTTCTTGTTGGACGGGTTGGTGAACATGGGGCCGACGGCAGGCTCCTTGTCGGTAACGACGTTCCGGAAGTTTGAGCTTAGCCCGTTGGCTTCTTCGGGGACGCTGACGCGCTCATAGCGCACGCCGAGGTTGAGGGTGAGGCGGCGGAGGAGGCGGATATCGTCCTGGACGAAGAAGGCGGTCATGGATTGGCGCCAGTCGCGATTGATTTGCGAGGCGGGGAGGGTGAGTTCGACGGAGGCGGGACGGGCCTGGAGGAAATCGGCGAGGCCGTTGAACTGGTAGAAGCCGTAGGGGCTTTGGGGGCGGCTGGTGGGAAGGCGGTAGAAGCGGTGGTCAAAGCCGAATTTGAGCGAATGGCGGCCACGCACCCAACTCAAGTCGTTGGAGAACTGGAAGAGTTTTTGATCGGAAAACGAAGGGCCGAAGCGGCTGGGGCCTAGGCTGAAGAAGCCGGTGACGGAGATTTGGCCGAAGGGGCGGCCGGGGAAAAAGGAGAGAGAGGGGTCTGGCGGGCGGAGGTAATTATTGACACCGGTGCTCTCCGATTTGTTGACGCTGAAGCGGGCGGTGTTGACGACGTTTGTGGAGAGAACACGGGTGGCTTCGAGGGTGAAGTAGCGATTGTCGGATTGAGTTTCGGCTTGGACGAAGCGAAGGGCGTCGGGAATGGCGACGTTGGCTTTATCGATGGTGAAGCGGCCGAAAATGCTGGTTTTTTCGGAGAAGCGGTGGTCAATGCGGGCGACGAAGAAGTTCTCGTTGACGGCCTGGGAGGCGGCGGCGACGTATTCGCCGGTGCCATCACCGAAGCTGCGGTCGTTGGGCAGGGGGACGAGGGCAAGGTAGGCTGGAACGGCTGGGTTGACGGTGATGCGGGGGCCGGTGGGGAAGATGCCGAGGCGGGCATTGGCATCGGGCACGACGGTACGGCTGGTGACACCGAGGCGTTGGCGGAGACCTTCGTAGCTGGCGAGAAAGAAGGTTTTGTTCTTGACGATGGGGCCATCGACAGCGACGCCGAACTGATTGCGGCGGAAGGGGGGGATGGGATTGGAAGGGGAATCGAAGAAGTTCTTGGCGTCGAAGGAGCTGTTGCGAACGAACTCGAAGAGGGAGCCGTGGAACTGGTTTGTGCCGGATTTGGTAACGGCACTGATGACGCCGCCGCCGGAGCGGCCATAGGCGGCCGAGTAGGCGTTGGTGTTGACGCGGAACTCCTCCAAGGTATCGACGCCGAGAAGGACGCCGGCGGCGGAGCCGGGCGTGTTGTTGTTGGCATCGTTGATATCGGCGCCATCGAGGACGAAGGAGACCTGGGAGGGGCGGTTGCCGTTGATGACGAGTTTGGTGCCTGGGCCGCCGGAATCACTGGTGCGGCGGGAGGGGGTGACGCCGGGTTCGAGGAGGGCGAGTTGGGCGAAGTCGCGGCCGTTGAGGGGGAGTTCGCGAATGGCTTTGGGGTCCATTGCGTCGGAGAGGGCGGTGTTCTGGAGGTCGATGAGCACGGCGCCGGCGGAGACGGAGGCTTCAGTGGAGACGGTGGCGACTTCGAACTTCAGGTTGAGGACGGCTTGCTGGCCGGTGGTGAGGGAGACGCCGGTGCGGCGTTCGGAGCGGAAGCCATCGGCGGCGGCGGTTAATTCATAACTGCCTGGGGCGAGGCGGAGGAAGCGATAGGCGCCCTGGGCGTCAGTTTGGGCCTGGCGTTGGGCGCCGGTGGCTGGGTTGACGAGGGTAAGGGCGACGTTGGCGATGACGGAGCCGGAAGGATCGGTGGCGACACCGGCTAGTTCAGCGCTGGTGGGCTGAGCAAAAAGGCAAATGGGCGCGAGCAGTAGCATGCTCCAGCGCGGAATGCGGCGCATTCGAATCATGGAAATTCCCTCTGGGTATGGTGTGTCTAGGAAACAGTGAGCTTAGGACACGAGGGACGGGGGGCCGCGCTGCTGCCAGGGGCGGCGGGGCGAATCGTTTTGGGTGGCGACCGGGCGGGGGGCCGGGGCGCGGAGGGCGAGAACGGCGACGGCGAGGCTGGCCGGGGCCGGAGCGATGGCGCCTAGCGGAAGGGGCGCGGGAGATCCTTTGCCGGACGGGAAGAAGGGGCAGACAGAGAGCGCGGAAATCTGGACGCCGGTGGCGGGTTTCGCCGAGTGCTGTTTGGCGCAATGATGATTTCCATCGCGGCGGCAGCAGGCGGGCAGGTTCGATTGTTCGGCGCCGGCCAGAAGCAGCGGGGCCAGCAGCGAGAGGCTGAAGGCGACCAGCAGCAGGACTATGGCAGGGAAACGCCGCACCGCTTTATTGTAGCGGGTTGTCAGGCCGCCTCATTTGCGCTGACCTACTGAAAGGCTTTTCCTTTACCTGCTCTGCCTCCTTTTTCCCTTTCACCAGACCATGAGCTGCCGCACGGCGCCGTTGTCATTGGTGCCGATGGTTGTTCCGAGAGCGGTTCCTTCGCGGCGCGCTGCTTTGCAGGGCGGCAGTGGCATGGTCCATGAACCTGGTTGTGTTGGGGTGCTGATGGTTGGGACAGACGGAGGTGGGTTGCGAGTTGATGACATCTCCGGTGATGGGCATAGCTATAGGAGAGGAGTTGGGTCTTCTGGCGGCTGTCGCCTGCGCCGGGAAGGCTCTCCGGAATGAGCCCAAACGGGTAGAATGATTTTTTGCTGACTCGACGCACATGGATCGGATTGGCGGCTGGGGTGGCCGGGCGGGGCGCCGAAACGGAACTTGACCGAGCGTACCAGAGAATGTACAACCTGGATTTCCAGGGAGCTCATGCGTTGATTGACCGCTATGTGGCGGCGCACGCGGAGGATCCGATGGGGTACGCGTCGCGGGCGTCGGCGTTTCTGTTTTTCGAGATGGACCGGCTGGGGATCCTGGCGGCGGATTTTTTTTTGGACGATGACAAGATCGCGGACAAGAAGAAGCTGAAGCCGGACGCGAATTTGCGGAACTCCTTTTATTGGGCGACGACGCAGGGGCGGGAGCGGGCGGAGAAGGCGTTGGCGGTGAATGCGCGAGACGCGAACGCGCTGTTATCGATGTCGGTGATATTCGGGCTGCTGACCGACTACGGGGCGTTTGTGGAGAAGCGGCAGTTGAGCTCGCTATCGTATGCGAAGCAGTCACAGCACTATGCGGTGCGGCTGCTGGCGGTGGAGCCGGGGAACGGGGACGCGTATTTGACGCCAGCGGTGAGCGAGTATTTGCTGGGCAGCGTGCCGTTTTTCGTGAAGTGGTTCGTGAAGCTGGAACAGACCAAGGGGAGCAAAGAGCTGGCGGTGCGAAATCTGTTGAAGGTGGCCAATGAGGGGCGGTATTTTGGGCCATTCGCGCGGATTTTGCTGGCGGTGGTATCGGCACGGGAGAAGCGGCCGACGGATGCGCGGCGGTGGCTGGAGGGATTGGTGCGGGATTTTCCGCAGAATACGCTGCTGCGGCGGGAGTTGGACAAATTTTCGCCGAAAATCCGGTAATACTTTGGCTGGAGAATCGTCTGTATGCTTGTAGGGTAACGATGAGAGTTTTGCTACTGATACTGGCGGCGGCGATTTGCCCGGCGCAGGTGATTGAATTCGAGTCGGGCGGGTTGCGTTATCAGACGCTGACGAAGAACGGCGTGACGATCATGTTCGCGCATCTGAGCGCGCGGGTGCGCGAGTACGCAACGATGCAGGTGGCGGTATCGAACGGGAGCGGGCAGCCGGTGATTGTGCGGCCGGACGATTTTGTATGGCAGTTGCCGGATGGGACGGGTCTGCGGCCGGTGCCGGCGCGGCGGGTGGTGGCGGAGATGCTGGAAAAGGGCGGGCGCGGGGAAGTGGTGGGGTTGGTGTCGGCGTATGAGACGGGATTGTATGGGATGACACAGTTGCGAACGACAAGCGGGTATGAATCGCGGCGGCGGGCGGCGCTGGCGGAGGTGAATTCGACGAAATTGAAGGCGGCGGCGGCGGCGAGCGCAATCGCGTTTGTGCAGATGAAGCTGGCGCCGGGGGAGAGTACGGACGGAGCGATGTTCTATTCGACCGGGGGGAAGCCGCTGCCGGGGGGGACGTTGCATGTGCGGGCGGCGGGGGAGATGTTTGAATTTCAGATGAGTGAGGGGGCGGGGGGGAAGTAGGGCGGATGGGATCTATCGTGCAGATAAAAAAGTTACGTTGAAATGGATTGCCGTTGTGTCTGATTCTGAACGTGGAACTGTCTGCTCACGCAGGGGCGAACGCCTTCCTGGAATTTGCAAAGCGGGAAGGTCGTTCACCGACGAACATGCAGCTTCAAGAAATTGTTTTTTTGCCCAGGGGTAACACTTGGCGGTGCCGGGCAATCCGATCTAATTTCATAATAACCACGCTTGGCAATGGGGTCCGGTTGCGCCCAAGCCCATAAAGATATCCAAAAGTTCGGCTCCGGAGAAGTGACGGAGTTGTTGCCGATACCTCCAGACGGGCAGGGAAAAACAGATGGAGAGCAGCGCAAGTTGCTGCACGCGGTCTGGAGCGGCTACAAGAAATACACAGGCTCGAAACCTTTCGATTTGGTGTTATTCCCACTGATGCAATCAAGGAATACTACAGTCAATTGATTAGTCAACGCAATTGACCGATCCGGTTTCCAATCCTGACGACATCATTTCGGCGGCGGCCGAGCGTGAAAACTGGTCTGCCCGGCTGCAGGAACGGTCTCCAGATCTGTCGAAGAATTTGGAGACTTTTCGGCTCGACTATCAAATCCAACGCTTGAATACCGGCCGGATTTACTGGCATGTTATCGCGTGGCTGGCCGGTGTAGTTTTATGTATCCTGATCAGCGGGTTCGGCGCTTGGGGTTGTCGGCACTCCGGCAGCGCACTCGTCGCGTACATTCCTTCAACTACGACAAACGGCGCCGGGCTGTTTGTACTGGTTGCGAAATGGATGTGCCCGACGGCGAATCCGGCGGATTTCGCGGAGTTCCTGGAAGAACGCGACCGATCTCAAACAGGAGCTGTAGCACCTCCGGAATGGCAGGAATGGATGCGGTTCTCATTGCTACCTGAAAGAATCTATACTATTCTGATAGACATAGAGGACAATGGGAAGATGACCGCGGCTGAAGAGTTGTTGCGTTGGGGTGTTGAAGAGTTTGGGCAACGGTTCGCGGTGGTGACGAGCTTTCAAAAAGAAGGCATGGTGTTGGTGGACATGGCGGCGCGGCTAGGGGCGGGTGTGCGCGTGATTACGCTGAACACGGGGCGGCTGCCGGCGGAGACGCTGCGGATGATGGAGATGGTGGAGGCGCGGTATGGGAATCGCGTGGAACGAATTGAACCGGACGCGGGGGAGGTGGGGCGGATGGTGGGGCGGTTCGGCGCGGACCTGTTCCGGGATGATGTGGTGCTGCGGAAGCTTTGTTGCCAGATACGGAAGGTGAGGCCGTTGGATGGGGCGCTGGCGGGGTTGGATGCGTATGCGGTGGGATTGCGGCGGGGACAGGCCGAATCGCGGGAGGGCGTGGAGGAAAAGACGCTGACAGGGGGCAAGTGGAAGCTGGCGCCGCTGGCGGCGTGGACAGCGGCGGAGGTGGAAGGCTACACGCTGCGTTATGACGTGCCGGTGCATCCGCTCTATGCGCAGAACTACACGAGCATCGGGTGCGGGCCTTGCACGCGGGCGGTGGATGTAACGGAGGGGGAGCGGGCCGGCCGGTGGTGGTGGGAATCGGATGGAGACAAGGAGTGCGGGCTGCACTTTACGCCGGAGGGAAAGATTGTCCGGGAATTGGACGTGCTGGTTTCGGAGATTGTGAATGCATAAGGGATTTACGCTGTGGTTCACGGGGTTGAGCGGGTCAGGGAAATCGACGCTATCGGAGCGGATCTACCGGCGGCTGGCGGCGGCGGGGGCAAAGGTGGAACTGCTGGATGGGGATGAAGTCCGGACGCACTTGTCGAAAGGGCTGGGATTTTCGAAAGAGGACCGGGACACGAATGTGCGGCGGATCGGGTTTGTGGCGGAGTTGCTGACCAAGCATGGCGTGATTGCGATTACGGCGGCGATCAGCCCGTATCGCGATACCCGGGAAGCGGTACAGGCGCGGATTGGGACGTATGTGGAAGTGTTTATGGACTGCCCGATCGCGGTGCTGGCGGAGCGGGACGTGAAGGGCCTGTACAAGAAAGCCCTGGCGGGAGAGATTCCGCATTTTACAGGAGTATCGGATCCGTATGAGCCGCCGGTGGCGCCGGACGTGCGGGTGGATTCGTCGAGCGAGGATATTGCCGTCAGTGAGGCGAGGGTGTGGGCGCTGTTGCAAGACCGGGGACTGATTCCGGTATCCTGGTAAATGGTAGATCTACATAGTCATACAGATGCCTCCGATGGCAGTGATACGCCGTTAGAGTTGATAGACAATGCGCTGCGGGCCGGGGTGCGGTCGCTTTCGATCACCGACCACGATACGTTTGCCGGATACTATGCGGCGCGGGAGTACGCGGCGGCGAAGGGGCTGGACTTGCTGTGCGGAATTGAATTGAGCACCAAGTACGAAGGCAAGACCATACATTTGCTGGGGTATTTTCCGCAGGCGGAGCCGACGGAGACGTTTGGCGCGTGGCTGTTGGAACTGCAAGAGAAACGGCGGGACCGGAACCGGCGGCTGGCGGATAACCTGCGGAAGATTGGGGTGGACATCACGCTGGGCGAGGTGGAGGCGATTGGGAAGACGCAGGCGGGGCGGCCGCATTTTGCGTCGATTCTGCTGAAAAAGGGGTATGTAAAAACGATGCAGGAGGCCTTCGACCGGTATTTGGCCGAGAATGGCCGGGCGTATACGGAACGAGAGGAAGTGCCGTTGGAGACGGGGATTCAACGGATGCGAGAGGCGGGGGGAATACCGGTGATGGCGCATCCGGTGCGAATGGGGCGGCGGACACACGCCGAGGAGGTCGCGTGGGTTGAAGCGGCGGCGGAGATGGGGATGCTAGGACTGGAGGTTCGCCACAGCGACCATGAGGCGGCGGCGGTGGCGCGGTATGGGGCGCTGGCCGAACGGTTGGGCCTATTGATGACCGGCGGGTCCGATTATCACGGCAGATACAAGCCGGACATCCAACTGGGAACGGGAAAATTCGGGAATGTGCGGGTTCCCGAAGAGTGGCTGGAGCGGCTGCGCGGGTAGACTAGGCGGGTCTTTAAAAGCGCAAGCGAACGATGGTTTCGCCGGCGAGCGGTTTGCCGTTCTGGGTGGCGGGTTGAAACTGCCAGCGCTTGATACTGTCGGCGGCGATGGCGGCCAACTGATTCGCGGTGGCGTCGGGCTGCTTCATGGGAACGGTACCGACGACCTGGCCGTTGGCGGCGACGTAGACTTTTACGGCGACGATAATGTCGCCTTTGAGCGAGTTCTTCAGGGGGCCGTTGACGACTGGTTCGACACGCTTGAGCGGGCGTGGGGCGGAGATGGCGGCGATGATGGGCGCGGGCGTGTCCTGCCGCTTGGGGGCGGGGGCGGGGAAGGGCTGATCGAGGTTCATGGCCGGGAGTGATTCGGCCTGCGCCTGGAGCACTGGAGGAGCCGAGATGACCGCGGGTTCGGCGGGGCGGGGCGGCGCGGTGGCGGGTGTGAACACGCGGGGCGTGGCTTTTGGGGGGACGACGGGTTCGGCCTTTGCCACGGGCGGGGGTTGCTGGTGCGGGGACTCTTGGACGGGTGTGGGCGGCGGGGGCGGTGGCGCGGGTTCGGTGGCGGGCAGGGAAGGTGCGGGAACCGCGGACACTTGGGCGGGCGGGGGCGGCTCTTTGGGACTCAGCTTGGGAAACGAGATGTAGGCAAAGCCGGCCAGGGTGCAGATAGCGGCGGCAGCGGCGATGGCGCCAAGCGGCGGCCGGGGCTTGGCGGGGGCGGGAGCGGGTGGGGGCACCGCGACGGGAGCGGCCTCTTCTTGGATCTCGATGATGCCGGGAATGTGAGAGAGCACGCCGGCGGCCTGACCGACGAAAGCCGGGTCCGACCAGCGAAAGCCCAGCCGGAGCCAGGCGGCTTCGTCATCCTCCTGGAGTACTTCGTTGGCGCCAATGGCGCCGTAGGGGGAAAGCTCCCGAATAATGCTCCAACGGACTCCCGGGCCTTTGCGGCAGTTGATAAGAATGATGACGTCCATGCGGATCCCTGTAGGTTCAGGGGGGTGATCGGCAGAAACCGTCTTACTCCTAACGTCGAAAACACGTACTACGCTTTGATTTACAGAAATCTAGGTGATTCCTCTGCTCTTCCGGTGGCCCATCGCCTGCCGAACAAATGTATGGGAAAGGTGTAAGCGTATGGTCAATTCAGGTAATCCACGTATTCGGTCATTGGCGACGGTAAGCAAGAGCAGGCGTATTCCGCTGATTACTTGGACGGACGAGGCAACGATTGAACTCCACAAGGCGCTGGCGGCAACTGGCCGCGCGTTTTTGCTGGGGGAAGTGGCGGAGACCGATGGCGAGACGAGCCTGCGGATTGGAAAGTCGCTGCCGTTTCCAGCGAACCTGCGGCCCGACCAATTGATGTCCGTGCGTGACTGGCAGACGCTGAATGAAGAGATACGGCGGCTGGCTGGGAAGGGATTAGTGGGGGTAAGCCGGTTGCCCGACCCGGACACAGAGCGCGGAGCCGCAGCCGACCGGAAAATATTGGAGAAGTACAACACATTTGGCATTCGCTATGTCGCGGAGGTGGACCTGAGAGATGTTGTGCAGGCCTTAGGGGAGATTGCGACGCGGCCTGCGGCGGCAGCGGTGGAGTTGGCGCCCGTTCCCGTTGAGGAGGAGGCTCCAGCTCCGGCGTCAGCGGCCATTGAAACGCCAGTGGAGAGTGTTGCGGAGCCGGAAGCGGAGCCTCGGGTTGCCTTCGCGCTCATGCCGGTTTCACGGGAAGGGAGTGCGCTAAGCGGAAACCGGCCGGAAGTGGACACGACGCCCGGCCCGCCTATTGCAGAAGTTCCGGAGGCACCAGTCCTTGCCGTGGCTCCCGTAGCGGATCGCCGAGATGCCAAGAAGTCTCCGGTGATTGCCGTAGCGGCAGGCCTGGCGGCGGTGCTGGTTTGCGGGGTAGGGATTTGGGCTGTGGGCAGAAAACCGGCGGCGCCGCCACCTGCGCCGGTGGCGGCTGTGCCAGTTGCAGTGCCCGTGAAGCACGAACCGGCGCCGAAAGCACTGCCGCCACCGACTGTGAAAGCTGTGGTTCGACCGGTCATCGCAGCGAAACCGGTGGTCGCAATGACGCAGAAGGCGAAGGCGGCGGCGACTGTTCAGTCGGATGCGATTGATGCGCAGAAGGCCAAGCGGGAAGCGGCGCTCCGCGCACTGGAACAGCAGTAATTCCGGTTTGCGTGCGGCGCGTTGTGGTGACAATTGGAGGAAGCGGCGGTGGAGCCGGTCGCCGATGATCCGGCTACGATCTGGTTCGGACCAGTGCAACAGGGTGTGCCCGATGAGCGAATTGGCGGAGCAGGACCGGCAGGAAATCCAACAGCCAGCGGCGACTGAAGCGACGCCCTCTGGCTGGCCATGATGAAGAGAAGTCCAATAAGGTGTCGCCTATGTGATTGGACGATTATGTTGCCTATGTGCCGGGTAGGACAGAAAAGGGGGGCGCGCCAAGGCGATGTCTCCACGGTCGTGCTGCGTGTGGGGTGATGGGTGGGTCTGGCGGCGGGGTTGCAGACCAGCTTTGCCACCGATTGCGCAAGTTGTAATCCACCGTGTTGTGCGGGTTGCTAGGGGGGACACCCCAAGGCGATGTCTCCACGGTCGTGCTGCGTGTGGGGTGATGGGTGGGCCTGGCGGCGAGGTTGCAGACCAGCGAATTGTATGTTGCGCTATGGGAACGAGATCTTGAGGAATCCGGTTTAAGGGGCGGTCTGTTGGGCGCCGAGGCAGGCGTCGATCGCGCTTGGCAGGTTGAAGCCGAGAGCGTTTGGGGTCACCAACGTGGCGGCGTCGCGGAGACCGGCGGCGTTGTTGGCCTCGGCGGCCAGGACCAGATTTGCGAGCGCGGCGACGGCGGTGGCGTTGCCTTCGGCATAGGCAGAGGCGGCGGAGAAGCCGCGGCGAGCCAGATGGAAGTCGCCACGAAGGCCGGCCGAAAGGGCGAGCGCGACGTGAGAGGTGCGGAGATAAGCGTCG
>JAEUQC010000010.1 GCA_016789905.1 Bryobacterales bacterium | reverse complement strand
GCGTCGCTGACGAGCCAGACGAGAAGGCTGGCGACGTTGGCGGGCTGGACCCACTTGCCGGGGTCGGCGTCCGGCATCGCGGCACGGTTGGCGGGCGTGTCCATGGTGTTCGGCGAGACGACGTTGGCGCGGATGTTGTATTCGCGGTTCTCTTCGGCGATGGTTCCGATGAGCGAGATGAGCGCCGACTTGGAGGCGCCGTAGGCACCGAGGGTGGCGACCGGATGGAGCGCGGCGGCGGTGCCGATAGCCACGATGGAACCGCGGCGTGCCTGGCGCATGATGGGAAGCACTGCGCGCAAGAGCACCCAACTGGGACGAAGGTTCATGGCGATCATCTTTTCCCACGTTTCATCCGTCGTTTCGTCGATGCGCTGGCCGCCGGCGAAGCCGCCGACCAGGTGGACCACGGCGTCGATGCGGCCGTGGAGATCCATGACATCTTCGACGAGCATACGGACGGCTTCGGGACTGTCGAGCGCGACGGCGAAGTGGGAAAGCGAGGGGTGATCGGCATTACGCGAGTGGGCATTGCGATCGACGCCGATGACGCGGGCGCCGTTATCGAGGAATGCTTTGGTGACCACCGCGCCGAGTCCGCCGCTGGCGCCGGTGATAATGACAACTTTTCCGCTAACCATTGATTTTCCTCACCTCAACATACAGGACTTCGAGTTCTGTGTCAGTCGTGTTCATTTTCGCGGAGAGATGGGCGGGGCCGGCGGGGAGCATTCGGGGGCCGAATTTGAGGCGCTGTTGGCCTTGAGCGAGGGTTGCGGTTTGGGTGACGGCGCCGAGTTGGAAACTTACCTGGGCCTGAGCGGGGGCGGGGTTGGCGAGAATCGTGATCTCGTATTGGCCGGGCGTGCGAACGTCGACGACCCAGCCGGGTGGAGTGTCGCGACGGTCCTGGCGTGTGAGAAGGACGGGGTTTTCGCGGGGCGTGCCGAGGTGGATTCTGGGCGGGGCGTAGCCATTGCGCGTGGCGCTGACGTCGCGGAACCAGGCTTCGGTCAAGAGACGCATTTGCAGGACCTGAGCAGGGTTGGCGGCGGAGAGATCGTTGGCTTCGGCGGGGTCCTTTTCCATGTCGTAGAGCTCGGTGCCGTTGACGAGTTTCCAACGCTGGGAGCGGGCGGCGTGGGCGCGGAAAAGCTGGGGCGTGTCGCCGCGGTGCCATTGGGTATGGATGGTCCGGTCGGGCCAGCTTGTATTCCCGGTGAGCAGGGGCAGGAGGCTGCGGCCATCGAATTTGGGCGGGAGTTTGGGGCGAATGGCACAGGCGTCGAGGAGAGTTGGAAGGACGTCGATGTGCGCGGCGATGCGGTCGATTTTGGCGCCGGGAGCGAGTTTGGCGGGCCAGCGGAGGAAGAATGGCACGCGGATACCGCCCTGATAGACGGTGCCCTTGCGGCCGCGCATGCCGGCGACGTAGCGGGGCTGCTGGGGGCCGTTGTCGGTCATGAATATGAGGATGGTGTTGGGGTCGGTGACGGAGGCGAGCAGGCGGCCGAGGTTGTCGTCGAGGTTCTTCACCATGGCGTACACCTTTTGCGTGGTTTCGTCGAGGCCCTTGTTTTTAAAGGGTTCGACGTAGGCGTCGCTGACTTCGAGGGGAGTATGGGGGGCGTTGGTGGCGAGGTAGAGGAAGTAGGGATGCTCGCGGTGCTCTTCAATGAAGCGGATGGCTTCACGGAAGAAGATATCGGTACAGTAGCCTTCCACTTTTTCGAAGCGTCCGTTGCGGAGGAGCGTTGGGTTGAAGTAGTGATTGCCGGGGGGCGGATCACTGGGCTGGGCGAGGCCGCCGCCGCCGTGGACGAGGGATTCGGCGAAGCCCTGGTCGTGGGCGCGCATGGGGTAGTTGTCACCGAGATGCCATTTGCCGAAGATGGCAGTGCGGTAGCCCGCGTCGCGGAAGAGTTCGGCGGCGGTTTGTTCGCGGGGGTCCATCATGGAGCGGCCTTTGAAGGTGTCGACAACGCCGGTGCGGTAGTTGTAACGGCCGGTGAGGAGGGAGGCGCGGGTGGGCGAGCAGACGGGGCAGACCTGGAACTGGGTGAACTGGGCGCCAGCGGTGGCGATGCGGTCCATGTTCGGGGTTTGGAGGTGGGAGTTGCCGTGGAGGGAGAGGTCGCCGAAGCCCTGATCGTCAGTGATGATGAGGATGACGCTGGGCTTTTTGGCGGCCGCCGGTTGGGCGGCGGCCGCGGCGGAGGTGAGAAAACTGCGACGGGTCATGGCCCGCTCAGTGTATCAATGCTACTTCCAGACGTCGTCGGCGGAGGGGCCGTACATGCCGGGGATGGGGACGTTTTGCAGGCGCAGATAGACGCCAAGCTGGGCGCGGTGGTGGATGAGGTGATTGACGATGCCGCGGATGAATTCGGTGCGAGGCTGGACCATTTTGAAATGTTCGCCGTAGGTGAAGGTCCAGTCTTGGGCCATGTCTTCGTCGGTGGCTTTGGCGATCCATTCGCGGCCGGTTTCGACGGATTTATCGAAGAGGTTGAGGAGATCCTCTTTGGTGGTTACGATGTCCATTTTGAAGTCTTCGGGGAGATGGAAGCTGGTGGATTCGAGGCCGTATTTGAACCAACTGGGGAGTTCGGCGACGTGGGTGGCGAGGTAATCGAGGGCCATGGATTTTTCGTGGGGTTTGAAGCTGGAGAGTTCGACGCGTTCGAGGAGGAGGCGGGTTTGCTTCATTTCGATATCGAAATCCATGGTGAGAGTTTGGCAGAGAGTCATGAGAGAAATGTAGCAGGGGATGAGGACAGCTACTGTCCGCAGTGTTGTGGGAGACTTTGGGTATGTTGGAGACTTCGGCGCGGTTGTTGCGGTTGTTGTCGCTCTTTCAACGGCGGCGATATTGGACGGGGGCGGGGCTTTCGGCGGAGTTGGGGGTGACGGGGCGGACGGTGCGGCGGGATGTGGAGAAGTTGCGGGGGCTGGGATATCCGGTGGATTCGAGTCCGGGAACGGAGGGCGGGTACCAGATGGGAGCGGGGGCGACGGTGCCTCCGTTGCTGTTGGACGATGAAGAGGCGGTGGCGGTGGCGGTGGGGCTGGGGCAGATTGCGTGGGCAGGGGAGGCGGCGGCGCGGGCGCTGGGGAAGTTGGGACAACTGATGCCGGGACGGCTTGCGGGGCGGGTGGGAGCGTTGCAATCGGTGGTGGTGACAGCGGGGGCGGCGGTGGCGGTGGATGCGCGGGTGCTGGGGGTGTTGGCGGCGGCTTGCCGGGACGTGGTTGGGGTGCGGTTCCGGTATTCGGACCATGGGGGGAAGGTGTCGCGGCGGCGGGTGGAGCCGTACCGGCTGGTGTGCGCGGAGCGGCGTTGGTATCTGGTGGGGTGGGACGTGGACAGGGAGGATTGGCGGACGTTTCGGGTGGACCGGGTGAACGGGGCGGAGGCTGGGGAGCGGTTTGCGGAACGGGCGGGGCCGGCGGCGGATTTGGGGAGTTTTGTGCGGGAGGGGTATTGGCGGTCGTTGGCGACGTGCCGGGCGCGGGTGCGGGTTGCGGTTTCGGCGGAAGAGGCGGCGCGGCGGTACCCGGGCGGGGTGTTTGAGGCGATTGATGAAGGGGCTTGTTACTGGGAGGCGGGGGCGGCGTGTTGGGACAAGTTGGCGATGCAGTTGGGATGGATGGGGGCGGAGTTCGAGGTGGAGGGGCCGGAGGAACTGTTGGGGTCACTGCGACGGATGCGGGACCGGTATGGGCGAGCGTTGAAAGATTAAATAGGCGCTTGGCACCAATTTAATGTTTTGGGCGTAAGTTGTTGAAAAATGGAGCTGGAAGATTAAATAGGCGCTTGGCACCAATTTAATGTGAAGAGGCGGGAGGGGAAGTCTTCGGGGAGGAGATAGATTTTGCCGTCGCGGAGGGTCATGCCTTCGTTGGTGAAGACGACGCCGCGGTCGGTGGTTTCAAGCTCCTCACGGCGGACGGTTTGTAGCGACTTTGGGTCGAGCCAGTCGATGGCGCCTTTGCCCTTGGCACGGAGACCGGCGGCGACCAGTTGGTTGTTGATGAATTTCATGTCCTGGTAACGGGTGCCGGTGTCGTTGGCTCGTTTGGAAAGGTGCCGGCCGGTCTTGGACCATTCGTAAATCTCGCGGGAGTCCCAGTTGCCTCCGTATAAACGGTTGCTGGAGGCGGCGATGCAGCCGATATGGTCGTTCACGTCGAACTTGGCGAGGAGGCGGAGGGTGCGTTTGTCGCGGCGCTGGATTTGGGTGGTGCTGGCGCGACGGTACTCGGCGACCGGGAGCCAGAGATCGTCGCCATCGAGGGTGAGGCCGCCGGGGTGAAATTTATCGCCGTCGTGGACTTCCGCCTGGGCCAGTATGTGGCCGGTGGGACGGTGGAGCTTGTAGAGGAAGCCCTTTTTCGCTTCTTTGTCAACCGAGGAGACCCAGAGCGTGT
Organism: Bryobacterales bacterium; assembly: GCA_016789905.1. Classification (GTDB taxonomy): domain Bacteria; phylum Acidobacteriota; class Terriglobia; order Bryobacterales; family Bryobacteraceae. The sequence goes on along the minus strand of JAEUQC010000010.1, from coordinate 103,810 downwards.
CTCCTTCCACGTCGATGCCCTGGACATGATGGAGATTGGCCGGGATGGTGAGAGTTTCGATGACGGTGAGCGCGGCGGCGAGAAGGAGCATGGGGATAGGCAATACTCATACTATGGCAACGGAGACGGGGGCGGCGTATCAGCGGATAGCGGTTGGGTTGCGGAAGGCGATCTTGGATGGGCGGCTGGCGGCGGGAGGGAAGGTGGCGTCGGAACGGGCGCTGGCGTCGCAGCAGGGAGTGAGTTTGATGACGGCGCGGCGGGCGCTGGTGGAACTGGAACGGATGGGATTGGTGACGAGGCGTGTGGGGGCCGGGACGTTCGTGGCCCCGGCGCGGGGAGGAGTACGGCGACTGCGGGATCCGCATGAGGAATTTCATGCACCCTCTTGTTTTTTGGTGGGGAATGGGGTTCGGGAATGGCGGGACGGGGACGTGACGGTGGTGGAGGAGCGGGTGGCGATGGAAGGGGAATGGGAATTGGGGACGCGGCCGCTGTTGGAGGTTTTGGGGGATGCGGCCATCCAGGCGGGGGAGGAGATTTGGGCGGAAGGGGGGAAACTGCGGATGCGGCAGACCATTTTGGGGCCCAGGGGGGAGGTGCTGGCGGTGCGGGAGATGGCTGTTGAGGGGAGGCGAGTAGAAGGGCGATTGGGGAGGTAGGAAAGGTTCAAGAGAGGGGAGGATTTGACGATAAGGGAAGCGTGGAAAGAAGAGCAGGGACCGAGCGGCGTAGTGAACCACGGCAGCGCGTGCCCGGCGGCACGAAGATCGTCTTTTGGATTGAAGACAAAAATGGGTCTTGGAATCGAGGGGAAGGAGAGATAGGGGACCGTTCTGAGAAGGGAGTAGGGCTGATTCTGAACCGGGAGGTGGAGGCCGGGCAGAATGTGATGGTGGAGGGGGAAGGGTTTTCGGGTGGAACGGGCGGGCGGCAGAAAGGGCGGATTTGCTGGTGCCGGGCGACGGTGGATGGGAGATTCCGGGCGGGGATCAGCTTAACGGCGGCGGCAAGGATTGGCTCGCAGACAGATGAGAACTTCGTGGATTATTACGAGGTGATGGAGTTGAGCCCGAGCGCGAGCATGGAGACGATCCATCGGATCTACCGGATTCTGGCGCAGCGGCTGCACCCGGACAACGCGGAGACAGGGAGCAACGAGGCGTTCAAGAATCTGGTGGCGGCCTACAAGGTGTTGAGCGACCCTGAACAGCGAGCGTCATTCGATAGCACGCGCGGGGTGAAGCAGCAGGTGCACTGGCGGGTGTTCGACCAGCGGTCGGCGACACCGAGCGTGGAGCAGGAGCAATCGAAGCGGCGGGGAGTATTGAAGGCGTTGTATCTAAAACGGCTGCGGGACCCTGAGAACCCGGGCATGAACCTGATCGAGATGGAGGCGCTGCTGGGAACTCCGCGCGAGCACCTGGACTTCACGATGTGGTTTTTGAAGGAACAGGGGTGGGCGGTCCGCACCGATAGCGGCCGGTATTCGATAACGGTGAAGGGTGTGGAGCAGGCGGAGAAACAGAAGGTGTGGGACCAACAGCCTAGCGACCATTTGCAGTTGGAGCCGGCGTATTAAAGTTGTTGTGAGTTCGAGCCGATGGAAAGGGAGTGAGCGGAGCGAAGGCACCCGAGCGACGAAAGAAGACACGCGGCAAGACGGAGCCGACGAAGGCGGCGCAGCTATGGCTGGAGCGGCGGGATGGATCGTGGCAGAGAATCTCGGCGCAAGTGCAGGACAACGGCGAGTATGGAGTGGGAGTAGTTCTGGGGGAGATGCTGCGCGACGGGCTTCCTGTGTTGATTGATGGCGGCGGGGTGACGGCGAGCGACGGCGGCCGTGCGCGCGGGTTTGTGGCGTGGTGCACACCGGTATCGGCGGGGATTTTTCGAGCGGGAATCGCGCTGGAAGAGACGCAGAGCCGTTCGCAGGGAAAGACCGATGAGTTCGAGGACTACTACGAGACGCTGGAAGTGAACCCGACGGCGAGTTTTGACACGATACACAAGATATACCGGGTGTTGGCGCATCGTATCCATCCGGACAATCCGGACAGCGGGAGCGAAGAAGGGTTTAAACAGTTGGTGCGGGCCTACCGGATACTGTCCGATCCGGAGCAGCGTGCGGCGTTTGACGTGGAGCGATCGCGGACGCTGTCGAGACGGTGGCGGATATTCGATCCGGAATCGGGAACGCCGGGGCTGGAGCAGGAGCAACGGAAGCGGGCCGCGATACTTGCGCTGCTCTACAACAAACGGATGCGATGGCCGGAGAACTGCGGCGTGAACCTGCCGGATATGGAACAGCTACTGGCTGTGCCTCGGGAACACCTGGAGTTTCCGCTGTGGTTTCTGAAAGAGCAAGGCTGGCTACAGAAGACGGACGGGGGCAAGCACCAGATTACGGCAAAGGGCGTGGAACACGCGGAGGCGACGGGGGCGTGGCAGCCGCCGATGGCGAAGCATTCGGGACTTCTTTCGGCTGGACGGACGCAGTAAGCAGGAACGTGACGACGTGCTGGCCTTTTGGCAGCAGGAGCGAATGGCGGCCCGGTCCGGAGAGCCATTCAGGTTTGGCGATTTCGCCATCGATTTCGATAGCGGCGGGAATCCGATCGAGCACGGCGACGGCGCGGTGGGCGGAGTGATAGCTGATTTCGACGCCATCGGAATGAACTGAGGCGGTCTTTAGATCGCCGTTGAAATCGAGAATGCGAAGGGGCGGGGCGGTGGACGCGGCCTCGATGGCGACGGGGCCAGGCGGAAGCCAGAGCGTTTCCGGATCGGCGACGGGCCAGAGGCGGCCGTTGATTTTGGCAGGGCCGGACCAGGGGATGCCGGCGCCGAACTTGGAATCGATGACCAGACGGCCGGCGACGTGATCGATCTTGTCGACACGTGCGGCGGAGGAGGCAAGCAAGGGGAGGTCGACTTTGCGGATAGAGTTTTCAAAATAGAGGGCGACGCGGGGGAAGGCGCGGGAAGAAATTTGAACGAGTTGGAAAAGCTCGATGCCGGTTTGCAGTTTGGTGGGATAGACGTCCTGGTAGCGTTCGACGATGTTGATATCGATGGCGAGTTTGTCCTGGTGGGGCGTCACGTATTTTTGGGCGATTTGGGGATAGCGCTGGGGGCCGAGATGCCAGATGGTGGCGGGGTCCTCGATTAGGAATGTGAAGTCGTGTTTGGCGAGTTGGGGGAGGAGGCGGTCGGATTCGGCGCCGATGGCATCGCGCATGTGGTTGTCGAATTTATCGTCAACGTGAGTGAGTACGATGTCGAGGTGGGGCTGGGTTCGTTTGATGATGGCGATTTCGTTGAGCCAGTCTTCCTGCATGCGCTGAGCGAGAGAGGCGCGGAATTCGAGGAGTTTCGGGCGGAGCGAGTGGGATTTATCGCGGACGACGGCGACGGGATCGGCGTTGTGGGTGGCGCGGAATTCGGCGCGCACGTCGTCGTTGAAGGGGGTGAAGCGGGAAGGGTTGTCAATGCCTTCGAGGGATTCGAAATAGAGTTCGGCGAGGTTGAGGCCGTCCCAGTTGAAGCGGTGGCTGAGGCTGGCGATGCCTTGTTTGACGGCCTTGGCGCAGGCAGGGTTGTTGAGGTTCATCAGCTTGCGCCAGTCGAGGTGGGCGTCCTGGAGGAGGGCGGTTTTTTCGCGCCATTCGGGATGGTCGTTCCAGAACTTTTCGCTGACGTGGGGGAGTTCGATCCAGGCGTAGACGAGGATGGCGCGGCGGTGGGCGGCTTCGATCAAATTTCTGAGATATTCGTCGCGTTGGGGATCGGCGTCGTAGTAGTGCCAGGCGGCGACGTGGAGGGCGCCGATGCCGGCGGCGCGCCAGCGTTCGGCGAGGTAGTCGGGGTCGGCGCGGAGGCGGTAGGAGGAGTCGAAAAAGGCCCAAAGGCGGCCGGATTTGAACGGGGGTTCGAGGCCGAGGGATTGGAGGGACTGGAGGATGTAGGGGAAGCGTTCGTGGCCCTTGGGGCCGGGGGTGACGTTGAGCCAGAAGACGGCGCCCTGGCCGAGGCGGAGGCCGGCGGTCATGGGGGCATTGGACCAACGTTCGCGGGCGAAGACTTTGGCGGTTTTTGGGAGGGTGAAGACGGGGAGATCGAGAGTCCGCTCCCAGATGATGGAGGCGGATTCGTCGTTCGAATCGCGGATTTGGCGTGTTTGGACCTTCTTTTCCGTGGGTGAAATGCCGAGGGCGTTGGCGAATTCGGAGTTGCCTTCGAGGATGAGGATGGCGCCTTTTTCGACGATGGGGCGCCAGGTGGAGGCGGCGACGGGCGTGCCGGCGGGGAGGACGATTATGTTGGCGGCGCCGTTGGCGGCGGCGGTCATGCCGATGGACTGAAAGATGGCTGGCCAGGGGCCTGGGTCGTCGCCGGCGACGTGGAAATGGAAGGCTGGGTTGGCGGCGAGGGCCAAGCCCGGTATTAGGGTCTGGAGGAAATGGCGGAGGAATTTAGCGGGTGATGGCATACCAGAAACCTGCTCTTACGTCGAAATAGTTAGGGCGGCGGGGGTTGCCTTCGTTGCGGGTGTGGACGCCGCGGAGGACTTGGAACGTGAAATGCACGTTGGGCGGGAGTGTTGACCAGCGGGTGCGGAGGCCAGCGCCGAGTTCGACGAAGTTGGCCCAGTATTGCCGCTTGAGGTCGGTGTTGGCGTTGAGGCTGGTGAACATTTGGAGATTGGGCAGGAGTGTGCGGCCGATCTTGTTTTGGCTGACAACGATGGTGTCGTTATCGAAGCGGCTAACGTAGACGATGTCGTTTGCGGTTTCGGTGAACCAGCCTTTGGATTCGCTGCCGAGCGGCGTGCCGAAGAGGCGTGCGATGACGAGGCCGCCGCGGAAATCGGGGGTGGCGCGGGCCAGGCCGGGCCGGCTACGGTAGCTGAGGGCGGTGCCAGCTTCGGCCCAGCCGCTGACGCCATGTTTGACGGGGGTGGAGAAGCCGACGCCAAGAATGGCGGCGCTTTCGGAGAGGTACTGGGGGTTGGCTGTGGCGGTGCGGGAGCGTTCGATGCCTCGGGCGTCGGCAAGGAGGCGGGCGCTGAAGTAGGGCTTGATGGGGAGGCTGGCGAGGTTGATCTCCGTTTTCACCTGGCTGTAGGCGAAGACATCCTGCCAACGGGAGCTGAACATGGGGAGAGCCCAGAAGGTGGTCCGGAGGAGCGAATGGCTGGCGGAGAGGTTTTTGTAGGCTTTGTGGGCTTCGGCGGCGATTTTATCGTCGGGGGCGCGGCGAGCCAGATCGAACCAGCGGACGGCTTCGTTGTCGTTTTTGAGGATGTTATTGGCCCAGCCGAGCTTGAGCATGACTTCGAAATCGAGCGGATCGCTTTCGTTGGCGATGGTGAGGTATTTGAGGGCATCCTTCATGAACCCCAATTGGTAGGACTTTTCGGCGAGGACCTTTGCTTCCACTTTCACTTCGGCGCGGCTGGTTTCGGGGCGGCGGCGAAGGGCTTTGGGCATTTTGAGGGCGGAGCGAACGCGGTCGGAGAGTTCGTCGTCATCGCCTTTGAGGACTTTATCGAGGAGGGGGAGCGCGCCGGTAGTGTCCTGGCGGCCGAGTTTGAGGAAGCCGAGTTGGGCGGTGGATAGGAGATCGCCTGGGGATTGTTTGAGGATCTCGGCGAACTCCTTTTCGGCCTCGGGCTTTTTCTGCATTTCCATGAAGAGGTAGGCGAGTTCGCGGCGGAGGTCGGTGTTGGCGGGGTCGAGGGCGAGGGCGCGTTGGAACTCGTAGACGTACGGGTAACGGGGGTTGAGGAGTTCGCGGGCCTGTTCGGCGACGCGGGGTTCGGCGCCACGGGAGGCGGCGAGGAGGGCGGCGTGGGAATCGGCAGCGCGGCCGAGATCGGCGTAGACGCGGCCGAGATCGAGGAGGAGAACGCGATAGGAGGGTTTGAGTTTCCAGGCGATTTCGTAGTGATGGGCGGCGAGGGCGGCGTCGTCGCGGAGTTCGGCGAGTTTGGCAAGTTCTTCGTTGCCGGAGAAGTTATCAGGGATTTCGGCGAGGGCCTTTTGCCAGCGGGCGATGCCTTCTTTTAGGGGCCTGTCGATGTTCTGGAATGCCTGTTCGGCGGTGGCGTTGCCGAGGCGGCGGAGGCGGTCGAAGACGCGGCGGGCCTGGATGGGCTGTTTGGTTTCGTAGGCGAGGAAGGCGTATTCGAGGGCGACATGCTGATCGGACGGATCGCGGCGCATGGCTTCGGCGAACTGGTCGCGGGCGGCTTCGGTGTCGCCGGTTTTTAGGAGGGTGTAGGCGAGGTCTTTGCGGGGGGCGGTTTTGGCGGGGTCAGCGGCGAGGCCTTGTTGGAAGAGGCGGATGGCCTGGTCGTAATCCTTCTCGCGCAGGGCGGTGTAGGCGCGGTCCAAAACAGTTTGCGCGTTAGCGGAGATGGCCACGAGGATCAGGATTCTGGAAAACATGGCTTTTCCTATGTAGTGGCGGCAGGGGGGAGGATTTCTCCGAAAAATCTGATAATGGGGATTATGGCCTTTACCGGAGTCGATTATTTTCTGCTGGACGCGTCGCTCAATGAGCAGGAATTGCTGGTGCGGAGGACGGCGCGGCAGTTTGTGGAAGACCGGGTGATCCCGGTGATTCGGGGATGCTTTACCGACGGGCGGTTCCCGATGGAGTTGATCCCGGAGATGGGCGAGATGGGGTTTTTCGGGGCCAATCTGGAGGGGTATGGATGCGCGGGGATGAGCAATCTGGAGTACGGGTTGATCATGCAGGAGTTGGAGCGGGGCGACTCCGGGCTGCGGAGTTTTGTGAGCGTGCAGGGCGCGCTGGTGATGTATCCGATTCATGCGTTTGGGAGTGAGGAACAGAAAGACCGGTGGTTGCCGTTGTTGCAGACGGGAAAGGCCATTGGGTGTTTTGGGTTGACGGAGCCGCAGTTTGGATCGAACCCGAGCGGTATGTTGACACGGGCGGTGCGGGATGGGGCAGGGTGGGTGCTGAATGGGGAGAAGACGTGGATCACGAATGGATCGCTGGCGGATGTGGGGATTGTGTGGGCGCGGACGGAGGAGGGGATTCGCGGGTTCGTGATAGAGAAAGGGACGCCCGGGTTTACGGCGTCCGATATTCACGGGAAGCTGTCGATGCGGGCGTCGGTGACTTCGAGTTTGTCTCTGGTGGATGTGCGGGTGCCGGAGACGGCGATGCTACCGGGTGCGCGGGGATTGAAGGCGGCGCTGGCGTGCCTGTCGCAGGCGCGGTTCGGGATTGGCTGGGGGGTGCTGGGGGCGGCGATGGATTGCTACGAGACGGCGCGGCAGTATGTGATTGCGCGGAAGCAGTTCGACGACCGGCCACTGGCGTCGCATCAGTTAGTGCAGGAGAAGCTGGCTTGGATGGTAACCGAGATTACGAAAGGGCAGATGCTGGCGCTGCAGGCGGGGCGGCTGAAGGATCTGGGCAAGCTGGGGCCGCATCACATATCGATGTTGAAGCGGAACAATGTGGGGATGGCGCTGGAATGCGCGCGGTTGAGCCGGGATCTGCTGGGGGCGAATGGAATTATGGATGAATACCCAATCATGCGGCACATGTGCAATTTGGAGACGGTGAAAACGTATGAGGGGACCGACCATGTGCATTGTCTTGTGATTGGGGAACATGTGACGGGAATTGCGGCGTACCGGTGAGGTGTCCTATACTGACATAAGGCATTTGCTTTTATGATTCTGTCTGTCATCCTGACGATCGTTCACGTCATTGTGTGTTTGTTCCTGGTGGTGGTCGTGCTGCTGCAAAGCGGCAAGGCGGCTGACCTGGCTGGCGCATTTGGCGGAATGGGTTCCCAGACTGTGTTTGGCCCGCGGGGCGCGGCGACGGCTTTGAGCCGGGCGACGACGGCTTCGGCGGTGCTGTTCATGGTTACGTCGTTGGGGTTATCGGTGATTGCGACACGTCAGTCGGGTTCGGCTGGCGGGGGCGCGAAATCGGTGTTGGAATCGGTGAAAGATCCGGGGGCGGCGCCTACGCCAACGGCTCCGGGTTCTGTGCCACCGCCATTGGCTCCGGCCGGCGGGGCGGCGCAGCCGACGGTGGAATTGCTGGATCCGACGACAGGGAAGGTTGTTTCCAAGCAGCCTTTGGAACTGCCACCGCCGCCGGCGGCCGGGCAGAAGCAGGAACAGAAGAAGTAGATGTGCCACGAGTTCGCGGAGGTGGCGGAATTGGCAGACGCACTAGCTTGAGGTGCTAGCGGGTAACACCGTGCGGGTTCAAGTCCCGCTCTCCGCACCATTTTTTGACAATTTACGGCGCAATGCTCGGTTTTTGAGGGGGTGTTGCGCCGTAGGTGTTTTGGGTGGCGATTTGCGAGGGCGTGCGGGTTTGCGTGGCTCTCGCGTTTGATTGGAATTCCGAGTACCGCGTTGGGCCCATTGGGGGCACATTCGGTTAAGGTGGCCCTCGTTCGAGTTCTTTCCGACGGGCCGGTCGAATGTTGGTCACTAATGATGTCGGCGTTTCCTCTATCCATCATGGCGTACGAAACGCCGTTTTTGTCCGGGGCAACGTCGAGTCCCGATCCCAAAATCTGATCAAATTTATACAATCTGGCGGCCACGCCGCCCGCGAACGGCCGATACAGCAGCGACGGCATTGACTCGCCGGCAGCGATTGAGTCTCGCTACCGTCACTCGCCCCAATATTGAACAAATCGTAACTAGTGTCGCGTGGCCGGCTGGTCAGGACCGCGCGAAGGCCAAGAGCGGCCGGATATCATGATGATCTGCGGCTTTGAGGGCCATGATGTATTGCCCGCGTAGATCCCCCACTTCTTGCAAGTTTGCTCGGCCCCAAGAGAATCGTTCTCGTCCGAGTTCCATAACCAGAAGATCGGCCATGAGGCGCGAATGCCTGCCATTGCCGTTCGCGAATGGGTGGATCTGGACCAGGCGGTGGTGGAAGCGCACGGCAATTTCGTCGGGCGAATAGGATTTGTAGTCGAACCAGGCCTTCGTATCGTCGAGCAACTGGCGCAAAGCGGAAGGAACCTCATAGAAGGGGATCCCGAGATTACGTTCGGTTTGGCGGAAGTTACCGGCCCATCGCCATACTTCGGCGAACATTTGTTTGTGCAGGCCTAAAATGAACTTCTCGTTTAGGACATCGCGGCGGCGGCGCCGTAACGCCCATGACTGTCCGCGCAGAATGTTCTCCTGTTCCGCCTCGTTCAGTTCATCGCGGTTGGCGATGTGGGACGGGATCAGGTCTCGGCGCTCTTCCGGAGTCAGCGGCGTCGCCGCATCGTCTGGCTGATCGAAGATTCCGGGCATCTCAATCCCACAACCTTCGCGGGTTCGTCTCTCGCAATACCTCATCTATCTTTGCGTCGATGTCTCGCTGCTTCACTCTTTGATCCTCAAGCATCATCGAATGTTCCACCGGGCCCAACTCGCGGCGGACGAACAAACGCGCCCGGTCACGCATTGTTTGCTCAAGCGGCTTGGTGGGCACGAGGGCGTACACGACTGTGCAACCGAGTGCCTCCGCGACGCGCCGCAGCGTTGCGAGTTCAATCGTTCCCCGCGCTTCCGATTTTTCGATCGCTACGACAGACGGCTGTCTGATTCCGAGTCGTGTCGCCAGTTGCGTGGTCGAAATTCCAAGCGCTTCGCGGATAGCCTTCACCCACCCGTGGACGGGCGGCGAATAGCGGTCCGGTGTGCCGATTTCACTGAAGCGTTCGTCCAGACGCACTCGGGCTTGAGACGAAAGACGTGTTGCTTTCATAGATTATAGTCTATCAAATATGTCACGTACTATATATTTAAACAAATATGTAAGACTCAGAAAATAGACTATGGTATTGGCTGATGGAGCGTCCAACTGGCCCGTACTCCCTCAGTATTTGCTCGCCACCTGCGAACAGGGGACGGCAACGGAACGGCCGAGTCGAAGGAATTTGCCGTCATGGCTAACAGTGGCAGGAGATTCTGGCCAGAGCGCCTTGATTGTCCTAAGCCACTGCTCAAGCATGGCGCGAAACCGACTTGGCCGGGAGTACTCGACGCAGCCCAATTGCATCGTGAGCCCGAACGGACCAAAGAGCGGGATCGACTCTGAACCCTTCGCACAGAAGCACCGATACCCCAACCACACATAGAGGTCCAGCAACGACGGCGACGCGGCCAGCACTTTGACGGCCTCAAGATCCGCCGGAATCGGGTGCGCTGAGATCCTCCCCGTAGAACACATCGCTAAGCGTGATCGTATTCGGGCCGTTCTCGCGTAGGAAGCTGAATCGACTGCGATGTGCCACCGTAGCCGCAGTTCGGCTCGATTGCCGAACGGCCAGCGTGGCAAAGAAGCCGAGAACCAACCGGTCCTGGCCAAACGGCCGTCCGAATTGCGGGTGCCCAGTAATTTGGAGAAGGAAACTTCCATTCCGGCGCTCAAAGAGAAACTGATCTGCCGGCGGCCGTCGAACCGGCAAACCGCACAGAACAAATGGCCGGGAAACGAACGCCAGTGGCTGTCGCCCTTCGTCGCGGTTCGAACGAACCAACGCAATTCCCTTCGCCTGCTTCAACCAGTAGCGAGAGACCAACAGATCACCATAGTTCTCACGGAGTACGTCACCCGCCCTCACCAACACAATCGACTCCGACTTTTGTGGCGCAATTGTGCCAACGAACCCACCTGATCGGGCTTGATAGGACCGGCCAGACGCCCGTAGGTTGTTGTGATCGCGTGGGACCGAGTGGGATGGAGAGATTGAGGTGCAATCGGGTAGCACAGTGCGGGTTCAAGTCCCGCTCTCCGCATCATTTTTTGACAATTTACGGCGCAATGCTCGGTTTTTGAGGGGTGTTGCGCCGTAGGTGTTTTTGATGGAGATACGTGCGTTTTAGTCAGGGCCGTGCGACGGCCCATAGGGCCAGGATGCCCTGCCGGCGGACATCGCCCACCGCTTGGAGCTGTGATTCCATCGAAATGTCAAAAACAATAGAGCCGAGGAAAGATATATCCAGCGTGATGGGCCGTCCGCTTGTTCGGGATTCGCTCGCCGTCGTGTACTTACTTCGAGTACGGGCGCGGGGCGGCGCGGGGATTTATCGCGGTTGACTCTCCCGAGGTGGCTCCTGCATCAGGGAGGTCCCCGGCGTGCAGGGATCGCGTCGCCGCGGCTATGGCCGCGAGCGCGACGGCGCGGGGTCAGGTTGGAGCAACCGCCTAGACGGAGCACGCAGTGTGATCCGGATGGAAACGACGCCACGCCACGGATTGACACTCAGTGGAGCCAATCGTGAGGGACCGCATCTGCGCGGCGGCCATTCTGTTCGGCCTGTAGGACGTGTCTTTTCCGGCTCATCCGTTCCATTTCCCAGACGGGCAACTTCTTCCAGACACGTCCTACCTGCTCGGCGACGGTGAGGGACTGCAGTGCGGCGGCGTAGTTGCGGCGGACACGATGGAGCCGGGCCCACTGTTGATGGACACGCACAAAGAGCTCGACTTTTTCGCGATCGATGTCTGTTGGATTCGCCGGAAGGCGTGCGAGAGATTCGGCCTTCCGCAGATGTCTGGCGGCGGAATCCAGGCGGCCGAGGCCGATTTCAGCCTCGCCCCAAAAGAAGTGGGCGAGGGCGAGGTCGAGATCGAGTTCACGAGCGTTGAGGTCGGCTGAGGCAAGCGCATTGAAGTGAGCGGCGGCGGTGGCGAGGTCACGGGTAGCGCCGGCGTCGTCGAGGGCGAGGATGCGGGCGGCTCCGAGAAAGCTAAAGGCGTCGGCGAGGTCGCGGCGATCCTGCCCGCTTCCTGACTTTGCGAAATCCCGCGCAACTCCTTCGGCCGCGCGGAGGTGGGCTCGAACGGAGAGTTGGAAGCGGCTGTAGTCGCCACTTCGCCGGGCCAGAATTTCATGGGCAAAGCCGACATACTGGCTTTGTTTGCCCGCCAGATCGTTCAGGGCCGGATCGGCCTTTTGGATCTCGTCGGCGACGGAAACGGCGAGTTCGTTCTGTTTGAGGGCATCCATCATGCGGCGGGCGTCGTAGTGGCGGTCGGCTTCGCGCAAGAGGGCATGGCCCAAGACTTTGTGAAGGCGGAAATACAAGATGGCGACGGGTTGGCCGCTGACGACGGCGCCGTGGGGATGTTGGCGCCAGAGAGACTCCGCCAAGGGGAGAGTTTGGCGGATGAGTGAGGCGGCCTGAATATATTCGCCGGCGCGAATGAGCAGGCCCGCGATACCGATGCGTGCGCGAACCAAGAGGGCGGGATGGCTGGAGGAAATTTTCTCCGCATTGCGATAACTTTCCAAGGCGCCGGCGGTGTCTCCGAGGGAGAGGGAGAAGGGCTCCCCCTGGACCTCCGCCAACCTGATATAAGCCGTGGCGAGTGATTCGCGAACGGAGGCGTCGGCTGGGTTTTCGGCAAGCAGGGCATCGAGGGCGTGTTGCGTGTGTGTGGCAACGAGAGCACGGGCCTTGGCGGAGCCCGGGAGTTGCCCAACCTCCTGATAGACCTCGCCCAGAAGGACGCGGTTCAAGTCTCGCAACTGAGTGGACCGGAGCAGGCGCCGGCGATACTGATCGACACCGAGGAAGGCGATTGCGAGGAGGAGGCTGAGTCCAACAGAGACCGCGACTGCTTCGCGCCGGTTGCGGGAGAGAAACTTCGCCAGGCGATAGCTGCGAGTTTGCGGGCGTGCGAGGACGGGTTCACCGGCGAGGTATCGGCGGAGGTCCTCGTTGAATGCATCGATGGAGCGGTAGCGGCGTGTCGGTTGTGGATCGAGGGCGCGGGTGACGATGGCGCTGAGATCGCCGGCAAGCTCAAGGCGGAATCGGGCGAGGGGCGTGTCGCAGCGGCCGGCATGTTCGGCGGAGGGGTCTTTGTCGAGGGGGGCGGGATCGACGGGTTCGACGGCGCGGCGCAGCGATTGCAGGGAGGAGGCGGGATCGCCGAAGGGCCAGCGGCCGGAGACGAGTTCGGCGAGGACAATGCCGAGGGAATAGACATCGGAGGCGGTGGTGATGGGTTCCCTGCGCAACTGCTCCGGACTGGCGTATCTGGGCGTGATCATGGAGGGGCCGAGCGTAAGGTCGTCGGAGATCATGCGGGCGGCGCCGAAGTCGAGCAGTTTGGGTCTGCCGTCGGCGGTGACGAGGATGTTGGAGGGTTTCAGGTCGCGATGGACGATGAGGTTGCGGTGGGCGAAGGCGACGGCATCGCAAACTTCGCGGAAGAGCAGGAGCCTGTGGCGGATAGAGAGCCTGTGTTGGTTGCAGTAGGCATCGAGGTGGAGGCCGTCGATGAACTCCATGGCGAGGAAGGGAGTGCCATCGGGGGTAACGCCGCCATCGACGAGGGAGGCGATGCCGGGGTGCCGGAGGCCGGCGAGGATTTGGCGTTCGCGGAGGAATTGGGTTTTGCCGGTGAGGTCGAGGATGGGAGTGAGGGCGGCTTTGACGGCGACGGTTTGTTGAAACTGTCCATCATCGCGAGTGGCGAGATAGACGGTGCCCATGCCGCCGCGGCCGAGGATCTTGGTAGCTTGAAAGGGGCCGAAGGCGGGGAGGGGTTCGGGCGCGGGATAGGGTTGGGGAAGGGGGAGGGCGAGTTGGCGGTCCGCTTGGAAGAGCCGTCTGAGTTCGGGAATGAATTGGGCGTCGGCGGTTCCGGCCAAGGATTGCAGGGCCGCGTCCTGGGCGGCTTCGGAGCCGGAATCGAGGAGTTGCTCGAAAAGAAAGCGCAGGCGGGATTGGTCAGGTCCAGCAGTCATGGCGGAAAAGTCGCATTGTATACTGTTACAGTTCTAAGTGAAAACAACTGGCCGAAATGCCTCACGGAAGTTCAGAACCGGGTGACATCACGCTACTGTTGCAAGCGTGGCAGAGCGGTGAACACGGCGCGCTGGAGGCGCTGTTGCCGGAAGTGTACCCGAAACTGCACTTGATGGCAGAGGCGTTCATGAGGCGCGAGCGCCATGCGGACACACTGCAGGCCACAGGCCTGGTGAATGAGTTGTATCTATCACTGGTGAAGAAGCGGCAGATAGAGTTTCGCCAGCGATCGGAGTTCTTCGCGTTCGCCGCCTGGGTGATGCGAATGATTCTGCGAGAATATGCGCGGAGCCGGGGCAGCGCCAAGAGGGGCGGAGGGGGCGTGCGCGTGCCGTTGAGCGACGACCTTAACTTTGTGGACGTCGAGAGCAGCGACCAGATGATCGACATTTGCCGCGCGTTGGACGAGTTGCGGACGATAGAGCCGAAGGGCGTTTCGCTGATGGAGATGAAGACGTTTCTTGGATGTTCGACGACGGAGGCCGGCGAGTTGGCGGGAGTATCCCGGGCGACGGCCGACCGGTTGTTGCGGTTTTGCCGGGCGTGGCTATTCGACCGGTTAACGCGCACGGATGAAGTTCGCGTACCGTCGAACGGTTAGGGCCGCCGGCTAGTACCGCCGGCTAGTACTAAACCGGCGGAATCTTTGAGGCATTTTATTCGCGAATGCAACCTAGCGGATAGAAGGCCCGCGTGAGCACGTTTGCGCGCGTCCGGAGGACCCATGATCGGCAAACACGCACTAACACTAATTCTCGCTGCTTGTATAGGCGCAAGCGCGCCGGCCCGCGCCGGCATAATCGACATTGGCATTCTTTCGTTCGATGAGTTCATTCCCGCGGGAGGCTCGCCGGGGATCAATGCCATCAACCTTGCGAACGTGACGGGCAGTTACAGTCTGGCGCCGGACTTTCCCGCCGTTTCGTCGCTGACGTTTCTCAATTCGACGTTGACGTTAACGCCGGAGTCGAGTGCGCCGGTCATTCTCAATTTGGGTGACATTGGTCCGGGTTTCCTATTGGATTCGTTCTTCAACCCGCTGGTACAGGCGCCGAGTGATGTTGCGTACACCTCCGTCATCTTCAATGCGACCATTGCTGCGACGCCGTTGGAGCTATTCGATGGCCGGTTCGTGTCGCCGACCGGGACGACGATTTCTGCCAGCCTGCTGCCGGCGACAGGGAGCCGGCTATTGACGGGTGATCTGACGATTATCCGGATGGAGTTCCAGGATGCACCGACGGCCGTGCCAGAGCCGAGTTTTTGGGGCGTTTTGGCGCTGATGCTGAGCGGAGCGTTTTGGGCATCGCGGCGGCGGAGAATGAAAGGGGCCGCGACAATGCAGGGCCTGCTTATCGCGCTAATGGCGATTGGCGCGACGCAACTGCCTGCTGTGGCGCAAAGCACGCCTGTCCAGGTCTCGCTGCCTGCCACGCCTTCGCCGTCCGCGGGGCAACCCGGCGTGACCACGCACGACCTGATGGGAACCGGTTTTCCGGCCGGGGCCATACTTCCCTCGCGCGTGACGATTACACTGACACCGGTGAGCACGGGGCCGGCGATGACGGCGACGGTGAATACGATTACCGCGGTTTCCGGCAGTGCGCGCAGGGTGAACTTCCGGTTTGCCGGGACGGCAGTCAACTCGCCGACGGCCTACAATGTGGCGTTAGCAGGAACCACGGAGACCGGCACGGCATTCGCGGGGCGCACCACGGCGCGACTTACGATTAACCCGCCGGCCGCGATCACACTGACACCAACCGCGGTAACCGCCGGAGCGACGGCCAAGGTGACGATCAACGGACAATACACGAACTTTCTTAACGGCGCCACCGCTGCCAATTTTGGGCCGGATATCGCGGTGAATGGCGCGGCGGCGGGGACACTGGCGCGGGTGACGGTGACCAGCGCGACGGCGGCGACGGCGCAAGTGACCGTAGCGCAAGGGGCGGCCGCGGGGCCGCGGACGATCACGGTGGCGACGGGCGTGCAGCAAGCCACGGCGAACCTGATTGTCAACGCACCCAGCCCCACGAACCAGCCCCCAACGGCGAACGCCGGCCCCGACCAAACGAAGCTATTGAACAGTATTGCTACGCTGGACGGCACGCTATCGCGCGATCCGGAAAACCAGCCGATATCCTACAACTGGACGCTGACCAACAGGCCTGACGGAAGCAGTGCCGCGATTTCCAACCCAGCGGCGGCGCAACCGACGCTGCCGCTGGACCGCGCGGGACAGTATCGGGCGCGCTTGGTGGTGAGCGATGGCCAGTTGAGCAGTGTGCCCGATGAGGTTATGATCACCGTTCCGGCGAATGGGCCGCCGGTGCTTTCCGCTATTCCGAACCTGACGGTAGCGATTGGGACCACATTCCGGCTACAGGTTGTGGCAACGGACCCGGACCCGCAGGACACGCTGACGTATTCGTTATTATCTGGCCCGGCCGGCGCGCAGATGAATCCGGCGCCGCGCGTGCAATGGACGCCGGCGGCGACGCAGATTGGCGGTCCATATGGGTTCAACGTGCGTGTGCAGGACAACAATGGAAACGCAGACTCCAAGACATTTAACGTCACGGTGCTGAATACGAACGGAGCGCCGCTGTTCGACGCGCTTCCGGACGAGACAACGGGCACGGGCGTGGCGTTTACAAGACAGCTCAGCGCGCAGGATCCGAACCCTGGCGACGTTTTGACGTATGCGTTGGTGTCCGGTCCCGGCGGCATGACGATTGCGGGGCGGCAACTGTCGTGGACTCCGACGAGTGCCCAGACGGGAGACTTTCCGGTGCGGGTGCGGGTTACCGACCCGGGGGGACTCACTGGCTATGGGCAATTTCTGGTGACCGTCAAGCCGGTGCTCGCGCCGGTGGCGACCGATGACCGTTATGAGGTGAGCCTTGGCCAACCGCTGACGGCGCCCGCGCCGGGAGTGCTGTTGAACGATCTGAACCCGAACCCGAGCCCGATGACCGCTAACCGGCTAACCGATCCCGACAAAGGTTCGGCGAGTTTGGGGAGCGATGGCGCGTTGAACTATACACCGCCGTTCGCGCCGGCGGGGCCCGCGATCACGCTGGCGAAGCGGGCAGGAAACTACTCCTCTGCTTCGAATCATCCCAACGGCCGCGTCACGGTAGCTGACTTTACCGGCGATGGAAAGCCAGAATTGATTCACCACGATGGGCAGGAGGCACTTTGGATTACGCGTGGCGACACTGGAACGGGCCTCATCAGCATCTTCCGCAACTTCCCAATAACGGGAGGCTTAGAGTGCGCGATACGCGCCTGGCAAGGCGTGCAGATTGCAGCTGCCGATATCGATGACGACGGGAAAGTGGAAATTCTTCTGGGCGTGAAGTGCACAGTCGATGCCCCCCCAGGGTATCCATTTTCGTGGTATAATCTGCCTTCCGACCGGGTGGCAGCGATTGTGTACGACCCAGCCGCGGCGGGACTTTATCGCGTGAAGTGGATCAGCAATCGCCTGTCCTTCGGAAACCTGGGCGATGAACTCTCCTTCCCTTCCTATGGCGCCACAGAGAAGGCGAACTTCACGATTGCCCGTCTCCGTTCCAATGAGACACCGTCGATCCTATTCGGAAGCACGTACTCCAACTGGGCCGCGAAACCATGTTCGATCATTGGCGCACAGTACACCAATCCGGTTTGCCGGGCGGTGCACGTGCTGGACGGAGCAACAGGCACACTGCGGCAGATCTATCACTCGAACCCGCCCTTTGTGAACAACGTCAACTCCTATGCGCAATGGGGCCAGGCCTCGTTCGCGGCGCCTGTTGTGGCCGACATCGACAATGACGGCGCGCTCGACATCCTATATCAAGGTACTCTGTGGAATTTGAATGGAACGGTGAAGCGCCAGTTCGATGGCGTCGACATTCCGGGCGGCCGATGGACGCAATACTCGTTCCCGCTCGATATCGACGGCGACGCGGAGATGGAAATCATCACGCAGAGCCACGCCAGAGACGCCACCACTTCGCAACTCTATCTCAAGGCGTTCAATCCGGATGGCACGCTACTTTGGCAAATGGTGCACGAAGGTAACCAGGACTTCACTTCGCAGGCGTCCGCGGCTGACGTGGACCGGGATGGAGTGCCGGAAATCATCTTCGGCACATGGAATGAACTGTATGTCCTGGAAGCACGCACCGGAAAGGTCCGCTGGGTCCGAAACATCCCCCAGAGCGGAACAGATACGTTCGCCAAAGTGCCTGGACAGACAATGCCAGTTTACGATCTTAACGGCGATGGCATTGTTGACATGGTGCTGCAGTACCACATGAACAACATTTGGATACTACGGGCGGACAACGGCGAAACGCAGACCACCTACACGGTCCCCGGGGCGAACCAGCTGGCTTCGATTCACTGCTGTGTTCCGGTGATCGCGGATCTTGGCGGCAATGGCCAGGCGAATGTCGCCTGGACCCGGGAGATGTGGACCGGCGTGGGCGAGTTTGTCAATATCATGGCTGGTGCGGCGGGCACGCCGTGGCGCTCGGCACCCAGACAGTTCAATCAGTACGCCTACTGGGGCTCGAATTTCAACGCGGATGGTTCGGTGCCGCGCACGTATGTCCGACATACCGCGGATCCCCGAACCAACGTCTTCCACCAGCAGCCCCCGGACCCGTATGCTCCGGGTTTCATTGGCAGCGAGCAGACCAGCTTTACGTACTCCGCCAGAAGCCAAGGCCTGACTTCGAATCCGGCCACGGTCCGGATCGCGCTTTCCAACAACCGGAAGCCAGTATTCACGTCGGTGCCGCCGAAGGCAATGATTATCGGTACTTCGATTACGTACGCGGCTCGCGCGGTTGACCCGGATCCAGCCGATACGGTTACCTATCGAATCGCTGGCGGGGCCGGCAGCGGGTACCACACCGCCAGCATCAATGCCACAACCGGAAACATGGTGATCAGCGGTCAGCCGGTGGGCGTGGCGATTGTGATCGCCGCCACCGATAACCGTGGCGCGGTGGCCTTTCAGACCGTGGCGATTCAAGGCGTCAGCGCCAATACTACGGTGCCGGGAGTGACTGGCTTGAGCCAGGCGGCGGCCACAACCGCCATCACAGCGGCGAATCTAACGCTGGGCGAGGTGGAGCAGGTTTATCACTCAAGCGCGATTGGCAACGTGATCAGCCAGGCGCCGGCGGCGGGCGCGACGGTAGCGCAGACAGAAGGTGTGAACCTGGTGGTGTCGAAGGGGCTGGCGCCGGTACTGGTGCCCAACCTGGTTGGCCAGCCGCGGACTAGCGCGCAGACGGCACTCTCCGCGCTTGGCTTCTCCGCGACGGTGACCAATGTGTTTTCCAGCACCGTACCGGAAGGCGAAGTGATCCAGCAGGCGCCGGCCGGGGGAACGCTGCTGGCCCCGCCGGCGGCGATTGCGCTGACCGTCTCGGCTGGCAATGGACTGCTTTTGCAGTTGAGCCGGACGCTGACCACCGCCGATACGCCGATCCCATTCTCAGTGCTGGCGACCGACGTCAATGGGGTGGCGATTGCCGCGCCGGCCATGACCTACTCGATAGCGGGGCTGAACGGGGCGACGGCGGGAGGCTTACCGGTAGTGAGCGGAAACTCGATTATTCCCGCCAACACGACTCGCGGTGCATTCCGGATCACGGGGACCGATGGCGCGACGGGGCGCAGTGTGGCGGCGGACTTCGTCGTGTCGTATCCGGTTGCCGCAGGGACGCCGTCGATGATGAGTGATTTCGCGCAATTGACGGCGGCGATGGCTGATATTGACGCGTTGATTAAGCAAGGCAAAGCGGCGCGGCAAAGCGGGAACACGGCGCTGGTGAACTCGGTTCTGACGCAGATGGTGAACCGGTGGCGGCAGGTGAATTTGAAATCGCTAAGCATCGACACGCCGTTTGCATTGGAAGAGGACTTCTTCCCCACACCGGATCAACTGGCATCATTCGGCCTGACGCCGACGGCCGATGATCTGTTGATGCGTCAAATCCGCCTTGACGCGGCGGCGGACTTGCAGGAATGGACCGACGCCCTGCTGGCGCAGGGAACACCGATGAGTGAACTGCAGCGGCTGGCCGACAAGTTCGCCACGCGGGCGGCGCGAAGCAATGGCCTGGCGCTGAGTGAGTGGGGAGCGATACAGGACCAGGCGGTGATGACGGTGCTGGTGACCCGGCGGCTGCCGGCGCTTTACGATGCCTTGATGAGCGAGGTGGCAAGGAGCCTTGGCATGAGCGCGACGGTGCGCGCTTTGCCACTGTCGAAGAGCGGCGGGGAGCGGCAATCGACGCTGGCGGAACTGGGCACGGTATTGGTGATGGATTACATCATCGATAAGATTGAAGAGAAGCTGACGCCGAAGTATAAGGCGGCGAAGAAGTACACCACCGACATATTGGTGCAAGCCGCTTATGGCTCCGCGGTGGTGCGGGCGGTAAACCACCTACGCCGGTATGTCCAAGCCGAAGACATCACGGCGGTCGTCGCCGGTGCCTCTCTTTCCTTCCGCTTGTTTAAGGCGCCGTTCTCGATGATTGAAGCCAATGTGGAGAAGGAGTGGCCGGAACTCAACTACGTCCTGCTGATCGGTCCTGACGCGTTCCTGCCCCTGGAACCGTTGATAAAGAAGGTCCAAGAGGCCTTCTCGTATCGAAAGACGCTGGACCCCGCGGATCCGAATCGCGGCAAAAAGCTTGACGAGTTCAAAGGTTCTTTGGAGAAACTGCGGGACGCGGCCGACACGTTGGTCAGCCAAGCCGCCAAGACGTTCCAGCCGACGAAGTTGGCGGACAAGCGTTGTGTGTTCTCGACCGATCCAAAGTGCGGGGAGTTGCGTTATCCCGACGGATTCAACCCCGTCTATACATACTCTCCGCCACAGGGGTTTCCGGGGTTCACCGGGCTGCCGCTGCCGATCGTGTTCTTCGTATACAACAATGTGACCGGGGATCTCTCCATCGAAACACCGGCATTCTTCCCGGCGCCAGCGCCAGCACCGGCCCCGTCGAACTGACGGGGCCGGCATTCGATTCTGGCGCCGCGGGAAAGCCCTGCTATTCGAACCGTAGCGCCAGGATGGGATCAATGCGGCTGGCGCGGCGGGCCGGAATCAACCCGGCGGCCAGCGAAACCAAGGCCAACACGCCGACAGTACCCAAGGCGAGCCAGGGATCGTTCGCCTTGATGCCGTATAGCTGGGCGGAGACATACTGCCCCAGGCCGATGGCCGCCGGAACGCCAACGGCAAGGCCCAGCCCCAACAGAACAAGCACTTCGCGCATGACCAGCCAAAGCACCTGGCCAGGCTGGGCGCCTAGCGCGATGCGCACGCCCAACTCCTTGGTGCGGCGCGCGACTACGAACGCCATAACACCGTACAAACCGACGGCCGCCAACAACGTGGCCAGCAAGCCGAAGCCGGCGGAAAGGAGGGCAATCAGCCGCTCGGTGAGCAGCGTCTGGTCCAACTGGTCTCCCAGGGTCTTCATTTCATAGACGGGCATGGCGGCGTCCAATCCCTTCACCGCGGCGCGGGCGGCGCCATAGACCGATTCCGAACCCAAGGCGGCGCGCACGTAAAAGGCCACTCCTCCCTTTCCCCAGTTCGGCACAAACACCTGGCGGCGGATGCCTTCCTTGGGCCCTTCGTAGAGTGTATTCGCCACCACGCCGATGATTTCAATATCGAGCTTGGTTCCCGGCGCGTTGCCGCGGCCCAGATGGCGGCCGACGGCGCTTTTTTCTCCGAAGTAATGCTCGGCGAAACGGCGGTTGACGATTGCCACCCGCGGCTCTTCCTTGATGTCGCGCAAGTCGAAATCGCGACCCTCCAGGACGGCGATTCCCATGGTGTCGAAGTATCCTGGCGAGAGTGAGTTCATGTAACCCTGCATGTCTTCGCCGTCTTTGGCCTGGTGGCCCTCCACGGAGAGGCTGCTGTCCCATTCAAAGCCATGGAGGAGGGGGACGGAGGCGAGGGCCGCGGATTTGACGCCGGGTACGGCGCGCAGACGATCCAACAGGTCGCGGTAGAACTGGACGGTGCGAGGGGTGTCATAGCCATTGAGGGCCGGGGATACCTGGAAGGTGACTAAGTTATCGATATCGCGGAAACCCGTGTTTGTTTGTTGTAAGTTCTGTAAGCTGCGGACGAACAGTCCGGCGCCGAAGAGTAACAAGAAGCTAAGTGAAACCTGCGCGGCGACAAGACCTTTCCGTAAGTAGAGGCCGCCGCCCGCGCCAGCGACGGCGCCGACGGTGTCTTTCAATGTGGACCAAAGATCGGGGCGGCTGGCCTTGAGGGCCGGCAGCAGGCCGAAGAGGAGTCCGGTGAGGAGGGTCAGCCCGAGGGTGAAGGCGAGAATGCGGAGGTCGGGCTCCGGAGTGATCAAGAGAGGGTTGCCCTCCGCCGGGACGAGGGCGAGGAGGCCGCGCGTCATGGCGATGGCCAGGGCGACACCGGCGGCGCCGCCGAGAAGGGAGAGCAACAGGCTTTCGACGAGTAACTGCCGGACTAACTGGCCGCGGGTGGCGCCGATGGACAAGCGGACGGCGATTTCCTTTTGACGCGCAAAGGCGCGGGCGATGAGTAAGTTAGCGACGTTGGCACAAGCGATGAGGAGCACGAGGCCCACCATGCACATGAGGACAACGAGCGCCTTGGAGAAGTTATTGCGCAGCCCCGAGTAACCGGTATCAGCGCGTTCGACGTGGATGGTTCCCTGCAGGAAGCGGTCCCGCGCGTACTTCGACCAGTTGCGGGCTTTTGGCTCAGAGGCTTCAAATTCGCGGATCTGGCGGTAGAGGACCTGAAGCGGAGCCTCGGCCGATTCCGCGGTGAAGCCCGGCTTTAACCGGGCGAAGACCTGCACCCAGCGTGTGCGGCGATCGCTCATCTCCAGCCAACTCCACTCGGGGACGAGGGCGGCTTTCATTAGAATGGGCACGCGGATTTGGGGCGAACGGGCCGGATCGAGCCCGGCGAAGCCTTCGGCGGAGACGCCGACGACGGTCATGGGATAGTTGTTGACCAGAATCTTGCGGCCGACTATGCGAGGGTCCTTGTTGAACCGGTTGACCCAGTAGCCATGGCTGAGGACGACCACGGGATGACCCTGGTAGACACGATCGTCTTCAGCGGAATTCAGGACGCGTCCGGCGGCGGCGCCAACGCCGAGCATGGTGAAATAGTTGCCCGAAACCATTTCCGCGTCGACGCGTTCGGTCTGATTATCGACGCTTAACGAGGTGGAGATGAGGCGGCGGCAGAGGACTTCGGCGAGGGGCGCGGCTTTGGTTTGCCAGTCCTGATAGATGGGGTAGGACTGCATACGGTCGCCCATGTTGCTGCCGTTGTGGGGGCCGCGCTGGTAGAGCATGACGAGGCTGGCGGGATCCTTGACCGGCAACTGGCGGAGCAGAATCTGGTCCAGAAGCGTGAAGATGGCGGTATTGGCCCCGATGCCGAGCGCAAGCGAGAGGATAGCCACGGAAGCAAACAGCGGACTATTGCGCAGCATTCGCAGCGCGTATCGCAGGTCGGAGAGCAGGTTGTTCACACAACTGCTACGAAGATGGCGGACAAAAGTTTCGTGGAATGCGAAAAATTATGAGTAAATGCCCGGCGCCTCATGGCCGAGCGACTGCACGTATTCTTCATAGGGCCCGAGGTAAACGCGGGGTTCCTTTTCGGTGCCGGATTCGCCGCCGAGTTCGAGCACGCGTGAGCCGAGGCCGCGGAGGAACATACGGTCGTGGGAGACGAAGATCATGGTGCCCTCGAACTCCTTCAAGGCTTCGACGAGCATTTCTTTGGTGGCCAGGTCGAGGTGATTGGTGGGTTCGTCGAGAACGAGGAAATTCGGCGGATTGTAGAGCATGCGGGCCATGGCGAGGCGGCTTTTTTCGCCACCGGACAACATGCGGATGCGCTTGTCGACATCTTCGCCGGAAAACTGGAAGGCGCCGGCGAGGGAGCGGAGCGAGCCGAGTCCATCCTTGGGAAAGTCGCGCTGTAATTGCTCAATGACGGTAAGATCGGCGTCCAGAACGTCGAGCGATTGCTGCGCGAAATAGCCCATGGAAAGGCTGGCGCCGAGGCGAACGGTGCCGCTATCGGGAGACGTGGCGCCGGCGATCATTTTCAGCAGCGTGCTTTTTCCGGCGCCGTTGCGGCCCATAACGGCCCAACGCTCGCCGCGGCGAACGGTGAGGCTGAAGCCGTCGTAGATGACACGGCTGCCGTAGGCCTTTTTCAGGTCCTCCATGACAACCACCTGATCGCCGGAGCGCGGGGGGACGCGGAAGTCAAACTTCACCACCGTGCGACGCTTGGGCAATTCGATCTTTTCTACTTTGTCGAGCGCCTTGATGCGGCTCTGCACCTGGGCGGCCTTGGCGGCGTGGGTACGGAAGCGATCGATGAAGCGCTGTTCCTTGGCAAGCATGGCCTGCTGGCGCGCGAAGGCCGCTTGCTGATTGGTTTCGCGGATGGCGCGTTCGCGCTCGTAGAAATCGTAGTTGCCGGAGTAGGCGATGATTTCGCCGGCATCGATTTCAGCGATGCGGGAGACGAGGCGGTTCATGAACTCACGGTCGTGCGAAGTCATCAGCAGCGCGCCGGTATAGTTACGGAGGAACTGTTCGAGCCAGATGATGGATTCCAGATCGAGGTGGTTTGTCGGTTCGTCCATCAGCAGCACGTCAGGCCGTCCGAGCAGGACGCGGGCCAGGGCGACGCGCATTTTCCAACCGCCCGACAAGGCGCCCACGTCGCCATCGATCTGATCGTCCTTGAACCCGAGGCCATGGAGGACTTCGCGCGCCTGGGCTTCCAGGGAATAGCCGTCGAGGTGCTCGTACTCCTCCTGCACATGGCCGAAGCGGTCGAGGATTTTCTCCATTTCATCGGCGCGGGCCGGGTCTTCGAGGGCCTTTTGCAAGGCTTCCAACTCATGGTGCAGGTCCCCGACGCGGCCGCTGCCGGCGATGGCTTCATCGAGAACGGTACGGCCCTGCATCTCCTCCACATCCTGGCGGAAATAGCCGACAGTGGTCTTTTTGGGGACGGAGACGTCGCCATCGTCGGGGGCCTCTTCGCCGACCACCATGCGGAAGAGCGTGGTCTTTCCGGCGCCGTTCGGGCCCACCAGACCCACTTTCTCGCCCGGGTTCAACTGGAAAGACGCATCGACGAAAACAAGCTGCTTTCCGTACTGTTTGTTGATGTTGGAAAAGGAAATCATCCGAAATACCAAGCTAGCAGAGAGGTCCGCCTTCCCGGTAGTTTTCGGAGGCTCAGGCGCTGGGGAAGCCGAGAAGGGTGTCGAGTTTTTTGTTGTCTTCGCGGTACTTGTCCCAGATGCGCGGGTCGGCGGGCGGGGTGGCGGCCTCCGTGCGCGCGGTGGCGAGAATTCGTTCGATTTTTTGGACGACGGCCGGGTTCGCGGCGGCGACGTTGTTGGCTTCCGCCGGGTCCGTGGGCAGGTGGTAGAGCTCAATGGGCGCGCCGGCAGCGGACTGGTAAGCCTTCCACTGGTCCATGCGAACGGCGCGGGTTAGCTTGTTGGGCGTGAGAATTTCCCAATAGAGATAGGGCCGGGGTTTTTGCTTCTTGCCGAGGAGGGCGGGGAGGATGGACAGCCCGTCGATGCCGGGGGGCGCGGCGGCGCCGGCGACGGCGGCGGCGGTGGGTAGAAAATCCCAGAAGGCGGTGGCGTAGCCGCTGACTTTCCCGGCGGGCACTTTGCCGGGCCAGCGGGCGATCAGCGGCACGCGGATGCCGCCTTCGCGGAGCGATCCTTTGACATCGCGCAGGCCCATCTGGCTGCCGAAGCGGGCGTTATTGGCGGGGCCGCCGCCGGGGCCGTTGTCGCTGGCGAAGAGCACCAGCGTGTCGCGTTCCAGGTTGAGTTCTTTCAGCAGGGCGAGCAGGCGGCCGACGCTGGCATCTAGGCTGTCGACGAGCGTGGCGTATACCTTCGCTTCGTCTTTCCAGCCGGTGTCTTTGTATTTGTCGACGTTGGGCACGTTGAAAAGGCCGAAGGGGCCGTGCGGCACGGTCCAGGCGCAGAAGAGAAAAAAGGGCTGTTGGCGGTTGTCGCGGATGAAACGAAGGCTTTCCTGTTCGATGAGGGTGTGGGCGTTGATGCGCCGGGCGGGGCTTTGCGCGATGGGTTCGCGGGTGGTGTTCCGCCAGAGGTAATCGACATAGAAACGGTGGGCGTGGCGCTGGCAGTTGTAG
The DNA here is from genome assembly GCA_016789905.1 of Bryobacterales bacterium. Classification (GTDB taxonomy): domain Bacteria; phylum Acidobacteriota; class Terriglobia; order Bryobacterales; family Bryobacteraceae. Next base: position 77,713 of record JAEUQC010000010.1, on the reverse strand, counting down.
CCGTAGAAAAAGTCGAAGCCCTTATCGATAGGCGTGCTGCCGGAGCCTGGACCGCCAAGGCCCCACTTGCCGCAAATGCCGGTCTTGTAGCCGGCCTGGCGCAGCACCTGGGCAACCGTGACATCGCGAGTGGCGAGAGGGTGCTGGCCTTCCGGGTAGACCTCCCAGTTGTTGCGGACGGTGGCGTGGCCCAGGTGATAACCGGTCATGAGCGTGCAGCGCGAAGGCGCGCAAACGGCGGCGCCGGAGTAGGCGCTGGTGAAACGTATTCCTTCGGCGGCCAAGCGGTCGATGTTCGGAGTTTGGAGCGTTTTCTGGCCGTAGCAGCCGAGATCGCCGACGCCAAGATCGTCAGCAAGAATGAGCACGATATTCGGCTTGCGGGCCGCGGCGGGGGCGACGGAGGCCGCTGCGAGCGCGCCCATAAACTGTCGGCGGTTCATTCCGCCAGTTTATACCGGCGGTTAGTGATCGGCGATGCCGCCATCGGGGAAACGGAGTTGCTGGCGGGTGTGTGGTTTGTAGGGGCGCTGGGCGGCCACCTTTTCGTCAAGATCGACACCGAGGCCGGGCCGGTCCGGCGGCAGGGCGAACCCCTTTTCGTAGTGGATGCCGCCGCCGTAGAAAAGGTCTTTCCAATACTGTTCGTTGCCGCGGTGGGTGATTTCCTGGATGGCGAAGTTCGGGGTGGAAAAATCGACGTGGAGGGAGGCGAGGGTACTGACTTCGCTCTGGGGATTGTGCGGCGCGAGTTCGATGCGGAAGGCCTCGGCGATGGTGGCGATCTTCTTCATTTCCAGGATGCCGCCGCAGTGGACAACGTCGGGCTGCACGTAGTCCACCAGGTGGCGCTGGCAGATGGGGGCGAAGCCGTATTTGGTGAAGAGGCGTTCGCCGGTGGCGAGCGGGATGCGCGTGGAGGCGCGGAGGCGAGCGAGTTCTTCGATGTCCTCGATTTGGGTTGCTTCTTCGACAAAGTAGGGGCGAAACTCTTCGGCGCGGCGGCAGAAATCCGCGGCCATGGTGGGGGTTGTTTTGCCATGGAGGTCGATGCAGATGCGGAAATCGTCGCCCACGGCGGCGCGGACGGCTTTGAGGTTGGCAATGCCCTCGTTGACGGAACGAACCGGATCAATGACGTCGCCCTGCGTGGTGATGAAGGCGGCCTTGCAGCCGGTCCAACCTTCTTGTTTCGCCTGCAGCCAGGATTGGGCGTAGGCTTGCGGGGAGTTGCCGCCGGCGTGGACGTACATCTGGACGCGCTCGCGCGCCTTGCCGCCGAGGAGTTTCCAAATGGGCTGGCCGAGCGCCTGACCGAGGATGTCCCAGAGAGCGATTTCGACGGCGCTGATGGCGGAGTTGAGAATGGGTCCGCCACGCCAGCGGGGCCAACGGTACATGGCCTGCCAGTGCATTTCGATATCGGCCGGATCGAGGCCGACCAGATAGCGCTTGTGCTCTTCGATGGCGACGGCCATGGTGGCCTCTTTGCTGGTGACGGAGCCTTCGCCGAGACCGGTGATGCCCTGGTTGGTATAGATTTTGACGAAGACGTAATTGACGCCGTTAGTGCCCCCGCGGTTGACGATGAACGTCTTGAGATCGGTGATCTTCAGATGGAGCGGTTTTGCCTTTTCCCGTGCCTGGGCCAATAGCGCATCGGCGCCGCACAAAGCGGCCCCGGTGAAAAAGTCGCGTCTTCTCATGCCGGGTATTCTACTCCGGAATGAAGCAGGCGATGTAGCCGGTGAAGAGTACGGTGCGCGGCCGGCCGCCGAACACGGGGGCGACAGTTTGGCGGCACCATTGGCGGATGGAGTCCTCATCGGTGCCGGCGCGGACGGCGGCGGCGACGGCGGTTTCGGTCATCATGTAGTCGACGTAAAAGTCCGGGTGGAGCAGGAGCGGCTCTTCGAAGTGTTCGTGCGCGAGCGGGCGGAACCCGCGGGCGAGGGGGGCAAGGAGTTCGGGGGATAACGGGCGCGCGGACGAAGGGGGCGATGGATAACGCTGGCGGAAGGCGGCGTACCAACCTTCGAGGGCAGGGGAGTCCGCCATGCGCTTGCCGGCGGAAAAATCGTAGACAACCAGCGCGCCGGACGGGAGAAGGACGCGGCGGGCTTCGGGGAAGAATCTGTCGAGATCAGCGTAGTTCAACGAGCCGGCGGCGGTCATCAGGTCCGCGATGCCGGTAGCCACGGGGAGTTGCTCGGCGCGTCCGACGGCGAAGCAGGAATGGGGCGCCACTTCGCGCGTCCAGGCGAGCATGGGCTCCAGGGGTTCAACGCCGAGGGAAACGCGGGCGAGTTCGGCCAGCGGACGCGTGGACAGTCCGGCGCCGCACCCGACATCGACGGCGCAGCCGATGCGTTCGCCCAAATGAAGCAGGCGGCGCGCGCGGAGCATGACACGCGGGTGGACCTCCGGACGCGAGCGGGCGTAGCCGGCGGCAAGCGATGGGGACGCGAACAGCGTTTCCATGAAAAGCCTCCTGTTTGTAAGCTTAGGAACAAATGCGCAGCCTTCGCACCCGTGTCTATGAGTGGCTTGAACCCGGTGAACAGAGCAACCGGTGGGAACACGTGATTGACGTCTTTCTGGTCTTTCTGATTCTAGCGAGCGTGATTGTGGTGGTGCTGCAATCGATGCCCGACATGGCGGCGCACGACTACCTGCTGAGCGAACTGGAGCGCTGGTGCGTGTATTTTTTCACTCTGGAGTATGCGCTGCGGGTGTGGACATGCGTGGAAAACCCGCGGTACGCGCAGCCATGGCGGGGGCGGCTGCGCTACATGACGAGCGCGATGGGCGTGATTGATCTGTTGGCGCTGGCGCCGTTCTACCTGGCACCGCTGGCCGATTCCAACACGGTGGTGTTCCGGCTACTACGGATATTCCGGCTGATACGGGTGCTGAAGTTCGGCCGGTACAATGCGTCGATTGGCTTGTTGGGCCGCGTATTCCGGTCGCGGCGGGAAGAGCTATTGCTGTCGCTGGTGCTGGTGGTGACGCTGGTGGTGATCTCCTCCACGTTCATGTATGCGGTGGAGCACGACGCGCAGCCCGTGGCTTTTTCGAGCATTCCGGCGGCGATGTGGTGGGGGATTGTAACGATGACCACCGTGGGATATGGGGACGTATTTCCGGTGACGACGGCGGGGAAAGTGGTGGCGGGGATTTCGGTTCTGCTGGGGGTTGGCCTTTTCGCGCTGCCGGCCGGTATACTGGCCAGCGGATTCTCAGAAGAAATGCAAAAACACCGCAAGAGCCCGATTGCCTACCAGCGCGTTTGTTTTTATCTGCAGGTGAAACGGGACAGGCTGGAAGAATACAAGGAACGCCACCGGGATGTGTGGCCGGAGATGTTGAACGCGTTGAGCGAGGCGGGTTGGTGTAACTACTCACTCTTCCTGCGGGAAGACGGTTTGCTGATCGGGTATCTGGAGACTCCGGACTTCGATGAAGCGCTGCGCAAAATGGCTGCCACCGGCGTGAACCGCCGGTGGCAGGAGCAGATGGCGGAGTTTTTTGAAGGCATTCCCGGACGGAAAGCCGATGAACAGATGCAGCGGATAGAAGAGGTCTTCCACCTGGACTGATCAGAAGAGCAGCCGCAGGGCGAGTTGCGTGATGCGCGGGTCGCGGGCGGAGGTGACCTGGCCGAAGGCGCCGGCGCCGAAGGAGGTGTTGACGCCGGAGAACTGGGTGTGATTGAAGAGATTGAAGAACTCGCCGCGGAACTGCATGGCGACGCGTTCGGTGACTTCGAATCGTTTGATGAACGAGACATCCCAGTTGTTGATGCCTGGCGCGCGGAACAGACCGCGGCCGGCATTGCCAAAGGTGCCGAGGGCCGGATTGGCGAAGGATGCGGTGCTAAACCAGCGGGCGATGGTTTTATCGCGCGTGACGGGTGCGACGATATCCGGGCGCTGGGCGCCGCCGCCGACGCCGGCGCGATCAGCCGGGATGGTGACAGTGGCTGGTGTGCCTGATTCGAACCGGGAGATGCCGGAAAGTTGCCAGCCGTGCAGCACCTTGCGCGTTACTCCTTTCGAATCGCGGAAGAAGGGCATTTCGTAGATGTAGCTGAGGGCGAGAACGTGTGTGCGATCGAAGGCGGAAAGCGCCCGCTCCATGCGCGAGGCGGCGTAGGAGTTGATGGGCGTGACGTTGTTATCGAACGAACGGCTGAAGGTGTAGGAAGCCTGCAGGCCGACACCGGCGGAGAAACGGCGGCTGCCGGAGACTTGCAGCGAGTGATAGACGGAGTTGCCCGATGTTTCGAACGTGTTGATGCCGGCGAAGCCCGGGTAGGGCCGGGCGGCGTTGGGGTTGAGTTGGCCGCTGGCGACGGCAACGCTGGCCACGGGTTGGTTGATATCGCGGCTGCGGACGAGCGCGGCGCCCCGGGAGCCGACGTAGCTTACGTCGAGCAGCATTTGGGCGGCGAGTTGGCGCTGCACGCCGAGCGACCATTTCATGTAGTAGGGAATGTTCCACGGCGAGTTAAAATTACTGAGCGCGATGGGGAAGAAGCGGCGCTGACCCTGGGCTGGATTGGAGAGTGTGGTAGTGAAGATAGACGCGCTTTGGTTGAATGGGAAGTTGTTCCGGAGCGTGGAGACGTTTTGCGCCCAGCGGTCGTGGAACATGCCGAAGCCGCCGCGGACGACGGTCAAATTGTCTTTGGTGAGCGCGTAGGAAAAGCCGCCGCGCGGGGCGAAGGTATTGAAAACGGTGTTGGTGACGCTGTTGCCAAAGGGCCCGTCTTTGCCGGCGAGCACGACACCGTTGCTGTAGTTTTCGGTGCCGGTAACGATTTGGCCGTTGGCGGGCAGAATCTGCGGCGCCTTGGTGCGATCGAAACGGGAGGGCAGGAAGAAGGAGTAGAAGCCGTCGGTATCTTTTTCCGGCTGATAGAACTCATAGCGGACGCCGAGGGTGAGCGAGAGCCGTGAACTGGCGCGAATCTGATCCTGGATATAGCCGGACAGATTCACCCAGCGGGAAACGCCGAAAATATGCGCGGAGTTTTCGGTGTATTGAAAGGCGCGGCCCAGCAGAAAGTCGGCGAGCGCGTCTCCGCTGGCCGATCCGTTGAACGTGAAGGTGCCGTTATTGTTGGGGTTCGATTGATTCTGCGACTTGTTTTCTTTGTCGATGGAGCCGCCCATTTTGAACGAATGGCGGCCCGTGTTCCAGCTCAAGTTATCGATGAGTTCCCAGGTGTAGCCGGAGATGTTTTGCGGCCAGCGGATGTCGATTCCCGCGTAGCCCTGGGCAAGCGAAATGGAGGGGATGAGGCCGCCGGAAGCGGTGACCGAATCGAAAACGCGAGGAATGGCGAGGCCGGGGGCGCGCACGCGGGAGGCGTTCGGGCCGGTGGAAATGGCGAGCGACGTGTGGAAGAAGGCCGAGGTGATTTGATTGACGACGTTGGGCGAGGCGATCCAGTTCGCGGAGAGATTCATGACGCGAATGATGTGGGACTGCTCAGAATCGGCGACGCCGTGCATGGGGTTGCCGGCGAAGAGGCCGTAGGGAGAGAAGAGGCGCGTGGAGTCGATGTTGTAGCGTCCGAAGAGCAGCAGGTTCGGCTTCCAGTTATAGTCGAACCGGCCGAGCGCGGAGCGGTAGCGTGTGCCGTCGGGCTCAGTGGAACTGAAGTTCAGGGCGCCCTGCTGGAAGCCGGGGATGGGCTGGCGGTAGTAGGTTTGGATGATGGAAACGGCGTTGCGGTCAATGAGATTCGCGGGAATCTGGTTGCCGGGGAATGGCTGGCCGGTGGCGGGATTGTTCACCACGCGTCCGCCGGCGAAGTTGCCGCTGACCTGCGCCGCGGTGGGAACCGTGGTAGTGCGCGTGCCGGTGTTCTGTTGAATGCGGCGGTATTCGTTGGAGAGGAAATAGAAGAGTTTATTTTTGACGAGCGCGCCGCCAACGGTGCCGCCGAAATTGTTGTAGCGGTTCTTTGGCCTGACGGGGGAGAAGAAATTGCGCGCGTCGAGTTTGTCGTTGCGGAAGAACTCAAAGAGCGTGCCATGCAGGTCGTTGGTGCCGGACTTGGTGACGACGTTGACCTGCGCGCCGCCGTTGCGTCCGTACTCGGAGGAGTAGGCGTTGCGCTCAATGCGGACTTCGGCGATGGCATCGAGGTTGACCATGGAGAGGTTGTTGCCGTTGAAGGTGTCGATGTTGCGGCCGCCGTCGAGTGTCCAGTTGTTGGCGCCGGTCTGGCCGCCGTTGAAGGAGAAGGGGACGGAGGTGTTGGAGCCAAAGCCGGGCTGCTGTGCCTGCAGAGAACTGACGCCGGGCTGGAGTGTCATCAACTGCGTGAAGCTGCGCGTGTTGAGCGCGATCTCCTGAACCTGGCTGCCGAAAATGGTGGAGCCTACGTTGGCCGTGGCGGTATCCACCTGGGCGATGCGGGTGGACACTTCCACCTGTTCGGCGACTGAACCGAGAGTGAGCGTGCTATCGACACGCAACGATTGCGAAGCGGATAGTTCAACGCCGTTGCGAACCTGTTTTTGGAAGCCTGTTTTTTCCACGGTCACCTGATAGGCGCCGACGGGGAGAAGCGGCAGGGTGTAGTTTCCTTCGGCGTCGGTTGTGGCCTGACGCTCCAGGGGCGGATTAGCGCGCAGCACGCGCACGGTGGCCCCGGGAACGGCGGCGCCGGACGGGTCTTTGACGGTACCCAGAAGAGTACCGGAGTTCATGGTTTGGCTTGACAGGATGGCTACGTGGGTCAAGGCGGCGAATGCGAGACAAATGGCTTGTTTCTGCACGATTAACACCTCTTCACGAGAGCTTACCGCAGAATGATGGGTTCAACTCGCACGATTTTTATAAAAGACAATTCCGCCAGCGAAATAGACGAGAGTGGCGGCGAGCAGCCAGGTTTTCATCGACGCGAGCCTTTCCTCGTAGCCATCCACACCGCCAGCGGCTACCAGTATCGGCAGCGCCAGGCAGGCCACAAGGGCAAGCAAGGCAAGCGCGCCGCTGGCCTTTGGCAGCGGCTTCGACGGGGACGGGACGACGGGAGCGGCGCCACGGGCGACGTCCTCATTGATGAAGGCGGCGGCGGGTTCGCGCGCGCCCGCCAGGCCGGCGAGCGCGATGTAGAGCAGCATGGTGGAGAGGTAGACAGGGACGAAGAGGTAGAAAAGATGCAGCGTGCCGGTGGTTTCCAACACCAGCGCCAGACCAACGGCCGCGGCCCAGGAGAATAGGGCGGGCAGGTTCAGGCGCATTCCCCGCCGCGCCGCCCAATATTGCGTGTATCCGATGCGCGGGAAGACCCAGTGTTCCGCGATAACAATGGCACCGGCTGGGCACAGGAGCAGGCCGTAGAGACCGACGAAATCCAATAGCCGCGTGAACACGAAGGGGAAGCAGGCGATGGCGGTGGTGACGATGCCCGCGGCGATGGTGACCTTGGCTCTGGACCAGTTGGGAGTGATGGACTGGAGGGCGAGGCCGGCGCGATAGAGAGTGGGGTTGGACGTTGTCCAGCCGGCGGCGATGACGGCGACAACGCCGGCCCAGCCCAATGCGCGATAGGCGACGCCGCCGGGGTCGAGCGTGGCCAACGGAGCGCCGATGAGGATGGCCGCGCCGGCGCCCATGAGGCCCGCGCAGATCCAGGCGAGGTAGTGGCCAAGGAACATGCCGGCGATGGAGGCCAGGCCATAGGACGGCTTGCGGGCGTATCGGAACAGCGCCATATCGCTAAGCCCGCCGTGCATGGCGAGGTTGCAGATCCAGGCAAAGGCCGATACCTTCCAAAATCCCATGGGCGGAGAGCCGTCCGGTGTTTTCCCGGTCCAGACGACACGCGCGCACATATCGAGAAACGAATCCGTTCCGGCGGCCTGCGCAAGGACGGGCAGCATGACCACGGCCCCGGCGATGAACATGAGGAACATCCACGGGGAACAGACGGCGGAGAATGTCGCGACGCTCTTAAAGCCGAGAGTGGCCAGCGCCACCACCACCGCGCCTACCAGCAGCACCACCAGCACGAAGCGCCAATCGGAAGGGTACCAGTCCACCTGCGCGGGGATGCCAAATGGGATGCGCACGGCCGAGGCGGAGACGGTGATCATGCAGCCGGCCAGCACGCAGAACAGTGCCGCGTTGATGAGGTTGTAGATCAGCGTCATCACCGGACCGCCAATGCGGCGGAGATACCAGTAGAGAGTTAGCCGCGTGTCGACGGCGACCGGAGCGCAGAGGAGCGTCCAGGTGAGCACGGCCAGCAGATTCCCCAACGCCAGACCAATGAAAATATCCTGCACCGTGGCGCCCCAACTGACAAACATGGCGCCAATGACGAACTCCGTGGCCGCGACGTGTTCGCCCGCGAAGGAACCCAGGAAGTATCCAAAACCCAACAAACGGTCGCTGGAGACTGGCTCGCGGTCGAACTCGTAGAGTTCATCCAGTTTCTCCGCTGCTGCTTTTTCGCTGGCCATCGAGATAAGATACACCCTAACCATGTCGACCAAGCCCACCCGCCGTGAAATGCTCGCCGCCGTGCCGTTCGCGCTCGCCTCCTGCACGAGCGCACCGAAAGAGCCGGCGTTCTCCATCCATGAGAATGCTGAGACACTCGGCGGGCAGAGGGCGATCACCTTAAAGCGAGCCGCCGCGCCGGAAGGCGACGCACCGATGTTGCTGGAAGCGGAGATACTGCCCGGGCGTGGTTTCAACACTTGGCAACTGCGGGCCTACCTGCCGGGCAAAGGGGTGACGAACCTCTTCACGGCGCCCTCGCTGGGCGAAGGCGCAAAGCTGATGAATGGCGGGGAAGCGGATTTCCGGGGTAACGAATCGTTCAAGAACGGCGGAGCGATTCTGGCGCCATACGCGAATCGGATTCGCGGGAAGTTCGACGCGAAAGCGCGCACGATTGAGACTACCGCCGCGGGGAAGACGATCAAGCTGCCCGCCAATTGGAAGGGCAAGTTGCCCACGGCGGAGCCGAACGCGATGCACGGGCTGATACTCGACCAGCCAACCACCATTACTCGCCAGAACGCCGACGGGAACGGCGCGACACTGGAGGCTGTGTGGGAAAAGGCGTTTGGAGACGAGTGGCCGGGCAAGGTAAAGCTGCAGTTCCACGCTTCGCTAACTACGAAGAGCTTCGTACTGAAAGTCACCGCCATCAACACCGGGACGGAACCATGCCCAATAGGCATCGGCTGGCACCCGTATTTCAACATTCCCTCCGGAGACCGCAAACAGGCGAAGCTGAAGATTCCTGCCAACACGCTGGCGCTGGTGGACAACTACGACAACGTGTTTCCGACCGGCGTGACGCAACCCACGACGGGTTCGAAGTTCGACTTCCGGCAGCCGCGAGCTATGGGAGACCAGTTTCTGGACGATTGCTTTCTGGACCTGATGCGCGAAGCCAACGACGCGGTAACGGCGGAGATTCACGACCCCGCCTCCCACTACGCCATCCGCATTACCAGCGCCTCCCCGGCGGTGAAGGCGTACCAGTGTTATGCCCCACCTGATAAGGCTTTTATTGTGCTGGAACCGCAGTTCAATATTGGCGATCCGTTGAACAAAACGCTATGGAAGGATCGCGACACGGGCATTGTTGTGCTGGCCCCCGGGCATCAGGTGGTTTACGACGCGACGCTGGAACTTGCGAAAATCTGATACTGTAAGCGTTTAACATTTATCATGGGCCGACTCGATCTCGCACCAATCGACTACTCCATCCTGTTGACCTACACGCTGTTCGTGTTGGGCATCGGCTGGATACTGAAAGAGAAGACCAAGACCAGCGACGACTTCTTCCACTCCGGACACGGCGTGCCGGCCTGGATTGCCGGGCTCGCGTTTTTATCGGCCAATTTGGGGGCGCAGGAAGTGATGGGGATGGCCGCGAGCGGAGCCAAGTACGGCATCATGACGAGCCATTTTTACTGGGTAGGCGCCGTGCCCGCCATGCTGTTTGTAGGTGTGTTCATGATGCCGTTTTATTACGGTTCGAAGGCACGGAGCGTCCCTGAGTATCTGCTGCTCCGGTTCGACGAAAAGACGCGCGGATTGAACGCGCTTTCGTTCGCGGCGATGACGATTTTCAGTTCCGGGGTTTCGCTGTACGCGCTGGGACTGCTGTTGAGCGCGCTGCTGGGCTGGAACTTTGACGCTTCGGTGCTGGTGGCGGCGCTGATTGTACTGGTCTACATTTTCTTTGGCGGGCTAACCTCGGCCATTTACAACGAAGTGCTTCAGTTCTTCCTGATTGTGGCGGGTTTTCTGCCGCTAGTGATTGCCGGATTGCAGGACGTGGGCGGCTGGGGCGGGCTGGTGGAGCGGTTGAACGGCGTAGCGGTGAAACAGGGCTTCGCTGCCGGTACGTATACCCAATTGTGGCGGCACACCGGGGACCCGTCACAGAACCCAATGGGCATCGAGTGGATTGGCCTGGCGATGGGTCTGGGGTTCGTTCTGAGCTTCGGCTACTGGTGCACGGATTTCCTGGTGGTGCAACGCGCGATGGCAGCTGAATCGATGGACGCGGCGCGGCGGACCCCGCTAATCGCGGCGCTTCCGAAGATGGTCTTTCCGTTTCTGGTGATTGTGCCGGGGCTGATTGCCATCGCGCTTACGCTGGGCGGGGATGCGGCGTTCAAGCTGCCGGCGAAACCGGACGGCACGCTGAACTACGACATGACCATCCCAATGATGCTGGCGCATTATTTCCCGCCAGGGTTGCTGGGGCTGGGGCTAACGGCACTGATGGCCTCCTTCATGAGCGGAATGGCGGGCAATGTGACGGCGTTCAACACGGTGTTCACCTACGACATCTATGGCGCCTATATCCGGCCGAACGCCTCCGATTCGCACTACCTGAAAGTGGGGCGGCTGACGACTGTGGCGGGTATTGGAGCGTCGGTGCTGGCGGCTTACGCGGCCGTCCGGTTCAACAACATCATGGACCTGCTGCAACTGGTGTTCGCCTTTGTGAACGCGCCGTTATTTGCCACCTTCCTGCTGGGCATGTTCTGGAAACGGGCCACCGGGCACGGCGCCTTCTGCGGGCTTTTGCTGGGCACGATCAGCGCCGCGCTGCACCACGCGCTGACGCTGCCGGCGCATTCGGTCCCCGGCCTGAAGGGCGGCTGGCTGGGGATTGTGACCCGCTATCCCAGCGAGATGGCGCAGAACTTCTGGACGGCTATCTGGGCGTTTTCCGTTTGCTTTGCGGCTACGCTGCTCATCAGCCTGATTACCCGGCCGCGGCCAGATGAAGAACTGCGAGGCCTGGTCTATTCGCTGACCGACAAGCCAAAGGCGGAGGGGCGCGGGTGGCGTCCGGAGGTGGTGGCGGCGGGAATTCTGGCGGCGGTGGGCGCGGTGAATCTTTATTTCTGGTAAACGAATATGGCACTGGATCTACGTATTGTGATTGGCCGCTTGCTGCTCGCCATCGGCGCGCAACTGGTGGTGTATGGGTTGATGAGTGACGGACGAGCAGCGTCGATGAATATTGGCTGGGGCAGCGCCATCGCCGTCACGGGTGTTGTTTTCCATGTGTTGGCCAGGATGGGGAAAACGGCTTGAGTTCGCTGCCAGCCCAGCTTGCAAGGGAGTTTGAGCGGCGCTATAGCCGTTCCGCGCGGCTGTTCCGGGCGCCGGGGCGCGTGAACCTGATTGGGGAACACACCGACTATAACGGCGGGTTTGTTTTTCCGGCGGCGATCGACCGGGCGACCTATGTTGCCGTTGCGCCGCGGGAGGACCGGCGGCTGCGCGCGGCTTCGCTTTCGCTGCCGGAGACGCTGGACGTGCCGCTGGGCCACCGGCAGCCGGCCGGCAATTGGACCGACTTCATCACGGGTGTGGCTGCGTTGCTCCAATTGGAGGTGGGGGCGGATCTGCTGATCGCCACCGATGTGCCCATTGGCGGCGGGCTGAGTTCCTCTGCCGCGCTCACCGTATCCACTGCGTTCGCGCTTGGCGGCGGCACACTTCCGCGTACTGAGATCGCGCGGCTTTGCCAACGGGCCGAAAACGAGTTCACGGGGATGCAGTGCGGGATTATGGATCCGTTCGCCAGTTGCCTGGGCGAAGACGGTTGCGCGCTGCGGATCGATTGCCGGGATCTGTCCTACAAAGCTGTTCCACTGCCCGGCGAAGTCCGGCTGGTGATTGCAAATACCATGGTGAAGCATGAGTTGGCGGCGAGCGCCTACAACGAGCGGCGCGCCGCTTGTGAATCGGCCGCCGCGAGGCTGGGCGTGCCGTTCCTTCGCGATGTGGACTACAGCTCTTTGACGGGCCGGGAATTGCTATGCGCGCGGCACGTGATGACCGAGAACAGCCGCGTGATTGCATTTGCAGACGCCTTGCTGGCCGGGGACATGACCAAGGCGGGTACTGCGATGTATGCCTCCCACGAGAGCCTGAAGACGGACTACGAAGTGAGTTGCCAGGAACTCGATACGATGGTGGAGATCGCCAGCAAACTGCCCGGCGTTCATGGCGCGCGCATGACGGGAGGCGGCTTCGGCGGGTGCACCATTAATTTAGTGGCGGCGGACCACGCGCCGGAAATTGTGGAACAACTCACCGCCGGCTACCGCGCTGCCACGGGGATTCCACCGCACATCTTCATAACGCGCCCGTCCGCCGGAGCGTCGGAGATACCGGCGTGAGCGGTGTACACCGCCGCTGGAACCCGCTCAACAAACGCTGGGTGCTTGTTTCGCCCCACCGTAACCTGCGCCCCTGGCAAGGCCAGCAGGAGCCGCCGGCAAAACCGAGCGAGACCGTGTACGACCCGGCGTGCTACCTGTGCCCCGGCAACCCGCGCGCGAATGGGGAGAGTAACCCCAACTACGCGTCAACCTTCGCCTTCGAAAACGACTTCGCGGCACTGCTGCCCGATCCGCGGCCGGCGCCGGCGCCCTCCGGTTCGCTGCTTCGGGCCGTGCCGGAGGCCGGGATCTGCCGTGTGCTGTGCTATTCGCCGGACCACAGCCTGACGATGAGCCGGATGAGTGTGGAGCAGATTGCGAGCGTGATTGGCCTGTGGCGCGAGGAGTGCGTGGCGCTGGCGCGAACGCCGTGGATTCGAAGTATTCAGGTGATTGAAAACCGGGGCGCCATGATGGGCGCCAGCAACCCGCATCCGCATGGGCAGATCTGGGCGAACCAGACGATTCCGGATGAGATTGCGGTGGAAACGGAAGCGCAGGAAGAGCACTGGAACGCCACGGGCCGGTCGCTGCTCGCCGACGCGCTGGCCGAAGAAACGGCCAGCGGCGAACGCATTGTCTGCGCGAATGAGCACTTTGTGGCGCTGGTGCCGTTCTGGGCGGTGTGGCCGTTTGAAACCATGGTGCTGCCGAGACGCCACTACGGCGCCATCAACGAGCAGACAGCCGAGGAGGACCAGGCGCTGGCCAGCGTTCTGCGTGAACTCACCATCCGTTACGACAACCTGTTCGAGACGCCGTTTCCATACTCTTTCGGGCTTCACCAATCTCCGGTGAACGGCCCGGCGCGTCCCGGATGGCATTTTCATATGCATTTTTATCCGCCGCTGCTTCGTTCCGCCACTGTGCGCAAATTTTTGGTGGGCTATGAGATGCTCGCTCAGCCGCAACGGGACATCACCGCCGAAACGGCCGCGGAAAGGCTTCGGGACGCGGGAAGCGTCCACTACGCGACCCGTTCACAGGATTAAACATTCCCCGCCTCTTCTGTTTTTCCGTACTCTAGGAAACTCCCGCCAGCGTGAGAAAAAACTCTTGTGCCGCCCACTCTGTAAGAGAGGGCCAACACGATGCCATTGGCAAGATTTAACGGATTAGACGAGTACAGCCGGGTGGCGCTGCGCCGCCTGGCGTCGAATTGGCGGGAGTCGCCAGCCCGTCCCTGTATCACGGGGCAGGACGCGCTCGCCTGGCACGCCGTGATGCAGGAATGGGTGCGGGACCGGAGCCTGCCGCTGCTGGTACGCCGGCCGCGCCTGGGCCGCGGCCGCGAGATTGGTCACCATAGCGGACGGATTGTGATACCCACCGACGATTCGCCGGCCATGTACATGTTGTCGCTGGCGATGGAAAGACGGCTTCCGAGCCGCCAGACGTTGTTGGACGCACTGGAATCCGGACGCATGCCGGTGGCTGCCGCGCTGACGGCGGAGGAACGGCAGAACGCGCGATACAGAGGTACGGTTGCAAACATGGACGCGCCGAATCTGGTGGAACTCGGCTACTCCATTTGCCACATTACCCAGGTGGGGCTGCGCCGGTTTCCGCTGGCCGAACGCACAGAGATCGAACTGGTCGCCCATTCCCTATTGTTCCTGAGTCCGGTGAATATGTTTGTGGTGCCCCGGCAGTATGCGGGCGTGGGCGAACTTCCGGAGTTTATTGACGAAATGGACGACGCGCGAGCCTTCGCGGCGCGGTCGAATTAACCTACGGCAGACGGGTGCGCAGCAGCCGAAGCGCGCGCAACGATTCGGTGGCCACTTCGGCGTCGCTATCCTTGGCGAGCGTTTCCAGCGGCTCCACTGAGTCCTTGCCGCCGCGCTCGCCCAGGATCTCCGCCAGGGCCAGTTTCTCCAGCCGGCTCCCCTGCAACAGTGCGTTATGGAGTGAAAACCGCACTACCGGTTCCGGCGCCAAGTCCTTCAGAAAGCCTTGCGCCACACCCTGCCAGGCCTTGTGGTTCAGCGTGTTGATGAGATACTGCAAAGGGCTCAATTCGCCGATTTCCCGCTGCCCAAGAGCCACCATTGCGAAGGCAAGCGACAGGCGCGGGCGCATTTTACGCTCGCCTTCCCAAAGTGTCTCCATGCGCGGACGGTCCTCGGGCTTGCCTAGGCGCCCTAGGCCCTCCGCCGCCCCGGCGCGCAAGCCTTCGTCGGGGTCCAACAGGTATTTTTCAAAGAGCGGCCGGTTGGCTTCGTCCGGCAACATTGCCATCGCCTCCAGCAGAGCACGGCGTACCTTGTCGCTCTTCGTACGCTCCCAAGCCTCGCGCAGCGGCGCGTTCGCCTCCCGGTTGCCGAGCAGGGAAACCGTCTGGATGGCGGCCAACTGCACTTTTTCGTCCGGATCGCGCAGCATGTAGAACAGCCTTGGTGCCACGTCCGGGTTACGGATCTTTTCAAACGCGGTCAGCACTTCGTAAAGAACGCCGGTGTTTTTGGTGGCCAGCGCGGCCAGCAGTTGATCGCTCGCCTCGCGCCCGCGCAGGACGCCCAACGCCCGCGCCGCCGCCATGCGCCCGTCCATCGACGCCGATTCAGCCGTTACCTTCCCGAGCGCGGCGATGATCTCGGGCCGCGCCGTCACGTACGCCGGCGCAACTGGTTCTTCGGCGCCGCGAAAGCGGTCGAGAATCCCTTCGGAACCGCGCTTTAGCCGGCCGCGCCACCCGCCCTGATAATAGCCGGGCACGTAGAAATTCACGAGGCCATTCGCCGCCAAACGTTGCACATCGCCGTCCCCATCGGTCAAAGAATGGGTGAGCGGTTCGAGCGTTTGCTGGCCGCCGATGACCACCAGGCTTTCGACGGCGGCGCGACGGACGGAAACGTCATTGTCGCCCAGCAGTGGCTTCAGCTTCTCCACGCCCGCGGAGCCCTCTTTGCCCAACGCACGAGCGGCTTTTACCCGCTGTTTCGTATCCGCCGACGCGGGGTCCTGCGCCCAGCCGAGACACACCGCCGCCGCCAACACGGACAGAAACGACAATCGCATACTTCTAGGGACGCGCCGGGAGCGCAAAAAGTTTTGCCCGTCCGTTAACGGACGAATTCGAGTTCCACACGGTTCGGAATCAGTCCGATCTCATGCCCCAGGTCCAGCAGTTTTTGCGCCGCTTTTGGGATGATCTCGCCGCAATCGACGGTGTAGTGGTTGACATACATGCCGACGAACTTCGCAGCGAGTTCCGGTTCCATATCGCGCGCGAACTGCATGGCGTATTCCAACGCCTCCGCGTGGTTATCGAGGGAGTATTGAATGCTATCGCGCATTAGACGGCAAGCTTCGGTGCGAAGTTCGGGCGAGAGGTCGCGCCGCAGAATATTGCAGCCCAGCGGCAGCGGCATTTCGAACTTCTTTTTCCACCATTTACCGAGATCGACAATGTTGTGGAAGCCGGTCTTGGAGAATGTCAACTGCGCCTCGTGGATAACCAAGCCGACATCGGCGGCGCCATCTTTTACGGCATCCAGGATTTTGTCGAACGGCACTTCCACTGGAATGAAATCCGGCTGCATGATATTCAACGTCAAGAAGGCCGTTGTCAGGCGCCCTGGAATGGCGATTCGCTTGCCTTTCAGGTCCTCTATGGCCATTGGCCGCAGCGCCACCAGCATGGGGCCGTACCCGTCGCCAATGCTGGAGCCGGACGCCATTACGTAGTACTTGTCCGAAACATAGGGATAGGCGTGGTAAGAGATGGCCGTCAACTCATATTCGCCGTTCATGGCACGACGGTTCAGCGACTGAATGTCCTCCAGTTTGTGCTGAAAACTCAGGAGTTTCGAGCGGATCTTCCGCGTGGCGAGGCCGTAGAACATGTAGGCATCGTCGGAGTCCGGACTATGCGCGCAAACAATTTCCTTGAGATCCATACAGAAGGGTACTTCCACTATAGCAAAGCACCCGTCAAAACCGGTGTTCTGAAGCGGAAAAGGGCGGCATGCGCCGCCGTTTTTCGCTCACCTGAGATTGCCGATCTTGAGCTATTCCTGCGAGAGGACAACCAACGCCGGGTGGATATGCTCCAAGGCGCAGGCCAAGCGATCGATACAGGGTTCCAACGCTTCCAAATCTCCGGCGCGACACTTCTTTTCCAGGGCGAACGCGGCTTGGTAAACGCCATCGGCGCCAAAATTGGAGACCGAGCCTTTCATGCTATGGGCGGCACGTTGCAGGGCATCAGCGTCGCGCGCGGAAGCGGCGGACCGAATCTCGTTCATCAGCATCGGGTATTCGTCCAAGAACAGTCCTGCAACTTCGCGCAAAAGCTCCTCGTCGCCGCCGAGCCGCTCCAGCGCCACCGCGCAGTCTAGTTTTGCCAGTTCGCTGGAAAACTTCATACCCACTCCCTCCAACCTGGTGCGCCGAACGGCCCCATTGTAACAGACTCATTGCCCAGTAGCCTCAGTACCATCAGTAGCTACTCACTTCTTATCGTCAGACGCAGCCAGAGCTTTAATCGGTCAGGTATTGTCTTCCGATTCGATCAACCTATCTACGGCCATCGAATAGACTACCAGTTTGCCATGCCGATCGGTCTGGAACGCCATCCGGGTCGAATTCGGGGAGAGCACCGCGCGGGATAATCGCGCATCGGAACACCGGTGTTCGCAGATCGTCAACTCCCGTTTCACAGAACGCAACAGCACCAGCAGATGGGGCGAAGCCACGCTGCCGCTGGCGCCCAGGAAGACGGTAGCGTCCCCGTTTCGCACGAAGTGGACAAATTGTGAGGTCTTCGCCACAAAACTGTCCTTGTTCGTTTCTGGCACCGTTTCTCGAATCTCAGTCAAGCGCCCAGCCTCGGCCGGTTTCAACAGGTATAGCAGCGACGCACCATCCGCGGTCCAATGCGACGACAGCACTTCGCCCGGCGCCGTCTTTACCTGTTTCGCCCGCCGTGCCCCAGCCGCGGCGTACCACAGCCCGCCGCCAGAAATGAATGAAACGCCCGAGTGCCGCGGCCGCACATAAAGCGTTCCGATGTCCCCATTCACGTCCTCCAGCGCGGAGGCGGCCTTCCCGGTGACGATGATGCGGGTTTTCTGCCCGTTCGACGATGAGGCGGCAATTATGAGCCCGTCCTCGCTCACCGCCATGCGTGGCGACTGCTCCCAACCGGCGGGAAACTCATGGACGACGCGGTCTCTCGCGCCGCCCGTCTGGGTGAGTTTGGTGCCATCCAGATACAAAATTCCCTTGTCACCCGCCGTCCACTGAAACAGATTCGTGTTCAGCGCCGCGGCGTCGGTCATTTGCCGGATCCGGTTCAACTTGAAATCGTGGCGATACAACTGCGGCGTTCCGCCGGCGTCGCTGGCGAAGAGTAGCGCCTCGCCCTTGCGCGTAAACGCGCGATTGGAGGCTAAGGGCAGCCACGCATTATGCTCTAGTCCGGTGACGCGCAGCACTTCAAATTCCGTGGCCGCGTCCAGGAACTTCTTCGCTTCGCCAGGACTCTCCTGTCCTTTTGCCGCAAACAACGCCACTGGCGCCGCCGCCAGCATCGCGCGCCTCGTCCAACGGCGGGCGGGGGGCGGGGCCTCAATCATACCCACACGATAACATGGCCCCGCCCAGGGATTCATGGTGCGGTTTGTAACGGTTAGTGGCTGGCGGTGTAGTGATTGCCCAGCAGATCGAAGCCGAAATCGCCGTTGTAGTCTCGCCACACGCTGTGCACGTGATTGTTGTTGTTCTGCGTGTTGTCGTATTCGACCAGGAACGCCGGCGCTTGCACGCGATAGTAGTGACCTTCACCCTTTTCCAGTCCGCCCGTCCAGGCGAAATTGAGGTTCGTGCCGGCCTTCTTAATCAAGTCGCGCCGCGCCGCCGCGCCCTGTTCGGGAATGTTGTTGGCATACTCTTCCAGCAGCGCCTGCAACAACTGCCGTTGGGCCGGGGTCATCTTTGCCGCCGAAAGGCCGGAGGGTTGCCCCTTCAAGGCCGCCTTGCGATCCGCCATGGTAATAATATCTTTCAACGCCACATCGGCGACAACGGCGATTTTTCGCTGTTCTGGTGTCAACGATTTCACCACCGCCCGCGCCAGGTCCTCTTCGTTACCCAGCACGCGCAAACCGGCGCGGGGCCCGGCTTTTACTTCCGCCGGGTTGGTGCCGTAGAACATCGGGCTCGACGCCACTTTGTTATTGACGATGGTAAAGTTCATCGCGACATGATGCCCCTCAAAACGGAAGCCCCAAGTGCCGTTTTCTGACGGTTCACCGAAGATGGAGAAGAAGTAGTTTTCCGGATCGCGGCGTCCGGGCGGTGTATTGTTTTCCTGAATCTTCAGAATCTCTTCCAGACTCATGATGCTCGTCGCCTTAACGAATCCCTGCTGGCTGAGGCTGGCGTTGAGCAAGGCCAATGCCAGCGGCCGCTGCTCCGGCGTCATGTGTTTGTAGCTAAGCCCTTTTCGTTCGCGCGGGATGAAGTGCCAGTTCAGCCGCTCCTCGTCGTTGAACGAGAACACGGCCTTGGCCTTTTGCTCGCCGCTCAGAGAGTTCAAAAGCGCCTGCGCGGCGTTGGACATAACGAGGGGCGTGTGCGTCCGGTTCGCGGCGGCCATCAGGAGAAGCACGCCGGCTGCGGCGGCGAAAATACGAATGCGTTCGGGTGACATAGAGAGAATCCTATCCAGCCCACGGTCCCGAAACAGGCGGGACCTATGGTCCCAAGCATTGTATTAGAAAGGAAGGTCTTTTTGCACGGGGGTGTCGCCCAAAACGATCGACCGCGCGAGGTACTTGTAGGGGTTCACCGGCGCGCCGCCCTGGCGCACCTCATAATGCAAGTGCGGAGAGGTGGCGCGGCCCGTGCCGCCCGCCTTTCCCACAACCTGCGACCGGCGCACTTCCTGTCCAGGGATCACGTCAAATGCGCTCAAGTGGGCGTAATAGGTTTCCACTCCGCCGCCGTGGTCCACGACTACTAACTTACCGTACGCACCCGACCATTCCGCCGACTTCACAATTCCATCCGCGGTGCAACGGATGGGCGTGCCCGTCGGAGCCGTGATATCGACACCGGAATGGAAAGCGCTGCCGCCCGTGAACGGATCGGTGCGAGAACCGAAACTCGAAAGCAACCGCCCCGGCACCGGCCACAGGCTGGGCACGATATTCGTTTGCCACGTCCGGTTGATCTTCCGCGTTCCGGTCGAATAAAGGCGCGCGGTTCGCAGCAAGTCAAAGCGTTCCAGCGACTGTTGATATGTCGGCACCAGCCGGCTTTCACCGGAAATGGTGGCCGGACCTTCCAGACGCTCCTTGATTCCGTACGCCGAACTCACTTCCGACGCCAGCATCTGCAGCGTCGCCAACTGTTCCTTGGTCTGCTCATTCGTTCGCGCCAAGGCCTGGTAGCGCTGCTGCAAAGTGGAAACTTCATCGCGCAGATGATTATAGTTGGCTACTTTCCACACCATTCTCGCGTAACTCGTTAGGAAACCCGCGACAGTGAATCCGCCAACCAGCGCTAACGCCAGCACGGAATACAAAATCGTATGGGAAACGTGCATCCGCCGCAAGCGGCCATGTACGGAATGAGCTAAAACGAGTACGAAATATGGCTGATTCATCGGCTCTCTCGGCTTGCTTGGCCTTTAACTGCAACCGCCAGCAAACAGTGGATGGAAACGACCGGCAGCTTCTGTGAACCGCGATGTCTGAGTCCGGTCAGACAGGGGGAGGTCGGTTCGATGTGACTTTCCGCCACATCTGTGGGGCGGAAACAACACAATACCAGTTCAACCGCGCCAAAGTCAAGACAAAACGGCACATGGGCGAACAGAAGGCGAACGCGGTTTCATAGGGAAACCGGCCATCCTCGCCCTCGCGGTTCACCGGGGCCGGCGAACGCCGGCGGCAGGTAGTCATAGGTTTGGTGCATCCAATCGCTGAGCCGTTTCAACAAATCTTGCTTCGCCGCCGCGTGCGCTGGGTCGGCGGCAATGTTGTTGAACTCATCGGGATCGTTCGCCAGGTCGTACATCTCCACGGTTGCCCGCGCCGGTTGCAACAGACGGAGATGATGGGGGCGCAAAGCCCCGCGGCGGCTCATATCCTGATAGGACCTCCAGGAAGGACTTCCTTCCAGATCCCAGGCGGGCCGATAGGGAAAATGCGGGGCGGCGTTGAAGATCAGCTTGTACCGTTCGGTTCTCACGGCGCGAATTGGGTCGAAGTTGTCGTGCCAGTTGCGCTCGCTGAAAACGGCCTCTCTCGCCTGGTACTGGCCGCCGCGCAAAAGTCCCAGCATCGACTTTCCTTGCATCTTCCGGCTGACGGAGGCACCCGCGATTTCCACCCAGGTGGCCGGCAGATCCACGTGTCCAATCAACTCGTGCTTGACCGTGCCGGGTTTTGTCACGCCAGGCCACTTTACGATCAGAGGCACGTGGATTCCGGGGTCGTAGCAGGTTCCCTTCGCGCCGGGGAAGGGCATTCCGTTGTCTCCAGTGAAAAAGACCACCGTGTTTCCAGTGAGCCCGCGCGCTTCGAGCAGTCGCAGCAATGTTCCGCACTCGCTATCCATGCGGGAAATAAAGTCGTGGTAGAGCGCGAGGTCTTCGCGGACCTCCGGAGAGTCGGGCAGGAATGGGGGCAAGCGGACTTTAGCCGGGTCGTGAGGCGGCGTGGCGGCGCCTTTTGTGTAGGGCCGGTGCGGATCGGTGAAGCCAACGTGCAGGAAGAACGGTTTGCCGGCCGGCAGTTTGTCGAAGAAGGCCTCAAAACGGGTGTTCTTGTTTGCTGAGTAGAAGTCGAAACGCGAGTTGAATTCATTGCCCTGGTGAACCTTTCGGAAGCCGCCGGTAAAGTATCCGCGCTCCTTCAACTGCTCCAGAAACGTGGGCTCCCACGGGGGCATCGGCGTGTGCAGGCGGGAGGTGGAGGTCGTGTGCGGCGCGCAACCAGTAAACAGCGAGGAACGATTCGGACTGCACTGCGGCGACGATACGAAGCACTTGGCAAAGCGCACGCCATCGGCGGCCAGTTTGTCCAGGTTGGGCGTACGCACATGGGCGTTGCCATAGCAGCCAAGGTCGGCCGCTGTGTGGTCGTCGGAAATGAGGAAAACAATGTTGGGTGGCTTCGCCGCCGCCGTTTGCGCTCCCAGCGCCATGCCGCCGCCCATCCATCCGCGTCGCGTGAACTCCATGGTTCATTAGTGTATATCCTGAAGGCGATGGAGCTATCACTTAAAGGCAGAACGGCCGTCGTCACCGGCGGCACTCACGGCATTGGCCGGGCGATGTCCAGGCGGCTGGCAGCTTGCGGCGCCAACGTTTACATCTTCGACATCGATTCCGACGACGAGATCGATTTCCCATCGCATCAGGTTCGTTGCGACGTAACCTCGCGCGCCAGCATTCAGGCGGCGTTCGACCGGTCCGGCGTTCCTGACGCTCTGTTTATCAACGCCGGCACGGGGATTGTGAAACCGCTCGATGAGACTACGCGCGAGGTATGGGACAAGACGATTTCGCTGAACCTCACCGCGGCGTTTGAGACGCTGCAGGAAGGCGCGGCCCGCATGAAGGGCTCGGGGAAGGGCGGCGCGATTGTCCTGACGGCGTCAACGAATTCCTACGATGGCGAAGAGAGCCTTATCGCCTATAACGCCACCAAAGCGGGCGTTCTGGGTATTCTGCACACAGCCGCCAATGAACTAGGGCCATACGGTATTCGCGTGAACAGCGTGAATCCGGGGCTGATTCGCACTCGCCTGACACAAGCCGCCTTCGATACTCCCGCTGTGATCAAGGACTACTTCCGCGCGATTCCGATGGGCCGGGGCGGCGAGCCGGACGAAGTGGCCAAGGCGGCCATATTCCTTGCCAGCGATTGGGCCAGCTACATTACGGGCGCCAGCCTGCTGGTGGATGGCGGGCAGATGTGCTGCAAATTCGGCCCCTGGAAAGACAGTGAGGCCGAATTCAACAACGGCCACTGGCGCCTCAAAAAATAATTGGTGCCTGGCACCAATTATTTTTGGTCGCGGGCGGAGACGGTGAAGCGTAGCACGACCGGTTTGCCTTTTTCTAAAGTCATGCCTTGCAACTCGCCCTCCCGTCCTGGCACGGACGCTCCCACGAACCCGTACTTCCGCAAACACCACTGGTACGGCGTCTCCGCTGTGATCCGCAGCGTGGCTGGCTTGCCGCCGTACAACGCCGATAACTCAGCCCAGCTATGCCGCACCAGGTCTTCGTCCTTTTCGATGGCCCCTTCCGAAGTTCTGATCACCGTCCCGTCCCGCACGCCGAACCGGGCGCTGAATCCCCCATAGCTTTTGCCCTTGTCCTGCGCCCCGCGCAGCGTCACGGGCCCGTTCAGCGCGGTTAGCTCCAACTCCACACGAAAGCTGCCTTGCCCCAGCCCGGTGATCTTCACCACTTCGCGCACCACCTGTTTTTCCTGCGCAAACCAACCGTTTTCCACTTCCAGCCCCGCGCCCCGCATCCGGCGCACCCTTACCAGCCGGTGCCCGATTCCCTTCATCATCCAAATGTCCGCCGTCTTCCCGTCGAATTCCACCACCGGCCAGCCCCAGAACACACCCCGGTGGTGGTAATGATCCTTCGGGAAATCGTCCAGCATGGCGACGCGGCCCGGCGTATAGACCGGATAAATGTAACAGCAGCGCCGCCGATCTTCCGGCACGCCGGCCGGCAACAAAGGTGCGCTGTTGTACACCAGAACTGGATTCCCCCCGTCGCGCAGCTCCAGCCGGCCGTCGCCTAAATCTGTCCAGCCGAGTCCTGCCGCCAGCAACAGACTAAACCACATACGCCGCTTTCCTCACTTTTTCCTCGTCCACTTCCACGCCCAAGCCTGGCCCGGTCGGCACGCGCAACGCCCCGTCTTCCAGCTTGAACGGCGTCTTCAGGAACGAACCCGCCAGGAACTGCAATCCATTCAACGCCGCGGGCCTCGCCAATCCATAGGCCCCATACAGCAACAACGAAGCCGCCAGGGAGACGTCCGGATCGGTCAACCCGCTGCCGAGAAACAGCAGCCGGTTCCTTTCCAGATACTCCACCTGCGCCCGGGCGTCCCACAGTCCCGCAGTGCGCGCCGGTTTCATCGCCACTCCGTCCAGCAGGCCCAACTGGTGAAACTCTTCCAGATCGGTCACCGACACCACGCCCTCGTCCAGAATCACCGGCAGCGCGCCCTGTTTTTTCAACGCCGCCAACCCGCTCAACCGGTTCGGCGCCACCGGCTGCTCCAACACGTTCACTCCCACCGCCGCCAGCCGCGGCGCGGCGAACAAGGCCGATTTCGTGTCGTAACCGCCGTTGGCATCGGCCCATAGAAACGAGTCTTTCGCGTACTTCCGCACCGCCGCCGCCAACTCCACATCGAACTTCGGGTCCGGCGCAACCTTGATGTTGAAGTGGCGATATCCCAACCCGCGACCGGCGTCCAACAGGCCTTTGGCCTCCTCCACGCTCTTCACGTTCACGGTCCAACTGAGCGTCACGCGCTCCAACGGTTTCCGTTCCCATAGCGCCGCCACGCTCTTTCCCGCCAGCTTGCCGGCAATGTCGTGCAACGCCAGGTCAACGCCCGCTTTCGCGATCGGCATCCCCGTGGAAAAGGATGCGGCGATGGCCCGGTTCATCAACGCATGAGCACCGCCGATGTCGGTTGGATTTCTGCCGATCAAGGCCGGCGCCAGATAGCCGCGCAGCGCCGTGGTAACGCTTTCCGGCGTCTCGTAGCTCCAGGTGTGCGTAGGCACCGATTGGCCCCAGCCGAAGGTGCCGTCCTCGCACGTGATCTTCACGAACACGCAGGGCCGCTCCGGTTTCGGAAAAAATTTGAAGTAGCCAGTGACCGGGTAAATAACCGGAAATACTTCAATGGACTTGATGGCCGGCCCGGCGGCCGCTAACGCCGCCAGCCCGCCCGCGAAAGTGCGCCGCGTCACACGATCTCCAGGTTCGCCGCGTCGAAGCGGACGCGCCGTCCGGTTTCCAGCGAAACAGCCGCCATGCAGCCGGCCACCGCGTGGCTGAATCCGGCTTCCACGCTTGCCCGCGGTGTCTGCCGGCTGCGCACGCAGCGCAGGAAATTGGCCATGTGAGACTCTACATCCGGTGCCCGTTCAATTGGCGTTGCGGCCCCCGCCGCGGTGATCCTCAACCCCTCGGCGTCCATCGTCCCTTTCGTCCCAAACCACAGGTTTCGTCCGCCGTCCGGATTAGTCAGCGACATGGCGAAGGTTACCAGGCAATCGGTGTATTCAATCATTGTCTGGTACACATCGCTCGTCTGCCGCCCGTCTTTGTAAAGGTACACGCCGCCCATGGTCATGGCGTGCCGCGGGTAGGGATCGTTCAGGTACCACGCCGCCAGATCGATCAAATGGCACAGCCACAATCCCGAAATGCCGCTGGTCGTTTCGCGGAAAAGCTGCCACTCGCGCAGTTTTCGCGCATCAAAGCCGCCGCTGATTTTCCCGCCAAATTGAAATGCCTCCCAATCCACATCCTCCGCGCGCACGTTTGAAATATCTTTGCGCCAACGCGGCGACTGAAAGTGGTAATCCATCGACACCCGTGTGACCTTTCCAATGGCGCCGCCTTGCACGGCCTTTGCAGCCCCAATGAACCCGGCATCGCTGCGCCGCTGCGTTCCCACCTGCACCACGCGGTTCGAACTCTTCACGGCCTTATACGCCATTTTTCCTTCCGCGAAATCCACCGCGAAGGGCTTTTCGACGTAGACATCCTTGCCCGCCGCAATGGCATCGGCCAGTATGCGCGGGTGTGTCATGTCCGGCGTGGCGATCAGTACGGCGTCCACGTCGCGCATGGCCAGCAGTTCCTGGTAGCGCGTGGTCTGCCTGGGAGGTGCGTCGAAGTCCCGGGCCAGTTGTGCGGCCATCGCCTCCCGGTTCACTCGCCAAACGTCGCAGACGGCGATGATATGGGCGTTCTCCCTCGCCATTCGCACTTCGCGAACCAGGTCCCGGGCCCGTCCGCCGGCGCCGATCAGGCCCAGCCGGATCCGGTCGCTGGGCGCCGCCTGCGCCCCCAGCAGCGGCGCGCCCGCCGCCAAAAAAGTCCTGCGATTCCAAGACATTCGTCACGCTCCCGCAGGCGCCGCCAGTCGCAACACGAGCCCGAATGGCGCGCTTATGCCGCCAGTATACACCCGTCACTTCTGTTAACTCCCTCGCCCATTGGCGCCCGCCTACGCGCCTATAGTGGAGGAAGCCCCATGCGACTGTTCATTGCCACTTTGTTCACCGCCACCCTCGCCGCGCAAACTTCTCGCGATCTGCGGCTGGAAGTGGATGCCGCACCACTGCCGGATAAACGCAATCGGTGGGCGCTCGTCATTGGCGTCTCCAACTACAAGTTCGCCCCGCCGGCGGCCCAATTGAAATTCGCCCACCGCGACGCCGAGGAGTTCGCCCGTTTCCTGCGGTCGCCGCAAGGCGGTGCTCTGCCCGCTTCCCACGTTCGTCTGCTGGCGAACCAGCACGCCACCGCCGGCGGCATCCGCGCGGCGCTCACGCACTGGCTGCCCGAATCGGCAGGCGCGAACGACATCGTCTATCTCTTCCTGGCCGGCCACGCCGTGCGTGGTGACTCGGCGGATGGCTATTTCGTGGCCCACGATTCCGACCCGCAGAATCTGCACTCCACCGGCATCGCATTCGCTGAAATCAACGCCGCTATCGGACCCCGCCTCCGTGCCGGAACGGTTGTGCTGATTGCCGACGCCTGCCACGCCGGGGCTATCGGCTGGGCCGCCGATCCCAATGCGCCGCCCGATCTGGAAGCCGCGCTGCACGCGATTGGCGACCGCGATGTGCTAAAGCTGTTGGCCTCTCGCTCGCGGGAGCAGTCCTTTGAAGACGCCCGTTGGGGCGGCGGTCACGGAGTTTTCACTTTCGCAATTCTCAACGGTCTGCGCGGGGCCGCTGAGCGCACACCCGACGGCGTCATCCGCGCCGGTGAACTGTTGGACTATGTGTCGCGCATCGTCCCGGAACAGACCTCGGCACGCCAAAACCCGCGTGTCGCCGGCAACTTTGAAGGCGCCTTGCCTTTGGCGACACTTCCCGTGCAGCGCTCCGTGCCGGCCTATCAACCAACCACGCTTACGCTCGTCGCCGCGCCTCGAACCGCTGTGTACATCGACGCTGCTTTCCATGGCACCGTCCGTGCGAATGGCCAACTCGTAATCGAGAATCTGCGGCCGGGCGCGCACGCGCTCTCGCTGGAGGAGCCCGCCGTAGCTCCGCACGAACACGAAATCTCGCTCGCCCCCGGGCCCGTCACCATCGATGTCCACACCGCTCCGGAGTTCGCCCTGGCACGGTTGGAACGAGTCCTCGCCGCCGGACAGATTCAGGCCGCCTGGGACAGTTATTCGCGGCACCCCTGGACGCCGCAACAACGGCCGCACGCGGCCGCCCGCATGGCCCACGCCCTGGAAGACGCGGGCCAAGCTTGCGTCTCCGATTATGTGCATTCCAACACCATCGCGCTGAAAGCGGCCATGTTCAATCATTCCGCCAGTGCCTTCCGCCTCTTGAAGACGCTTCGTCCGAATGACCGTTCGCTCGATGCCCGCGCACTCTTCTGCCAGTCTCGCGCTTATATCGCCGGCGGCCGGTTCACCGACGCCGAAAAAGCGCTGCGCCAGTCACTCGAAATCGACCCCAATTTTGCCTGCGCCTACAATGCGCTCGGCGTGGCGCTGCAAAACCAGAGCCGTTTTCCGGAGGCGCGCGCCTCGTTTGAGCAGGCGCGCAAGTTGACCCCTTCCTGGGCGCTCCCCCGGCTGCAAATCGCCCAGTTGCACATCAACGCGAACGAACCGAAGCAGGCGCTGCCGCACCTGGAAGAAGCGGCCCGTCTCTTTCCCAAGGCCACAGGCATTCAATGGTCCCTCGCTCGCCTGAACCGCGTCCTGAACCGTCCCGAGCCTTTCCTGGAGGCCGTCCGGGCCGTGCTGGCGATCGACGTTAATTACGCTCCCATCTATGCCGAACTCGGTGCCTTCCACGAAGCCAACGGTGATTCGGCCAAAGCCTCGCAAGCCTACAACGCCTATCTCACGCTTGCCCCCAATTATCCCGATTCCACGCAGATTCGCACCCGCGTGCAACGTCTGGCCAAGCCCGCCCCGTCGTTGCGCAGACCGTAAGAAATACGGCGCGGCATTCCGGAAATACAAAGGGAAATTCTCCCCGCAAGCCCCGGCTACACGGGGTGCCGAGTGTGATACAGTCTCCCTGCCGAGCTTTCACTAAGCGATTAGTTGCTCTCCATTACCCGTTGGCATTTTCGAATGATTCGCAGAGGAGTTCTATGTCAAACAAGCCCGTGTTGCCAAGTCTGGTGCTGCTCGCCCTCGCCGGTGGTTTGTGCGCGCAGGAGTACCGCGGCCGCGTCCAGGGAGTAGTCACCGACGGAACGCAGGCCGCCATCAGCGGCGCCACCGTAACGCTTTCCAATCTGGATACCGGCGTCGCAAGCACCCGGCTGACCAGCGAACAGGGCCGCTATCTGTTCGATCTTGTTCTCCCCGGTAAGTATTCCGTTACAGTCAATCTTCAAGGCTTCAACAAATTCGTTCAGTCCAACGTGGTTCTGCAATCCCGGTCCGACGTGACCGTGGACGCCGTTCTCCGGCCCGGTGACGTTCGCGAAACGGTCACCGTGGAGGGCCAGGCCAGCACTGTGCAGTTCAATACGAGTAAGCTCGAAACCACTGTTGATAGCGCGCTGGTGAGTAACCTGCCGCAAATATCCCGTAATCCGCTACTGCTGGCCAGGCTTGACCCGGCGGTGGTCCAAAGCGATACGGCCCGCGAAGTGGAGCCCTACATGACCTGGTCCGGCAACCGCCAGCAGGTGGGCGGCGGACGCGATTACTCGAACGACCTGCAGATCGACGGCAGTCCCATCGGCATCGGCTACAAGACCAGCTACATGCCTTCGCCGGACGCTGTGCAGGAAGTGGCTGTGCAGCAAAACGCCGTGGATGCCGAGTACGGTCACTCCTCCGGCGCCGCCATTACGCTGACGATGAAGGCGGGCACGAACGATTGGCACGGCAACGCGTTTTATCAGGGCCAGTATCCGTGGGCGAACGCGCTTGAGAATCGAGTTTTTCGCACCATCAATCTTGGCCGCACCCATATGTACGGCGGCACCGTTGGCGGCCCGATAAAGAAGAACAAACTCTTCAACTTCTTCTCCTACGAGCAGTGGCGGAAGACCGATCCCAACGATCTGATCCACACGCTGCCCACCGACCTGGAACGGGAGGGAAACTTCTCGCAATCGCTGAACGCCACCGGCGGCCTGCGCGCCATCTACGACCCCTTCACCACCCAGACCTCCGCCGATGGACGCACCATCACCCGCATGCCCTTGCCCGGAAATATCATCCCCAAGTCCGCGCAGGATCCTATCGCCACGCTCTACATGAGCAAGCTTTGGAAGCCGAACCGGCCGGGCCAGGGACCGTACAACATCAACAACTACTACGTTCCGCTGCCCATCCGCTACGACTACCACAACATCTCCAACCGGACGGATTACGTCCTCAATGAGAAGCTCCGTTTTTACGGCCGCTACAGCAAACTCTGGACCCCTGTCACCACCTCAAACCCCACCGGTTCCGATTTCTACGTGAACGACCGGGGCAGCCAACGGGACGCGCTCTCCATCTCTGGCGACGCCGTTTACATGGTGAGCGCCAGCACCATTCTCAACGTGAACGCCACGTATCATAGCTTCGTCGACGCATCCCGGTTCGCCTCCACGGCGAACGTGGGTTGGAACACGATTTGGCCCAATTCCAACTTCTACAACACCATCTTCGCCAACAAAGCCGTGCCCGAACTGCTGCCGCGCATGTCCATCATGGGCGTAAACAACAGCGAATACTGGACAGCCATGGGGCCGCGCGGCGGCACGTGGGACCAACGGCCAACGGCCGACAGCGTGAGCGTCAAGCTGGCCCGGCAGCAAGGCAAGCATTACCTGAAGATGGGCGCTGACACCCGCGGCACACGCACCACCAGCCTGATTGTCAATAACAATCCCGGCTTCGGATTCCAGGCCGACGCCACGTCGGCCACCTATGTGAATCCCGATTTGCGCGCCTCCGGCGACGGGTATGCCACCTTCCTGCTTGGCGCGGTGCAGCCGGCCGGCGGCGGCGCCGATAGCTGGGACAGCGGCGCCACGTCGATGACCGCCAGCATCCTGCCCCAGGGTCAGAACCGCTTCTATGGCACGTTTATCAACGACGATTGGAAAGTCAGCCGGGACCTGACCATCAACCTCGGCCTTCGCTACGAGTTTGAAACCGCCTATACCGATCCGCAGGACAGGCTGACGCGCCCGCTGGACCTGACTTCCCCCATCCCCGAAATGCAGGGCGCCGCCGCGCCGCAAATGCCCGCCGAACTCACCCAGTTCTACAAAGGGCCCACCACGCTCAACGGCGCATTCCAATTCGCTGATTCCAACAACCGCGGCCAATGGAACGCCGGCCGCGGCGGCTTCTCGCCGCGCATCGGCGCCGCTTATCGCATCAACGACAAGAGTTCGCTCCGCGTCGGCTACGGCCGCTACCTGACTCCCTGGACGGGCGGAACCTTCAACGTGTTCGACACGATCTACGTAGGCTACAAAAACGTCACCGGCGCCTATCCGGCCGTGCTAGGCGTTCCTCAGACGCGTCTTCGCGATCCGTTCCCCGCCGCCACGCCCGTTGTGCCTGCCTATGAAAAGAGTCTGGGCCGCTACACTTCGCTGGGCGATTCCTTGTCCTACGTCAACGCCAATCGCCCGCGCAGCTACAGCGACCGAATCAATTTTTCCTTCCAGCGCCAGTTGCCGCGAAACATGCTGCTCGATGTTACTTACTACATCAACTTCTCCAGCCAGCTTATCGGCAGCTACAACATCAATCAAGTGGATCCTCGCGTCGCCTATGAATTCAAGGACGCCACCAACCGCGCCGTTGCCAACCCGTTCTTCAACTTCTCGACGGTGAACAAATTCCCCGGCGCCCTCCGCTACCAGCGCACCGTTGGGCTTACCAGCCTGGCGCGCCAGTATCCGCAGTACGGCAACCTCAATGTCATCGATGGCATTGAGGGCGGCAGTTCCCGCTACCAGTCCTTCCAGCTTCGTCTCAACCGCCGCTTCGCTAATGGCTACTCCGTTCTTATGGGCTACAACTACAGCCGCCAGCAGGACGAGGTGTTCTTCAACGACATTGCCAGCTTCACTCGCGAATTCACTTGGCAGGAAAGCGATAAACCTCGCCAGCGGCTTTCGCTCGCGGCGACCTGGGAACTTCCCGTTGGCCGCGGCCGCGCCCTGTTCGCGTCCATGCCCAAATTGCTCGATTTGGCCGTTGGCGGCTGGGACCTCACCGGCCTGATGACCTGGCGTTCCGGCTTCTACGTTCGCTTCGGCGGCATGCAGGTGAATGGCGATCCGATTGTTGAAAACCCAACGCCCGCGCGCTGGTTCAACACACAGGCGTTTTCCCGGCTTCCCAACTTCACGCCGCGGACCAATCCCTGGCAGTATGATGGACTCACCAATCCGGGCCTGTTCAACGTGGACGCTTCCATCGTCAAACGGATGCCCATTACGGAACGGGTGCGTGGCGAACTGCGCATGGATGTCTTCAACGCGGCGAACAACATGACCTGGGCCAACCCGAACACCAATGTGCAAAGCAGCTTGTTTGGCGTCAGCAACAATCAACTCTCCGGGCTCTTCGGGCGCCGGGCCCAACTCGGGCTGCGCGTTGAGTTCTAGCTGGCGCAAACTGTTCTTGCTGTTGCCCGCGGCGGCCCTTCTGGGGCAGCCGCGGGCTTTGGATTTGCAAGCCGCCGCCAGCCTGGACGCGCAGGGAAAGTGCGCGGAGTCCGCGCCCATTTACCAGCGGGCGCTTGCCTCTGGGCCGCCCTCGCCCGCCCTGCTCAACAACGCCGGCAACCATCACCTGGCGTGCGGCGAACCGTCCAAGTCACGCGCATTGTTTGAGCGTCTCGTCCAGCGGATTCCGGCCCATGCCAACGCGAATCTGCAACTCGCCCGCATGGCCGTGGATCGGAACGACAGGCCAGCCGCTATGGCGTCCATTCGTGTTCTGCAAGCCTCGGCCAATGCCGACGATAATGCCGCCGCCGGCGCGCTCTACGCCCGCCTTGGGGAATTCGCGCTCGCGCGGCGGGCGTGGCAAGCGGTAGTTTCCAAGCGTCCGGACGATTTCAACGCATTGTGGAATTTCGGCCGTGTGGCCGCTCGCGCCGGCGATGGCGCGGCGGCGCGCCAGGCGCTGGAGGCTGCCCGCCAATTGCAGCCAGCCCACATCGGGGTGCTGCGGGAACTGGGGCTGGCCCACGCCACCGCCGGCGATTTTCCCCGCGCCGTCTTCCTGCTGGCGCAGGCGCGTCAAAACGCACCCGCGGACGCGGCCATAGCCCTTGCGCTCGCCCGCGCCGCCGAAGACGCCGGCTTTCACGGCGATGCCGCCAACGCCTATGCCCACTACCTCACGCTCCGGCCCGACGACTCCGCCGCCCGCCGGGATCGCGCTCGCGCGTTGGCCAATACTCCCAGCCATCAGGAAGAGGGGCTGGCTGCGCTCAGGGAGTATGTCGCGCAGAATCCCGCCGACTCGATTGGCCATTTGCAACTCGCCCAGTTGATCTGGAGCACCGACGCCGATGGTTCGCTCGCCCATCTCGCCGAAGCGCTCCAAATCGATCCCCGGCTCACTGCCGCCCACACCGCTTGCGCGTGGCTGCTGCACCGGTTGGGCCGCGACCCGGAAGCGCTTCCCCATATCGAGGCCGCGCTTGCGCGCGAGCCCGCCGATGTCCGCTCGCTCGATCTCCACGGCTTGATACTGCAGTCGATGGACCGAGTCTCCGACGCGGAGCGGGCGTTTCGGAAGGCCGTCGCGCTGGCGCCGGCCGATTGGGAATCCCGCCAGCACTTGGGCCGTGTGCTGATGGAGCAGGGGCGCCCGAACGAGGCCCGCCGGTGGCTTGACGAAGCCCAGGCGTTGCGCCCCGCCCGGCAGCGCGATGCGCGCCGCGAACCGGGCATGATCGAACTGGCCACGCTTCCGGAGCCGGTCCGGCTGGCGCGAGAAACCGCGCGGTTTCAGTCCATGGTCCGCGCCCGGCCCGACGATGCCGCGCTCCGCATGCATTTGGGTTCGTTGCTACTTGCCGCCAGCCGGGAATCCGATGCGGAAGCGGAGTTCCGCCAGCTTGCCAAAATGCCCGCGGACAATCAAACACTGGCTCAGGCAAGCCGCGCGCTACATCAGGCGGGCCGTCATGAGTGGGCTCTGCCGTTGCTGCGGCGGTTGCCCCCGGCGACCGCAGTGGACGAGCTTAGCCGCGCCGCCGCTGCCGCACCCGATGATCGGGCCGTGGCGCTCGCCCTGGCCGTCGCCACGGCCCTCAACGGGCAGCGCGCCGGCGCGGAGGCGCTCTGTGCCCGCCTCCGCCAGCGCTGGCCGGATTGGGCGCCCGCGCGGCTTATTCAGCCGCTCATCCAAGGCCAGCCCAAACTGGCCTCTCAAACCTGTCGAACGCTCAAGGAATGGATGGCGCCGGCCTGCCTGGGCGGTCACCCATGAAGCCACTCGCCGCGTT
The DNA here is from genome assembly GCA_016789905.1 of Bryobacterales bacterium. GTDB lineage: Bacteria > Acidobacteriota > Terriglobia > Bryobacterales > Bryobacteraceae. Next base: position 44,264 of record JAEUQC010000010.1, on the reverse strand, counting down.
GCTGTTGGCGCTTGCGCAGTTTGCCGATGTCGCTCCCACCGGCGATTTCCTTTACGTCACCAACAACGGCTACAACCAGGGCCGCAAATACTTCCCGCAGCCGCTTTGCGGCGGCATCGCCGTGCTGGATTTCGATAACGACGGTCTCTTCGATCTCTACTTCACCAACGGGGCGCCGTTCCCGGCAGGCAAAAAGACCGGTCCGGAGTATCACAACGCCCTGCTGCGCAATGCCGGTGGTGGCCGTTTTGAAGATTACACCGGCCGCGCCGGCCTGGCCGGAGAAACACTCGGCTACAGCCTGGGAGCCGCTGCGGCGGACTACGACAACGATGGCTTCACCGACCTTTTTGTCGCCAACGCCGCCGCCAATACGCTCTACCGCAATCGCGGGGACGGCACGTTTCAAGACGTCACCGCCGCCTCCGGCCTGGGCGCCACGCCGCCCGGAACTCTTAGCGTGCAAGGCGCCTGGCTAGACTACGATCATGACGGCCGGTTGGACCTTGTGCTGTCCAACTACACCCTCTGGACGCCGGCAACCGACCAGCGCTGTGTACGCGAAGACGGCGTGGATTACTACTGCCATCCGAAGACGTATCCGGCCGTCCCGCACCGGCTGTACCGGAACATGGGCGATGGCACGTTCAAGGACGTAACCCTCGGCGCCGGTTTTGCCAGCGCGCTTGGCAAGGGCATGGGCATCGGCATTGCCGACGTAAATGGGGATGGCTGGGAAGACATCTTCATCGCCAACGACACCGAGCGAAACTTCCTTTACCTCAACCAGAAGAACGGCACGTTTCGCGAACAGGGGCTGCTGCTTGGCGTTGCCTACAACGACGACGCGGCCACTCTCTCCGCCATGGGCGCCGGCGTTGCCGACTACGACAACGATGGTTGGCCCGACATCTTTTTCAACGACCTTGCCGGCCAGGTGTGGGGCCTATTTCGCAATCTGGGCGGCCGCGCCTTCCGCTATACCTCCAACGCCGCGGGCCTCGCCCCGCTCAGCGCTCCGTTTTCCGGATGGGGCGCCGCCTTCATCGATTACAACAACGATGGCTGGAAGGACATCTATTCCGCCAATGGCGACGTGGACTACCTTCGTCCGAACGCCGCCCAGCATGACACGATTTTCGAGAACGCAGGCGGCAAACGATTCATTGACGTTTCCGCCCGCATGGGCGCGCACTTCCAGCGGGCGGGCTACCAGCGCGGCGCCGCCATCGCCGACCTCAATAACGACGGTGCTCTTGATATCGTTGTCACCTCCCTTGGCCGCCGTCCGGCCATTCTCATGAACACCGCATCGGCTGGAAACCACTGGCTCACCTTGCGGCTTACAGGCCGTAAAGCCAACCGCGATTCCATCGGCGCGCGGGTGACTATCACCTTGGCTTCCGGCCGCAAACTGCACGACTGGGTAAACCCATCGGTTGGGTTCCTTTCCTCCAGCGATCCGCGTCTGCACTTCGGCTTGGGCGAAGAAACCAGGGCCGCAAAGATTGAAGTCCAATGGCCAGGCGGCGGAACACTCGTGCGGCAGAACGTGGCGGCAGACCAGTTCCTGACAATTGCAGAACCGTAATATAGACAAAAGTCTTGGCCTGCATTACCGCATCTCATGCTAGGAGTTCTGCCATGAAGCGATATCCAGATATGGGAGCGTTCCCCACACCGATGGGCGCTTCTTTCTACCGGACCGCCGGCCTGCATAAGGATGGCACCACCCAGGACAACCCTGTTGCCGTGATTGGAACGAAGGAGGTGGACGGTGTTATCTACGTGTTGAGCAAACTCACACACTCCGACAGCATTCAGTTTGAGTCCGAGCCGTTGGTGGTTCATTCCGCTGTCCCGTTACCGATGACCACGGCGTTTGCTTACGCCAATGCCGCGTCCTGCTATGACCCCGGGGGCGATGGCGAATCTCGATTTCTCCATACCCGAGCAGTTGAACAGCGGTGCGGCCACGCGTCTCACCGCATCGCCGCAAGCCAGTTCCTCCGGCTCGCCTGAATTGGTGGTCGTCACAGTGCCGTCTTCCGGCGACGAGTATTTCCTTCCGAATCTGCCGAACTCCCCGGGCCTGCATGATGGCCTGACGGCGAATGTGTATTGGACCGCGGACCCCTATCTGCACCAACCTGAATTCCAGCCCGCCGGTCCTGTCTTTCCTCTCACCGGGTACGGCTGGGCGCTCGATGCCCGCGGCGTTAATCAGAGCGTCTTCCTTCAACGCCTTCATGACGACGGCGGTTCTGTACCGGACGGCGAACCCGCTCTCATTGAACAGGCCGCCAGTCCGTTCAACTACTGGAAGCACCTCATCGCCCGGCTGGACTCTCCCGCGCTGAAACCAGCCATCGCTGCCGCGGTCGCTGCCGATACCGAATACCCGTTCCCCACTGGCTGGGTCCATTCAGGAGCATTCCTTCCGCTCCAGCTCATGCCTGGGTTTCAGCAAAATCTCATCCGCTGGTATACCGCCTGGGGCGCCTGGAATCTGCTCAACAACACTTCCGGCCTCTTCGTGACTCTTGATGGCAAAGTGGAGCTGCCATCATTTACGAATAGCGCTTCCAAGCCTCAACCGGTTCCCCTTGTTGTGCAAACCTGGGACGGCAGCCAGCGCTTCACCCTGCTCAACCGCACAGCCAAGCCCTTCCCTTCCGCCTATGATCTTTATCCGGGAAACGAGGTGTACTTCGCCGCCAATGCGTATCTGCCAGGGCTGGCCGGCGTTCTCACGTCGTATGTCGACTACACCATTTTCGATGGCACCGGGAAACTGAATCCTCGCCAGACCGACCTCTGGCTTGGCTTCGCCGGCGACACCGTGGACGCCGTTATGCGGTGGGCCGACGATGGCAACACAGAGCCGGGCGGGCAGGCCAACAAGCCATTCATGATGGGTGCCGATTCCAGCCTTCGCGCCAACGGCCGCGCCGACACCTGCCGGCTCCAGATTTCGAACAGTTTCCTGATCGTCCGCTACGCCGCCGGCTCGCTCGCGGGGAAGCTATATTGCGCTTCTTTCTACGCCGCGCCCGCCTAGGCGTCATGGAACGGCAATCGAACTAACGGGAAGAGGCTTCGCTTCGGTAATCACCAGTTCCGCCTTGCCTGTTTCGGCGTCGAAGATCTCCAGGCTGGGCAGAATGCGGCACCCTTCCAACAGCGCGCGCGGCGGGTTGGCGCCGCCGGAATAGCCGAAGCGGGCCACGGCGCGGATGGGCGTGCGAACTTCATTGGCGGGCCGATCGGCCTTGGTCAGATCCAGATATCCAATCTTGCCCGGCGCGAGTTCTTCCAGCACGCGTTCCTTGATGAGGCCGCCGTCGGCGCCGTAGAACTGAAGCACGACCCGGCAAGGCGGCAGCACTTCGCCGTCCTGTCCTGGCGGGGCCGGTACGCCCTCGTTTACTACGTTGATGCGGGCGGTTTGTGATGCGGCGACTCCGACGACCGCGAAGCCGGCGCCGGGCTGTTGGGCGAACGCGGCGCCAGCCAATACCATCGCCAGCGCCGGAATGATATATCGATTCATGAGAGGACTCCCTGCAAGGGAAACGGCCCGAAAAGGGTTCGCCCGGATTGGGTCGACCTCATCGGGCCGTGTCTAGGGTATAGGACGCGGGACGGGCTAGGCGCGTTTCCGCAGAAACGCCACAGCCGGCAAGGCCAGCATCATCAAAACGATGGTGCCGGGTTCGGGAATCGCTCCGCCGGTATTGCTGACGGTTACCGTTCCGCCCGTCACCGTATCGATTGCTACGCCGCTTCCGAATTCGTCCGACAAGCTGGTGCCGGGGCCGGAATCGAAGGTAATCGTAATCGGCCCGGTGGGTGCCCCGGAAAGGATGGAGAACGCCACCCGCCCAAGGCTCAGCACTGCATTTGCGCCAATGCTGACGGCGCTGCCGCTGGAGGTGAGATCCGATGCCGTGACGGTTTGCCCGTCAGCCGACGTGCGAATATCGCCCGTAAGGAAATCGTCGGCGAACGAATCTCCAGTGAAGATATACGCTGGGGAGGCCGTTGTGGCGCCAGTGAATACAAAATCAGTGGCGCCAACGGTGAGTCCGTAGCTGAAGCCGGCTATGCCGACGGAACTGGTTCCGGAGTTGGTCAGCAGCACATCGAAAAAGTTGCCGGTGCTGCCGGCGTTGGCCACGCCGTTGGCCGGATTGATGGAGAGCAAAAGCGCGCCCTGGGCCGGTGCTGCGAACAGCGCCCAAAGGCAGGCCGCGGCGAATACGGAGGCCGCTTTCGACCGGAAAATGTGGGTTCGATTTCTTTGTTTCATTGTTTTGATTTCCTCCTGCAAGTCTCTTTGCCTACGGGTTGGTCTGCCCAATTTGGGAGCGGACGATATTCACATCGGCGATATCGACGGCGCCATTGCCGTCCATATCCGCCAGGATGCTATAGGGCAAGGACCGTTGTTGATTGACAAGCACCACGTCCTGGCTGTTCACCACCCCATCGTCGTTGTAATCGCCATACAGTATGCGAATGGCTTGGTTGGTAAGCGCAAGCGGCATACCCGCCAGCGAGGTAATGGTCGGCTGCAGGGCCGCCGTGTAGTTGCCGTTGGCCAGCGGTGCGACGCTCCAAGTCACAGTCGCCGTGCCGGACCCGGAGATGCCGGTGGTGGAAACGCCGGTCAAGTCGGTCTGAACAGCATTGACTGCCGTGCTGAAACCGGCACGCAGACCGTTCGGCCGCCAGGGCAGCCGAGTGCGCGTGCTGCCGGTAAGCAGGTAGTTCTGCGTACCGAAAAGCACACGGACGCTGGAAACCGTCGGGGGCAGTTCCGGTAGCGAGGCGTCCCACATGCCGCGGCCATGCGTGGCGATCCGCAGGATGCGGGCGGTGGGTTGAATCTCCATCCCGAAGACGGCGACTACCGGAAGGCCAGTTCCGTAGGGCGCCCACGATGCCCCGCCATCGGTGGACCCATAGACGCCGATGTCGGTGCCGGCGAACAGGTTGTTCCCATTGGCCGGATCCACCGCGAAGGCGTTCACAGGAACGTCGGGCAGGCCGGTGTTAATGGCCGTTATTACCGGGCTGGTGCTCAGATTGGTGATCTTCCACACGTGCGATTGCGCCGCGGACGTGCCGCCGAAATAGCCGCCGAGCGCGATGTAGGCCGTTTCCTTGTTGGAGGGATCGAACTTCGCGCGAGCGATATATCGAGCCGGAATGCCGGCCGGCAGCGCTGTCATCGGGTTGGCGCCGGTGGTGGTGTAGAAGACCGTGCCGTTCACACGGCCGAAAATCCGGTAGTTGTCGTCCTGCGGTGACACCGCGATGGTGCTTACCGGCGAGGTGCTGCTTTGGCTGACCGCGGGCATGTTCTCGCCGCGGTCCACGGATCGGTAAACGGCGCCGGCGCCGAAGTAAACGGTGTTCGGGTTGCCGGGTCCAACTTCCATCGGTGCGTAAAAGAGAACCGGGTCGGAAAGCGGGATGCCGTTGAACGTGTCGCTGCTATCGCAGTACGGAGTGGGATCAACACTGCCCCCGTAGATACCCTTGAACGCCCACTGCCCATCGCTGGCGCACGCCGAACTGAGCACGCGGCCAAAACCAATCAGATTGTTCTGTTGGTTGAAGTATGTGTGATAAAGGGTCACGTTGGTGCCATTGGTTGCGTTACGGTCGATGAGGGCATAGCCGCCATCGCCGAAGTCCACACGATTCCAAGTGCCGGCGGCGTTGCGCAGATTCGTGCCGTTGTCCTGCGTGCCGCCGATGGCCCAATTGGCCAGCGTCGGATGAACCGCCAAGCCGCTGAACTGGACGGTGTTGATCTGGCCGTTGTTCAACGAAGCCCATGTAGTGCCGCCATTAATCGACTTGAACACGCCGCCATCGTTGCCGTGCCAAATGACGTTATTGTTCGCCCGGTCGATCTTGATGAAGTGCGTGTCGGCATGCAAACCGGCGCTCGATTCGGTGAAACTCGTGCCCCCGTTCGTCGACCTTCCGAATAGTTTGGACGTGCCAGGGACGTTTCCGCCAAGGACCACGATATCGTCCGTAGCCGCCGTGGTGGGGCCGGGCAGGACGTCGAGACCAATGTTATAAAAGCACTGGCCGCCGCAGAATCCGTTGCCGCCTGCGATGGTGGCCGACCACGTAACGCCGCCGTCCACCGAGCGGCGAAGCCGGCCGGTGGAACCCTCGCTGGTGGCTACGTAAATGACCGCCGGATTCGGGCTTTCCATATACGCGGCGAATTCGCCGCGCGCCCCGTTCGCCGTTGTCGTGAAGACCTGTGTGAAGACAGGGTCGGCCGCTTGTGCGTTGGTGGACCGGTAGATGCCGCCGTCACCGGCGGCGGCGTTCCCGTTGATCCACACGGTGAGAATGTTGGGGTCGACGGGATCGAAAACCATGCTGTTCACGTTGCGGTTACCGGTGTTCGGGAGGTCGAACCCGGCCCCGGCGGTGGTCACGGCCAGCTTCTGCGCCACCACGCTGCCGGCCGCGGCAGTGGCATTCGTCAGCCGCACCAGGCCACGCATTCCCAGTGGCGGAATGGTGCCCCCAAACGGAGCCTCACCGCCAATGCCAATCACCCCGCCCGCGATGCCAGCCAAAACGATGGACGGATCGGTGGGGTGAACAAGGATGCTGGAAATGCTCCGGCCCGTGAAGACGCCCGCGCTCACCGGGGTGCCTCCACCGTTCGTATAGTTGCGGATCGGATTAATGGGCCCAACCAGGGTCGCCGTGGTGTCGCAGTTATCGATGCGATACATGCCCACGCCGGCATAGCTATCGGCGGAGCCGTTGGCTTCGCCGGTTCCTACATAGAGGATGGTCGGGTTGGAAGGCGCTAGCGCCAGGGACCCGATCGCCGATGTGGAAGCGGTATCAAATAGCTGCGTCCAGTTCGTTCCGCCGTCAACTGAGCGGTATACCCCGCCCTGGGCGGTGCCCAAGTACACCTTGTTGGAATTGCCAGGGTCGATGGCGAATGCCGTTACCCGTCCGCTGACGGCCAGCCCGCCAACCACCTGCCCGTTCGGAATCGGGCTCGGTCCAATCGCCGTCCAGGCGGGTATCGGCGCACCGGCGTTGCCGCCGGGCGCCCGCAGGGCGTTTAATTGTTGATTGCGCATGCGGACAGCGGCGTTTCGAAGCGCGGGGTCCGCCGGAAGGCCCCGCAGTAGATTGAGGTAGTTTGCGCGGAGCTGATGGTACGCTTCCGGGGTGATGCGCGTCCTGAATTTTGCCGGAATGTCGGCGTCGTCCTGGGCCAGAACGAACGAGGACAGAACGATGGTGATGGCCAGACTTTTCTTCATTTGGTACCTAGGTGTTGTTTCGATTTCCCAGGCCCGCGCAATATACGGAATAACGTGGCCGAACGAAGCCGGACCGGGAGCCAACTATGTGTTGGTACTATGACGAAAGTCAGGTGGGTACGTCAAGTTTTTTAATGGCGCAGTATCTAGTACTCCCGGTCCCTTTTGATGCCAGGCTCCGGCACCGGATATTTTCCGTTGGCGCCAAGCTGCACCGGCGCAGGGCCGTCCGGAGTCAGCTTGTCCACGCCGGGCGCAAATTCATGCGGGCAATTCAGCATCTGATCGAAAGTAATGATTTGCCCGGTATGGGCGGCCATTCGGCCCATTGAAGTTACCAGGCTCGCTTCAGCCCCGCGGCGTACTTCGTTGTAGGGCTTATCGTTGCGAATCGCGTCCAGCAAATCGTCCCACTCCCACTGGTACGGGCTTTTCTCCGGCTGGGGGAACGCCCAGACCAGGTTCGGATCCGCCGGTAGCGGCAGTTCCTTGCGGTTATTCACTCGCGGGATGTTTTGGCCCTTGTAGATGCGTGTAAGCCCGGGCGCGTGCGACAGAGTGGAAATGACGGCGGAGCCTTTGGAACCATGCGCGTACGAGGCGAACTCATCCCGCGCGCCGGCCATATTCCGGCCATCGAAGTACAGGCGAGAGCCGTCCGGATAGACGAATTGCACCGAATACGTATCAAAGTTCTGGTCGAGCGAATCGCCGCGATAGTGGCGTCCGCCTATGCCGTGCGCCTCCACCGGCCAGGCACCCTTCATCCAACTGCACTCGTCGATCTGGTGAATGTAGTAGTCGCTGAACACCCCGCCGCTGGCCCACAGAAAGGAGTGGAACCGGCTGAGCTGGTACATCACTTCGCTGATGCCCTCCGGCTTCGGCGGGGCAATGCCGCCGCCTTGTCCCATGCGGTACCCGCGCATGGCGACGATCTCGCCAATCTGCCCATCGCGAATGCGCGCCAGCAACTCCTGCCGCGCGCGGCAATGGCGAACCATCAGCCCTACGCCAACCTTCAGGTTCTTTTGGCTGGCGCGCTCCCCGAGCTCGATCATTCGCTTCGTGGTGGGCCCGTCCACGGTCACCGGTTTCTCCATGAACACATGCAGGCCGCGCTCAATTGCATATTGAAAATGCACCCAACGGAACGCCGGCGGCGTGCCCAGTATCACAATGCCGCCGGGTTTCAACGCGTCCATCGCCTGCTTATACGCCTCAAAGCCCAGGAAGCGGCGATCCGGCGGCACGTCCACTTTGTCGCCGAAACGCGTCTTCAGCCGGTCGTAGTTGTCGCTCATTTTCTTGGGAACGACATCGGCGATGGCCACCAGTTTGGTGGGGCCGTTCTCCACCGATAGCGCGTCCCCGGCGGCGCCCGTGCCTCGGCCGCCCGCGCCGACAAGGGCGATTTCCACCGTATCGGTGGAGGCGGCGTGGACATGCGGCAGTGCGACGCCGGCAAGCGCGCTCAGGCTGGCGGCGCGGGCGGGTGTACGAGTGAGAAAATCCCGGCGGGATTTAGCGGCTTCCTTCATGGGCTGAGACCGTTTCCTTCCTTGGCCGGTAGCATATCGAAATCTTGCGGCGGTGGCGACGGGGGCCTCGCGCGGGATATTGTAGAAAACAGTTTTCCTGTCGAGGTGTGGCTGACGTGCGATTGTTCCGCGGTGCCGTTTTCTCCATTCTGTTGAGCTTCCTTCTGCCCGCCGCGCCGGTTGCCAAGGCGTGTCTCGGCTGCCATGCGGGCCGCGCCGCCCAGGGTGGGTTGGACCTGGCGGCGCTCCCCTATTCGTTCGACGACAGGGCCACGCGAGAAAAGTGGATCCGCGTGTACGATCGCGTGGAAAAGGGCGAAATGCCGCCGAAGGGTGTGGCCTTCAGCAAGGCGGAGCGCGCGGCGCTGTTGGCCAGCTTGGCCCCGGCGATACGAAAAGCGGAACTCGCCGATATTGCCGCCAATGGGCGCGGGCCGCTGCGGCGCCTCAACCGCGACGAATATGAACAGAACCTCCGCGACGTCCTGCGCCTCCCCCACTTGGACATTCGCGACATGCTGCCGGAGGATCGGGAGGCGCACCATTTCAACAAAGTGAGCGACACGCTCGACATGTCACGCGTGCAATTGACGGCCTATTTGGACGCCTCCGAAGCAGCGCTGCGGCAGGCCATGGCCACCGCCCCGGCTCCCCCGCCCGTAAGGACAGTTCGCGTCTTCGGCACAAAACTGTTCCCGGGGTCGCGCAGTACGGGCGAACGGGAGTCCATGTTCTTTATCAAGGACAACAAGGGCATCAACGTGGAGCGGGAGCGGGCGGCGCCGTGGACCAAGGAACAGGTGGCGGACCAGACAATCGAAATGGGGCTTTTCCGTTCTCCGGGGTGGCCATACGGTGCGTTTCCGCAGGGCTACGCCGCCAGCCACACCGGGCAGTACCGGGTTCGTTTCGCTGCGCGAGCGGTGCTGCAGCACCCTGGTTTTCAAGTCTCCGATGCCAAACAGGCCGTGCCCATGACGCTGCGCCGCCGGCGCCCCACCAATCATGACATCGCCGAAGATGTCGTGCTGGTGGGCGGCGTGATTGAAATTGCGCCGCGGCAACAGGTGTATGAACGGACGGTGCAACTGAACGCGGGACAAACCGTGGAGTACGGTCTGCTGGGTCTTCCGGTGCCGCAGGTGGACGCGCGCGCCGGGCAGTCTGGCAGCTATCGCTACCCGGCGTTTCCTCCTGGCGGGCAGCCCGGAGTGGCGGTGCAATGGATTGAATTCGAGGGCCCGCTGGCGCCGGCATCATGGCCGCCGGAAAGTCATCGCGTTCTGTTCGACAACTACGGCGTGGCGCCCGCGCCGGCGAACGCCAGGCAGGAGGCGGGCCGCCTCCTGCGCCGGTTCGCCGTGCTCGCCGCCCGCGCTCCCGTGCCCGAAGAGTCGCTGCGGAAGTTTGAGCGGTTGATTCATGCGCGCCTCGACAGCGGTGATACGTTTGCCGAATCCATGCTTGCCGGCTACCAGGCGTTCTTGTGCTCGAACGAGTTCCTGTACCTGCGCGAACCAGGTGGCCACTATGCCGTTGCCAGCCGCCTGTCGCACTTTCTGACGAACGGCGGGCCCGACGCCGGCCTGCTCGCCTTGGCTCGCGAGGAGCGGATGCGGCAGCCCGCCGTTCTGCGCCGGGAGGCGGACCGGCTTATCGATTCGCCGGCCTTCGAACGTTTTGCCCGCGGCTTCACCGGCCATTGGCTGAACCTGCGCCATCTGCGCCGGGACGATCCGGACAAACGCCTCTATCCCGAATATCAACTCGACGAGTATCTGGTGGATTCTATGGAGCGGGAGACGTTAACCTTCTTCACCTCTCTCGTTCGCGAGAACCTGCCCGTGCGCCAACTGGTGGACTGCGACTACGTTTACGCCAATGAACGCCTGGCCCGGCACTACGGATTGCCCGCAATGGAGGGCGCCAACTTGCGGCGCGTCGCGCTGGGCAAGGAGAGTCCGCTCGGCGGCCTATTGACGCAGGCTGCAATTCTGAAGGTTACCGCGAACGGCACCTCCACCTCGCCGGTGCTGCGCGGTGCGTGGATTACCGATCGAATTCTGGGCGAGCCGCCGCCGCCCCCTCCTCCAGGCGTTCCCGCCGTTGAACCCGATATTCGCGGAGCGAAGACCATCCGCGAGCAACTGGCCGCGCATACGAAATCGGCGGTGTGCGCGTCATGCCATGTGAAGTTCGATCCCGTTGGCTTGGCGCTGGAAAACTTCGACGTGGCCGGCCGTTGGCGCACTCGCTACCGCGGGCTCACCGAAGGCGAGCGTGTCAGCGGGATTGACCATACCGGGCACGATTTCGCCTACACCAACGCCGGCGCTGTGGACGCTAGCGGCGTCCTCTCCGATGGGCGGCGGTTCCAGAATGTCCGCGAATTGAAGTCCATTTTCGCCTCCGATCCGCGCAAACTGGCGCGCAATCTGCTCCGGCAGTTGACGGTCTATTCCACCGGGACCCCGGTTCGTTTTTCCGATCGCCTGGAGATTGAGGCCATGTTGGACGCATGCGCAAAGGACGGGTTCCGGACGCGTGACCTGTTCCATGCCTTGATTCGCAGTAAGATCTTCCTGGGAGGGCAGTGAGAAATGAAAGCTCCGCACATTGCTGGAAAGCCCCTGGCCCGTCGCGCCCTGTTGCGGGGCGCGGGCGTAACGCTCGGCCTGCCGTTGCTTGAGTGCATGACCCCGGCGTTCGCCGCCGCGCCCGCGCCGCCCATGCGAATGCTGCTGATTGCCAACAACCTGGGCGTGCTGCCGAAATACTTCTTTCCTTCGGGCGAGGGCCGGGATTATCAGCTCTCCCCATACCTGTCGGAACTCGCCGATTGCCGCCATGATTTCACCGTTTTCAGCGGCCTCTCCCACCCCGGCGTAAGCGGCGGACACAGCACTGACAACTGCTTCCTGACGGCCGCCCGCGGGGCGTTCAAGAGCGGCTTCCGGAACTCAATTTCCTTCGATCAGTTTGTGAGTGAAAAGCTGGGGCAAGTGACGCGCTTCGGCGCGTTGAATCTCGGCGTCAATATCGACAAGGGCAATCGTAGCCTCTCCTGGACACGCGACGGTGTCCTGCTGCCCGCCGAGGATAGCGCCCCCAAACTGTACGAACGGATGTTCGTCCAAGGCGACAAAGAATCCGTGGAGCGCCAACTGCGCAAGCTGGAAAGCCGTGGCAGCATTCTCGATACGCTGCTCGACGAAACCAAACGGTTCAGCGGCAACCTGGCCAGCTCGGATAAGGCGCGGTTGGAGCAATACATGACCTCAGTACGCGAAGTGGAGGAACGGCTGCAAACCGCGCGGGCCTGGGAGACCCGTCCCAAACCAGTGCCGCCACAGCCGGCGCCGGCCGACATTCAGGACAAGAAACTGTTCTTTGAAAAGTTCGACCTCATGTTGGCCACCGCCCAATTGGCGTTGGAAAGCGATTCCACCCGCATCGTGACCCTGATGACCGACGCCTTCGTCACCCCTGTGTTCAAGCTAAACGAACAGCAGACCTCCACGGAAAGCTACCACGGGCTATCTCACCACGGGCAGGCGGAAGCGAAAGTGAAACAGTTGCAGGAAGTGGACCGCCAGCAGATGAAGCTGTTGCGCAAGCTGTGGGGGAGCCTGGCCGCCAAGCGGGAGCAAGGCGCGCGCCTCCTGGATCGCACCATGGTCTTGTACGGCAGCAACATGGGCGACGCAAACATGCACGACAACACGAATCTGCCGATTCTGCTTGCCGGCGGCGGCTTCCAGCACGGGCGCCACATGGTGTTCAAGCGTGACAACAACACCCCGCTCTGCAACCTCTTCGTCACCATGATGCAGCGCATGGGCGTGGAGGGCGAAGCATTCGCCAGCAGCACCGGGCGCGTGGCTATTTCCTAGGCAGCACTTCTTCCAGCGTATCGGCGAGCACGAAACTGTCGAAATAGATCGAGTCCACCGAGGCCCGGTGCGGGCTGCGATGGATGCCCGGCTGGCAGAAGTATACCGCCTCGGCGCCTTTGGTTTTCAACTTCCTGTCCAGTACCATCGCGCCGTCGAACCAGAGCCTTGTATTGCCTTTTGCCGGATCCTCCGACCAGTGGATATGCATGGCCAGATGGTGCCACTGTCCCGTGGAAAAATCGGCCTGCCATTCAACCCCATTGCGGCCCAGGTTGCCGGTGCCGTATTTGATGAGTGTTCCGCCGCCCTCCTTGGGCTCCACCCACCACGTCATGACGTTGTTATACCGGGGCGGGGGATTGCCCTCCCAGTAGAAAAAGTTGTCGCGGTCCCGCGGCGGCTCCGCCATGTAGAGGTAGAACGACATGTAGGTGTCAGCGCCCTCCGTAACGGTCACGCGCGGGCCGCCCAGTTGGACGCGAAGCTGTTGCGCGTTGAAGCGGTCATCTCCATGGATGGTGAGCTTGGCGGCGTATTCTCCTTCGCGCACGACCGTCTTCTGCACCTGCACATTGCGCGGCGTCGTGTTCTGCCCGCGCGTTCCGGTGGAAAGCCATTCGGTAAGGTCTCCCGTTTCAAAGCCGGCCTGGAACAGGATCTTGCCCGGCGCGGGAAGTGCGAGAAGCAACAGTGGAAGGTGTAGGCGCATCGGTCTACCATTTTGCGACAATGGGGCGGCTATGAAAACGTCCCATGTGATCGCGTTGCTGTTCGCCGGCGCCCTCGGCGCGGCGCCCCCGGAAAAGGCGGCGGATCTGTTCCAGACCGGAAAGGTATGGTCGATCCATCTCCAGTTCAAGGCGGACCAATGGGCGGCGATCGAGCCCAAGGGCGGAGGCATGCCGATGATGGGCATGCGCGGGCCTGGCGCCTTTGGCATCGGCAACCTGTTGGCGGGTGCGTTCATGAAGGGCGACGGGAATGGAGACAAGCAGCTATCGGCGGCGGAGTTCTCCGCGCTGGCGGATGGCTGGTTCACCAAATGGGACTCCAAGAAAACCGGTGCATTGGGCCCTGACGAGTTGCGCGCGGGAACGGCGAGCTGGTTTGCAGGGGCCATGGGGCCCATGATGCGCGGGCCGGGCCCGGGCGGGCCGAATGGCCTTGTGGCCCCGAAGGGAAAGCGCAACGGGCTCTCGGGCATGATGGGAATCGAGTTCGAAAACGTCCACGCGACAATGGACTTCGAAGGCCGGACGTTCAGCGATGTTGCGGTTCGTTACAAAGGGAACGGCACGTACATGCAGTCCAGGGGGCGGGACAAGAAGTCGTTCAAGGTGGATCTGAACGAATACGTGAAGGGCCAGAAGCTGGCCGGCGTCACCAAGCTGAATCTGCACAGCGGCGTGACGGACGCCAGCATGATGAACGAGGTGCTGTCGTACCGGTTGTACCGCGACGCCGGCGTGGTGGCGCCTCGCACGGCTTACGCCCGCGTGTTTGTCAGTGTGCCGGGCAAATTTGAGAAAAAGTACTTCGGCCTGTATTCGGTAGTGGAGGAGGTGGACGCGAACTTTGCCCAGGCGAACTACAATAACAAGGACGGGCTGTTTCTAAAACCCGCCACTCGGGATATCTTTGGCTACATGGGCGACAACTGGGAGCCCTATGAGCAGCCATACGATCCGAAAGGTTCACCCACCGCGGCGCAAAGGAAACGCGTGATCGACTTCGCCCGGCTGCTGACCAATGGATCGGACGAAGAGTTTCGCGCCCAGGCCGCAGACTTCCTGGACGTGGCGCAAATGGCCCGCTACATGGCTGTCACAACCTGGCTTTCCACTCTCGATTCCATTCTCGGCATGGGGCAAAACTATTACGTTCATCTGAACGCGAAGACGAACAAGATGGAACTGCTTCCTTGGGATCTGGACCATTCGTTTGGACAGTTCATGATGGCCGGTACGCAAGAGCAGCGCGAGCAGTTGAGCATCATGCAGCCATGGCAAGGGCAGATAAAATTCCTGGAGCGCTTGTACGGCTTGCCGGAGTTCAAGCAAGAATATCTGGCCCGAATGGCCGAATTCCAAGGGAAGCTGTTCATCCCCGCGCGCTTTGTGGAGCAGGTGGACACGCTGGCCAAGGCGTTGCGGCCGGCTGTGGCGGAGGAATCGGCCGATATGGCGGCGCGGTTCGACAAAGTGGTGGCCGGCGAGCCGGTATCGCCCGCGCCGATGGGCTTCGGTCCGCCTCCCGGCCCCGGCGGCCCGCGAATGGGCGGCGGCGGTTTCGGTGCGCCCGTCAAACCCATCAAGGCGTTTGTCGGGCCCCGCGCGCAATCGGTGGCCGATCAGTTGGCCGGAAGATCGCAGGGGATTGTCCGCGGGATGGGTGGCGGCCCGATAGGTGGAGGCATGCCAGGCCGCGGACCAGGCATGGACCGTCCGCTGCTCGACCAGTTCGATACCGACAAGAACGGCTCGCTGAGCCTGGAAGAGTTCCGTGCCGGGTTCGCCAACTGGTTCGCGACTTGGAACCTGGATAAGACCGGGCAACTTACTGAGAAACAGTTGACCGACGGTTTGAGCCGCGCACTGAATCCAATGCGCGGCGGTTGAGCGCCTCTACCAGGTAAGCCGCATCGCCAGTTGCACCCGCCGCGGGCTGCGCGCAGTTAACGGCTGCAGAAAAACAGAGTTCACCTGCGCGTTCTGCGTGTCGTAGCGGGCCGTCTGGTCAATCGTGTTCCACTGCGGCGAGTTGGGCGTGTTGTATGATTCCAGCCGCAACTGCAGTTGCCGTCCCTCGCCCATTCGGATGTTGCGATACATCGACAAATCCCAGTTCGTGAACCCCGGCCGGCGCAGCACGCCTTCGCCCACATTGCCGATTTCCCCGCGAACGGGCGGGATGAACCGGCTCTCCGGCGGCGCTGCTGGATCGAGCACGTTGAGCCGCGCGCCCAGCGTCGGGCTGCCCGTTATGTCGATGCCGGACACCAGCGAGAAGCCCGGCGTGAATGGCGCGCCGGACTGCATGCGCGTGATGCCAGACACCTGCCAGCCATCTGTCACGTGGCGCGCCAAGCCCCATCCGTACTTCTTGCCCCACATCGGCATCGTCCAGTTGTAGCGAAGGTTCAGCACGTGGGTGCGATCGTAATCCAGCGGACCATAGTTGAAGTCGCGCGGGCTGTAGAAGGGATGAACGCCCGTGGTATCGGTTTCGCTCGTGCCCAGTGCCTTTCCGAACGTGTAGCTTACACCCCAGTTGGCGCTGCGCCCAAAGCGCTGACTCATGCTGAACTGCAGCGAGTTATAGCTGGACGTGGATCCGAACTCGAACATGTTGATGTTGGCGTAGCCCTGGTAGGGCCGCAGAAAATTCGGGTTCAGCGCTCGCCCTGTTGTGGGGTCGGTGTTCTGCGGGTTGACGTCGAGATGGTTGGCCCGCAGCGGTACGGCGTTGATGTTGCGCTGCCACAGGAAATTGCGCGTGATGGAGCCGACGTACGAAATGTCGAAGATCAGTCCGCGGCCGATCTGCTGCTGGATTCCGAAGCTGTAGTTGTATACCGTCGGCATGGGCACGTCGCCGATCAGGCTGGTGACAGTGGCCGTTGGCGCCAGAATGCCTCCGGTAGAGTTGCGCCCAATATCGGCCAGGTTGCCGAAGTAGACCGTGGGGGTGGAGATGGTGGGTGGGTTGGCCAGCAGGCCCATCGCGGGGTTGCCCTGAATCCGGTCGTAGAACACGCCCCCGCCGCCGCGGACGGCCGTTCGCCCAGCTCCGGTTGGGTCCCATGCGAAGCCTAGGCGCGGCGCCATGCTGACCGCGGGAACGGTATACATGCCGCGCGGCCAGTTGTTCACTCCGCCCACCACCATGCCCTCCACCGGATTTCCAACCCCTGGCGCGAACGTGCCGATCAACGTTTGGTTAAACGTCCTGCCGGTCGTTGGGTCCTGCGCCACCACTCGGTTATCGACCCGCGCCGGGCGCAGCAGCACAGGCGCATTGGCCGCGCTGTAGAGCCCCGGGACGAAGGAGGCCAACTGGTTGCGCGCATCGTACTGCGGCATGTTGTGGTAGAAACGCACTCCGTAATCAATCAGCAGGCGGCGCTTCACACGCCACGCGTCCTGGAAATACCATTCAAGATTCGTGAAGCGATACTGCCCCTGCGGGCGCGCCGTGGCCTCCGAATAGCTGTTGTAATAGCCAAGCAACGCAGTCGCGTACGCGTAGTTGGTGTCGAGCGGATTGTTCACATTGCGATCGAAGCTGATAGCGCCGCGAGTAATTGCGTTTGCCGATTGGTCCTTCCGTGTACGTTCAAAATAAACGCCGAACTTGAACGCGTGGCGGCCGGCGAGCTTGGTTAGGTTTTCGACGATCGAAAAGATGGTGTTGGAGTTGTAATAGGGAACGCCGTTCGCCATCGAGGGATTCGCGTAGTTGGGGACGCTCGCGAACGTCATGTTCGGGATGAACCCATCGGGGTTCAAGTCCGGATACCATTGGCCCAGCGCGATTCCTGTTGCTGACTTGCGCACGCGGTCCGGCTCCTCCGGGTAGTAGTAGAGCTTGTTCTGGCTGACGCCGAAGATGAGCTCATTGAAAAGGGATGCGCTCAGCGTGGTTGTGTTGTGCAGCGTCGCGCCGCGCCCCGGGGCCTTGAAGACGATCGGCGAAAGCGGATAGTTCACCGAACCGGTCACCCAGCTTCCATACGGCGGGTGCTGTTCATCGGCATTGTTGGAAACGCGGACGTAGGTTTGGGTGGATTTGTGCGGCTGGAAATCGGTGCGGAAGATTTCGGTGCGCCGCGGATAGGCGCCGGACCCCTGCGAGATGTAGTTCCACTGCGAAAGCCTCGCCGGAAGGGGGTCCACAAAATTCGGCTGCGGAAACAGATTTAGTATCGATGCGCCAACGGGCGAAATCCGGTTCTTCGGCACAGTGTTTCCGGGGAACTGCACGTTGTTATTCAGCGGATCGCGAACTGGGATCAGCCGGTTGTTCACATCAAGCGAACCGGAAAAATCACCTTCCCGTTCCATGGCCGTCGGAACGCGAACTGTTCGCGCCGCGCCGTATCCCACCTTCTGCCGCTGAAACTCCTGCGACCAGAAAAAGTAGATCTTGCTGCGCTTCTTGTCGAGCAGTTTCGGAATGAATATCGGGCCGGAGACCGTATAGCTGGCGATGTTGTAGCGATACGGCAGGCGATCCAGTCCGTTGCGGTTGTTGAAGAAATCGTTGGCCGAATAGTTTTCGTGGCGATGATACCAGCCCGCCGATCCATGAAACTTCTTGCCGCCGCCCTTGGTGATGATCGTAATGGAGCCGCCGGAATTGCGCCCGTACTCAGCGGCGTAGTTGGATTGCAGCACCTTTACTTCGGATACCGAATCCATCGACGGCATGGAATGCACCGAACCATTGGAGCCAGTGTCCAGATTCGTCACCCCGTCGATAGTCATGTTCTTCGAGTTACTGCGTCCGCCGGCGATATAGAGGTTGCCAATCGACGTGGGCGATGGCGATTCGCGCGAATCCGACGTGTCCACAATGCCGGGCAGCAGCGCCACGGCGTCCATTACATCGCGTCCCTTCAATGCCATGCCCTCAATATCCGCTGCCGATAGCGTCCCCGCTTTCTCCGACGATCCCAGCGCCACCGCCACCGCTTCCGCTTCCACGGTTACTGATTCCGATGTCTGGCCGATCTTGAGCTCAATCCCTCCCAGCGTGCGCTGTACGCCGGAGCCGATCTCAATGCTTGTCTGCTCATACTTGCTGAACCCGCTGGCCGCGATCTTCAGCGTATACGTGGCCGGGGTCAAATCCGGAAACGTAAACAGGCCGGATTCATTGGTGCGCGTCGTGCGCTGGAATCCAGTCCGGTCGCTGGCCAGTGTAACTTCAATCCCAGGGATTACCGACCCGGTCGAGTCCTGAACCGATCCGTTCAGCGAACCCGAAATGTTCTGCGCGAATAGGCCAGCGGCCGTTAGAAAAAGAGCAAAGAGCGTCCGATACATGCAATCCCCGTGTTTTGGGATTATATGCAATCCGGGGAGGGGGGCGTGTTACTCGTCGAAGGACTCGACAGGAACGTCGTGTCGGAAAACGGCGGGCTGATCATCGAAAAAGCCATAGATCGCCGGCAATACCAGCAGCGTGAGCATGGTGGAGGTGATGAGCCCGCCGATGACCACGATGGCCAGCGGACGTTGCACTTCCGAACCCGGTCCGGTGGCGAATAGAAACGGCACCAGCCCCAGTGCCGCGACGGTCGCCGTCATCATCACTGGCCGGAATCGCGCGGACGCGCCGTCGAGAATGGCCGGCCGCCGGTCCGCCCCGCCCTCGCGCAGGCCGCGAATGCAAGACACCAGCACTACCCCGTTCAACACCGCAATGCCCCACAGCGCAATGAACCCTACCGACGCGGGAACCGAAAGATACTCGCCGGAAAAGTAGAGCGCCGCCACGCCGCCGATGGACGCAAATGGCAACACCAGGATGATAAGCAGCGATAGCCGCAGCGATTGGAAAAGCAGAAACAACAGAAACAGAATCGCGCTGATCGTAATAGGCACAATGAAAATCAGGTGGCGCCGCGCGCGCTGCATATTTTGGAATTGGCCGCCCCATTCGTAGTAGTAGCCGGCCGGCAGCTTCACCTGTTGCTGCACCTTTTCCTGCAACTCCGCCACGAAGCCTCCCAGGTCCCGGTCCCGCACGTTCACGCCAACTACAATGCGCCGTTTGGCCATCTCGCGCTTAATCTGCGACGCGCCCTCCACCAGTTCCACCTTCGCCAGGCTTCCCAGCGGAACCGCGCCGCCGCCCGGCGCCGTCAGCAAAATCTCCTGAATGTTTTTGATCGAATTCCGCAGCGCTTCCGGGTAGCGGACGACAGCTTGAAACCGGCGCTCGCCCTCATAGATTTCCGTGGCCACCTTGCCGCCAATGGCCGCCTCAATGATGTCGTGTACATCGGAGGCGTTTATTCCGGCGCGCGCGATGGCCGCGCGGTCGATGGTGATGGTCAGGTTCTGCTGGCCGCTCACGCGGTCCACCTTTACGTCGCCCGTGCCGCGAATCGTGTTGGCCACGCGGGCCACCTCATTGCCCACCCGCACAAGCTCTTTCAAGTCGTCCCCAAACACCTTTACCGCGACGTCGGCCCGGACACCCGTTACCATTTCGTCCACCCGGTCGGAGATCGGCTGCGCCATCACCGGGTTCACTCCGGGCAGCGTGGAGACGCGTTTCCGCACTTCGTCGGCGATCTGGTCCTGCGTCAGCCCTTTGCGCTGATCCGCCGGCAGCAGTTGCGCCATCATGTCCGTTTCGTTGTAGCCGGCCGGATCCACTGGCGATTCGCCTCGGCCCAGTCGAGACACCACGAACTGAATGCCGGGAACATTGCGAACCAGCTTTTGCGCTTGAATCTCCATCTGGATCGACTCTTCCAGCGAGATGTTCGGCACCCGGTCGGCATTCGGAGAGATGGTCCCCTCTTTCATCTCCGGGATGAAGGATGTGCCCAGGAATGGGAACAGAGACATCGTGGCCCCGAAGATCACCAGCGCGATCACCACGGTTGTTTTCTGGTTGCCAACGGCGGCTGTCAGCAGCCGCGTATAGGGCCGCCGCAGCAGTCGCACCAGAAATGTGTCGTGCTCATTGCCGCCCCGCAGCAACAGGGCGGAAAGCACCGGCGAAAGCGTCAGCGACAACACCAGCGAGATCCCCAGCGCGATGGAGATCGTGTACGCCAGCGGGGCGAACATCTTGCCTTCCATATCCTGCAGCGTCATCAGCGGCAGAAACACCAGAATGATGATCCCGATGCCAAACACCACCGGTGTTGCGACATCCATTACCGCCTCGAATACCACCCGCCCGCGGTCCGCCTTCGGATCGTGGCCCAGCCGCGAAAACACGTTCTCCACAATCACCACGGAGCCGTCCACTATCAGCCCAATGGCGATCGCCAACCCGCCCAGCGACATCAGATTCGCCGACAGCCCCGCCTGGTTCATCGCGAGAAACGTCAGCAGCGGCGTCAGCACCAGCGTGGCGATCACAATGATCGACGATCGCAAATCGCCCAGGAACAGAAACAGGATGATCGCCACCAGCACCACACCCTCCAGCAGCACCTTGGAAACGGTCGCCAGCGCCGCGTCCACCAGATCCGAACGGTCGTAGTAGGCGACAATCTTCAGCCCATCTGGCAACATTCCTTTCGTGTTGATCTCCTCCACCCGGTCCTTCACCCGCTGCACAATCTGCTTCGCGTTTCCGTTCGCGATCATCATCACAATGCCGCCCACAGATTCCGTGTAGCCGCCTTTCAACATGGCGCCGTAGCGGGTCTCTTCACCAATCCGCACTTCCGCCACGTCGTGTACATGCACCGGCGTCGCCCCAACCTCCTTCAGCACTACATTCCGGATATCCTCCACTCCGGAAATCAGGCCCACGCCACGCACCAAAAACACTTCCGGCCCGCGCGGCAGTATGCCGCCCGATGAGTTGGCGTTGTTGCGCGCAATGGCCTGGTGTACATCCGCGATGGAGATCTTGTAATAACGCAGTTTGATCGGGTCCACCAGAATCTGGTACTGCTTCACGTACCCGCCCGTGGAGTTGATCTCCGCCACACCTGGAATGGAACGTAGCAGCGGGCGCGCCACCCAATCCTGCACAATCCGCCGCTGCACCAGTTCGTCCTTGGTCAGCGCCCGTTCCCCGTCGGAGGGATGTTCAATCGTATATTGATATACCTCGCTTAGCGCTGTCGAAACTGGTCCCAACACCGGATTGATTCCTTCCGGAATGCGGCTCCGTGCATCGGCCAGCCGTTCGCTCACCAGTTGCCGCGCGAAGTACACCGGCACCGAATCTTCAAACACCAGCGTAATGATCGACAGCCCCGGTTCGTTCTGCGAGCGCATCTCGGTAAGGCCCGGCAGGCCGGTCATGGCGATTTCCACCGGCACGGTGACAATGCGCTCCACCTCGTCCGGCGACCGCCCATTCACCTCGGTCGCCACCTGCACCTGGATGTTGGTGACGTCCGGAAACGCGTCCACCGACAACCGGCGTGCGGCGTCCACTCCGGCGGCGATCGCCACCAGCGCCACCACAATGACGACAATGCGGTGCTGTAGCGCGGTCCTTACAATCGCGGCGAACACGGATTATTCTCCCTGGCCGCGTTGGTTGCGGCGCCGGCGTTCATTGTTCAGGTGGAATGCGCCTTGCGTAACAATCGCGTCGCCCGGCTGCAACCCGCTAATCAGCACGCGCCGCCCGTCGAACTCATCGCCCAGCGTCACCGGGCGCAGCACATACGTGCCCTCCGCTCGCTGCACGAATACGTGCTCCACGTTCTCTTCGCGCACCACCGCCGCCACCGGCACCACCGTTCGTTTTTCTGTGTGCTCCTTCAGCAGCATGGTTGCCAGCATCGCCGGCTTGTAGCGGCCCTTCGGGTTTGGCAGCTCCATCCGAACGCGTACCGTGCGTGTCTCCGGGTTTACTGTATGGCTGATAAAGGAGAGCTTCCCCCGCAGCGTCAGGTTTGGCAGCGCTCCAATGGTGGCCTCCACCGTCTGCCCTTCCTGCAGCCGGCCGGCGTTCTGTTCCGGCACGTCGGCCACCATCCACAGATGCGTTAAATCGGCGATCTCAAACACCGTATCGGCCGGCTGTATCACCTGCCCCAGCGTGATCTTGCGGTCCAGTACAATGCCGTCCATCGACGCGATCACACGCGCCATCGAGTTGATCCGCCGGCCCTTCAATAGCTCGTCTATCGATTCCGGTAACATGCCCAGCAGCGTCAGTTGATCCCGCGCCGCGTCCACTTCCGCCGCTGCCTGCGATAGCTCCGCATCCCGCCGCTGCACCTCCGCCGCGCCAATCACGCCCGCCTCCAACAGCGTGCGCGCGCGGTCCACGGCCCGCTGGGCCAGTTGCCGTTGCGACGTTGCCTTCAACAGCGTCAATTGTGCCTCGGAAAGCCCCGTCGAACTCAGTGTCGCCAGCAATTGCCCCTTCTTCACTTCTTCGCCTTCGCGCGCGCCCAGCGTCGCAATGCGGCCCATCACAGGCGACCCTACGCGTGTAATTCGCGTCTCATCGAACTCCAGCCGCGCCGCCACTGACAGTACCGCGCCCACTTCCGCCGCCGCCGGCACTTCAATCCGCAGGTCTTTCCGAATGCTCTCTGACGGCGTGATCTCCAGCGGATCTCCGGCCGGCGCCGCCGCCGTCTGCGCCGCCGGGGGCGCCGTTGGCGCGTCGCCGCAGCCAATCAGCATTGCTATCGGAATCGCCAGCAGTCCTGCGTGACGCATCGGTTATTTGCTCCTCGGCTCAATGGCCCGAAGTTCGTCCAGATCGATCAGCGCGAACTGGCGCTCATATTGCGCGTTTAGAAAATCCAGCCGTACCGTCCGCAGCACCCGTTGCGCGTCCAGCACCTCCAGAATGCCTCGCTCCCCCAGCCGGTAAGCCACTTCCGCCGCTTTCACGGATTCTTCGGCCTCTCGCAGCAGCCCCTGCTCGAACGCCGCCAGCGATTGCGATGCTAGTTGGTATCGGCCATACGCGCTATCCACCGCCGCCGCGATCTCCACTTCCCGCGCGTCCGCCAGTGCCTGCGTCTGCCGCAGTTCCGCCACCGCTTCGGCGATCTGCCCCTCCCGCCGGTTGAAAAACGGCAGCGGAATCGCCACGCCCACTCGATACGTCGGCGTGTCCGGCGGCCGGTCGATCTCCGCCCGCACCGACGGTATCGGCCTCGCTTGCGCTCTCTCCATCCCAACCCGTGAATCCGCTCGCCGCACTTCCGCCCGGGACAGCTTCAATGACGGGTGCCGGCTCAACACCTCGCTGCGCAGTTCCGCCAGCGGCGGCAGCGTCACCGCCGCGTCCAGCGCTCCCTCCGGCGTCTTGTCCGGATCCATCGCTATGCCGATCGCCCCTCGAAGCTGCGTCAGCGCCGTCACGTACTGCAGGCGCGCATTGTTCACCGCCGTTCGCGCCGTCGCCAGTTCCGACTCCGCCCGAATCCCTTCCAGCCGTCCTGCCTCGCCTACTTCCACACGTACCTGCGTGCGCTTCCGGAAATCCTCCACCAGCCGGAAATTCTCATCCAGTATCTTTATTTCTTCCGACCTTCGCAGCGCCTGATAGAACGTCCGCCGAACTGCCGATAGCACCGCCAGACGCACCACGTCTCGCGCATGTTCGGAACTCTCCCGCGCCCGCGTCGCATAGTCGATTCGTGCCGGCCGGTAGGGCCCAATATCCAGTGGCTGCGTGAAGCTGTATGACGACACAAGCCCCGCCACGTTCTCCGGCACGCGAAAGGTCTGCCGTCCCGCCATTACTGCAATTTCCGGGTTCGGGTGCGCCGACGCACTGCGAATCCCCGCCCGCGCCGCGTCGATCCGCGCTTCCCCGGCCTTCAGTTGCGGATGGTTCTCCAGCGCCAGCGTCAGCGCCGCCTCCAGGGTTAGCGGGGCGCCATAAGCCGCCGAAATAAACAAAACCAGACTGCTGCGGACGAGTCGCAATAGAGCTTTCTCCCATCAGGCAACGCGGCCGTTATGCAAAACCAAATGATTAGATTAGCAAATCTTCACCTCCTCTCCAAGTACCGTCTTTTCTGTACGCTCAACCTACGCCGTTCTATTTGTTTTCAAGCAATTTGAATTTACAAGTTAAAATCCGTTGACCGCGGGAAATGCTTCCAGTATTGTGACGCTGTCCCTGCTCTCCAGCGCCCATCTCCGTTGGGCCCGACGGCTTGCATATGGACCGAAAAGAGAACGAAATGACCCACTGGAATCGATGTGTTTTTCTGATAACTCTCGGCACCGGGCTGCTCTTCGCGCAACAGGCGCAGATCACCGGCCAGGTCACCGATGCCTCCGGCGCTGCTGTTCCCGGAGCCGTCATCACCGTTAGCAACGAAACCACCGGTGTCTCCCGCACCGCATCGTCCAACGATCAGGGGCTCTTCGTTATTCCCCTTCTGCAGCCCGGCAGATACACGCTTACTACCCAAAAGGAGGGCTTCCGGCCCATTTCGCAGCGGGACCTCGCGCTCCGCGTCGACGACCGTGTCCGTATCGACTTGAAGCTCGAAGTCGGCGCCCAGGCGCAAACTGTTGATGTCACCGCGCAGACGCCGCTGCTCCGTGTCGACGACGCGCAAACCGGCCTGGTCATCGATAACCGCCGCATTCAGGAACTGCCCCAGTACAACCGCAACCCGCTCGCCTTTGCCCAACTCGCGCCCAATGTGAATGGCACCGCCGACCAGCAGGGCTACTCTTCCGACTTCCGCATTAACGGCGGACGCACCGCCAAAGCCGAATACATTGTCGACGGTGTCGCCGTCACCACCGGCTACCGCCACGATGTGCCGCCCTCCATCCCTTCCATGGAGGCAGTCGGTGAATTCAAGGTCATCACCAACGGACTCTCCGCCGAATACGGCCGGCTCTCCGGCGGCGCCGTCACGCTGGTTACCAGGGGCGGTGCGAATCAATTCCACGGCTCGCTTTATGAGTTCTTCCGCAACGACAAGCTGAACGCCAACGATTGGAACTCCAACCGCTTTGGCCGCGCCAAAGGCGTCTTTCACGACAACGTCTTCGGCGGCGCCATCGGCGGTCCCGTATCGATTCCGAAACTCTACAGCGGCAAGGACAAGACGTTCTTTTTCCTCAACTACGAAGCCACCCGCCGCCGCACGGGTTCCAACGCCCAACTGGCCAGCGTGCCCAGCGACCTGGAGCGCGAAGGCGACTTTTCGCAGACTCTCATCGACGCCGGAATTCCCGCGAAAATCTTCGATCCCCTCACGTCCCGCGCCGCTGCCGGCCGCGTCGTTCGCGACGCCTTCCCCGGCAATCGCATTCCTGCCAGCCGCATCGATCCGCTATCGAAGATCTACGTCGGATTCTATCCCAAAGCCAACCAGGCCCCGCGTCCAAACTCCTCCCACGACCAGAACTTCGTCGGCTCCGCCACCACGCCGCTCGATAACAATCGCTGGACCGGCCGCCTCGATCAGAACTGGTCCTCCAAACACAACAGCCACTTCACGCTCACCCATTTCGATCAGTTCTCCGCCAGTCGCCGCTGGCTTTCGCAGCTACAACCCGTGAACACCAATGACGACGTGGCCTGGACCACCGCCTTCGATCACAGCTATCTCATCAACCCCACCACCATCTTCAACTTCAAGCTCGGCGCCGTCCGCTCCACATCCTTCGCCGGCGGCACAGTCGATGCCGATTCCTCCGCCTGGAACCTCGCCCCCGAAGTGCGGAACCTCATCGGCACTGCCAAGGGCCGCGTGCCCTCGCTCGGCACGGCGGATACGGTTACCGGCATCGGTGGCGGCAGCGTCACAGACAATCGCGACACCATCTTTTCCGGCCTCTTCTCGCTGCAAAAGCAGATGGGCCGCCACACGCTAAAAATGGGCTACGAGCATCGCCGCTACTATTCCAATATCTACTCCGGCGGCGTCTTCTCCACGGCCAGCATCCGCAGCGCCACTTCCCAGTATTTCGACGCTCCCAACAACGGCTTCGGCTCCGGCCTCGCTTCCTGGATGCTCGGCGTGGTCGGTGGCGGCAGTGGCACACAACTCGCTGGCCCCGCCTCCTTGCAGGGGTACCACGGCGCCTACGTTCAGGACGATTTTAAAGTCCGCAAGAACCTGACTCTCAACCTCGGCCTGCGCTGGGACATCGAGCCACAACGCACCGAGCGTTTCGATCGCCAGACGTTCTGGGACCGCGACTACAAATGGCCCGTCAGCGCCGGAAACTGGAATTGGAATCAAGCGCTGAGCGAAGCACAGGTCGCCGCCGCCGCCGCGCCCACGCCCGCCTGGACGCAGAGCGGCATTCTCGGCCGCGTCGCGTTGATGGGCACCAAGGAGTACCCTGGCCGCTCCATGCAGCAGGTGCCGAAGGATCACTTCGGCCCGCGCATCGGCGTCGCCTGGTCCGTCACTCCAAAGACCGTCGTTCGCGCCGGCTATGGGCTCATCTGGATGACGCTCACCGGCAGTTTCCATTTGAACGGCTCGCCCTGGAATATCGGCTACGGAGACGCGGCGCGTCTCATTCAGGGCGGTACCCCCGACGGCGGCATCACCTTCCCGCTCACCTTCACCAATCCCATGCCCGGCGGCGCCGGCCTCGTACGGCTCACGCGCGATATCGACGCGTTGAACCGCAGTGTCATGGGCAACTGGTTTGTCTCTTCGGCCACCAACTTGAGCCCCGGCTATGAACACGCCTTCCACTTCGGCATTCAGCGCGAAATCGGCTCCGGCGCCAATGCCTGGCTCATCGAAGGCAACTACACCGGCAACATGGGCCGCACGTTGCCCTATTATCTCGGCACCGGCGAACATATTCTGCCCGATGCCTACAACAAGATCGGCCCCCTTGGCCTGAAGCTTAACAACCAGGTAACCAACCCCTACTACGGCTTCATTCCAGAGTTCACAGGTGTCGGCTCCCGCAATATTCCCTTCGGCCGTCTCTTCCAGCGCAATCCGCTCTGGACGGAGATTTGGACCCTCGGTGAGCCGCTCGGTAACTCCAACTATCACGCGGGCTACATCCAGGCAGAGCACCGCTTCGCTCGCGGTTTCGGCTTCCTCATCAACTACACCTTTTCCAAGATGCTCAATGACGTAGGCTCCTACGATGGCGGCTTCGGGATGCCCTATCCGCAGGCCGGCCTGCCCGTTTCAAATACCTACGGTATCGCCACCACCGACATCACCCACAAGCTGTTGTTCAACTACTCCGTCGACCTCCCCTTCGGTCATGGCCGCAAGTATTGGAACGCCACCAATTCCTTCGGCGCCAACATGGTCGATCATATTGTCGGCGGCTGGACCCTCGCCGGCACCACCACTCTGCGCAGCGGCTTTCCCATCACCGTCCGCACGCCGTCGAACACCGTCGGCGGCCTCGGCTCCAACTGGTACAACATCGGCCACGGCCGCGATTCGCAGCCCGTCCTGGTCCCCGGCGTCGATCTCGACAACCGCGTCAGCGGCAAAACCGCCCTCGAAGGCGCTGCCGGCTACACGCCCTATCTGAATCCGAACGCCATTCGTGTCGTCCGCGATTTCGAAATTGGCGACGCCCCCTCCACCCAGCCCAACTTTCGCGCGCCGGGCTTCTCGCAATGGGATCTGTCCATGTTGAAGAACATCCGCACGCCCTGGGAAGGCAAGACCGTGCAGCTCCGTATGGAGGCCCAGAACCTCTTCAACACCATGAACCCGGGCGCGCCGGGCAACGCGATTCTCTCCCGCACCATTGGCATGATCACCGGCCAAACCGGCAGCCCGCGCCGCATTATGGTCGCCGCGAAATTCTACTTCTAACGGCCTCGGCCAGCCGTTCGCTCGTCACCGCATTGGGGTGGAGTCCGTCGAAACTCGCGGCGGACCCCGCCCCGTATTTGTTCAGACCTTCGGCAAACGCAGGACCCAAATCGATCACTTCCGCGCCGCTCTCCGCCGCGGCCAATAGCCTTGCCTTGTTTTGCTGTCCGAATGGAATCAGCAGCACGATGCGCGCCCGCGGCCACTCCCTTCGCACTTCGCCCAGCCATCGCGCCGCCGCCGCCGTCGTGTCCCGCTCTCCGTCGTTCGTCCCCATGTTCACGACAACCATATCGGGCCGCTCTCGCCATTCCCGCGCAAGCCCTTTGTAGTGGAATCGCCAACTCTCCGGCAGCGGCGGAATATTCGAATGCGACGGCCGCAGCCAACTCATGCCGCCACTGCCCATCACTCCATACTCCGCGTTCAAACTCCGCGCCAGATAATACGGCCACGCCTGCGTGGCGTCGGAATGCTTCACCCATTCCACCCACTTCTTCTCCACCACACGGTACGAATCGCCCAGGTTCCAGGCGCCCTCCGTTATCGAGTCGCCGAAAAACACCACGCGCTTTTTTCGCAAGCCCCGCGGCCGCCGCACCGTCGCTCCATCGTCGAGTTCCAATGCCCGCAACCGAACCATTTGCCTGGGTTCGCTCCACCGGTCGTAGTTCGCATCGGTCGCCGCCAGATAGACCACCAGCGAGTGCCCGCCCGGCCGTAATCCTTCCGCCAGCGTCAGCCTCGCCGTCGCCTGCCCGGTCCGCAACGGCTCTCCGTCCACGGACCAGCGGAACTTCGGCGCCGCGCCCTGGTAGCCCGGCGTATCGAAGTGCAGTGCCGCGCTTGTCCCCGTGAACGTGGTCTTCAAATAGGCGCCGGGATAAATCCACTCGCCCTTCGCCGTCGTGTTGTACGGGCTCAGAAAGATCGCAGGGTCCAGAATCTGCACCAGCACCGCCGCCAGAATCATGGGACTCTTTTTACGCGCACACTCTTGTCCTGCATCGGCGGAAAATCGAACTCCAGAATTCCGCCCGCGTCGGTCATTTTCTCAACGATCTCCTCATCGTCCACCTCAATGTCGTAGCGCGCGTTCGGCGCCAGGCCAATGATGTACGTCTTCTGCAGCTCCGCGTTCGCCGGTTGGAACTTCATCGTGTCCCGCCCGAAATGGACCACCGTCCCGCCAATCTCCACCGGCGCCGGTGAGTTCAGTCCGCGGTCCTTCCGCCGCCCCTCTTCAAAAAACTGCACCTTGCGGTCCGAGTAGTGGAACCACACCGCGTCGTCTTCCCAACTGCTGCGCAGCGCCAGCCGCCCGCTCGCCGCGTGGTGCATCGATAGCGGCAGGTGATAGTAGCTCAGCCCCGGCTGGTACGGATTCGCCCACAGGAACTCATAAACAATGCCAAACACCCCGCGCATCAGGAACCGGTCATGGATCAGCCAGCCCTGCACGAATTGCGTCTCTTGCGCGTTTGTGTCGAAGGCCACCATCGCCAGGTCCGCCGCCCGCGCCAGCGCCGCCACGCGCAGGTCCGGTTCCCCATCGCCATCGTAGAAGGGCACGCGGTATTCGTTCTCCGCCGCTGGGAATGTTGCCGGGTAATAGCTCAGCACGTGATAAAACGGCAGTTCCTTGAAGTACCTCGGCGCGTCGTCGCGCAAGTCGATCTGGATGCCATCGCGAATCGCATGGAGCATTTCAAACAGCGCGTAGCTGTCCTCCCGCGTGTAACGATAGCTTCCCGCCCGCAGCCCCGGCGCCACCTCTTTGCGCCACCACTCTTTTACGATCCTTTCCAGCTCTTCTTTGTGTCCAATCGCCACCGCCGCCAGCGCCCGGTCGCGCATCGTGCCCATATCGCGCTTTGCCGGCGCCGCTCCCAGCCCCTGCCGCAGCCGTGTCGAAAGCAACTTCAACTGTTCTTCGCTCAACACCGCCTGGCACCAGTCCAATACAATCGCCTGCTGCCGCATGTCATTCGTCTGCAGCGCGAACTGCACCGCGGACTTCCCGAACTCCGCGCTCCCGGAAACAATGTGGTACAGCGCGTGCGCCAGCCCCTGCTCAGCCATCTGCGCCTTGCCCGCCACCAGCGTTTCCAACTGCGTCCACCGCACCGACGTCCGTTCCCGCTCCCGTTTCAACAGCCGCAGCCGCCGCGCGTTCAGGAATAGCCGTGGACTATCCCCATACACCTGGAACTCTTCTTCCTGTGCCTG
This sequence comes from Bryobacterales bacterium, assembly GCA_016789905.1. Lineage (GTDB taxonomy): Bacteria > Acidobacteriota > Terriglobia > Bryobacterales > Bryobacteraceae. The sequence goes on along the minus strand of JAEUQC010000010.1, from coordinate 13,804 downwards.
CTGCGCACCCAGTGCGCCCGCGGCGATGGTGGCGAGCGCCCCCCGGCGCGTCGTTCGTTTCACGCCTACGATTGTGTCATACGGACACACGCCTGGCCCACTCCGGCGCGCTCCAAACTTTCTGCTATTCACCCACTTGATTTATTTTCAATGGTTTGCTGGAATATAGATGTTGGTTGCCCACTTGCTGGGTACTGACGTGAATTGACGAAGTTAATCACATAACCCAACCCTCTGGATTGAGACGCTACACGAACGAAGCGGGCGGGCTGAATCAAGCGTGCTTGCGGGAGCCGGTAAAAAGTTTAGAACCGCTCCTTCCACTCGTTGGCTGAACGGTTCAGAGGGTCTTTTTTCGCTGCCAACGCGAATTCAGGTTCCCATTCCAATTCACGTTCTTTCAAATCTCTTTCGATCTCTCCGCGGATCCTTCCATGGTTCCGGTATTGTACCGGCGCTTCGGGCTGGGAATGATTGGACGCGGGCCTGGCCCGGAGTGATTGCGACACGTTTTAAGCGGACGTGTTCGCTCCGGGACGTACTGGCGCCGGATCCGTGAGCCCCAACGGATGTTCGTTCGGGGCGATCCGCATCGGAAAAGGGGCATCTTTCAACTTGCCAATCCCTTTTCCGATGCGGTTCCCTTAAACGCCCTGTTCGGAGGGGACAGAGCGCCTAAACTCTATTTCCGCACGCGAAGAATATCACATGCGGAAAATGTTTATTCGATAACCGGTGCCCTCAGTGTAACAGATTGGGAAAAGCGCATTATGACCGTACGCCGGTAGCGTTGGAAACTCTCGCATCGTACACCCCGCCGTCCCACAAGCTGTGGACACGCGAGGAATGTGCATCACTGGAACGCGCAGGGGAACGCGCACGCGGTCTGGATCTGGCGCGGTATGAACGGATCGACGGGAAGTTGGTACGGAAGATCCGGTAAAACTGTCGGCACATGTTGTCTTTGGCGCTGCTGACTGCTTGGTTGCATTGAGTGTTTGGCCCAATGTTCGTCATGTCCGACCCGGCCATTGACCTCCGTCCGGAAGACATTTCAACCAGCGAACCTGAGCCGGATTTTGTCGTCTTGCGCCGTTCTCTCCCTCCACCGTATCGTGAATGCAAAGTTGTGCGCTCGCGCTGAAATCCCCGAATACTGGGTGCTCGACATCGACGGGCGGCGCCTACCGTGACATCGCCGCCTACGGGGACACGGAGAGTGTCGCCACCCTCGCGGTCCCGGATAGCGCCGTCCGCGTCAGCGAATTCTTCTAATCCCTACTTCGTTCGCAACACGCCGATCAGGTTCGAAAAGCTATCCGTCCACACCCGGAACCCGGCCGGCGTCTCCATCGCTTTCCCCGCGCCCAACCGCCCCGCGTTCGCCTTCCGCGTCGCCTCATTCATCACCAGAATCCACGTCGACGCATAGCAAACTTCATCGGAATCGTCCCGTTCATCGGCAAACTCCAGCGCCACTTTCCCTGTCGCCGCCGCTCCCGCCTGCACCACGCCTTCCAGGTCCAGATACCGGTTCGAAATATGAACCGCCAGCACGCCCGCCGCGTTCAGGTGCCGCCAATACAGCTCCATTGCTTCTTTCGTCAGCAAATGCACCGGCACCGAATCCCCGGAAAATGCATCCACCGCCAGAACGTCCAGGTTCAATGGCGCCATCCGCTCCAGGCTCAGCCGCGCATCGCCCATGTGCACCTTCGTCGCCGCCCGCGATTCGTTCAGAAACGAAAACTCCCCGCGCGCCAATTGCAGCACCAGCGGGTTGATCTCAAAAATGTGGTACTCGTCGCCCACGCGTCCATAAGTCGCCAGCGTCCCCGTGCCCAGCCCGATCACACCCACCCGCTGCGGCAAGAACTCGTTCCTCGTCAAGATCGCCGTGCCCACGCCGCTCTCTTTGCAGTAGTACGTCGTCGCCTCTCTCCGCCGCTCCGGGTTCAAATACTGCTGCCCGTGGTTAATCGTCCCGTGCAGCAATTGCCGCACGCGCGTGTTGTTGTTGAAGTCGCCCTCGTCGTCAATCCGCAGCGTGCCATAAAAGTTCCGCTGCGTCACGCGATAGCCCGCCAAAAAGCGTTTCTGGTCGTTCGTCCACGCGCCGCCATATACGCCCAGCAGCGTCAATAGCACCGTCAGCACCGCCAGCCCCTTGCCCTTCAGCAGAAACGCTTCGTACCGTGCCGTCACCGCCGCCAGCACCAGCGCGAACGCCAGCCACCACCCGATTGGATACTCATAGTACGCGCTGAACAGCGCCGGCGCCGCCAGCCCCACAAATAGCCCGCCCAGCGCCCCGCCCACGCTCAGCGCTACATAAAAACTTGTCAAATACCGCGGATGCGGCTTCAAGCTCGCCAACTCGCCATGGCACACCATCGCGGCAATGAACATCGCCGCCGCGCACGCCGCAATCCGTTGCGCCATCGTCAGGCTCGGCGCGTTCTCCATCTCAATCCACACCATCCCGGCCAGCGCCGCCGCGAACAATGGAAGCCACAAAATCCGCCAATAGATCTTGTCTGTCTCAAACGTCAGAATGAACGACAGCAGATACAGCACCAGCGGCACAATCCACAAAAACGGAATCGACGCGATGTCCTGCGTCAAATGCGTCGTCACCGATAGCAGCAGCACCGACGGACACGCCGCCAGCCCCACCCACAACAACCGCCGGTTCATTCCCGGCGCCGGTTCTTCTGCTTCCATCTCCTCCGCCGCCGGCGCCGCCGCCGCGTCATCCCGCACTCGCCACGCCACGCCCGCGCACACCAGCACAAACAACGCATACCCACCCGACCACACCCATGCCTGCCGCGTCGAATCCAGCGACGGCTCCACAAACAACGGATAGCTGATCAACGCCAGCAGCGACGCGAAGTTCGACAGCGCGAACAGCCGGTACGGCACCGCCCCTGCGTTCGCCCGCGCATACCATGCCTGCATCAGCGGTCCCGTTGTCGACAGCAGAAAATACGGCAGCCCGATCGTCACCGCCAGCAGCCCCAAAATCAACACCGCCGGATTCTCCGCGCCCTGCGGCTTCCATGCCGCTCCCGGCAGTATCGGCAGCGTCAGCAGGCTCAGCGCCAGCAGCCCGATATGTGTCTTCGATTGTTTCCGCGCTGGCAGCTTGTCATAAAGCACGTGCGCGTAGGTGTACCCTCCCAGCAGCGCCGCCTGGAAAAACAGCATGCACGTATTCCATACCGCCGCCGATCCGCCAAACCACGGCAATATGATCTTCGCGATGATCGGCTGTACCTGAAACAGCAGGAACGACGAGAGAAAAATGGTGAGAGCGTATAAGGCCATCGGGCAGTGTCGTTATCTTCGCACGATGGCGAACAGATTCGAAAATGCGTCCGTCCACTCCCGGAATCCTGGCGTGGGCTCAATCGGTTTGCTGTTCACACGCAGCTCCGGTGTCGCCGCGTATCGCTCCGGGCTCATCACCAGCGCGTAGTGCGACAAAAAACACTCCTCGTCCGTCTCGTCAGGCGTGTCCTCTATTTCAATCGCCAGTTTCCCCAGCCGCCTGGCCGCCGTCGCCACCACCGGCCGCAGGTCCAAATAGTTGTTCGTGATATTCACCACCAGTATTGCGTCCGGTTTCATGTGCCGCATGTATAGGTCGAAAGCCTCCCGCGTCACCAGATGCACCGGAATCGAATCCCCGGAAAACGCGTCCATAAACAGCAGGTCAAAGCCTTGCGGCGAGTCCCGTTCCAGGCTCAGCCGCCCGTCGCCCAACACCTCGGTCACCCGTGCCGGCGTCTCCCGGATAAACGAGAAATTCCGCTTCGCTATCGCAAACACCTGCGGGTTAATCTCATACAGCCTGTACTCATCTTCCTTGCGCCCATAGCCCAGCAGCGCGCCGCAGCCCAGCCCGATCACCCCAACCTTCTGCCCCACCCCTTCCTTCCGCGCCAATGACGCCCGCCCCGCCCCGCTCGCCCGGCAGAAGTAGCTCGATGGAACCATCCGCCGCTCCGGGTCCAGCAACTGCTGCCCATGGTTGATCTGCCCGTGAACCAACTGCCGCGCCGCGCCGTTCTCCCCCGCCTTCCCCCACACCGTCACATGCAGGTGCCCATAGAAGTTCCGTACCGCCAGTTCCACACCCCCAATTTCGCTCTTCTTTATCTTCACCATCCACGCGCCATACACGCCCACCCCCACCAGCATCGCCAGCAGCAACACCTTCCGTTGTGGCGTTTCCATGCCCCCTCGCGCCACCACGACAGTCGCCAGCGCCCCCGCCAGCCACAGCCCAATATTCAGCTCATAGTACGTGTTGAACAGCATCGGCGCCGCCATGCCCACAAACAGCCCGCCCAGCGCCCCGCCCAGCGATATCGTCACAAAATAACCCGTCAAGTACTTCGGCGATGGCTTCAACGCCGCCAGTTCCCCATGGCACACCATGCAGCACACAAACAGCACCGCCGCCGATAACGCAATGTTCTCGTTCACCGTCAGCCCCCACTCGTGCCCGTCCAGCGCCTTGCCGAAGTAGGAAAGGCCCACTGCCAGCGCCGGCAGAAACACCACGCGCTGGTAGGCTTTTGACGTTTCAAAACACAGAATGAACGTCAGCAGGTACACCGCCAACGGAATCACCCACAGAAACGGAATCGCCGCCACGTCCTGCGTCATATGCGTTGTAATTCCCAGCAGTAGTATGGATGGGCACGCCGCCAGCGCCACCCACAGCGTTCGCAATCCCCACGCCGGTTCAGCCGCCGGTTCGGTGTCCCTCTCCACTTCCGCCTCGTCCGCCGCCGCGAACCGCCACGCCACCATCCCCGCCAGCACCAGAAACAACCCATAAGCCCCGGTCCATACCCACGCCTGTTCCGGCACGCTTAGCCGCGGTTCCACCACCACCGGGTATGTCAACAACGCCGCCAGCGACGCCGCGTTCGACAACGCGAACAGCCGCCATGGAACCCCAGTTTTCGTCGCCCGTACATACCACGCCTGCAGCAGCGGGCTCGTCGTCGACAACAAAAAATACGGCAGCCCGATTGTCGTCGCCAGCAATCCCAGAATCCGCCAAATCGGATCTTCATTCCCCAGCGGCTTCCATCCCGCTGATGGCAATATCGGCAGCGATAGCAAGCTCAACCCCAGCAGTGCAAAATGCACCTGCCGCTGGCGCCGCGCCGTCTGCGCCTGCAGCCAGTGCGCGTAGGTATACCCTCCCAGCAGCGCCGCCTGGAAGAACAGCATGCACGTGTTCCAAACCCCAGCCGCCCCGCCGAACCACGGCAAAATCGCCTTGCTGATCACCGGCTGCACCTGGAATAGCAGAAACGCCGAAACGAAAATCGTCAGTCCGAAAAGGATCATTTATTGCCAACTCTTCATGGCCGCGAAAGCCGAGGCCGCCCGTTCCGCCGTCAGTATGAAACAGGTGCTCGAGGCCCTCGCCAGCAGCCGGTTCTGCCCGTCCCGCACGTCGCACTCCACCAGTCCCGTCGTCTTCCCCTTGGCCACCACCCGCGCCTCCGCCACAATCGGCCCGCTCACCACCGGACGCAGAAAATTGATCTTCAATTCCAGCGTCGTCATCGCCTCGTCATCCGCCAATCCGCTGAAAAACGCCACTCCCATCGCCATGTCCGCCAGGTCGCAGTACACGCCCCCGTGTACCGTTCCCACCGGGTTGTGAAACCGCGGCGCCGCCACCATTGATACTCGCGCCAGCCCCGGTTCGAAGTGCTCAATCGTCATTCCCAGCGTCTCCGCCAGCCCCCACGGGCCGGTCTTTTGGAGCCGTTCTCGGTACACATCGTGAAGTCTCGCCATTTGAAGGGGAAAATGGCTATGGTAGCCTAAAGTTTCATAGGTTGTTCTCGACTGAGGCCCGTTGCCGTCCAAAGTCAGCGAAGCGTTCACTCTCCGAACCTACCCTTACCGGGAAGCCGATCTCATCGTCAGTTTCCTCACCAGAGATCAGGGAAGGTTGCGAGGAATCGCGCGGAGCGCTCGGCGGCAGAAAAATTCCTTCGGGTCCGGTTTGGAGCGGCTGTCCTTGGTTCAGATGGATTATTACCAAAAAGAGAACGTTGAACTGGTCCGGCTGAATAGTTGTGACTTAGTCCAAAGCCAGTTCAGTCTTGCAGGCGATTATCCTTCCGGCGTCGCCCTCGATTTCATCGCCGAACTCAGTGAACAGTTGTTGCCCCCCCACGAACCCAACGAAAAATTCTTCCGCCTGCTCGCCTCGGTGCTCGAATCGCTCCGCCGCCAGCAAGGCATCTGGCTGCCAGTCACGTACTTTTCCCTTTGGGCTGTCCGCCTGTCCGGGTTCCTCGAAGAAATGCGCATCGAAGAAAAATCGCTCGCCCTCGCCAAGGACATGCTCGCCAAACCGGTCAGCCAGTTTGACGCCGCCGCATGGTCCAAGGAAACCGCGCAGGACCTCCGGCGTGCCCTCATCCATTGCATTGAAATTCACATCGAACGCCGTCTCCTCACGGCGCGCGTACTGGAGACCCTGTAGGTTCGAATGGATACCTTTCAAGAAACTATTTTTAAGCTGAAGAAATACTGGGCCGACCGTGGTTGCGTCATCAACGAACCCTACGACACCGAAGTCGGCGCCGGCACCATGGCCCCGGAAACCTTTCTCCGCGTCCTCGGCGCTAAGCAATACAAGGTGGCCTACGTCCAGCCCAGCCGCCGCCCCGCCGATGGCCGTTATGGCGACAATCCCAACCGCCTCTACAAGCATCAGCAGCTCCAGGTGATCCTAAAGCCCACCCCCGCCGACGTCATCGACCAATACTTGGGCTCCCTCGAAGCCATCGGCATCGATCTTTCCAAACACGATCTCAAGCTCGAAGAGGACAACTGGGAATCGCCAACCCTCGGTGCCTGGGGCATCGGCTGGCAGGTCATGCTCGACGGCATGGAGATCACCCAGTTCACTTACTTTCAGCAATGCGGCGGCGTCGATCTCCATCACGTCCCCGCTGAAATCACCTACGGCCTTGAACGCATCGTCTCGTTCCTCCAAGGCAAGGAAAGCGTCTACGACATCGAGTGGGCCCCCGGCTTCACCTACCGCGATGTCCGCTACTTCGACGAACTCCAGCAGTCGGTCTACAACTTTGAAGTGGCCGACGTTCCCCGCCTCTGGCGCCTGCTCGACGAATACGAGGCGGAAGCCCAGCGCCTGGTCGATGGCTATCGCGTCGAAGGCCTGGCCGGCGCCGACAAGCGCCGCTACCCTTTGCTCTCCGCCTACGACAACGTGCTGAAATGTTCGAACTTGTTTAACCTGCTCGACGCCCGCGGCGCCATCAGCGTCACCGAACGCGTCGGCGTCATCGCCCGTGTCCGCAAACTCGCGGTCGGAGTCGCCCAGGCCTTCCTGGATCAAGAGCAGTACCGGGAGGTGGCCTAATGTTGCCCTTCCTGCTTGAAATCGGCACGGAAGAAATCCCCGATTGGATGATCCCCTCGGCGCTAGAATTCCTGCGCTCGAAGTTCCCCGGCGAAAACGTGCGTGTCGACGGCACCGGCCGCCGCCTGGTCGTCCGTGCCGACGTTCCCGCCCGCAGCGCCGATCGCGAAGAACTCGTCACCGGCCCGTCCGTCTCCGTTCCCGCCAAAGCCCTCGAAGGCTTCTGCGCCAAGCAGGGCGTCACCGCCGCCGACCTCGCCGTTATCGACACGCCAAAGGGCAAGTACTGGTCGTTCACCCGCCAGATCCCCGGCCGCAATGCCGCCGACACGTTGCGCGAAGCCATCCCCGCGCTCATCATGTCCATCCCGTGGCCCAAGACCATGTACTGGCCTTCCATCGGTGGCCCCAAGTTCATCCGTCCCATCCGCTGGATCGTGGCGCTCCTCGGCGCCGAAATCGTACCGTTCGAATGCGCCGGCGTCACCTCCGGCAACACAACGCTTGGCCACCGCCGCCTCGGCGCGCGCGGTCCGCTTCCCGTCACTGTCGATAACTACGAGCAGGTGTTGCGGGACAACTTCGTCATCGTCAGCGCCGCCGAACGCCGCGCCAAAATCGAGACTGAAGTCGCCGCCGTCGCCGCCGCCAAAGGCCTGCAAGCCAAGCCCGACGCGAAACTCCTCGAAGTCCTCACCTACATCACCGAATACCCCACCGCCATTCTCGGCACCTTCGACGCGTCGTACTTAACGCTCCCCTCGGAAGTCCTCGTCACCGTCATGCGCCACCACCAGAAGTACTTCTCGGTGGAAACCGCTGCCGGCGAACTCGCCCCCCACTTCATCGCCATCATGAACATTCCGGCCGATCCGGAAGGCCACGTCGTCAACGGCAACGAACGCGTTCTTCGCGCCCGTTTCAACGACGCGCGTTTCTTCTACGATGTCGATCAAAAACGCCCGCTCTCCGAACGCGTCGAAGATCTCTCGCACGTGACATTCCAGGCCAAGGTCGGCAACTATCTGGAAAAGACGGCCCGCGTCGCCGCCCTCGCCGGCGAACTCGGCGGCCCCGACGCCGAAGCCGCCGGCCATCTCTGCAAGGCCGACCTGACCACTGAAATGGTGAAGGAGTTCACGGATCTGCAAGGCCTCGTCGGCGGCCTCTACGCCCGCGCCCAAGGCGTCACCCGCCCCGTCGCCCAGGCCATCTACGAACACTACAAGCCGCTTTCGATGGAGGATACGATCCCCTCTACCGCTCCCGGCCAGGCCTTAAGCGTTGCCGACAAAGTGGACACCCTCCGCACCTGTTTCGCCGTCGGCATGATCCCCTCCGGCTCCAAGGACCCCTTCGCCCTCCGCCGCGCCGCCCAGGGCGTCGTTAAGATCCTCGCTGAAGGATCGCTCACCGTCACCCTCGACGAACTCTGCGCGGGCGACGCCAAGCTCACCGCCTTCTTCCGCGAACGCGTGGAATACTACTGCCGCGAAGTCCGCGGTTTCGCCTACGACGAAGTGGCCGCCGTGCTCGCCGCCGGCTACGGCAATCTGCCCGATGCGCTCGCCCGCCTTGACGCCGTCAAAGCCGTCCGCCCCACGGCCGATTTTGAACCGCTCGCCGCCGCCTTCAAACGCATCAAGAACATTCTCAAACAGGCGGGCGAACTCCCCGCCGGCGTCCCGGACGCGGCTCTCTACACCGAACCCGAAGCCGCTCTCGCCGCCATCACCGAAGCGACCGACGTGGCCACCGGAACCTACCCCGAACGCCTCGCCCGCGTCGCCCTTGTCCGCCCCGCCGTCGACGCCTTCTTCGACAAAATTCTCGTGAACGATCCGGACCCAATGGTGCGTGAAAACCGCCTCCGGCTCCTCACCCTTCTCATCAACAAGTTTTCTGCGATCGCTGATTTTTCAGAGATCGTTACGAATTGAAGTAACCCCCCTCAGTCAGGAGCATCTGGATGAAGAAATACGTCTACAGTTTCGGCGGCGGTAAAGCCGACGGTAACGGCAAGATGAAGGATATCCTCGGCGGCAAAGGCGCTGGCCTCGCGGAAATGACCACCGCGGGCGTGCCCGTCCCCCCTGGATTCACCGTATCCACCGAAGTTTGCAACATCTACTTCGAAAACAATCAGCACATCCCCGCTGAGATCGAAGAGCAGGTCGACAAAGCCCTCGCCAAACTCGAAAAGACCTTCGGTAAGAAACTCGGCGACCCTAAGAATCCGCTGCTGCTCAGCGTGCGGTCCGGCGCCAAGTTCTCCATGCCCGGCATGATGAACACCATTCTCAACCTCGGCATCAACGATGAGACCGTCGCCGGCCTCGCCGCCAAAACCGGCAATGAATGGTTCGCCTATGACTGCTATCGCCGCTTCCTCCAGATGTTCGGCGAAGTAGCCATGGACATCCACATGGAGAAGTTCAACCATGTCTTCGACGCCCAGAAAGCTAAGCGCAAAACCAAGCTCGACACCGACCTTACGGCCGACGACTTGAAGGCCATCGTCGAAGCCTACAAGAAGATCTACATCAAGGAGACCGGCTCCCCCTTCCCGCAGGATGCCAAGCTCCAGTTGAAGCAGGCCCGCAATGCCGTCTTCAGAAGCTGGTGGAACGACAAGGCCGCCTACTACCGCAAGATGGAAAAGATCCCCGATTCCATCGGCACCGCCGCCAATGTCCAGGCCATGGTTTTCGGTAACATGGGCGACACCTCCGCCACCGGCGTCGGCTTCACCCGCGACCCCGGTAACGGCGACAAGATCTTCTACGGCGAATTCCTCGTCAACGCCCAGGGCGAAGACGTCGTCGCCGGCATCCGCACTCCGGAGCCCATCACCGATCTCGAAAAGATCATGCCCGCGGTCTACAAGCAGTTGTTTGAGACCACGCAGATGCTCGAAAAGCACTACAAGGACATGCAGGACTTCGAGTTCACCGTCGAAGAAAACGTCCTCTACATGCTTCAGACCCGTAACGGTAAGCGTACCGGCCCGGCCGCTGTGAAGCTCGCCGTCGACATGCATGAAGAAGGGTTGATCACCAAGAAGGAAGCCGTCATGCGCGTCGCTCCTTCGCAGCTCGATCAGATGCTCCACCCGGTCTTCGACGCTGCTTCGCTCAAGACTTTGACGCTCCTTTCCACCGGCATCGCCGCTTCCCCTGGCGCCGCCGTCGGCCGTGTCACCTTCACCGCGGAAGATGCCGTGGAAGCCGCCAAGAAGTCGCCCGTCCTCCTGCTCCGCAAAGAGACCACGCCGAACGACATCGCCGGCATGGACGCGGCCAAAGGCATCCTCACCGCCATCGGCGGCAAGTCCTCCCACGCCGCTGTCGTCGCTCGCGGCATGGGCCGCCCCTGCATCGTCGGCGCCGGTGACTTCGCCATCGACGAAAAATCGAAGACCGCCACCGTCTCCGTCGGCGGCAAGAAGATCGTCATCAAGGAAGGCGACTGGCTTTCCATGGACGGCACCACCGCCAAGGTTTACCAGGGCCAGGCCAAGACAAACGAACCCGACACCAAGTCCGGCGCCCTCGCCAAGTTCATGGACTGGGCCGACGAGTTCCGTGGTGATTTCGGCGTCCGCGCCAATGCCGACATTCCGCGCGACGCCACCGCCGCCCGCCGCTTCGGCGCCGAAGGCATCGGCCTCTGCCGCACGGAGCACATGTTCTTCGCCGAGGATCGCCTGCCCATCGTGCAGGAGATGATTCTCGCCAAGGAAGAAAAGGCCCGCAAGGCCGCCTTGAAGAAGCTCCTGCCCCACCAGCGCAAGGACTTTGCTGGCCTCTTCACTGCCATGAACGGCTTCCCGGTGGTCATCCGCACCCTTGACCCGCCGCTCCATGAGTTCCTCCCCAAGCGCGAAGAGCTGATGGTGGATTGCGCCGTTCTCCCCTACGCCAAACAGAAGGCGAAGGAAGAAATGAGCAAGAAGTACTCCATCGCCGTCGAAGAACTCAAGGAGAAGCTCCCGGCCCTGTTGCATCGCGTGGAAGAACTGCACGAGTTCAACCCGATGCTCGGCCACCGTGGCTGCCGTCTCGGGATCACCTATCCGGAGATCACCGAAATGCAGGCCCGCGCCATCTTCGAAGCCGTCGTCCAGGTGGCTAAGAAGGGTGTCAAGGTGATTCCCGAAGTCATGATCCCGCTCATCGGTTCGGTGAAGGAATTGGAGCACCAGAAGGCGATCGTCAAGCGCGTTGCCGACGAAGTGTTGGGCAAGGCCGGCCTGGCCGACCAGCACTACATGATCGGGACGATGATTGAGATTCCGCGCGCCGCTCTCACGGCCGATCAGGTCGCCGAGCAGGCGGAATTCTTCAGCTTCGGTACCAACGATTTGACGCAGACCACAATGGGCTTGTCCCGCGACGACTATACGAAGTTCTCCGCGCATTATGAGGACTTGAAGATCTTCGCGGCCGATCCGTTCGGCGTGTTGGATCAGACCGGTGTCGGCAAGTTGGTCGATATGGCCGTGAAGTTGGGCCGTAAGACCAACCCGAAGCTCGAAGTCGGCATCTGCGGCGAGCACGGTGGTGAGCCGAGTTCGGTCGAGTTCTGCGTGAAGGTGGGCATGAACTACGTGTCGTGCTCTCCCTATCGTGTACCGATCGCCCGCCTCGCGGCCGCCCAGGCCCGCATCGTCATGGCCGGCGGCGAAGGCGCCGAAGCCAACCGCACGAAGTAGTATTCTGTGATGGAAGGAGAACAGGAGAGAGCCTCAAGCTCTCTCCTGTTTCATTTGGCCTAGATATGTCTCAGTCAGTCGAGTTGCCCGAGCGTTTTAGCTTCATCAACCAACAACTCGTTACGTTCGATGATGTCCTGTGCTGGTTCGATTGGAATTTTGAGCCTGACGATCCGATGGTTGTTGACATAAGTAAGTGCTCCCAATCCAACTATCAGGCACTTGCGCTACTCGTTCTCTATATATGGAAGGTAAAAGCGACCGGTGCAACAGTCGATCTCCACAAGGAAGGATCTGGTCAGCAATCGGCATGGACTATGTTCAAGACCATGGGGGCCGTTGGTTGGTCTCAGGTCCTTTTTAGTGAGCGCAAGAATTTCGAGGGTGGTAAGTACAAGCCACTCATTGCACTGCGAAACTCGACTGATTTCAATCGTGTAAAGGAGGCGTTAGATCAGTTTTCCGAAGACTTTCACCTGGAGTACTCAAAGATCCTTCACTACGTGACTGCGGAAATACTCTACAACACTCTCGAACATGGCCAGAGTTGGGTAAAGGATCGCAAAGGAAAGGACTTTCGAATCCCGTCGCTTGTGCAGTTGAGCTGGTACGAAACGAGGAATGAAATCTCGGTGATCATCGCAGATTTGGGGATCGGAATCCGAAAACACCTGAGTCGGGCTTATCCCTCAATTGAGTCTGATGTCGATGCCCTCCTGCTTGCGATTCGCCCCAATATCAGTGGGACCTTCGGACAAACTAATCCCTACACCCAGCAAAATAACGCGGGCGTGGGCCTGTTCTTTTCATCCCAGATCATGCAAAAGTTGCGGGGCGATATGTATGTGGTTTCCGGAAACGGATTACTTCACATTTCTCCTAAGGACATTACTACGCGAACACTCGAATGTTCCTGGCCTGGGACGATAGTTTATTTGAAAATAGACCTACAGAAATCGGACAGTGCCTTTAAGTTGGACGCGATGCTTGCGGAGACGAGGAAGGCTGCGGCAGAAGAATTGCGAAATCGCGAGTCAGCCGCCAAGGAAGAGAGCTTCTATCTCAGTATCTACAACTATTTCGGAAGGTACGCTGAAAATAAGATGGAAGCAATTAGTTATAAGGACAAGCATTTAGTCCCCGCCGCGGAGGCGGGGAAGACCCTCGTCTTAGATTTCGTCGACGTCGAGATGTCTACCCATAGTTTTCTGAGCGCCCTCCTGAAAGGACCGATTGGAGCCTATGTCGCGGCGGGATTGAATCCGTATAAGAAGATCAAGTTGAGAAATCCAACAAACGACATAAGGGAAACGGTTGAGTATATATTGGAGAGCTTAACCTGAGTGATTATGGCGGCATTCGCTAAATTCGCGGTATTCCTGCTCTTCGCCCAAGCCCCCTCGCCCCAGGCCCTCTTCGAGCAGCGACGCTACGCCGAAGCCGCCGCCCTCCTCGAGAACGAAACCACTCGCCCCAGCCGCTACTTGCTCGGCCTCTGCTATCAGCAAATGGGTGAACTCGGCAAAGCCGAAACCGTCTTCGCTACCCTCATAAAAAACGAACCCAAGTGGGCCCCCGGCTACTACGCGCTCGCGCGGGTCCTCTTCGTCGAAGGCAAATTCCCCGACGCCATTCGCGCTGCCACTGAAGCTGAA
>JAEUQC010000006.1 GCA_016789905.1 Bryobacterales bacterium | reverse complement strand
CGGGTATCGCCCGCAGTTCTACTTCCGGACGACGGACGTGACGGGTGTGGCGCACTTGCCCGCCGGGACCGAAATGGTGATGCCGGGCGACAACGTGCAGATGGAAATCGAACTGATCACCCCGGTGGCCATGGACAAGGGTCTGCGCTTCGCGATTCGCGAAGGCGGCCGCACGGTTGGCGCCGGCACGGTGGCGGAAATCGTTTCCTAGTTGACGAAATAGCTGGGGCCGTTCTACGGGAACGGCCCCGGACAAAACGAATCGAAAGATTGAATCCATGTCTTTGAGAGAAAGCATCCGAATCCGGCTAAAGGCGTACGATCACCGCGTCCTGGACCAGTCGACGCAGGAAATCGTGGCGACGGCGAAGCGCAGTGGCGCGCAGGTGGCGGGTCCGATTCCGCTGCCGACGGTGAAGAACCGGTTCACGGTCAACCGTTCGCCGCACGTGGATAAGAAGTCGCGCGAGCAGTTTGAAGTCCGGACGCATAAGCGTTTGCTCGACATACTGTCGCCCACGCAGGAAACGGTGGACGCATTGATGAAACTGGATCTGCCCGCTGGGGTGGACGTAGAGATCAAGGCCTTCGGCAAGAAGTAGTTTAGATCTCCGTCCGGAACGGCGACAGCCAGAGTAGTAAAGAACAAGATTTTAGAATCCGGGGAAACGGATAAGCAATGACGCGCGGCGCGGGCGCCGCGACGGTTGCGAAAACCGAAAGTAGAATCCCCGTTCGAGGAAAGTGCAATGAGCCCAGGAATTCTCGGCAAGAAAATCGGGATGACGCAGGTTTTCAACGCGGACGGCCAAGTGGTCCCAGTGACCTTGGTGAAAGCGGGACCATGCGTCGTGGTGCAGCGCAAGACGCCGGCCACAGACGGCTACAACGCCGTACAACTCGGCCTGATGGAGTATGTGAAACCCTCGCGCATCAACAAGCCCGAGACGGGTCACTTGAAAAAGGCCAACGCGGATGGGATTCGGTTCCTGAAGGAACTGAAACTAGGCCCCGGTAACGACGACCTGAAGACTGGTGACCGCGTGCTGGCGGAGCAGTTCCAGGTGAAGCAGAAGGTGGACGTGATCGGCACCTCAAAAGGCCGGGGGTTCACGTCGCTCATCAAGCGCCACAACTTCCGCGGCGGTCCAGGCGGCCACGGTTCTATGTTTGGCCGCGCGCCTGGTTCCATCGGCGCCTCCAGTTTCCCGAGCCGCGTGTTTCCAGGCATGCGCATGGCCGGCCACTCGGGCGATGCCCAGGTGACGGTGCGAAACCTCGAAATCGTCGGGGTGGACACGGAAGAAAATCTCATCATGGTAAAGGGCGCTGTGCCCGGGCCGAACGGCGGTTATGTAGTCCTGCGCCGGGCCAAGTCGGGGTACTAGAAGGAGCCGAACGATGCCCATTGTCGACGTTATCGATCTCAACAACAACAAAGTAGGCACGGTGGAACTGTCGGATGCCGTCTTCGGCGCGACCGTAAACCAGGCCCTGCTGTACGAGGCTGTCCGCAACTACCAGGCGAATCAACGCCGGGGCACGGCAAAGACCAAGACCCGGCACGAAGTAGCAGGATCGGGCAAGAAACTCTGGAAACAGAAGGGAACCGGCCGGGCCCGTATGGGTTCCATCCGCAGCCCACTGTGGCGCCACGGCGGCACAACACACGGCCCCCAGCCGCGCGACTACAGCTACCAACTGCCGAAGAAGATGCTGGTCGGCGCGCTGCGCTCGGCGCTCACCGCCAAACTGGCCGACGGCGGAATTAAAGTGGTTCGTGAGTTCGCCCTCGCCGATCACAAGACCAAGACCTTCGCCGGCGTGATGTCGAAGCTCGAATCCCCGAATAAAGTTCTGGTGATTGACAACTCCGACAATCGCAATCTGGCTCTCGGCGCGCGGAACATTCCAGGCCTGGTGTTGCTGGCCAGCCGGGAAGTGAACCCCTATCACCTGTTGAATGCGAAGCAGATTCTAATCAGCGAATCGGCCGCCAAGAAGCTTTCGGAGGGATTGGCGTAATGAACATCTATGAAGTAGTCCGCCGCCCCATCGTGACGGAAAAGGGGCTCACCAAGAAAGAGAGCGAGAACACGCTCTGTTTCGAAGTCCACACCGAAGCCAACAAGATCCACATCAAAGCCGCCATCGAGAAGCTTTTCAAAGTAAAAGTGGCTGATGTCCGGGTGCTGAATAACGAGGGGAAACTTCGCCGTCGCGGCCGTTTTTCCGGTTACCGCCCGGATTGGAAGAAGGCTTACGTGAAATTGAAGGCCGGCGAGAAGATGCCGGAATACGCCGAGATTTAGTCCGCGGCGTTTAGAGGAATCGCAACATGCCAGTGAAAACATACCGCCCGTATACGCCCAGCCGCCGTTACATGACGACGCTGATGCGTGACGACATTACGAAACAAACGCCGGAAAAATCGCTAACAGTCGGGCGCCGGAAGTCCGGTGGCCGCAACAGCAGCGGACGGGTTACGTCGCGGTTCATCGGCGGCGGCCATAAACAGTCGCTCCGTGAAGTGGATTTCAAGCGGGACAAAGAAGGCGTACCGGCCCGAGTGGCCGCCATCGAATACGATCCGAACCGTTCGGCGCGACTGGCGCTGTTGCACTATGTGGATGGCGAAAAGCGCTACATCGTGGCGCCGCTCAATCTGGCGGTCGGCGCAACGGTGATGTCGGGTCCGGAAGCCGACATCCTGCCCGGCAACTCGTTGCCGCTCAAGAACATCCCTGCCGGCACGATCGTTCACGCGATCGAACTTCGCCCGGGCAAGGGAGCGCAAATGGCGCGCAGCGCCGGTGCGCAAGCCCAGTTGATCTCCAAAGAAGGTGGAATCGCCCTCCTGAAACTCCCCTCCGGGGAAGTGCGGAAGGTGGATCTGCGCTGCATAGCGACGATTGGCCAGGTGGGCAACACCGAACACGAAAATGAAACGTACGGCAAGGCCGGACGAACCCGTTGGAAGGGCCGCACGCCGCACAACCGCGGTGTGACGATGAACCCGGTTGACCATCCGCACGGCGGTGGTGAAGGCCGGACATCCGGAGGCCGCCACCCGGTTACGCCTTGGGGCCAGCCGACGCGCGGTTTCAAAACGCGAAACAACAAGCGCACCGACAATCAGATTGTCACGCGCCGCGGCAAGAAGAGCTAGGGAAGGGATTAGACGATGGGTCGTTCTCTCAAAAAAGGGCCGTTCACCGATGACCACCTGCTGGTCAAGGTGGAAAAGCTGGTCGCCAGCAACGATAAGAAGGTTGTTAAGACCTGGTCGCGGCGATCGACGATTCTGCCGATGTTCATCGGGCACACGTTTGCTGTGCACAACGGCAAGAAGTTCATTCCGGTCTATGTGACCGAAAACATGGTTGGCCATAAGTTGGGCGAATTTTCCCCGACCCGGACCTTCAAGGGTCACGTGGCCAAGACCGAAAAATCCGGTAAGGCAGGCTGATCGGCCACCGCACTGGCAGATAAGCCCACAAGGAAACGGACATGCAAGCAAGAGCCGAAGCAAGATATATCCGGGTGTCGCCGCAGAAGGCGCGACTGGTGGTGGATTTGATCCGCGGCCAACGTGCCGGCGATGCCATCAACATTCTGCGTTCAACGAACAAAGGAATCGCTCCGACGGTGGAAAAGGTGTTGCGGTCGGCGATCGCCAACGCCGAAAACAAGTCGGATTCCGTGGACGTCGATCAGTTAGTTGTGAACGAAGCCTACGTCAACGAAGGCCCGCGCATGAAGCGAATTCGCCCCGCTCCAATGGGCCGAGCGTACCGCTATCAGCGCCGAATCAGCCACATTGTTGTGGTTGTGGCGGAAAAATAAGAGGCGCGAAGGAAAACCATGGGTCAAAAAACACATCCTTACGGCTTCCGGCTGGGCGTCACGAAGACGTGGCGGTCCCGCTGGTTCGCTAAGCAGGACTATTCCAAGCTGCTGGAAGAGGACCTCGACCTGAAGGACGAACTCCGGAAGCGGCTGAAGGCCGCCGGTGTGAGCTCGGTCGAAGTGGATCGTCCCGGCAACAAGCTGCGCATCACGATTCGCACGTCGCGTCCCGGCATCATCATCGGCCGCAAGGGCGCCGAAATTGAAAAGCTCAAGTCGGAACTCGCCAAGCGGACGAAGCGCGAAGTCTTCATCGATATTCAGGAAGTTTCCAAGCCGGACGTGGATGCGCAACTGGTGAGCGAATCGATCGCGCTGCAACTGGAAAAGCGGGTGGCATTCCGCCGCGCGATGCGCAAAGCAGTGGACTCGGCCAAACGCCTGGGCTGCAAGGGCATTAAGGTTCGCGTTTCTGGGCGCCTGAATGGCGCGGAAATCGCCCGCAGTGAGTGGTACCTCGACGGCCAACTGCCGCTGCACACGCTGCGTGCCGATATCGATTACGGATTCAGCGAATCGCAAACCACCTATGGCGTCATCGGCGTCAAGGTGTGGATCTACAAGGGTGAAATTCTCGGCGACTTCCGCAAGATGTCGAACGAACCGGAACCCCGTCGCGCCCCGCGCGGCGACCGTGGGGAACGTGGCGGAGAGCGCCGCGAACGCCGTGGTCCGGGTGGCGGCCAGGGTGGCGGATACGCCAACCAGGGCGGTGGATATGGCGGCGGGCAGCAACAGAGCGCCCCGTCAGGACCGCCGGTGCAAACGCCTCCGCCAGGCGCCGAGGGTGCGGCAACGCGTCCCATCGCCCCGCCGATGGCCCAGCCGGTGCAACCGGCCTGGAAGAGTGAGACTGGCGAACCGGCGGCTGCCGCCACGGAAACGCCGAGCGAGAACCAGGAGTAATACGCCATGTTGATGCCGAAAAAAGTCAAATACCGCAAGCAGCAGCGCGGCCGGATGACCGGACTCGCCTGGCGCGGAAGCACGCTGAGCTTTGGCGATTTCGGGTTGAAGGCAATGGTTTGCGGCTGGATCACCAACCGCCAGATCGAAGCGGCCCGTATCGCGATGACGCGTCACATCAAGCGCGGCGGCAAGGTCTGGATTCGGGTGTTCCCCGATAAGCCCGTTTCGAAGAAGCCGGCCGAAACCCGTATGGGTAAGGGAAAAGGCGCACCGGAATTCTGGGTGGCTGTCATTCGCCCGGGCAAGATCCTTTTCGAAATGGAAGGGGTCTCCCAGGAGATCGCGGCCGAGGCGATGCGGTTGGCGGCGCAGAAACTCTCGTTGAAGACGAAGATGGTCAGCCGCGAGCAGCAAGGGTAAGAGGAATTCGTCATGAAAGCTGAAAAGATCCGCGAGCTGGAATCGGCCGAGCTCGAAAAACAGATGAAGGACATGCAGGAATCGATGTTTCGCATCCGCTTCCAGATGTCTTTGGGCCAAGCCGATGGCTTGAAGAAGTACCGGGAAACGAAGAAAGATCGGGCGCGGATCCTGACGGTTCTGCGCGAGAGGGCGAAGTAAGTCATGCCGGAAACTACAAATCCGCAGGCGACCCCGAAAAAGGGCCAGGAAAAGATGGGGTTGGTGACCTCGACCAAAATGCAGAAGACCATCGTCGTCGAAGTATCCCGTCGCGTGGCGCACCCCCTCTATCGCCGGATTGTGAAGAAGCGAAAGAAGTTTTATGCCCACGACGAGCAGGGACTGGCCAAGGTCGGCGATCTGGTAAAGATTGTCGAACACCGGCCGCTATCCAAGCTGAAGCGCTGGGCGCTGGCGGAAGTGGTTCGTGCGGCCGTCCAGGTCGGCGGCGCGCCGTCCAAGTAATTTCCGCGGGCAAATAAGGAGACAGTCATGATAGGGATGCGAACAATCCTCGAGGTAGCCGACAACAGCGGCGCACGCAAGTTGCAGTGCATCTTGCCGCGCGGCGGCGACCTCGGATTGAAGGCCGGTCTCGGTGACGTGATCACCGCGGCGGTGAAGGAAGCGACGCCGGATGGAACCATCAAGAAGGGCAAGGTTGTCCGCTGCGTGATCGTGCGTATGCGGAAGGAGACCCGCCGCAAGGACGGAACCTACATTCGCTTCGATACCAACGCGGCCGTGTTGATCAACGAACTGGGTGAACCGATCGGGACGCGCGTTTTCGGGCCCGTGGCGCGCGAACTGCGCGACAAGCGGTTTATGAAGATCGTGTCGCTGGCGCCGGAAGTAATTTAAGGGTTTGCAAGAGCAGAGGCTCGGGAAAAGAGATTTCGATGGCAACGATTAAGATTCGAAAGGGCGATACGGTAAAAGTGATCGCCGGCCGCGACAAGGGCAAAACCGGCCGCGTGCTCGAAGTGCAGAAAGATAACGACCGCCTTCTGGTGGAAGGCGTGATGATGGTGAAGCGGCACACAAAGGCGAATCCGGCTAAGCAGATCAAGGGCGGAATCGCGGAGAAGGAATCGGCCATTCACGTGTCGAACGTGATGGTTGTGACCAGCGACGGCAAGGCGTCGCGTGTCGGGTACAAGTTGGAAGGCGAGGGCGCCTCGGCCCGGAAGGTGCGCATCGCGCGCAAGACCGGCGAAGTGCTCGCCGCCAAGAGCTAGTAATAACGGAAAGCAACCATGGCCAGGCTCAGAGAACACTACACGAAGAACGTACTGCCGGCTCTTATGAAAGAGTTCGGGTACAAGAACATCATGGCCGTTCCGAAGATTGAAAAGATCTCGTTGAACATCGGTCTCGGGGAGGCTACAGGCAACCCGAAGCTGATGGACGGCGCCGTGAACGAACTGGGGCAGATTGCCGGGCAGCGTCCGGTCATTTGCAAGGCGAAGAAATCGATCGCTGCCTTCAAACTGCGTGAGAACATGCCCATCGGCTGCATGGTCACGCTGCGCGGCGACCGCATGTACGAGTTTTTGGACCGATTGATTAATGTGAGCCTGCCGCGCGTTCGCGACTTCCGCGGAATCTCGTCAAAGGCTTTCGATGGCCGCGGCAACTACACGCTGGGGCTGAAGGATCAGTTGATCTTTCCAGAGATCGACTACAACAAGGTGGAAAAGACCAAGGGTTTGAATATCTGCGTCACCACCACGGCCACGACGGACGCCGAAGGCTTGGCGCTGTTGAAGCAAATGGGCATGCCGTTCGCGGCGAAGTAACGAGAAGAGAGGATTTCAAGCGCACATGGCCACAACCGCCAAAATCGCCAAGGACGAGAAGCTCAAAGTTCAGAAGGAAAAGGGCGTCCAGAAGGCTGGAGTCCGGCTCCGTAACCGCTGCTTCCGCTGCGGCCGGCCGCGGGCCTACATCCGCAAATTCGGCCTTTGCCGAATCTGTTTCCGCAAACTGGCGCTCGCCGGGGAAATCCCAGGCGTGATCAAGGCCAGTTGGTAGTCGCGAGCTTGGGAATTTTAGGGAATCACGAAGGAAGGGGAATCGAGAATGGTTAGCGATCCCATCGCAGATATGCTCACGCGGATTCGGAACGCGATGCAGGCGCGGCACGCCAAAGTGGACGTGCCTGGCTCGAAGCTGAAGCTCGAAATCGCACGGATCCTCAAAGAAGAGGGCTACGTCCTGAACTACAAGCAGGGAGATGAGGGCTCCAAGCGGGTCATCAAAATCTACCTGAAGTACAATCCGAACAACACGCCGGTGATCTCTCACCTGGAGCGGGAATCCAAGCCTGGCCGTCGCGTATACGTCACCAGCAAGGAAATTCCCCGTGTCCTCGGTGGAATGGGAATCAACATCCTCACCACGCCGAGCGGTGTGATGACGGGCCGGACGGCGCGTAAGCAAGGTGTCGGCGGCGAACTGCTCTGCTCGGTGTGGTAAACACCGCGCGGCCGCAGATCCGCAAGAATCAACGGCGAAGCCGGGCTGAGAAGTCCGAGTAGCAAGAACCGTAAGGAAAAGAAACGATGTCGAGAATTGGAAAAAAGCCGATCCCGGTGCCAGCCGGGGTCAAGATCAAGGTAGAAGCTACCCCCGGGCCGATGCACGTCGAAGGTCCGAAGGGTAAGCTGGTCGTGCCGGTGCCGCCAGGCATCATCATTGAACAGAATGGCGCGGTCCTGGATGTGAAGCGGGAGAATGACTCCTACGCCGCCGTCCATGGCTTGACCCGCGCGTTGGCGGCGAACGCCGTGCAAGGTGTGAGCGCCGGGTTTACCCGCGAGTTGGACATCGTTGGCGTCGGTTTCCGCGCGGAGACCAAAGGCAAGGATACGGTCCACTTTACGCTGGGCTATTCCCACAATATTGAGTTTTTGCTTCCCCCCGGCGTGGAAGCCAAAGTGGACAAGAACACCCACGTCGTGCTCACCGGGTTCGACAAGCAATTGCTTGGTCAGGTGGCCGCCAACATGCGGTCGCTGCGCAAGCCGGATCCCTACAAGAACAAGGGTGTTCGTTACACCGGCGAAGTGCTGCGGAAGAAGGCCGGCAAGTCTGGCGCTGGCGGTAAGGGTAAGTAATCCGGGAAGGGATGAGGATCGAAACGCATGGTCAGTAAAGTCAATCGCGACGAAGTCCGTCGCCGGATTCATATTCGGATCCGCAAAAAGCTGTCGGGCACGGCGGAACGGCCCCGTTTGGCCGTTTTCCGCTCCGTTAAACACATCTACGCACAGGTCATCGACGACCGTACGGGCAACACGCTTGTTTCCGCGTCCTCCGCGGAAAAGGGCGGCCCGAACGGCGGCAACGTGGCCGGAGCGACCGCGATCGGGAAACTGGTTGCTGAGCGCGCCAAAGAAAAGGGAATCAGCTCGGTGGTCTTCGATCGCGGCGGGTTCCTGTACCATGGCCGGGTGAAGGCGCTGGCGGATGCCGCGCGTGAAGCCGGACTGCAGTTCTGATAGGGAGATTTCGCATACATGCCAGCTACTGTTACCAAGCGCGTGGAACCGACTTCGGGGCTCAAAGAGCAGGTCGTCTCCATCAACCGCGTCACCAAAGTGGTGAAAGGCGGTAAGAACCTGAGCTTCTCCGCTCTGGTCGTTATCGGAGACCCGGGCGCCAAGATCGTTGGCTTCGGGACGGGGAAGGCGAAGGAAGTGCCGGCCGCCATCAAGAAGGGCATTGAAGCGGCGAAGAAGAATCTGCGGAAGATCCATGTGCTCGAAACCACCATCCCGCACCCGGTGCTGGGACGGTTCGGGGCAGGTCAGGTGTTGCTGAAGCCGGCACCGCAAGGTACCGGTGTTATCGCCGGTGGCCCGGTTCGCGCCGTGATTGAAGCCGTTGGCATTCCCAACGTGCTGACCAAGTCGCTCGGGACGCATAATCCGCATAACGTTGTGAAAGCCACCATCAACGCGCTCGAACAGTTGCGCGACAAGAGCGAAGTGGCTGAAATGCGCGGCATCCTGCCGGAGCGCATGTAAGATCGCAGGCAAACGAGGCAAGACATGGCCGAAAACAAGATCAAAATCCAGTTGTATCGCAGCACCATCTGCACGCCGGAACCCCACAAGAAGATTGTCCGCTCGCTTGGCTTGAAAAAGCTGAACCGGATTGTCGAACGGCCGGACACGGCGGCGTTTCGCGGTATGGTATTAAAGGTTCCGCATTTGTTGCGGATCGTTGAGTAGGCCCGGCGATCGTTCCGGGGAACAGGTAGAAACGCGATGAATCTCAGCAATATCAAGCCGCCCGCCGGGCAGGTAAAAAACAAACGCCGCTTGGGCCAGGGCATGGGCACCGGCCGCGGCAAGTACTCAGGCCGCGGTGCGAAGGGCGCCAAGTCGATCTCCGGTTATTCGCGCATGCGCGGGTTTGAAGGCGGCCAGATGCCGCTGCACCGCCGTCTGCCGAAGCGGGGCTTTTCGAACGCGATGTTCAAGACGACCTACGCCATTGTGAACCTCGCCACGTTGAACGACCTGCCTGGCGATTCGTTCGATGTGCAGTCGCTAATGGCGGCTGGCGTCATCAAGAAGTTGGAAGACGGTTTGAAGGTTTTGGCCAACGGCGACATCACCCGCGCCATTACCGTAACGGCTCATCACTTCTCCGCCGCGGCGAAAGAGAAGATTGAAAAAGCCGGGGGAACGGTGGTTGTTATCGCCCCCGTCACCCGCAAACCGAAGGAACAGTAGGATTCGAGGTCGCGCGAAGCACTTCGGCGCAAAAGGATAGGCATGAAGTTCCTTGAAGCAGTGGCGAACGCATTCCGGATTCCGGACCTGCGTAACCGTATTCTCTTCACACTGGCCATGTTGGCGATCTATCGTCTGGGCGGGCACATTCCCACCCCGGGCATCGACGCTGAACGGCTCGAAGAGTTTTTCCGGCAGAACCAGGGCACCCTCCTAGGGTTTTTTGACCTTTTCAGCGGCGGCATGTTCCGCCGGTTGACGATCTTCGCGTTGGGCATCATGCCCTACATCACGAGCTCCATCATTCTGCAGCTCATGACGATCGTCGTCCCCACGCTGGAAAAGCTGCAGAAGGAAGGGGAACTGGGGCGCCGGAAGATTACCCAATACACCCGCTACCTGACCGTCATTCTGGCGTTGGTGCAGTCCTTTACGATTGCCACCGCATTGCAGTCGCAGGGCAACTTCGTCGTGAATCCGGGTTTCGGCTTCATTTTCATGACGATGATTTCGCTCACCACCGGCACGGCGTTCATTATGTGGCTGGGTGAGCAGATCACCGAGCGTGGCATAGGCAACGGCATGTCCCTCATCATCTTCACGGGCATCGTAGTTGGCCTTCCCTCGGCGATGTATAGCATCTACCAGAAGGCGTTCCTGACCCGCGAATGGAACCTCTTCCAGGTTTTGATTATCGCTGCCGTCATGGTCGCGGTCATTGGTCTAATTGTTCTTGTTGAACGAGGTGAGCGCCGAATCCCGGTCCAATACGCCAAGCGTGTCGTTGGGCGCCGGATGATGGGCGGGCAGTCTACGCATCTGCCGATGAAAGTGAACGCTGGCGGTGTCATCCCGGTTATCTTCGCGAGTTCGCTGTTGACCTTTCCGCAAACACTGACCCAAATCGCCTTTGTTCGCGACAACCCGTACCTTTCGGCCATGCTGCGGTCCATTCAGCACTCCGAGCCGCTCTACATTCTCCTGTTCATCGCTCTGATCATCTTCTTCTGCTTCTTCTACGTCTCCATTATTTTCAACCCCAACGAAGCGGCGGATAACATGCGCAAGTACGGCGGGTTCATTCCGGGCATCCGCCCGGGTAAGAATACCTCGGACTATATGAACAAGGTGCTCACCAAGATCACCGTCGTTGGCGGTCTGTATCTGGCGGTTCTAAGCCTTCTGCCTGAAATGATGATCAGCGGTGTGAAATTGCAACATCTGCCGCTCTTGGGCAACTGGATCGACGCCAACTTTCCGCGCTTCATTCTAGATGGGCTCGGCGTCAACTTCTACTTTGGCGGTACCAGCCTCTTGATCGTGGTTGGTGTGGCCATGGATACAGTGAACCAGATTGAAGCGCAGCTCATCATGCGCCACTATGAAGGGTTCACACCGCGCGCCGGCCGTATTCGCGGCCGTCGCAGCTCCGCTTAAATCCAAACGGATGTTTGTTCTTTGACAATTGACAAAGCCGACATCGCCAGCAAACCTGCTCCCCAGAAACCCCTGGCGGTGATGTTGTTCGGTGCACCGGGTTCCGGCAAGGGAACGACGGGCAAGATGCTGACCAAGCTTACCGGCTGGCCGCATCTGGCCACGGGAGACTTGCTGCGGGAGCAGATCGCGCGGAAAACGCCGCTGGGGCTGGAGATGCAAAGCATTCTCGCCGCAGGCCAGTTGGCGCCGGACGACTTAGTGAGCCGCATGGTTTGGGACCGCCTCGGGTGGCCCGACTGTGAAAGCGGTTTTCTGCTGGACGGCTTCCCGCGAACGATTCCCCAGGCCGAAGGGCTTGCCGCGTGGTTCAGCGGCCGGCAGTTCCGCCCTGTGCTCATCCACCTCTGGGTGGAGTACAATGAAATATTGCGTCGGCTCACCGGCCGTCGTACATGTCCTGCTTGTGGCGCCATTTACCATTTGGAGTCCAACCCAAGTAAGGAGTCCGGTGTTTGCGATAACGACGGAGCCGTGCTTACAATCCGGGCTGACGACAAAGAAGATGTAGTTTTGCAGCGGTTGCAGACATACCAGTCGCAGACCTGGCCGGTGGCGGAGACGCTTCGGAAGCACGGGATACTGGTGGAAGCGATCGAGTGTGGAGAAATGGATCCGGAAAGCGTAGCGGACCGGATTGTGTGGCGGTTGGATCGCATCGGCGGTCCGATTGCGAAGAAGAAGAGTTAGCAGAATAAATGATTATCCGGAAAAGCCCGGCGGAACTCGAAAAGATGCGGCGTAGCGGGCTACTCGTGTATCAAGTTCTGCATTCGGTGGCTGAACTGGTGACGGAAGGCGTAACGACTATGGACCTGGAGAACGCGGCGGCTAAAATGATAGCCGATGCCGGCGCCCGTCCCGCCTTCAAAGGTTACTATTCCGCAGCCGCCGGGAACCGCTATCCATACGTCCTCTGCACGTCGGTCAATGAACAAATCGTTCACGGTATGCCGTCCACCAAAACGGCGCTGAAAAAAGGCGACGTAATATCGATTGACACCGGAGTGCAGTTGGAAGGCTATTTTGGCGATTCGGCGATCACTGTTCCTGTGGGAGAAATCTCGGCTTCCCTGCAGCGGTTGCTCGATGTGACGCGCGACTCACTGGAAATGGCGATCGACAAAGTTCGGGAAGGCAACCGGTTGTTTGATATCTGTTCCACTGTCCAGAAGCACGTGGAGGGGAATGGATTTTCCATCGTCCGGGAGTTTGTGGGGCATGGGATTGGGACTTCGCTGCACGAAGAACCGCAGGTGCCCAATTATGTGGATCGAAACAACGAGAATCCCCGGTTAAAAGAGGGGATGGTGCTGGCGATCGAACCCATGGTGAATCTCGGGAAGCCGGCCTCGAAGGTACTGCCGGACCGCTGGACGGCGGTCAGCCAGGACGGTTCCACATCGGCGCATTTTGAGCATTGTGTGGCTGTGACAAAAGACGGCCCATGGGTATTGACGCGGCCATGATCCGGGGAACGATACGAAATGGCGGAACCGGTAGAGGCTGTGGTGGTGGAGTTATTACCGCAGGCATTAGTTCGATTGGAGTTGTCCGGCAGCAAGCGGCAGGTTTTGGCGCACGTGGCCGGAGTGAAAGAAGTGAATTTTGTTCGATTGCGGCCGGGTGATCCGGTGATGGTATCGGTTTCGGAGCAGGATCCAACGCGCGGGCGAATCGTCAGCGTACGGCCGGGACGATAGTTGTAACAACAAGTTTCTAAGTTCAGAACGCAAGAGGAAGTCATGAAAGTACGGGCATCGGTCAAGAAAATTTGCGATAAGTGCAAGATCATTCACCGCACGGGTGTCGTTCGGGTGATTTGCGTCAACCCGAAACACAAGCAGCGTCAGGGCTAGTCTCAAGCGCGGCAAAGAAGAACTGGATCAGGAAAGAAATAGGACGAGGACTAGCACATGGCACGTATCTCCGGTGTCGATCTGCCCGCCCGCAAACGCGCGGAAATCGGATTGACCTACATTTACGGCATCGGCCGCACCCGGGCGAAGTCGATTCTCTACCGCACCGGCGTCGATGAGAACAAAAAAATCGCGGATCTGACCGAAGAAGAAGTGAACAAGATCCGTACGTTGATTGAAACCGAAGGCTCGGTGGAAGGCGACCTCCGCAAGGAAACCTCGCTGAACATCAAGCGCTTGATGGAAATGGGCTCCTACCGTGGTCTGCGGCACCGCCGCGGCCTGCCCGCCCGTGGCCAGCGCACGCACACCAACGCCCGCACCCGGAAGGGTCCGCGTAAGGGCACGGTGACCAACAAGAAGAAAGCCGGCGTGAAGTAAACGCGCCAGGCCGCAGAACTATAGACGGGAAGAGATCGCACCATGGCCAAAGCACCAGCCAAGTCTTCGAAGAAGAAGAATTTCAAGAAAAAAGAAAAGAAGCACGTGCCGATGGGCGTTTGCCACATCCAGGCAACGTTCAACAATACGATCATCACGTTCAGCGATCCGATGGGGAATACGCTGGCTTGGTCGAGTTCCGGTTCGCTCGGTTTCCGTGGGTCCCGCAAGGGCACCCCGTTCGCCGCGCAGCAGGCTTCTTTGACGGCCGCCAACAAGGCGAAGGACTCCGGTCTCCGCACTGTCGAAGTGCGCGTCTCCGGTCCCGGCGCCGGCCGTGAATCGGCGATCCGCGCCCTGTCCGGCGCCGGCATCGAAGTGAAGAACATTCGCGACGTCACGCCGATTCCGCACAACGGCTGTCGGCCACCGAAGAAGCGCCGCGTCTGATTGGGAAGAGATTTTCCGGATATCCTGGAAATCTCTTTACTGCAATGGCCGCCACGTGCAATACTAAGTGTTGCGGCCTTTAGGCTGCTTCCAGCAATTCTTTTCAGTTTGGCGCGAAGACCCCCACCCGCCCTTCGCGCCAATCGGCCCGACGGAGATCCGCCCAACCGCCCTCCGTCGGGCCACCCCCATCTCCCCTCTTCCCGCCGCTCGCTCGAACCCTCCCATTTGTGTTTGAACTTCCGGGTGTGGCATACTGTTAATCGTAGAGATTTGCGCGTAAGCGCGACACTGGAGCGGTTTCGCTCTGGGTTTTGCAGTAAGCAGGACGAAGGCCGCCCTCCGCGTGCCGTAAACTGCACCTTCCGTTCGCTGAAAGGTTTGATAGAAACGAATGTCTCGTTATATTGGTCCCGTGTGCCGGCAGTGCCGGCGCGAGGGCATGAAGCTCTTCCTGAAGGGTGAGCGCTGCTACGGCCCCAAGTGCGCCGTGAGTGAAGAGAAGAAGCGGAACTTCCCGCCCGGCCAGCACGGGCAGGCCCGCAAGCCGAAGATCGTGGGCTATGGCCTGCAGTTGCGCGAAAAGCAGAAGACGAAGCGCTACTTTGGCTTGGGCGAAAACCAGTTCCGGAACCTGTTTGAAAAGGCCGCTGTCGCCAAGGGCATCACCGGTGACGTTATGCTCCAATTGTTGGAGCGCCGCCTGGACAATGCCGTCTATCGCATCGGTTTTGCCACCAGCCGTGCTTTTGCGCGCCAGTTGGTTCGCCACGGTCATATTCGCGTCAACGGGAAGAAGGTGAACATCCCTTCGTTCACCGTGAAGCCCGGCGACGAAGTGAGCGTGCGGGATAAGAGCAAGGACAACTCCGCCATTCTGGCGGCGCGGGAAGCAACGGCGCACCTGCCGTCGCCTAGCTGGCTGGAAGTCGACCGGGAGAACCTCAAGGCGCGGATCATCTCGCTGCCGAAGCGCGAGGAGCTTGTTCAGATCCAACTGAACGAGCAGCTCATCGTCGAACTGTACTCGAAGTAAGCGGCCCCGATGGCCGGTTTCCGGACCGGCCATCGGATTTAGCCGGAACACCTCACCTAACACCGTCACAGAACAACGTAAGAGCCCCAAAAGGAGAGCTATGTTCAAGGGTTTTCAGAAACCGAAGCGGTTGGTCGCTAATACCGAGACGCTCAATGAGCGTTATGGCAGTTTCGCCGCCCAGCCCTTTGAGCGCGGTTTCGGCACGACGATCGGCAACAGCCTGCGTCGCGTGCTGCTAAGTTCGATTGAAGGCGCGGCCATCACCGCCGTCCGGATTGAAGGGATTGCTCACGAGTTCAGCCCGATACCGGGTGTCACCGAAGATGCCACCGATATCATCCTGAATTTGAAGCAGGTCCCGTTCAAGATGTCCACCGATGCCGTTCACACGGTGCGCCTGATTGTCGATCAGCCCGGGGAAGTCCTCTCCGGCCAGATCGAAACCAGCTCGGATATCGAAGTGCTCGACCGCAATGTCCACATCGCCACCGTTGGCGAAGGCGGCAAACTCAATATCGAAATGCGATTGAAGCAGGGGCGCGGGTACGTCTCGGCGGACCGCAATTTCGATGAGGATCTGCCGATCGGATACATCGCCATCGACTCTGTCCATTCCCCGGTTCGCAAAGTGAACTACTCGGTGGAAAACGCCCGTCTCGGCCAGATGACCGATTACGACAAGTTGAACATCGAAGTTTGGACAAACGGTGCCATTTCGCCGCAGGACTCCATCGGCCAGGCTGCCAAGCTCGTGAAAGACCATATGAGCATCTTCATCAACTTCGAGGAAACCCCCGAAGTGAGCGAAGAGCCGGCCGAGCGCGTCATGAACCAGATGAACGAAGTGCTCAACCGCTCGGTGGACGAGATGGAGCTTTCGGTTCGCAGCTACAACTGCTTGAAGAACGCCAACATTGGCACCATTGGCGACTTGGTCCAGAAGACCGAGGCGGAAATGCTCCGCACCAAGAACTTCGGACGCAAGTCGTTGAACGAAATCAAAGAAATTCTGTTGGGTATGGGCTTGGGCTTTGGTATGAAGATCGACTCCCAGGGCCGCCTGATACCTGGCCCCGCCAGCAGCACGTCCGGTCTTTCGGCCGGGGACGACGAATAGAGATCACAGGAACGGAAGTACGCCAACATGAGGCACAATAAGGCAGGTTTTAAACTCAAGCGCGACGTGAGCGCGCGTCGCGCGCTGCTGCGTAATATTGTTACCAGCGTCATTCTCGAAGAGCGCGTAATCACCACGGTTCCCAAGGCCAAAGCGGCAAAGCCGATCGTCGACCAGATCATCAGCCTCGCCAAGCGGGAGAAGAAGGAGGAGCAACTCCATGCCCGCCGGCAGGCCGCTTCTTACCTGCTCACCCCGGCCAGTGTGCAGAAGCTGTTCGATCAGATCGGGCCCCGATTCGCCACCCGTAACGGCGGCTACACGCGGCTCGTTCGCGCGGGCTTCCGCAAGGGTGACGGCGCGGAAACGGCGGTTCTCGAACTCGTCGGTTCCGAACTCGTCCGCCGCGCGGCCGACCGGGCAAAGCGCCGTGAAGAGAAATTGAAGGCTATGCAGGAAGGCCGCGATGGCGGCGAACCCGCAGAGTCCTAACTGACATTTACCACCCGCAACAATCGAGGGCGCGAATCCGAGTTAACGGCCATTCCCATTGGCTGGTTCATTAGGTAACGCGCCCTTTTTTGGTTTTGTGACATGGAAGAAACACTCGCCCCTCAGCAGCTGCCAGACCCGCCCCGCGTAACCGTTATCGTCGTCACCCGTAACCAGGCGCGGGCGCTGCGGCGGTGCCTGGAGGCGCTTCATCAGTCCACGATCCTCGACCAGATCGAAATCATCGTCGTCGACAACGCTTCCACCGATGGCAGCAATGTCATCCAGGACGATTTCGAGAAAATCACCTACCTGAAGCTGCCAAAGAATTTCGGCTGGACGAAGGCCGCCAACATCGCGCTCCGTTCCTCCCTCGCCGAATCGATTCTGTTCCTCGACCCTCGCGTGGAACTGGCGCCTGGCGCCATCGCCGCCATGGCCTCCGAAGTGTCGGAAGAGTCGATTGCCGCGGCGGTTTCCGCGTTGCTCCTTACCCCGGAGGGCGGTCCCGCTCGTGTCATGCGCAAACTTCCTTCCCCGGATGACTTGCGCCCCCAGCTCGCTGTGCTCGCCAGCGTCCCGGCCGAGCCGACCCCCGTTGTCTTCCCCGGCGTCTTTGCCCTGTTGATCCGCAAGGCATTTCTGAAGGGCATGAACTTCCTGGATGAGCGTTACGGCGAACTCTGGGCCGACGCGGAGATCGCCGCGCAAGTGAAACGCGCGGACCGGAAGATCCTATTGCTGCCCTCAGCTACCGGTGTCTTCCATGAAGAAGACGCGCCCCCGCCGCTTCCCGCCTCCCTGCTCGAAGCCGATTTTGAACAGGGCGCCGCCACGTATCTTTCGAAACACTTTGGCGGCGGCATGGGACGCCGCGTCACGGCCGCCCTCGGCGCGCTTGGCACGCTTAAGATCGGCCTGTTCTCGAATCTGCTCTCCGGCCAGAAGATCGACGGCTCGCAGGAGTAGCCGACGGGCTACGCCTCCGGATATTTCCAGGGCTCCCGATAGGCCCGCCGCAGCAACTGGTTCGCCGCCGCGTCGTTTGCAATCCGGCTTCCGTCCCATTCCACCGCCCGGCCCAGCCGCATGCTCACCATGCCCAGCAAACTGGCCGCCGTGGCCCGGTGCCCGATTTCGATGTCCCGCACCGGACGGCGTCGCTTCTTGATCGCGTCCAGGAAGTCCGCCCACAGTTCCTTGATGTTCTGCCCGTCCGGCGAATTTAACTGCGGCTCCACATGGATCGTCTTTTCATTCTTGTTCGCCGGAAACCACGTCCAGCCGTCGCGCCAGCCCTGATGGAAAGTGCCATTGGTGCCATAAAAATAGGCGCCAATCGGAGTCGCCTCCGCGCTGTTTCCGGCATAGTGGCGCTGCTCCCACGTACACTTAAACCCCTCAAAATCCAACACCACCAGTTGCGTGTCCGGGGCGTCGGTCGAATCCTGCCGCACGAAGCGGCCGCCGGTCGAATAGACGCGCTTCGGGTGCAGCTCCTCGGTCCACCAGAACAACTGGTCGAACCAGTGTACGCCCCAATCTCCCAGCGTCCCGTTCGCATAGTCCAGGAAGTGCCGAAACCCCTTCGGGTGGATGGCCTTATTAAACGCCCGCTTGGGCGCTGGACCCAGCCAAAGGTCCCAATCCATTCCCGGCGGCGGTTCACTGTCCGGCGTCTTCTGTCCTGCTCCTCCCGCCGCGTGCGCAAACAGCCTCACCATGCCAATCTTGCCCACCTTGCCCGATTTCAGAAACTCCATCCCGGAAATGCAATGCGGCGACACACGCCGGTGCAGCCCCACCACCACTTCCCGGTCCCCTTCCCGCGCCGCCTTCACCATCGCTTTGCCCTCGTCGATTGTGTGGCTGATGGGCTTTTCTACGTACACATGCGCGCCCGCTTTCACGGCCGCTATCGTTGGCAGCGCATGCCAGTGGTCCGGCGTGGCCACAATTGCAATGTCGGGCCGCTCCTTCTGCAACAACTCACGGTAGTCCCGATACTCGCGCGGCTTGTCGGAAGTCAGCTTGGCAATCTCGGCCTGCGCCACGCGAATCTGCGCCGGGTCCGGGTCGGCCAAACCCGCCACCGAACACTCCCCGGATGCGATCGCCTCACGCAATATGTTCATGCCCCACCATCCGGAGCCAATCAAGGCGGTCTTAAACTTGCGTCCGGGCGGTTGGCCCAGCAGCGGCGTGGCGGCGAGCGGAAGAAACGTGCGGCGTTGCATACGGGTATTCTATTCTGTTGCGCGTACCAGATAGAGCGCAATCGCGCCCCGCAGCGTCCAGGCAATGGTCCGCAGCCAATTAGTCTGCACCAGCCGCGTGTGCGCCTCCGCGTCGAATCCATGGGAAAGCGCGTTATGCATGGGCACCTGTAGAAACGCGGTCGATAGCCAGATCACCACCAGCAGCCCGGCCGCCGTCATCGTCCAGGCATCTCGTTTGGCCAGCATCAGCAGCACCGCTGCGCCCGCCTCCACCAGCATGGCGGGCCCCACAATCAGGGATATCAACGCCTGGTGGGCCAACTGATAGTCGCGATATCCCTGCGCGCCAACCTTGGCGAAGAGCGGATAGTGAACCACTTGCACCATCCATATGAGCCCGGTCAGGAACCAGGTGGCGGCGGCGTGTATAAGAACCAGCGTGCTCCCGTGCACGTGTTCTGGGATGATGTTAGCTGATGCAACGGCGCAATTTCTTACTCACAGCAGCTTCGGCCGCGGCGGTGCGCGGCGCCAATGAACGGATTCGCGGCGCGGTCATCGGCTCCGGCGGCCGCGGGAGATTGCTCACCGGCGAATTCAAGGAAATTGGCGTCGAAATGGCCGCGGTCTGCGATGTCTATAAGCCCAACCTGGAGGCGGGGCTCAAGGTTGCTTCCTCCGGCGCCAAGGCGTACTCGGACTACCGCAAACTCCTGGAGGATAAATCGATCGAAGTGGTGGTCGTCTCCACGCCGGACCATTGGCACGCCCAAATGGTCATCGACGCCGTCCACGCCGGAAAAGATGTCTACGTCGAAAAGCCCATGGTGCATACACCCGAAGAGGGGTACCGCGTGATGGAAGCGGTGCGTAGAACGAAGCGGGTGGTCCAGGTGGGCACCCAACGCCGCAGTTTTCCGCTGTTCCAGGAAGCAAAGCGCATTATGACGGACGGCGATCTGGGCGACGTGCGGCTGGTGAATGGCTGGTGGTACAACCATCAGGCCAGCGTTCGCCAGGGTAATTTTACCGGCGAAATCGATTGGAAGGCCTGGCTCGGTTCCGCACCCAAACGCGAAGCGGATCCGGCCCGCTTCTTTAACTGGTATTACTACTGGGATTACTCTGGCGGCCTAATGATCGGCCAAGCCGCCCACATCGTCGATTCCATCCACTGGCTGATGAACGCAGGCATTCCTTCTGCTGTCGTCGTGGGCGGCGGCCGCCCGAACCTGGCCGGCGTCGAGGTGCCGGAAACCACCACCATGTGTCTGGAGTACGCCGAGAACTTCCTGGCCACCTTCACCGTTGGCTACAAAGCCATGCGGTACTCCGGAACACTCGATCAATTGGTGCAATACAACGGCTCCAGAGCGCGGTTTGACGTGGGCCGTGAAAGCTATGCGCTCTACCGGGAAGACCCCAAGGCGATTGAGTTGAAGCCGGCCATGCAGAAGATCGAACCCGGCACCTTCAATTCCGCGACACGCTCCCACATCCGGAATCTGCTGGAGTGTGTGAAATCGCGGAAGGATCCCAACGCGCCCGTGGAGGCCGGCCACGCCACCAGTGTCGCCATGTGCATGGCCATGGAGTCGTTGCGCCGGGGCGTGCGCGCGCGCTGGAATGGAGCGCAGAAGAAGATCGATGGTTGACATTCACTCCCACGTTCTTTGGGGGATGGACGACGGGGCCCGGTCGCTCGAAAACAGCTTGGCTATGCTGGAAATGGCTGTTTCCGGCGGGACGACGGATATTGTCGCCACGCCACACGCCAACGCGGTCTACGAGTTCCAACCGGCGCTGATCGCCGAACGGCGCGCCGAACTGCAACTGCACATGGAAGGCCGAATCCGTATCCACACCGGCTGTGATTTTCACCTTCACCTGGACAACATTCAAGCGTCGCTGGCCGATTCCAAAAAGTTCTCCGTGAACGGGCTGGGCTGGGTGCTGGTGGAATTTGGCGATTTCGCGATTTTCCCGAATACCGAGGAGATCTTCACCCGCATGAGAAGCGCCGGGATGCACATCATTGTCACCCATCCGGAGCGGAACTGGCTGCTGCGCAGTGACCTTGCGCGTTTGGAACGTTGGGTGAGTTCCGGCGCCTTCTTGCAGGTCACCGGCGGGTCTGTGCTCGGCACGTTCGGCGCAGAGGCGCGCAAGTTTGCCGAGACCCTGCTGGACAAGGGGCTGGCGCATTTCCTGGCCAGCGATGCACACGATCTGCAACGGCGCTCCCCCCGTCTGGATCATGTCCGCGCTCACGTCGCCGGGCGTTACGGCGAAGAGTATGCCGATGCCCTGCTGCGCACGAACCCCCAAGCGGTGATCGAAGGCCGCGCGCTTCCTTCTGGCCCGTTGCCGCCGCCGGAAAAGCGCTGGTTTCCCTTCTGGCGCTGACACGGCCGGGCGCGGCTCGTATATAGTTGCTCCCATGGATCGCCGGAGTTTTGTGTCGATTTCCGCCGCCAGCGCGGCGGCCGTGTATGGCGCCAATGAGCGAGTTCGGGTGGGCCTCATCGGCTGCGGCGGACGCGGACAGTACGTGGGAAACTTCATGCGCCAGGCGTCGAATACGGAGTTCGTCGCCTTCTGCGATGTCTACCGGACCAACGCGGAAAAAGCGCGCGCCGCCATGGGGCCGGCCGGCCAGGTGTATGGAGATTTCCGCAAACTCCTGGAGAATCGTGAAGTCGACGCCGTGCTCATCAGCACGCCCGATCATTGGCACGCCATTACTTCCGTTGAGGCCCTGCGCGCCGGCAAGCACGTTTACTGCGAAAAACCGCTCGCCCATAACATCCGCGAACAGCAGGCGATGGTGAAGGCCGTGGCCGCGGCCAAGACACTCTTCCTCACCGGCACGCAGCAGCGCTCCGCCACGCACTACCAGGAAGTCCAGCGTATGGTGGCCGAAGGGCTCATCGGCGACGTTCGCTATGTCAAAATCTGGAACTCCGTCAACTCCAAACTCCGTCCCATTATTCCGCGCGGCCTCGATAACTCCACGCAGCCCGCCGATCTTGATTGGAACATGTATTGCGGCCCCGCGCCGTTGGTGCCGTATGACCGCACCCGTTTTCTCGGCACCTATCGCTGGTTCTTCGATTATTCCGGCGGCTTCATCACGGACTACGGCACCCACCGCTTCGATACTGTCCATCAGATCATGGGTGCCGACATGCCTAAATCCGTCTCCGCCGTTTCCAATACCTATGGGCACCAGGGCGTGGGCGAAATTCCGGATGTCCTGCAGGTCACTTATGAGTACCCGGGTTTCGTTCTCAACTATGAGGCCATCATGATGAACGGCCAGGGCGCGCCGGGCCGCACGCCGGGCCAGCGCTATTACAACATGAGCGGCGACACCAATCGCCCCCACGGCGAAGCCTACTACGGCAGCAAGGGCACCATTTTTTGCGACCGTATCGGCTACGAAGTCTATTTCGAAAGCGGCAAGGAACCGCCCTTTCGCAAGAACACAATCGACGCTACCTCCCTTCACGCCCAACACTTCGCCGCCTGCATCCGCGGCGTTGAAAAGCAGCGCGCCACCGTCCTCACCGGCCACCGCGCCACCATCGTTTCCCACCTCGGCAATCTGGCCGTGAAGCTTGGCCGGAAGATCCACTGGAATGGCGAAACAGAGCGGATCACGGGCGAAAACTCCAAAATTCTCGGCCGCGATTGGCGGGCTCCTTGGGGAAAATGGTTCGTGTAGCCCGCGTTGCCGTGCGAAACTAGCAGTAGAATGATTGAAACACTGCGCCCTGGTGCGCATGCACTGAACGCGCGCGTCGCTTTGTTCGATTTTGACGGCACGCTTTCCCTGATCCGCTCCGGCTGGGTCGAAGTGATGGTTCCAATGATGGTGGAGATTCTTGCGGACTTGAAGTCCGGAGAATCGGACGAACAATTGAACGCCATCGTCCTGGAGTACGTGGGCCGGCTCACCGGCCGCCAAACGATCTATCAGATGATCGAATTCGCCGAGCAGATTGCCAAACGCGGCGGCAAACCGGAAGACCCCCTCGTCTACAAGCACATGTATCTGGACCGGTTGATGGTGAAGATCAAGAGCCGCATCGACGACCTGGAAGCCGAACGCGTTTCGCCCGAAACCTGGCTCGTGCCCGGCTCCATGCAACTGCTCGATGGCCTGAAAGAGCGCGGCCTGAAGCTGGTGCTCGCCTCCGGTACCGACGACAAGTACGTGAAGCACGAGGCCGCCATTCTAGGCCTGAATCCCTATTTCGGCCAAAATATCTATGGCGCGCTCGACGATTACAAGAGCTTTTCCAAGGCCATTCTCATTAAGCGGATCATTGATTCGGCGGAGAACCGCGGCGAAGAGTTCCTCGGCTTCGGCGACGGCTACGTGGAAATCGAAAATGTGAAGTCCGTTGGCGGCGTCGCCGTTGGCGTGGCTTCCGACGAACCTGAATGCGCCAAAGTGGATCTGTGGAAACGCGACCGCCTGGTGAACTCCGGTGCCGATTGGATTGTGCCCCACTTTGCCACCGCGCCCGCGCTGCTTCCCGCCCTGTTTCCGGAGTAAACGCCATGGCCTCCCGCTACGAAGCATTCGACCGTTCGCGCTTGCTCATCAAGCCTCTCGGCGAACGCGTGAACGACCTTGAGATTTCGCGCTGGATGGCGCTCACCGATACGCCGCCGCCTTTTTCCCACACCGATCTGCCGGCCATCGCCCAGCGGTTGCAGGCAGCCAAAGAACGCGGCGCCGCCCGCATTTTGATGATGGGCGCGCACGTCCTGCGCGCCGGCGCCAACCGCTTTCTCATCGATTGGATCGAGCGGGATGTCATCACCCACATCGCCTTCAACGGAGCCGGCGCCATCCACGACTATGAACTGGCGCGCATCGGCGCCACCACCGAAAGCGTCGCCCGCTACATCCGTTCCGGCGAATTCGGCCTGTGGACGGAAACCGGCGAACTGAATAATGTCATTGTAGAAGCCGCCGCCCAGGGTCTTGGCCTCGGCGAAAACGTCGGCCGCCACATTGAAGCGTCCAGCTATCCCCACAAGGATTTGAGCGTTTTCGCCGCCGCCTACCGCGCCGGTGTGCCCGCAACGGTTCATGCCGGCATTGGCTACGACATCTTGCACGAGCACCCCACCTGCGACGGCGCCGCCGTTGGCGCCGCCAGCTATCGCGATTTCCTCATCTTCGCTCGCGGCGTGGAAAATCTGGAAGGCGGCGTGATGCTCTCCTTCGGCTCCGCCATCATGGCGCCGGAGGTCTATCTGAAAGCCTTGGCCATGGCCCGCAACGTGGCGCATCAGGAGGGCCGCGTAGTGAAGAACTTCACTACCGCGGTCTTCGACATGGTGCCCATCGGCGGTGACATCCACCGCGAACTGCCCAAGAGCGATCCCGGTTACTACTTCCGGCCGCACAAAACGATTCTCGTCCGCACGGTCGCCGATGGCGGCGAAAGCTTCTATTTTTGCGGGGACCACCGCGCCACCGTGCCCGCACTCTGGAGCCTCACGCGATGACCACCGCGGAGTTGCTCGAAAAGATCTCCGCCCTCCGCGTCCTCGTCGTTGGCGATATCTGTCTCGATCGCTGGTGCTGGTACGATCCGGCTCTGGCCCTCGCCTCCGCCGAAACGGGAATCCCCCGCGTCGGCGTTGTCCGAACCGAAGTCACTCCCGGCGCCGGCGGTACGGTTTCGAACAATCTTGCCGCGTTCGGTGTCGCGAATGTCGCCGTGTTGGGCGTCGTCGGCGCCGATGGTTTTGCCTGGGAGCTTCGCCAGGCGCTCGCCGCGCGCGGTATTGACGGTTCCCTGCTGCTCGAAGTTCCTGAGTTGCAGACATTCACGTACACGAAACTCATTAACGCCGTCACCGATGCCGAGGATTTGCCGCGCGTCGATTTCGTCGTCACCCGCGCCCTCTCCGAAGACGTGGAAATGCAACTGGTACGGCGTTTCCTCGATAACGCGGAACGCTTCGACGTCATCATCGTCAGTGACCAGGCGGAAACCTCCGCTGGCGGCGTTGTCACTCCCGCCTTGCGCGGCGCCATTGAATCGACCGCCGCCGCCAATCCGGAAAAGGTTGTCTGGGTGGATTCCCGCGCCCGCGCCGAACACTTCCAGGGCGTCATCGTAAAGCCGAACTTGAGGGAAGCCACGGAAGCCTCCCAGCGAGCCCTGGGCCGCGTCGATTTCCCCGCGCTCCGCGCCCACTGCGCCGCGCCCATCATGATGGTGACTTTCGGCGGCGAAGGCGTTCGTATCTATGACCCGGCCGGCGAACGCTGGGTGAAAACTGAAGCCGTCCCGGAACCCGTGGACATTTGCGGCGCGGGCGACAGCTTCAGCGCCGGCGCCGCCTGCGCATTCGCCGTCACTCGTGACGCCGTCGCCGCCGCTGAGTTCGGCAATCGCGTCGCCTCCATCACCATCATGAAGAAGGGAACCGGTACGGCCACTCCGGCCGAACTGCTGGCAAAGGGATGAATACCCTCGCCATCGATATCGGCGGCACCAAGTTCACCATCGCTGTCTTCAACGAAGCCGGCGAAATGATCCGCCGCGAATCTCGCGCTACCGATCGTGAAGGCGGCAAGGACTGGATGCTGGCCCGCATTGCCGAAATCGCCCGCCAGTGGGCCGCGGCAACGCCTTTCCATCGTTGTGCCATCGGCTTCGGCGGCCCTGTCGATTTCGAAAAGCAAATGGTGGCCCTTTCCACCCACGTCGGCGGCTGGGCAGATTTTGATCTCTGCGGCTGGGTCCGCCGTGAACTCGGAATTGCGAACGTCGTCATGGATAACGACGCCAATGTCGGCGCGCTCGGCGAAGGCGTTCACGGTGCCGGCAAGGGCTTCCGTCCTCTCTTCTATATGACGCTCTCCACTGGCATCGGCGGCGGCATCCTGACGTCCGATGGCGTCTATCGCGGCGCCGATTCCTATGCCGGCGAACTCGGCCACCTTACCATCCGCCCCGGAGGCCCGGACTGTCTCTGCGGTTCCCAGGGCTGCTTTGAACGCATGTGCTGCGGCCTGTGGCTGGAGCGCGACTACGGTCGCACGGCCAAAGAATTGATGGACGATCCAGCCTTCGTTTCCCAGTACACCGTCAATCTTGCTCTTGGCCTCAAGGCATGCGTCATGCTGCTGAACCCGGCCCGCATTGTCATCGGCGGCGGCATCAGCAAGGCGGGCGATAAGCTCTTCGTCCCCCTGCGGCAGGAGTTGCGCCGCCAGGTTACATCCTGGAGCCGTGCCCGGCTCGATGTTGTGCCCGGGGCGCTTGGGGACGATTCCGTGCTGTACGGCGCCTTGGAACTGGCCCGCCTAGCTCGCGTGTAGCTGGCCGTCCCGCATGTGCACAATCCGGTCCGCGAACGCCGCCGCTTCCGGGTTGTGCGTGATCATCAAAATCGTTTGGCCCAGCCGCCGGTTCAGGTCGCGCAACAAATCCAGCACCGCCGTCGAATTCTCCGTGTCCAGGTTCCCCGTCGGCTCGTCGGCCAGAAGGATTGCCGGATGGTTCACAATTGATCGGGCGATGGCCACGCGCTGCTGCTCGCCGCCGCTCAATTGCCGAGGCTTCCGGTCCAGCTTGTTCGCGATTCCCAGCACGTCCAGGACTTCCCGGAACTGCTGATCGAACGGTCCCTTTCTGTGCGCGATGTCCCGGGCGATTTCAATGTTGTCGCCCACCGTCAGCGTCGGCAACAGATTGTACTTCTGAAAAACGAACCCAACGCTCGTCTTGCGCAATCGTGTGCGGTCGCTGTCGCTCATCTTCATCAGGTCCTGGCCATCAATCAGCACAGTTCCCGATGTTGGCGGTGTTAACCCGCCCAAGATGTGAAATAGCGTCGATTTACCCGAACCCGATGGCCCGACCACCGCCAGAAACTCGCCCCGCTCCACCGCCAGGTCCACGCCGCGCAAGGCGTGTACGTCCACTTCGCCGGAACGAAACGTCTTCCGCAAATCTCGAATGCCGATAATCGGCTCAGTCATATGACAACGACTCCAGTGCGTCCTGCCGCGCGGCTTTTATCGCCGGATACATCACCCCAAGCAGGGCGCCGCCCAGTGTGATCGCGCTTGCGATCGGCCACCAATGATACACAATTGCCTGCGTCATAGAGGCCGGAATGAACGTCGCAATCAGCCACCGCGTCGCATAGCTCATTCCAATCCCCATCAGGCTTCCAATCACCGCCAGCAGCACCGTTTCCCGCAATAGTATCCCCAGTACATAGCCCTGCCCCGCGCCCAGCGCCTTCAAAATTCCGATCTCACGCGTTCGCTCCAGAATCGCCGTGTACATCGCCAAAAAAACGACCAGGAACCCGAAAAGCACGCTCAATGTCATCACCACGCCAATGAACGTCTTCAACTCCGGAATGCTGTTCACCGAAAACTGCGACGCCAGCTCATCCATTGAATAAATCGGGTAGTCCGTCAGCGTCTGTTTCAAATGCGCGATCACCTCCGCCGTCCGCGCCGGCGAATCCAGCTTCACGTAGATAACCGACACCTTGCCCGTGTTCGCCGTCACATCCTGCAGCAGTGTTTTAGGCAGCATCATTCGCGTCAGTTTCCCGCCTCGAAACACCCCGGCCACCCGCCAATCCCGGTTCAGCATCTTTACAATCGATCCTGTATGCAGCTTCTTTTCTTTGGCGTAGTATTCGTCGATCACCGCTTCCTGCGCGCCAACCTGAAACGGCCGGCCTTCCAGGAATGTGAATCCGTCGCTCATCTTCGTCAGCGCTTCGAAGTCCACCCCGTGTACCGTGCTCACGCCGCCCAGCGGATAGATCACCACCCCTGTCGCCTGCGCGACGTGCGGCTGCTCCATCGCCCAAGCCACCAGCTTCTCGTTTATATTCGGCGGCGTGATGCCGATGGCTGATGATCCCGATGGCCGGATGATGATGTCCGCTCCAACGCCCCGCGTCCGCGCCTCCTGGTCGCGCAGCATACCTTCACCCACGCCGACCAGCGTCAACATCATCGTGACGCCCAATCCGATCGCTAGCGAACTCAACAGCGTCCTTACGGGACGGTGCTTTAGATTCTCCCAAACGAGCTTGTAGACCAAGAACCCATTGTATCGCGGCAAATTCGCCCGTGCGTCGTCTGCTAACCTGGGATCTCAACCAGTATTATGTCGTTTCAGATTCGCCCGCAACAAGAGTTCTTAGTACAGCCAGCCCTTCCCGTCGCCCTGTCGCGCCTCACCGAACTAGCCTACAACCTCCTCTGGGTTTGGGATCGGGACATCCGTTCCATGTTCCGCCGCCTTGACGCCGCCGAATGGCGCAGCTCTTCGCACAATCCCGTGCGCATGTTGGGTCAAGTCCCTCAGTCCACTCTCGAAAAAGCCGCCGCCGACCCGCGCTTCGTCGCCATGTACCGCAAGGCCTGCGACAAATTGGACACCTACATGGCGTCCACCCCCACCGATAGCAAGAAACTCATCGCCTATTTCTCCATGGAATACGGCATCGCCGAGTGCCTGCCCGTCTACTCCGGCGGTCTCGGTGTCCTTTCCGGCGACCACATGAAGGGCGCTTCCGATCTCGCCATGCCACTCGTCGGCATCGGCCTGCTCTACCAAAAAGGCTACTTCCGCCAGTCGCTCAATCCCGATGGCTGGCAGATCGAAAAATCTCCCGAAAACGACTTCTACACGCTTCCCATGCGCCCCGTCCTGAAGGACGATGGTTCAGAGTTGACCGTCAGCGTGCCCATGCCTGGCGGCGACATCACCGTGAAGGTTTGGAAGGTCCAGGTGGGCAGAGTCCGGTTGTTCCTGCTGGACACGAACATCCCGCAGAACTCGAATCCAGAAATGCGTGACATCACCGACCAACTCTATGGCGGCGATTCACATACCCGCATCCGTCAGGAAATCGTTCTCGGCATCGGCGGCCTCCGCGCCCTGCGCGCCCTAGGGATTGAGCCCACTGTCTACCACATGAACGAGGGCCACTCCGCCTTCCTCGGTGTCGAACGAATCCGCATCCTGATGGAAAGCTACGGCTTG
The DNA here is from genome assembly GCA_016789905.1 of Bryobacterales bacterium. Lineage (GTDB taxonomy): Bacteria > Acidobacteriota > Terriglobia > Bryobacterales > Bryobacteraceae. Next base: position 57,951 of record JAEUQC010000006.1, on the reverse strand, counting down.
AGCTTCGATGAATCCATCGAAACCTGCCGCGCCAACAACGTCTTCACCACCCACACTCCCGTGCCCGCCGGTATCGACCTTTTCGACACCGGCTTGATGAACTACTACTTCCGCGAATACTGCGAAAAGACCGGTTTTTCCATCGACCAGTTGTTGTCCCTCGGCCGCCGCAATCCCGGCGATCAGGGCGAGTCGTTCTCCATGGCCGTCCTGGCTATCAAAACCAGTTGCTGGCGCAACGCCGTAAGCCGCCTTCACGGTGTTGTTTCCCGCGAAATGTGGCAGGACCTTTGGCCCAACGTTCCCGCCTGGGAAGTGCCCATTACATACGTCACCAATGGTGTCCACACCGGCTCGTGGGTGAATGGCGATCTTGTCGCCCTCTACGACAACTATCTCCAGCCCGATTGGCGTGAAAAAGCCACCGACCCGGAAACATGGAAACTCGTCGACGACATCCCCGATCACGAGATCTGGGATGCCCACAAAAAACGCAAGCGTCAATTGATCACCTTTGTCCGGAACCGCCTGGTTCTCGGCGCACAGCATCGCAAAACCTCCTCCCCGGAGGCCCGCCGCCTGGCCGAAGCGCTCGACCCCGACGCCTTCACCATCGGCTTCGCGCGCCGCTTTGCCACCTACAAACGCGCCACCCTCATCCTCCGCGACCTGCCCCGGCTAAAGCGGTTGCTCACCAACAACCGCATGCCGGTGCAAATGCTCATCGCCGGCAAGGCGCACCCGAAGGATGTGCCCGGCAAAACACTCATCCGCGAGATCTTCCAGCTCTCTCGTGATCCGGAACTCGCTAACCGTCTGATCTTCGTTGAGGATTACTCCATCGCCGTTGCCCGTGAACTCGTTCACGGCGTCGACGTGTGGCTCAACAACCCTCGCCGCGGCGAAGAAGCCTGCGGGACCTCGGGCATGAAGGCCGGTATCAACGGCGTCCTCAACCTCTCCATCCTCGACGGCTGGTTCGACGAGTCCGACGATGTTTCCGGCGGCTGGGCCATCGGCGACCGGGAATCGTACTCCGAAGATCAGGACGAAATCCACGCCAGTTCCGTTCTCTCCCTCCTCGAAAATGAAATCGTACCGCTCTATTACGCTGCCCGCGCCGATGAAGTCCCCGTCGAATGGGTACGCCGTATGAAGCAGTCCATCAAGGCGCTCACGCCGCAGTACGATGCCCGCCGCATGTTGGATGACTACTCCCGCCTGCTCTACGATCCCGCCCACGAGTATCGCGCCGAAACCCGTAGCGATAACTTTACCCGCAGCCGCAATCGCGCCGCCTGGGACAAGCAGGTGCAATCCGCCTGGCAGCACGTCCGGTTTGTCGAAGTCAGCGGCGCGCCCCATGGGCCGCTTCTCTCCGGCCACCCAGTTCCCATGCGCGTTCTGGTCGATCTTGCGGGCCTCATCCCAAACGATGTCCGGGTGGAAGCCGTCGTTGGACGTATCGATGCGGCCGGGGCTCTCGAAGACACGGAAATCGTCTCGCTTGCGCCCATCGAACAGCGCGGCCCCGCCTGGGCCTTCGGCTGCGATTACGCCCCCACCCAAACCGGGCGCCTGGGCTGCGCGTTCCGCATCTCCAGCAACCATTTCGATCATCCGTTAACACGGCCGTGTAACGCGCTGCTGAAGTGGAGTTAACCCCCGCCCGGCTTTGATAAACTGCGGCAACGTGCGCTTTTTCCTCCCGATTTTCGCCGTTGCCGCCTTCGCCTCCGGCCTCCCGCCGGAGGCTCGTACTTTCATCGCGCAAAACTGTGCCGGCTGCCACCGCGGCGCCAATGCGCCCGCCGCGCTCGATCTCACTTCTCTCGCCTTCTCGCTCGACGAACCCCACACCTTTTCCCGCTGGGTGCGTGTTCACGATGCGGTCCGTTCCGGCGCCATGCCGCCAAAAGCCAATCCTCCAGGCCGCGCCGAATTCCTCGCCGCGCTTGCCGCGCCCCTCGCCCGCCACCAGCAGCACCGCGCCGCCGCCCAGGGCCGCTCCGTCCTCCGCCGGCTCAATCGCTACGAATACGAGCATACGGTTCGAGATCTCCTCGCCGCCCCCTGGCTCCAGCTACGCGATTCCCTTCCGGAAGACGGCGTCATCAACCGCTTTAACAAAGTCGGCCAGGCTCTCGACGTGTCCCACGTCCAGATGGCCCGCTACATGGAGACCGCCGAACACGCCATTCGCTCCGTCCTTGCCGCTGCCAGCCTACCCGAAACCACCGCCCGCTACTACGCCCGCGAGCAGAAGCGTTTTCAGAATCGCATGCGCTACAGCTCGTTCAATACCCATCCGGAACGCGCCACCATTCCCGTCCTCGGCTTCGACGCCCAGCCCGATGTCCTTCACGAGAAGGCGCCGTTCACCGTTGGCCCTTCCAACCCCGAAATCCGCGACCGCGAAGCCTTCGCCACTCCGGCCGGCAACTACGTCGGCAACGAACATCACTTCGATCAATTCGCGGCTCCCGCTGGCGGCCGCTATCGCCTTCGTTTCAGCGCCTATTCCATCTGGATCCACACTCTCTACGGTCCGGAAAAACACAAAACGCGCGCCCCTTGGTGGCGCCCGAATCGCGAACTTACCTCGCAAGGACGAACCACCGAACCGGTCACCATCTATGCCCTTTCCCAGGGTGGCGAAAAACGGCTGCTCGGTTCTTTCGACGTGAATCCCGATCCGGCTCTCCATGAACTGGAAGTCCACCTGCTGCCCGGCGAACGCATCCTCCCCGATGCGGCTCGCCTATTTCGCTCCCGCCCTGGCTTTACCGGCAGCCCCGAAGCCTCCAAAGAAGGAATGCCCGGTGTCGCCTACCGCTGGATGGAAGTCACTGGCCCCATTGCCAACGCCGCCTCCCGCCTCGGCGTCCGCCGCATGTTCAGCAACCTCAACCCCGCCCAGCCGGATTCCAAACGCGACGCCGAAAAACTCCTCCGCTCCTTCATGGCCCGCGCCTACCGCCGCCCAGCCGCGGAATCCGAAGTCCAGCGTTACCTCAAAATCATCCACGCCCAAAGCGGCAATCTCGCCGAATCCATGATCGCCGGCTACGTCGCCGTTCTCTGCTCCCCCGGCTTTCTGTATCTCGAAGAGGAGCCCGGCAGGCTCAGCAACCACGCCCTCGCCAGCCGCTTGTCCTACTTTCTCTGGAACGCTCCTCCGGACCGCCGCCTGCGTATGCTCGCCACCCAAGGCGTGCTGAGCGATCCCGAGGTTCTCCGCGCCCAAACAGACCGCCTCCTCGACGACGCCCGCTCCCGCCAATTCGTCGATGCCTTCCTCGACTACTGGCTCGATCTCCGCAAACTCAACGAAACCACCCCGGATCAGACCCTTTATCCCGACTACTATCTCGACGACCTCCTCACCGAGTCCGCCCTTCTGGAAACCCAACTCTTCATCCACCATCTCATCCGCAAGAACCTCCCCTCCTCCACGCTCATCGATTCCAACTTCGCCATGCTCAACTCGCATCTCGCCCGCCACTACGGCCTGCTCCCGGTCGATGGCGTCGCTCTGCGCCAGGTCACGCTCCCGCCCGATTCGGTGCGCGGCGGTCTGCTCACCCAGGCCAGTGTCCTCAAGGTCACCGCCAACGGCACCACCACCTCTCCTGTCCTGCGGGGCGCGTGGATCATGGAGCGTATTCTCGGTGACCCGCCGCCACCGCCGCCGCCCGGCGTGGGCGCCGTCGAACCCGACACGCGGGGCGCCACCACCATTCGGCAGCAGCTCGACAAACATCGCAACACGCCGGGTTGCGCCAGTTGCCACAGCAAAATGGATCCGCCCGGCTTCGCTCTCGAAAACTTCGATGTCCTCGGCGGCTGGCGCGACAAATACCGTTCCACCGAAACCGGTGAACCCGCCAAAGGCCTTGGCAAGAACGGCCATGCCTTCACCTTTAAACATGGCCAGCCCGTTGACGCCTCCGGCCCTGGCTTCCACAACATCGTCGAACTGAAAAAGCTCCTCTTGAAAGACGAGCGCCAAATCGCCCGCAACGCCGCCTCTCAACTCATCACCTTCGCCACCGGCGCGCCCGTTTCCTTCGCGGACCGCGCCCTGCTCGAACGAATTCTCGACGCTGCTGAAAAGGACCGCTACGGCCTGCGGACCCTCATTCACCAAATTGTGCAAAGCGAACTGTTCACCCACAAATGAAAACTCTCTCCCGCCGCCATCTTCTTCGCGCCGCTGGTGTCTCTTTCGCCCTCCCGTGGCTGGAAGCGCAGAACGCTCCGCCGCCCCGCCGCATGTTGGCCATTTGCAATAACCTGGGCCTCCTCCCCGCTGGTTTCTTCCCCGCCCAGCCGGGCCGCGGTTATGAACTCTCGCCGTACTTGAAAGTCCTCGCTCCGCACCGCGACGATTTCACCGTTTTCAGCGGCGTCTCCCATCCCGATGTCGATGGCAGCCACTCTTCCGAAGTCTGTTTCCTTACCGCCGCGCCCCATCCGGCCAACGGCGGCTTTCGCAACACCATCTCGCTCGATCAATTCATGGCGGACCGCATCGGCGTCCAGACCCGCTTCCCCTCTCTCACTCTCGGCGTCAACGTCAACAAAGGTCAGCGCAGCCTCACCTGGACCGGCGCCGGCGTCATGATCGCCTGTGAGGACTCCGCCGCGCAAGTCTACAAACGCCTTTTCCTGCAAGGCACGCCGGAAGAAGTGGAGCGCCAGGTCGCTCGCCTCAAACTCGGCGAAAGCATCCTCGATTCCGTTGCCGCTCACGCCACCGGTCTCAAACAAACCCTCGGCGCACAGGACCGCGCCCGTCTCGATCAATACGAAACCGGCGTCCGCGAACTGGAACGTCGCATGATTCTCTCCCAGGCGTGGGAGCGCAAGCCCAAGCCCAAAACGGCGGAGCCGCAGCCCGTCGATCCCGCCGATAGCCGCGCCTATATGGAAAAAACGCGCGTCATGTACGACATCGCCCGCCTGGCGTTCGAAACCGATTCCACCCGCCTCATCACTCTCTTTCTGGATAGCTCCAACTCACCCGCCATCGAAGTCAAAGGCACCGAAATCACCGACGGTTATCACAACCTCTCCCACCACGGCAAAAACGAAAGCAAGCTGAAGCAACTCGAAGCCATCGATACCTGGCACATGAAGCTGCTTGCCGAACTCTTCGACAAACTTAAGACCAAGAACGAGGGCGGGGAATCGCTGCTCGACCGCAGCATGATTCTCTACGGCTCCAACTTCGGTGACGCCAATAAACACACCACCACGAACATGCCCGTCCTCCTCGCCGGCGGCGGGTTCAAACACGGCCAGCACTTGGCCTTCGACGCCAATCGAAATTACCCGCTTCCCAATCTGTTCGTCAGCATGATCCAACGCATGGGCATAGAGGCGGATAAATTCGCCAGCGCCACCGGCCCCATGCGCGGTCTGGAGCAGAAAGGCTAACCATGACAGCCGCCGGCTTTCGCAAACTCGCGCTCGCACTGCCCGGCGCCGCCGAAGGCTCCCACCATGGCGTCGCCGATTTTCGCGTCGCCAACAAAATATTCGCTACACTCGCCTATGAGAAAGATGGCTGCGGCGTCCTCCTGCTCACTCCCGGCGAACAGGAAGGCATGGTCGCCGACGCGCCCGAAATCTTTTCTCCCGTACCCAACGCTTGGGGCCGCCAAGGCGCGACCCTCGTCAAACTGGCCGCAGTGAAGCCCGATATTCTGGAAGCCGCGCTTCGCACCGCTTGGCGCCGCCGCGCCCCGAAAGCCCCCACCAAACCATGAGACGTGCTCTCCTCCTCTTCCTCGCCGCCGTCCTCAGTGTTGCCCAGCCCGCGCCCAATCCGCGCGTTCCCTGGACAACCTCCAAGCTCATCGGCTCGCCCGATCCGCCCCCGCCTTATCATCTTGTTCGCGTTTTCCCGCAAGTCACATTCAAAGAACCCGTCTTCATCGCGCAGGATCCGCTCTCGGACCGCCTCTTCGTCGCCGAATATCCCGGCCTCATCTACAGCTTCCTCCCCAACGATCCCGCCGGGAAAAAGGACCTCTTCCTCGATCTCGGCCGCGGCATCTCCGCCTTCTCCTTCCACCCGAAATTCCGCGAAAATGGCCAGGTTTTCGTCTTCAGTCACGCCGACCTGAAGGCCGGCGCCCGCAAGGGCCAAATGAGCCAGATCTACCGCTATCAACTCCTCCCCAACAGCAACCCGCCCCGCCTCGACCCCGCTTCCAAAACCACCATCATTGAATGGCCCTCCGGCGGGCACAACGGAGGCGAAGCCATCATCGGCCCCGATGGCTATCTCTATGTCTCCACCGGCGACGGTACCAGCGGGTCCGATGTCAACAACTCCGGCCAGAATTTGACCGACCTCCACGCCGTCATGATGCGCCTCGATGTCGATCATCCCGATGCCGGCCGTGCCTATTCGATTCCCAAAGACAACCCCTTCGTCAACACCCCAAACGCCCGCCCGGAAATCTGGGCCTACGGCTATCGCAATCCCTGGCGCTTCAGTTTCGATCCCCAAACCGGCCAGCCCTGGGTCGGTGACGTTGGCCAGGACATCTGGGAAATGATCGAAATTTCCAGCAAAGGCAGTAACCACGGCTGGAGCGTTCGCGAAGGCACTCATCCCTTCCACCCCAACGCCGAAAAAGGCCCTACACCATTCACCGATCCCATCGTGGAGCACCACCACACCGAATGCCGCTCCATCACCGGCGGCTATGTCTATCAAGGCAGCAAGTTTCCGGAGCTCAAAGGAACCTACATCTACGGTGACTATGAGTACGGCAAAATGTGGGGCCTGCGCTACAACCACAAAACGAAGAACGTGGTCTCCCACAAAGAATTCCTCGATAGCAACGTGAAGATATCGAGCTTCGGCATGACCCGGGAAGGCGCGTTTTATGCGCTTGATTACGGCACTGGCGAAATCTTTTCGCTCGAACGCCGCCCGCCCGATGCACCCCGTCCTGCCTTCCCGCGCAAGCTCAGCCAAACCGGTCTGTTCTCCCAAATCCGCGGCCACAAGCTCGCCTCGGGCGTCATCCCGTATGAGATCAACGCGCCCTTTTGGTCCGATGGCGCACATAAAGAGCGCTTCCTGGCAATGCCCCCGGCGGCCAAAATCACTTTCGACGAACGCGCCGACCAGGGCTGGCAGTTTGACGATGGCGCCGTCACCGTCAAAAGCTTTTCGCTCGACCTCGAAGAGGGCAATCCCGCGTCCCGCAAGTACATCGAAACCCGCATCGTCGTGAAACAGGATAACCACTGGGTGGGCTACTCCTACCTTTGGAACGACGACCAGTCCGACGCCACTCTCGTCGCCGCCGCCGGGCTCGACAAAATCTACAAAATCAAGGAAGCCGGCGGCGCCATCCGCCAACAGAAGTGGCACTACCCCAGCCGCAACGAGTGCATGTTCTGTCACTCCCGCGCCGCCGGGTTCGTTCTCGGCCTTACCACCGGCCAAATGAATCGCGCCAACCAGCTTAAGCAGTACGAACAATGGGGTCTTTTCAAAGATCCTCTGCCGGCCAAGGAACTGCCCGCCTATCCAGATCCCTTCGATACCAAAGCCGATATCAACCATCGCGTGAAGACCTATCTGCAGGTGAACTGCGCCATGTGCCACGTCAACGATGGCGGTGGCAATTCCCCTATGGAACTCGGCTACCGCACGCCCATGGCCAAGGCCGGCATTGTCGCCGTCGAACCCACCCATGAAACGCTCGGCATCGATGGCGCCAAGCTCATCACGCCCGGTGCTCCCGATCGCTCCGTTCTCTTCCGCCGCATCACCCGCCGCGGCCAGTATCAAATGCCGCCCACCAGCACCAATCGCGTCGACACCGCCGGCGCCAGGCTTATGGAAGAATGGATTCGCCAACTCCCCGCCAATGCGAATTGATCGAATCACCCTCACCCACGTCCGGATCCCGCTCGGCGAACCGTTCCGCATTTCGAATGGAGAGGTCGCCGAAAAGGACGGCATCGTCTGCGCCGTTGAAGCCGGCGGCCTCACCGGCTTCGGCGAGTCCTCCCCCATGGCCGGCAGTTTCTACTCTGCCGACACACCGGACTCCTGCTGGCAGCAGTTAACAACATCACTCGCCCCCGCCCTCCGCGGCCGCGCCTTCGCAACCCTCGATGAAGCAAGCGCGTGGATCGATGGGCAACCCGGTTCGAACTTCGCCAAAGTTGGCCTGGAAACCGCGCTCTGGGATATCGAAGCGCAGCGCCAGAACCTGCCGCTCCATCGCCTCCTCGGCGCCACCCGCGATCATGCCGAATCCGGCCTCGCGGTTGGCCTCTACGATTCGACCGAACAACTGCTAAGCACCATCGCCCGCTATCTCCCCGATGGCTACAAGCGAGTGAAGATCAAGATCTGCCCCGGCCACGATGTCGATCTCGTTCAAGCCGTCCGCGCCCGCTTTGGCGATATCCCGCTCATGACCGATGCCAACGCCTCCTACACGCTCGCCCATCGGGATATCTACAAAAAACTCGATGAATACGGCCTGAAAATGTATGAGCAGCCGCTGCCGGGCGAAGCGCTCGCCGATTCCGCTATCCTTCAAAGTGAACTCCAAACGCCCATCTGTCTCGACGAAAGTCTCGAAACGTTCGCCGATCTCGAACGCGCCGCCGAGTTGAAATCCTTCAAAATCGCCAACATCAAAATCCAGCGCGTCGGCGGCTTCCGCAACGCGCTGAGGCTCTACAACCGCTGCCGTGAGTTGGGCCTCTCCATCTGGATCGGCACCATGCCCGAACTCGGCATCGGACAGGCGCAGGGCGCCGCCATGTCCACCCTCGCCGCCTGCGATTATCCAACCGACGTGGAAGCCAGCAGCCGCTGGTTTCGCGACGATATCATTGAGCCCTTCCTCGTCGTCCGCGATGGCAATATCGAGCTTCCGCAAACCCCCGGCCTCGGCTACCGCATCGACGAATCCAAACTACAGCGCTACCAGGTCGCGCGGCAGGTAATCGACAAATGAAAAACCGCTGGTCCCATCTGGAGCAGGGCGATACGCTCCTGGGCTCCTTCATCTCCACCGGCTACCCCGTGAACACAGAGCTTATGGGCCTCGCCGGTTTCGATTTCGTCATCATCGATCTGGAACACGGCGTCTGCGCGGAGCACGATATTCTCGGGCAGCTCTATGCGCTCCAGTCCACGCCCGCCATCCCCGTCGTCCGTGTCGAATCGCACGAAAAACAGCGTGTTCACCGCCTGCTCGATCTGGGCGTCCAGGGCATCATGTTCCCGCGTGTCGACACGGCCCAGCAGGCCCGCGACTGTATCGCGGCGATGCGCTACCCGCCCGATGGCGTCCGCGGCGTCGCCACCATCGTCCGCGCCGCCGGCTACGGCACTCACTTCAATGACTACCGCAACGAGAGCAAAACCACGCTCCTGCCCATCATCCAAATCGAAAGCGCGGAGGCGGTGAAGAACGTTGAAGAGATCGCCGCCGTCGATGGCGTGGGTGTTCTCTTCGTCGGGCCCATGGATCTTTCCACCAGCCTCGGCATCTTCCGCCAGTACGATCACCCGCTCTTCCTCGACGCATTGCACAAGACGCTCGCTGCCGCGAAAAAGTACAACCGCGTCGCCGGCATCCTGCTCCCCGGCGTCGAAACCACGCGCCACTACCGCGACATGGGCTTCCGCTTCATCACCGCCGGCACCGATATTCTTCTGCTAAAAACCGCCGCTATGCAGCTCGTGCAGGACCTTCGCTCCGCCTGACCATCACCATATAGGCGAAAATCCCCAGCACCAGCCAGAAGCCCACGGCTTTAATCGGCGCGTCGAAACTTCCCGTTTGCTTAATCAGCCATCCCGTCAGCCATGGCGCCACGCTGCCCGCCAGGTTCGCCGCCGTGTTCTGTATCGCCACCGGTACCGCGCCCGGCATCAGCGTCTGCGTCAAGGCCCAGTAGTTCGCCGTCGCCAGCCCAAGACCGCACAGCGAAGCCACCGTCAGCCCGATCATGACCTCTTTCGAATCCGTGAACACGCTCAACGTCTGCAGCGCCGCCATCATGAAACCGGCCACCGTGAACGCGCGCCGCACTGCAATCGCATTCGCACCCCGTGCGATCATCTTGTCCGCCGCCCATCCTCCAACCGCCGCCACCAGCGCCATCCCGCCAAACGACACGCCCACAAACCACGTCGATTTCGTAATCGACATCCCGTGCGTCTTCTGGAAATACTGCGGCATCCACGTCATGCAGTAATAGACGAAGTACATGTAGCAGTACGTGCCCAGAATGATGCCCCACATTACCCGGCTCTGCAACGCCTTGCCCAGCGTCACGCTCTCCGCCTTGGTGCCGCTGGTTGCAGGCAGCGCCGCCGGGTCATCTTTGCGAACCCACATGAGCCACGGCGCCAGCCACAGCAAACTCCCCACGCCCATTATCAGAAACATCGCCTGCCAACCCTGCGTCGCCACCAGCCATGCCGCCAGCGGCAGTCCCACTGCCGGGCCAATCTTTGTTCCCGTCATGTAAACGCCCACCGCGAAACCGCGCTCCTTCTCCGCGAAGTGTTCGCGGATATAGCGCAGCGACGATGAGGTCACCACGCTTTCGCCAAGCCCCACCACTAGTCGCGTGGCCACCAGCGCCCACAGCCCGGAAATGAAAACCGTCATTGCCGACGCCAGGCTCCACAGCAGTATGCCCGCCGTGTAAAGCGCCCGCACGCCGCGACGGTCCACCAGCATCCCCGCCGGAATTTGCCCCAGCGTGTAGGTCCAGAAAAAGGCCGACATCGCCATCCCCTGCTGCTCTTCGTCCAGGTGGAGCGACTTTGCCATCTCCGGCATCGCCGACGTCAGGTTCACCCGGTCCGTATAAGCAATCACCATCCCCAGGCTCAGCCACAGCACAACGTACCAACGCTTCGCGTTCATCCGTTCTACTCTATCCCTATTCAGCCGCGTCCTGGAAACTTCCAAATCCGCAGCGCGTTCTCCCCCAGCAGCAGCCGCCGGTCCGCCTCCGTGTAGAACGAACAATACTTGTCCACAAACTCAAGCTCTTTGTCCATCGGCAGTTCCCATCGCGGCCGCGGATATCCCGTTCCCCATATAATCTGCCGCCCGCCGAACTCCTCATAGATCGCCTTATAAAACGGCCACGTATCTTCATACGGATACTTCTTCAACTCCGTCATCTCATACGGTTCGCTGTTGCTGATCCACACCTGCGGGAACCGCTTCAGCCGGAACATCTTCTTGAACTCCGGCCACGGATCGGCCAGCTTCAGGTCCGGTTTTCCCGCGTGGTCCACCACCACTTTTACACCCGGAAACCGCTCGCACATCTCTTCCAGCATCGGCATCTGAAACGGCAGTATGTAGAAGTTGAAAACGGCCCCCAGCCGCTCGGCCTCCTTCCACAACGGATAGTGCTCTTTCGAGTTCAGCCACGTCGCCTTCGGATGATAGATCGGGCTGAACCGCATGCCCTGAAACCCATGCTCTTTCACCCAGTACCGCAGCCGTTCATGCACCTTCGGGTCTAGCGGGTTGATCAACCCGTGCGCTACGAACTTGTCCGGATACCGGTGCAGCGAATACGAGGTGTATGAGTTGTCCCAGCCAAAGTAGCGCGGCGTAATCAGCACGGCGTAGCGAAGGCCGAAATCCTTCATCTGCTCCACTTGATTCTCAATCGGCCCCTGCACCGCCACTCGCTTCAAATCCGGCCGCTCCGGATGCGCGAATGGAAACCGCGGATCGTCCGTCCACACCTCCAAATGCGTATCAATCAGCAGCCGTGTATCCGCCGCGAACGGCGCCGCCAGTAAACTTCGCCGGGTCAACATAATCGCCTAGTGTAATCCTCTCTGCCGCGCCAAAATAGAGCGTGCCCGAAGAAACCGAAACCGCCTCGTACAGTTCCGTCATCCGCACTCTCCTCCGTCTCGCGCGCAACCACAAGCGCCAGTTTGCCATCGTCAGCCTCTTCGCCCTGCTCGCCACCGCCGCAGATCTTCTTCAGCCTCTCGTCTACCGTCGCGCTATCAACGATGTCGCCGGCCTCTTCGTTACCCCTGACACCACCCAGCAACTCATCACCGCCCGCACCCCCGCCGAAACCCTCAAGACCCTTATCGAATCCGTCGTCCTGCTCTTCCTCATCTCCACTACCGGCTATTTTTTCTCCCTCCGTTCTGACTACTTTGGCGCCAAAGTCGCCAGCGCCATGGAGGCCAATCTCATCGTCTCCACCTTCGGCCATGTCCTTCGCCTGCCCACAAAGTTCTTCGCCCTCCAGGCCAGCGCCGGCATCGCCCGCCGTATCGATCAGTCCGATCAACTCGCCCCCGTAGTCCACGCCTTCTCTCAGCAAATCGCCCCGGAAGCCATCCGCCTCGTCGGCATCTGCGCCATCATGTTCACCGAAAACTGGCGCATGGCGCTTGTCTCGCTTTCCCTCGTCCCGCCCTATCTCTGGATCGCCCGCCGCTCCGCCCTTCGCATGAAGACCGGCCTCGAACCCTATTACGAGCTCTGGGAAAACATCTCCGCCCGCATCACCGGCGCCATCGCCAACGTCAAAACCGTCAAACTCTCCGGCGCCGAGGCCCGCGAAGAACAGCGCCTCGGCGACGAATCCACCCACGCCTACGGCGTCTACACCGAACGAATCCGCACCGCGCACGGCTACTACATCTGGCAAAGTGTCCTCTCCAATCTCAGCAAGTCCATGGTTCTCGGTTACGGCGGTTGGCTCGTCTTGCAGCATCAACTCACCCCCGGTGACGTCGTCATGTTCGCCGCCTATCTCGACCGCCTCTTCGCCCCAGTCGACTCGCTCAACAACATCGCCGTCAGCCTTCAGCAACACTTGATCTCGCTCAATCGCGCCATCCGCCTCCGCGATGAGGGTCCCATCGAAGCCCCCGGCGCCGACCTCGCCCCCGGCCCCGGCCGCGTCGAATTCCGCGACGTCCGCTTCAGCTATTTACCCGGGCGCGAAGTCCTCAAAGGTCTGAACATCACCCTCGAACCCGGCAAAACCACCGCCCTCGCCGGTCCCTCCGGCGCCGGCAAAACCACCACCGCCGATCTGCTTCTGAAACTCTTCGAACCCACCGGCGGCCAAATCCTCATCGACGGACACAACATCGCCGATTCCGGCCCCGCCCCCGTCCGCCGCGCCATCGGCGTCGTCGCTACCGATGGCGCCGTCTTCCGCGGCACCCTTGCCGAAAACATCCGCTACAAACGGCCCGATGCTACCAACGAAGAAGTACAGGAAGCCGCCCTCGCCGCTGGTCTCGCTCGCCTGCTGGAACGCCTCCCCGATGGCCTTGAAACCGAAATCGGCGAAAACGGAGTCGGCCTCTCTGTCGGCGAACGCCAGCGCCTCCAAATCGCCCGCATCCTCGCCGACAAGCCTCGCCTCCTCGTTCTCGACGAAGCCACCGCCAACCTCGATTACGCCACCGAACTCGAAGTCAAACAGTCGCTCTTCAATCTAAACCCCCGCCCCACCACGCTCATCATCGCCCACCGCTACACCATGATCAAGGAAGCCGACTACGTTTATGTCCTCAACGACGGCCAGGTCGTCGAGCAAGGCACGCCCGCCGAACTTCTTGCCGCCGGCGCCTGGTTTACCCAACTCGCGCTACAATCGGCCCAGCCCTCTTCCGAACGATAGGATACGTTCCTCCAGCAAGAGTCACTATACAGACATGGACGGCGGTTCCATCCTCGCCTCGCTCACGCGTCTGCGCCAGCAGTTCGCCGGGCTGCGCTGGTCCGCCGTCCTTGTCGTCCTTCCCCTGGCCATCTATGGCTGGTATGTCGCCCGTCAGTTTCAACAGCAGGAAGAACAATCCCAGCGCGACCTCGGCCATGCCGCCCTGGTCCTGGAAAGCACCGTTGACAAAGCCCTCGTCAACGTCGATAACCTTGGCACCAACACTGCCTTCCTTTGCCAGTTCACCCGCGAACAGCCTTACCTCGAACTTGTCCAGCCCTGCGCATCTACACCCATCAAGGAATACGCGCCCCCCAGGCTCCTCGCCGCACACGGCGGCCTTCAAATCGCTTACGGCAAAGCCGCCGAGCTCACCTTCCGCGTTCGTGTCGATCTTCTCCTCCGCGAACTCTCCTTCCCCGAGTCCTTCCACTCCCTCGCGCTCGCCAATAGCGACGGTCTCGTCCTCCTCAGTGCCGATGCCCAGCAACCGGTCTGGCTCCGTCAACTCCGTCTCGATGAAACCGAGTACCGCGAGCCCGCCTTTGGCGAAAACCCGCCCCAACTCGTCAGCGATCTCAAAGCCGCCGCCAAAACCGGATTCGACGAAGCGCGTGCCTCCTCTTCCCGCTTCCGCGCCGAACTCGCCGGCAAGGCCTATCAGATCTACTTGCAGCCGCTCCGCTTTCAGGACCAGAAGCTCCTCCTCGTCGGCTTCCGTCCCACCATGGATGTCCTTCGCCAGTCGCTCGCCTTCGATACCTATCTCCTCGCCTTTCTTCTCCTGCTCTTGGGCGGTCTCTGCCTCAGTTATCCGTTCCTCAAGCTCTGGTCCATGCACCCGGCCGAGCGCTTCCGCATTCGCGATCTCCTGCTGCTGTATCTCAGCACCGGCGCCATTCTCTCCCTCTGTGTCACTGTCCTCCTCGCCCTCGATGGCTATGTCCGCTACCAGTCGTTCGCCGCTGCGTTGCTTCCCCAGGTCCACTCGCGTCTGGAGTCCGATCTAATCTCCGAACTGCGCGCCGCCCGCCGTCAGTTGGTCGCCTATGATGCCTGCAAAGCCGATCTCGACCTCCCCCGTTCCGTGCCAGTAGAAAACGTGCAGGTCGATCAAGTCGCCTGGGCCGACGCCGCCGGCATGCAGACCGGTAAACTCACCGCCACCGCCCCAAAGGCCGAACTCGTTTCTGTTGCCCACCGCACCTACTTCCGCGCCGCCGCCAGCGGCGCCCAGTGGCTTCTTCCGTCCGATGCAAGCGACTCCGCCTCGAACACCCCCTTCTTCTTCGGCCCCAGCCGTTCCATCACCGACGGGCAGTTCTACAGTTTTCTCTCCATCCGTTCCAGTTCGGCCAAGTGTCAGGGCAAGCCGGAAACCCCCGCCGCTGTGGCGGCCGTTCTTACTTTTTCCCTCAACTCGCTCGCTCCACGCCCTCTGCCTGCCTCCTTCGGCTTCGCCCTCTTCAACCGCGAGGGAACACTGCTTTACCATTCCGACGAACGCCTCTCGCTCCGCCAAAACATCATCAATGAGTCCAGCGAACCTGCCCGCCTCCGTGCCCTTCTCCTCGCCGGCGGCAACGGCTGGCTCGACGCCGAGTACCACGGGCGCCCCCATCGCTTTCTCGTCGGGCCCGTCTCCAAGCTCCGCTCCGCCAACGGTCAATCCGGCGGAACGCTCTATCTCGCCGTTTTCCAGGATCTGTCCACCGTTCGCGTCATCGCCGCTCAGGCTTTTCTCAGCAGTATGCTCTGGCCCCAGGCGGCGCTCGCGGGCCTTATGGCCTTCGCCATTGCCGTCGCCCTCATCATCTCCCGCCTGCGCACGCCGGACGGCAACTGGCTCCAGTGGCTCTGGACAGACCCCGCTCGCTGCCAGCAGTATCGCGCCGCCGCGCTGCTCCTCAGTGTCGCCACTGCACTCTCCGTGATTCTCCATGTCCTCCAACGCTCTTGGATTCCCAGCCTCCTGCTCCCCCTCATCACCGCGCTCATCGCCATCGTGATCGCTGTCTGGCGCAATGCCCCGCAACAGGCCCCGCAAGACGTTCCATCCGCCGCCCGCTGGCATCGTTTCCTGCTCTTCATGCTTGCCGTCTCCATGAGCCTCGTTCCCGCCGCCGCCCTCTTCCACATCATCTGGGGGCAGGAATTGGGCCGCCTCTTCGCTCTGGAGCGCAACCAGGCTGCCGCCCTTTCCGTTGATCTGCCTGCCCGCACCATGCTCCGTCTCCAACGGGAAAACTCCCCGGAGCGCTGGGTCGTTCGCGCCAAACAACTGCGGCGCCAATACATGCCCATGGATCTCACCGTCGCCGCCTCCGAACGCTCCGCGCTTCCGGCGCCGTACTGGGTCCAGCGTGCGCAGGATCACCTCTCCTGGGCGCTCCCCATGCGTAATGAATCCGCCATGTCCATCCGTGGCCTCAACGGTCCACCGTTCGCGCCCGCCTGGGCTCTCGCAGGGGTCCCGCTCCTCGGTGCTCTCGCCGCCCTTCTCGCCCTGCTCTGGCTTTGGACCGGCTGGAACAACTCTCACATACTCCTCTCCTGCGACATCCTTCCAGCCACGCCGCTATCCGCCGAAGGTCTGGAATCTGCCTGGGCCACCCTCTCTCCCGAAGAGCGTTGCTTCCTTGTCCAGGTGGCTATCGAACGGGTCGCCAACCCCAAACAATCGGCCACCTATCTCGCTCTCGCCGCCAAAGGCTGGCTCGAACTCGCCCCCGCTGTCCGTCCGGTCACTCCGGCCGTCCGCGCCTTCCTGCTCCATTCTTCACGCCGCTCCGTCCTCTCACTGGAAACCGATGTCCAGTCGCGGCACAGTTGGCGAAGCGTTAAGGCATCCCTCATCGCCGGCATCTCGTTCGCCGTCCTCTTCCTGTTCCTCACGCAGCCTGCCCTGCCGCTCGATTTTCTCGGACTCCCCTCGTTCGTTGCCGCTGCAATCGGATCGCTCGTCAAATGGAGCGATCAACTCAGTTCTCTGCTCTCGCCGGCAAAACGGGATCCGGTCTAAACGGCAACTCGCCGCAGCCGTCGCCCCAGAAACCACAGGAGCGCCGCCACCGGCCACACCACCGCCACCGCCGCCACCGGGCTCAATACACCGTCCATCCCGCCCGCCCAGCAAAAATACAACGCCCCCAACAGTTGCACCGCCCCAATCCCCATCAGCGCCGTCCCCGCCATTGCCAGCCGTTGCGTCTTCATCCCAGCCCAGAATGCCAGAGCCACGACAGCAAGTCCATAAGGCGGCTACCCTAGCTATGTGATCCGCCGCCTGCCCGATTCCAACTTCTATCTCCACTCGCTCGCCCCCACGCCTCTGGCTCCCGTGGCTCTTTTCCCCGGTGATGTACCCATCTGGTGCAAGCTCGAATTCCTCAACCCCAGCGGTTCCACCAAGGATCGCATCGCCCGGTTCATCCTCGGAAAGGCCTGGCGCGAAGGCCGCCTGCAGCCCGGCGATACGGTTGTCGAAGCCTCCTCCGGCTCTACTTCCATTGCCATGGCGTTGACCAGTGCCCAACTCGGAGTCAAATTCATTGCCGCCATGCCGGAGGGCGTCAGCAACGAACGAGTTCTGATGATCCGCGCCTACGGCGGCGCCGTCCGCTTCACCGCCAAAGCGGATGGCATCCACGGCGCCATCCGCGAAGCCGAACGTCTCGCGGCCGAAGAAGGCTGTTTCCTTCCGCGCCAGTTCCACAACATGGAGAACGCCGCCGCTCATGCCTCCACCACGGCCCGCGAAATCGCCGAGCAGATCCCCGGCGGCGCCGTCGACGCGGTGGTCAGCGGCGTCGGCACTGGCGGAACGTTGGTCGGCATTTATCAGGGCCTTCGCCAGACGGGCTCGCCAGTGCGTCCCGTCTTGGCCCGTCCCATTCAGCTCGATGGAACCTCGGAAGTCGAGTGTTGCAGTTTCAGCTCCCGCATCCCCGGCGTAGTCGATTCGGTCTCGACGATTTTCAAGCCCGAAGAGATGCCCGATCTGGAGACGATTGAAGTCCGCGACGGCGACGCAATCGACACCACGCGCCAACTGATTGGAAAAGGCTTCCCCGTTGGTCCAAGCAGCGGTTTGAACTATTTCGCAGCCCGGCAGATCGCCAAAAAGCTCGGCCCCAGTGCCCGCATCGTAACGGTCTTCCCGGACCGCATGGAGCGCTACTTCACCACCGAACTCTTCACCCCCTACCACTAGCCCAAAGTCGGAGCGCCCAAAGTCGGAGCCACCCCCCGTCTGTCCCCTACAATTTGTTAATGTTTCGATAACCATATCCATATCAACGCTTTACGGGGGATTTTTCGCGAAAACTTACCCCCCCTCCCCGCGCCCTCCCCCCTCTTTCCGCCAGCTCGATATACTACCCCCAAATGCAACGACGCGACTTCCTCCGTGCCACCCTCGCCGCCCCTTCCCTCCTTGCCGCTGCCCCCCGGCCTAACATCGTCCTCATCATGGCCGACGACATGGGCTACTCCGACATCGGCCCCTATGGCAGCGAAATTCCCACCCCCAACCTCGACTCCCTCGCCCGCAACGGCCTCCGCTTCACCCAGTTCTACAACACCGCCCGCTGCTGCCCCACGCGCGCCTCCCTCCTCACCGGTCTCTACCCGCACCAGGCCGGCATCGGTCACATGATGGTGGACAACAACCGCCCCGGCTACCGCGGCGATCTCAACAAAACCTCCGTCACCATCGCCGAAGTCCTCCGCTCCGCCGGCTACCGCACCGCCATGTGCGGCAAGTGGCACGTCACTCCCCAAACCGCCGACAACCACAACTGGCCCCTCCAACGCGGTTTCGAAAAGTACTTCGGCACCATCTCCGGCGCCGGTAGCTTCTGGGACCCCAGCCACCTCACCCGCGACAACACCCCCATCAAGCCCGACAAGAAGGACTTCTACTACACCGACGAAATCGGTACCAACGCCGCCCAATACATCGACGAACTTACCGGCAAAGGCGATCCCATCTTCCTCTACGTTGCCTTCACCGCGCCCCACTGGCCCATGCACGCCCCCGAAGCGACTATCGCCAAATACAAAGATCGGTACAAAGCCGGCTGGGACGCCCTCCGCGCCGAACGCCACGCCCGCATGAAGAAGCTCGGCGTCGTCAAAACCAAGTGGGAACTCAGCCCCCGCGACCCCGAAATTCCCAAGTGGGACGATATTCCCAACAAGGACTGGCACATCCGTCGCATGGCCGTCTACGCCGCCATGATCGACCACCTCGACCAGAACATCGGCAAAATCGTCGCCAAACTGAAAGCCAAAAATCAGCTCGACAACACTCTCATCTTCTTCCTTGCCGACAACGGCGGCTGCGCCGAAGGCATGGCACCCCGCTCCGGCACTGACTCGAATCCCAACACCTCCATTCGCCCCGTCACCACTCGCGACGGCCGCCCCGTACAAGTTGGTAACGACCCCTCCGTCATGCCCGGCGCCGCCGATACCTATCAGTCCTACGGTCCCGAATGGGCCCACGCCTCCAACACCCCCTTCCGCCTCTACAAACACTTCGTCCACGAAGGCGGCATATCCAGCCCCCTCATCATCCACTGGCCCAAAGGCGTCAAAACGAAGAACTCCATTACTGATCAGCCCGGCCACCTCATCGACCTCATGGCCACCTGCGTCGACGTTGCTGGCGCCAAATACCCCGCCGAATACAAGGGCGAAAAGATCACCCCGCTCGAAGGCAAACCGCTCACTCCCATCTTCGAAGGCAGGCAGCGCCCCGCCCACGAAGCCATCTATTGGGAGCATGAAGGCAACCAGGCCATCCGCATGGCCAACTGGAAACTCGTCAAGCGCCACGGCGCGGAGTGGGAGCTCTACGACCTCGAAAACGACCGGACCGAGCTAAACAACCTCGCCGCCAAAGACCACTCCCGCGTCCAAATGATGTCCGCCAAATGGCAAGCCTGGGCCGATCGCTCGAACGTCCTCCCCTGGCAAAGCTGGCTCCCCAATCAAGGCGCAAAGAAGAAAAAGAAAAAGGGCTAAACGCTCCCACGACGGGGAGACCTGGCCCGGCGACAGAACGCAGGGCCTCTCCCTCCATGAACCTGAACCGGAATTACCGGCTCAACTTCAACGAAAACTGCACCACCCGCGGCTGATTCCCCTGCGCATTCACCGTCCCGAACTGCACATTCCCAAACGCCGCGTTCGGCGGCGCGAACCGCGCCGAATTCGTCAGGTTGAAAAACTCCGCCCGGAACTGTGCTGTCAGTATCTCCCCAAACCGGAAGTTCTTGCTCAGCGTCGTATCGATCTGCGCCGTCCCGTCGCTCCTCAGCCCGTTGTACGTCCGCGGCGCCGTTCCGAATTGATACTCCGGCGGAATCGAAAACTGCGACGCATCGATCCACCGCGACGGCTGCGGATCCGGCACCGTCGCGTTCACCCCCGTCCAGTTCGGCCGCTGCCCGCCACCCTGCGAAAACGTGTTGTTCGTCGTCGATGTCACCCCCAGCGGGCCTCCGCTGAATCCGCTCCAGATTGCCGCAATCTGCCATCCACCCAGCAGCCGGTTTTTCTTCAAAAACGGCAGTTCATACACCGCGTTCAGAATGTACCGGTGCGTCTGGTCCAGTGTCGAGGGGCTCCACTCCGCCGCCAGGTTGTACCAGTTCTGCACCCCGCCCCCGCCCACGGCCTCGCCACCAAATGGGCCCGTTCCGTAGTCCATCATTTTCGAATACGTGTAGCTCGCCATAATGCTCAACCCGCTCGTGTACCGCTTTTCCGCCTTCGTCTCCAGCGCATGGTACGACGACGTCGCCCACGACGCATTCTGCGATGACACTCCATCGAAATGCGGAAATGGCCGCAACAACTGCGCCCGCGCCACGTTCCGGTTCGCCAGCGTGCCCACCGCAACTTGTCCGAAGAATGGGTTCGCCACCTGTGTCCGCAGCGCCGCGCCCTGCGCCAGCAACTCCGGCGGCAACTGGTTCCACTGCCGGTTCTCAAATAGCCCCACTCCCCGGCTTCCCGCATAGCCCACTTCAAACAGGATATTTTTCGGCATCTCCCGTTGAATGTTGAAATTCCACTGCGTGCTGTACGGCGTGTAGTTCCCCCGGTCGAAGAACTGTATGCCCTGTCCCAACAGCGTCGAAAGCCCCGCGCTTGAACCCGTCGGCCGGTTGAATCCGTTCGGGTACGGGTTGCTCCAACTCACCGTCGGGTTCGCTCCGTCCAGGCTTGTCACCATCGTCGTCGTCACCGCGTAGCCGCTAATGCCGAACGCACCCGTTCCCCCGCCCACGCCCGTCAGCCCCGAATAGAACATGCCCGCGCCAGTCCGGATCACCGTCTTCGGCGTTAGCTTGTAAGCCAGCCCCAGCCGCGGTGCGATGTTGTTCCGGTCCGGGTTCGCGTTGTATCTGGACAGCCCGCCCACGCCCGGAAACGTAAGGCCGCCCCGCGTCGTCAGCCCTTCCGCTCGCAGCGGCGATTGCGCGTTGAAATCGAAATTCGAAAGCTGGTTAAAGCGGTCCGTGCGCGGCGTCTCATAGTCGTACCGCACGCCCAGGTTCAATGTCAGCTTCGGCGTTACTTTCCACGTATCCTGCACAAACAGCCCGTAGTATTTGTTGGTCTGCGCCAGCGCCGGCGCCGGCGCCACGCCGCCCCCGGGAATCCCCAGCAGGAACGACGCCAGCCCCAGCCCCGCCGTCGTGCTCGCCGCCGTCGCGTTTGGCCCCTGTGTCCACGTCGGCGCAAAGCTGAAATTCGTCGCTGTATCCCCTGTCTGCTGGTTGTTGAACTGAATCGCCCGGAACTCTCCGCCGAACTTGATCGTGTGGCTGGCCATGTTCTTGGTAATGTTGCCCTGCCCGGATTGCTGCGTATTCCCGAACGAAATCACGTCCGTCGCGCCGATCACGCCACCCACAATCGTGTTCGGCACCGATCCGGTCACGCTATACCCGTTAATCGTGATCGCCGGAAATGACAGCGGATCCACCATCCCCTGCCGCATATATGCCGGCAGTCCCAGCGACGTGATGTCGAATCCATCCGAATACGGCCGCCGGAAATTGATCAGCCGCGTCACCGAGTATCTTCCCGTCGCCACCATCGTTGGGGACAGCACCATTGTGTCTTCCAACACCGCGTTCCACCGCGTAAACACCTGCGGCCCCGCCGTTGGCGCCACGTTCCGGAACTCCTCTCCATATGCCGGTGCCCGGTTGAACGGAGTATCGTCGAACGAGTATCGCCCAAACAGCCGGTTCTTCTCGCTGAAGTTGTGGTCCAGCCGCGCGCTGTAACTGTCCTTCGGCACCACATTGCCCGCCGTCCGCGTATAGTTGATCGTGCCCAGCGCCGTCACACCCGCTATATTGGGCGCCGGAAAATACTTCGACACGTTGCGTGCCACCGGGTCAATCCGGTTCGCCGGAATCACATTGCCCGTAAACGGGGAACGGATGAATCCCGCCCCCGCCGGATTCGCCCGCGTTGTCGCCGGGTCGTAAATGGTCACGGCGTTTCCATTCGCCAGCCGCGCCTGGCTGAAATCGCCCGTCAGCATCCGCGGATCCGGCAGCACCGCCGTAAACGTGATGCCCTGAATAAACCGCACAATCTCCGTATTCGCAAAGAAAAACGTCCGGTTCTTCCCGTTGTAGAGTTTCGGGATCACCACCGGTCCGCCCAGCGTCCCGCCAAACTGGTTGAACTTGAACGGCGCCCGCTTCGTTCCGCTGCGATTGGCGAAGAAGTCGTTCGCGTTCAACTTGTCGTTTCGGAAAAACTCATAGGCGCTGAAGTGAAAATCGTTCGTGCCGCTCTTCGTCACCACGTTGAACACGCCGCCCGCCGCCCGCCCGTACTCCGCCGAAAAGTTGTTCGTCTCCACCTTGAACTCTTGCACCATGTCCGGGTTCGCGTTAATCACCGGTTGGTTCTGCGCCGCCGCCGAATTCGGCGCGCCATCCAACAGAAATTCGTTCGAACTCGACCGCTGCCCGTTGATCGAATACGACACCGTCGAAATCTGATCGATCACCAGCCCGTTCACCCCCGACGACGGCCGCACCCCTGGCACCAGCATCGCCAGCGCATACGTGTTCCGCCCCAGCAGCGGCAGCTCGGTCACCTGTTTGTTGTTGATCACCTGCCCCAGCGTCGTGCTCTCGCTCTCCAGCACCAGCGCCTGTGCCGACACCTCAATGCTGTCCGACACCGCGCCCACCTTCAACACCACATCCAACCGCCCCACCTGCTGTACCGCCAGTTCCAGCCCCGTCTGCCGTGTCGAAACAAACCCCCCATGGCTGATCTCCACGTCGTACCGTCCTGGCAGCAGCGATGGCGCCGAATAGTACCCATCCACGTTCGTGGTCACGTTCGACGTCACCCCCGTGCCTACAGCCCGCACGGCCACTTTAGCCCCAGGCACCACCGCCCCGCTCGGGTCGGTCACCCTCCCCGTCAAAGACGCTGTTTGCGCGAACGCCGCTACCGCCACCAAGGCAATTAAACCAACCCGTTGAAACATCGCTTAGATATATCACGTCCGCCGCAGGCTACCCTGAATCATGCCCCCGCAAGTCTTCCTCGGCGGCGCCGCCGGGAGCACCACCTGGCGCCGCGACGTCGCCATCCCTGCCTTCGCATCCGCTGGCATCACGTTCTACGATCCCCAACTCCCCCTCCACGCCTGGACCGCTGCCAGCGAAGCCGAAGAGATGCGCGCCAAAGACGCTGCCCAACTCCTCCTCTTCGTCATCAACCACGAAACCCGCGGCGTCGCCACCGTCGCCGAAGTGGCCTACTACATGGGTCTCGGCCGCCAACTCGCCCTCGCCATCACCGACATTCCCCCTGGCGCGACGCTCTACCATCAACCCCTCACGCAACACGAAATCGACGATCTCAACCGCGGCCGCCTTTTCCTCCGCACCATGGCCAATGTTCATCGCGTTCCGGTCTTCGAAACCGTCCACGGCGCCGTCCAACACGCCATCGCCAAGCTCACCGCCCAGCCGGACATCCACTCCATCCTCGCCGGCATCCACTTTCCCAATGTCACCTTTTGTGCCGAAGACACCGGCGCCGCCTGGCTTCTCCAGATCCGCAACGAACACTACACCGGCCGCAAATGGCACATCGAAAAGGATGCCACCCGCGCCGAAATCGTCCGCACCGCTCTAAAGGCCGCTCTCACCTGGCAGGAACACGAAACTCGCGAACTCTTCACCTACCGTGGCAAGCCCGTTGAAGGTCCTCACTTCGAAGTCGATTAACAACACCCCGCGCACCACACGCCCAACCCCTTCCGCTTCCACTCCTCTTCCCCAAAGTGCAGTGGCGCCGGCCGCAGCACCCGATGCACATGCTCCCCCGCCTCCACCACCGAAACCACTCGATCCAACGACGGATTCAGGAAGAATGGCAACGACACGCGGGACCGCTCCCCCGTCATCACACGGTGCGGCGTCGCCTGGTACAACCCGCCCGTCGCGTACTGCAATATCTCCCCCAAATTCACCACCAGCGTGCCCTCCACACACGGCGCCGCCACCCACTCGCCCATTGGCGTGCAAATCTCCAACCCGCCCGTCGCGTCCTGCGCCACTAGCGTCACCCAACTGAAATCCACATGCGCCGCCACCCCGGCCCGCGCCTCCCGCGAACCATAGTAGTGGATCATCTTCAGCAGCACATACGCGTCTTCCTCCGCCGGCATCAACGGCCCAAACCGCTCCAGCACCGCGCGCCCCACCGTTTCCAACTCTCCCATCACCGCCAACACCGCCTCTCGCCAGGCCCCATCCCCCGGCCACAGGTTCGGCCCGCGCAACCCCTCACCCGAAACCTCTTCCCGCCCAAAATGAATCTGTTCCCGCCAGTCCCGCTCGTTCCGCATCTCGCTATACCCGCGAAAGTGTGGCGATCCCGCAATCGCCAGCGAACGTTTCTCCTCCTCGCGCCGCGCAAAAAACGCCCGCGCCAATGCCACCGCATCCTGGTGCAGCGAGTGCCGCAGATAAAAGCACCCGAACTCCCGCGCCGCCCGCAATAGCTCCGGAGAATCAACCTCAACGATTGGCAGGTTTGGCAATCTTGTAAACCTTCGACGCCGTACGGATATACAACGCATCACCCGCGATCGCCGGCGTCGCCATAATCATCTCGTTCAACGAGTTCTTGCCCAACAGTCGATAGTTCCCCGTCGCCGAAACCACAAACGTGTCCCCGTCTTCACTCGCCAGATACAGCTTCCCATTCGCCGCCCACGGGGAAGCCGTGAACGCTGCCGCCGCGGCGTCTATCCGCTGCTTCCCGAAAACCTCCTTTCCCGTCCGCGCGTCATGGCACGTCAGGAATCCGCGGTCCATCAGCGTGAAGTAGTAATCCCCATACAGCAGCGGCGAAGGATTGTACGGCCCCGCCTGCGGCAGTTTCCACGCGATATGCGCATCCGTCAATGTCCCGCGCGCCCCAGGCTTAATCGCAAATACCGGCCGGTTCTCGTCCCCCACGTACCCCGATGTCAAATACAGCAGCCCATGCTTGGTCATCGGCGTCGGAATCACAATCGAACTCATCCCGCCAAACTCCCAAATCAACTTCCCGTCCGAATCGTATGACCGGTTCTTCCCCGTCCCGGTCGTCACAATCTCCGTGTTCCCGTCGTGCTCCCAAAGGAACGGTGTTGACCAGTTCGATTTCTCCCCCTCCCGCGCCACCTTCCATATCACCTTCCCCGTCTTCGCCTCCACCGCCATCAAATAGCTCGCCGTGTCATTGTCGTTCACCACATACAGCCGCCCCTGGTGCAGCACCGGCGAAGCCGCCGTCCCCCACCCGTAGCGAGTCTCCACCGCCTGCATTGGCAGTGTCCACACTGTCTTCCCGGCCCTGTCCAACGCAAACAGCCCCACTTGCCCAAAGTAAAAATAAACGCGCTCCCCATCCGTCACCGGCGTCTCTGACGCGAACGAATTCTTCAAATGCCTCGACCCTGGCGGCACGCCTTTCCATAGCTCCCGCTCCCACACCACCTTCCCCGTCGCCGTGTCCAGCGCCATCGCCACATAGCGATGGGCGTCGGTCACCTTTTCCCGGTTCCCCCCGAAATAGAGGCCCTTCTTTGGTTCCTCCAGCGGCCCGCTTGAAATCGCCGTCGTCAAATACAGCCGGTTCCCCCACACTACCGGCGACGACCATCCCACACCCGGCACCGCCGCCTTCCACGCTACGTTCTCCGTTTCGCTCCACGTTGACGGAAACTGCGATCCGTCCGCCACCCCCATCGCCCCTGGCCCCCGGAACTGAGGCCAATGTTCTGCCGCTCCCAGCACCATCGCCGCCAATACGAAAAGTCGCATAATCAACAGGGTACTCCGCCCATGTCCCCCAATGAGTTTGTCCGCCGCCAGGGCCCCCTCTTAACCCTCAACGAAAAACCCTTCCGCTTCCTCGGCAACAACGTCTATTTCAACCAGGCCGACATCGCCTACGGACTTGCCGCGAACGTCGAAGAGACCTTCGATCACATGGCCGCCCTCGGTCTCACCGTCGCTCGCTGCAACGCCCATAACGATAACGATCCTGCCCTCGACCCCGCCGCCATCCAAACCCGGCCCGGTCAATACGACGAAGCCAATCTCGTTGCCCTCGATCAATCCATTGCCCTCGCCAAGGCCCGCGATCTTCGTCTCATTCTCAGGTTCACCAACTACTGGGAAGCCTACGGCGGTGTCCGCCGCTACGTCTCCTGGTTTCTCGGCCGCCCCGCCAGCCCCCGCGAAGCGGCACTCTTCTTCACCGAACCTCAAATCAGATTCTGGTTCCAGGACTACGTCCGTTCACTCATCGATCGTGTCAACACCGTCACCGGCGTCACCTACCGCAACGAACCCGCCATCCTTGCCTGGGAACTCGGCAATGAGTTCCGCAATCCCGGCGACCCGGACGCCCTCCTCCGCTGGACCGCTGAAATGGCCGGCTTCATCCGTCAACTCGACGCCAATCACCTGATCGCCGATGGCGGGGAAGGCTTCGATGACGCACCCCAACTCTATACCGGTCTCTCCAATCGCCACGCGGTAAATGGCGCCGACGGCGGCTCCTTCCACCGCCTCGTCCAGATCCCGGAAATTGACATGGCCAGCTATCATCTCTACCCAACCAACTGGCGAATGAACGACTCAACCGACGCCGCCCTCTACATCCAGCGCCACGAACAGATTGCCCGCGACGCCGGCAAAGTCGCCTACATGGGCGAGTTCGGCAAGCCCCTTCCCGATCCCCAACGCGCCCGCCTCTTCGCCCACTGGCTCTCCGCCGCCCGCGATAGCGCCGGCGCTCTCCTCTGGCAGCTTCTCCCCGATTCGAAACTCGACGCGGAAGGCTACCAAGTCTACTCTCGCGACACCGAAACCTGCGCTGTCCTCAGGGCGCGCTAGCCGCCGCCTGCTTTCGTTTCAACACCAGCAGCCGCTTCCCTTCTCGCTTCGTCCATTCGCAAAAGCCCTGCTTGTCTGCCTCGGTCAGCATCGCCTCGCTGTGCAGAAACACATACTCCGGCTTCGGCATCCGCCCTATGTTCACATCCGCGCAGGACGCGGCCAGCATCCCCACCGCCATCTGCAGCTTCTTTCCCGCCTGCTCCGTCCACACGCTGAAATTCATGATCTCCCGCGCCTTGTCCACATCCCGCGCGATCAGCCAGGACGCCGGCGCCACATATCCATACCACGGCCACTTCGTATCGTTTGAGTGGCAGTTCCAGCACGCCCGCCGCAGAATCGCATCCATCTCCGCGGGCACTTCCACTTGGTTGTGTATCCCGCTCGTCGCTGCCGCCGCCGGGTTCGTTCGCGGGAACACGGGCGCTATTTGCAACGCCACGAACACCGCCGCGCCTGCAATGAGTATCCGTCGCAACAGGGTCTTCATCTGTCCCAAAGCCTATCCCACCCCGCAAAATGGTTGCAACAAAAATAAAACCTGTGTCGCCGCAAAATGAGAATGTCCTATTGGTGCCAAATAGAAACGTCCTATTGACGGGGTCAGGCTGGCAAGGTGCAGAACGGAACCTCGCAGATGAGCCAAAGAGACCGGGGGCGGGGGATATGCGCCAAGCCCCCGCCCTGCGTGGGTGTTTTCACCCGGTTCTTTTACCCTTGTTTCCGCCAATGTGACGGCCGTCACTGTCAATTTCAAACTCCTCGTATTTGGATGTCCACTTGCTCTTTAGGCCTTCATTGATTGGGTGTTTCGCGGTGTAAATGGGGATTCGCCGGCCATTCGCCCAGAAGGAGACCTGAATGAGATTCATAGCTTACCGTTTCTTTTTCCTATTGTTGGCGTTCAGTGGGCTGCTCGCGGCAGGGCCTCGCCCCTCACCACTGCGAACCAAGGCGCAGGAGGCCATCATCTCGGCAGCGCAAAAACAACTCGCGGCGGATCCGGCAATCCAGAACGCCTACGTTGGACCCGAGGCTTGTCTCGCATGCCATCCCAGCTACGGAGACTGGCGAAAGAGTCTCCATGCCACCGGCCTAAAAGTCGCTACCGATGACAAGTCCTCCATGGTCAAAAGGGACGGTATCATCGCCGACTACGACAAAAATGGCGTCGACGACTTCAAGCAAGGTCTGGACTTTAACAAGATCTCCAGCGGGTTCAATGTCTACAAGCCCAACGCACCCATCCTCGGATACTCCGCCGCAAGCGGATACACGGTCCGAATTGGTCCCATGGAGTATCCCGTAGTGTTCGTGCACGGCGGGAGCGGCATCTACAAGCAAAGATATGTCGTCCGCATCCCCGTCACCGATACCGCCACAGGTTTCAGCGCGGGTCTCTACTATAGCCCCGTCCAGTTCAACGAGTCCACGGAGACTTATGTCGTCTACGAGCCTTCCTACTGGTATAAGCCCGACAATACCGTAAAAATCACCTCCAAAATTAGCGCCAAGGCCGCAGCCGAAGGCAAATCGTTCGACAAGGGCTGTGCCGGTTGCCACTCCACCACCCTTTCCTCAGTCGGCAAAGACGCCAACGGCGAATTCGTCAGTTCCACCCCGACTCCGGTCTACGTGAAGCCCGGCGACAATCACTATCTCGACCTCCGCGGAAAAGGCGAACCGGACATGTACCACATCGGTTGTGAGACCTGCCATGGCCCCGGAGCACGCCACATCATCAACCGCGGCGACCCAAAGAGGATCGTGAATCCGTCCAGGGACTTCACCGCGAAGCAGCAGAACTTCCAATGCGGTTCCTGTCACGCCCGCGGTGCGAGTTTCCCGTCTGGCATGCACGAGTTCCCCTACGATGAAACCGCCAAGCAGGAGTATCCCCGCTTCGCGCCCACCGATGATCTTTTCACCCGCTACCTCCAGAACAAACCTGGTGTCCATCCGGATGGCAAAACGTCGCGGCAGCATCACCAGCAACTACAGGAACTAATGCGGTCATCCAAATGGGAATTCGAATTCCACAAAGTGACCTGCGTCGATTGTCATGACCCGCACGCTTCCTCTCCCTCCCAGATCCGCCCGGTGCTCGTCACGCAAGGCTCCGGTGGTGCCCAGCTCAAAATAAATGTCAGCGTCAACAACAATACGCTCTGTCTCGCCTGTCACGCCGGCTTTGGCCCGTTCCAGGCCTTGCGCAAGGAACAGATCGCCGACTTGGCCGCTAACTCGCAGGCCATTGCCCAAGTCGTTTCCGCTCATACGCATCATCCGTACACGCCGGAGGGCACTCTCGGTCTCAGCCGCTGCACCAACTGCCATATGGCGGAAATGGCCGCCAGTGGCGCGCCATACGACATGCATTCCCACTCCTTTGCCGTCGTTCCTCCCGAGGCTACGCTGAAGTATCAGGCCCAGGGCGGCATGCCCAACTCCTGCGCTACCTGTCATCGGAAGTTGGCCTCCGCAATCGGCGCGCCGCCAGACCTGTCCATCTCGACTTGGAATGAACCTTCCGATGTCTCCGTCGCCACCTGGCTCATGAAGTACTTCGGCCCAGAAGGGACTTGGTGGAAAAAAACGCTCGAATAACCACTTGCCGCGAATACCTGATCCTAACGCGTAGTTCCCGTCAGCGCCTTCAACTCTGCCGCTATATCCGCGTCTGGATCGTTCCGCAACGCGGTGCCCACAGTCTCGGTTAGTGCCTGTATTTCCATCGCATTTCCCTTGGCGTCCTGGCGCCGCAGGAACATCGCCAGATACAGCCGCCCCCATGCCAGCTTCAGCCGGGAATACCGGCTGTTTCGGGGCGGCGCCGCGCTCTGTATTGCATAGGGTAAGGAGCGGCGTGCCAATGCTACCGCTTCGTCCAGATTGCCGGCGTCCGCCTTCACCCAGGCCATGTAGATCAACGTCGATGCCAGCGCCATGACCGCGCGGGTGTCGCCGGGGTCTGCTTGCCGTGCCGCCTCTCGAATCGCTAGAGCTTCCTCATAGTAGCCCAGCGACTCGGCGAACCGCCGCTGTTGCCGCGCCACCAATCCGAGATCCGACAGCGTGTAACTCACGTCGAATGGCTTAACCTTGCTCTGCCGCTCAATCGCCAGCGCCGCCTTGTACTTTGCCTCGCCCTCCTCGAACTTGTTCTCCGCCAGCAGCAGTGCCCCCCAACGCTTCAGCGCATACGCCTTCTGGCCGGGGTCCGCCACCGGTGCCTTATCAAACTGATTCACCGCCTTCCGGTACGCCTCCATCGCGCCGTGCCGGTCCGTCCTGGAGAGGAAAAACGCAATTTCGCTAAATGCCGTCGCCAAGTCGTTTGACGGGCCATACTTCTCCAAATCCTGTGCCGCCGCCGCCAGCTTACTCGCCAAAACCGCCGCTTTCTCCCCCTCGTTCCGCATCGTCTGTACCCGCGCCGCCTCGGCATAGTAGGCGCATAGCGCCAACAGCGAATCTCGCTCATTCTCCGCCCGCGCCCTCTTCGCCAGCGCAATCGCCTTGTCGTAGCTCTCGCCCGACTCTTCAAACAGCCCCAGGTTTGCTGTCGTGGGCAGCCCCTGCACCGCTCCCAGCGCCCGCCATGCATTCGCCAGTTCCAGCAGCAACACCGGATCCTGCTCTTGCGTATGGTCGAAGTTGTTCAATAGCTCTGCCGTGCTCCGGACAATCGGCAGCCGCGCCGTCACCGGAAGTGCGGCTATCGTCCGCAACATCGCTCGCGAAAACTTCCGCGTCTCCTCGAATTGCCGCAGCGTCCGTTCCCGGCTCTCATTTGCCCGCTGCGTCTGCCATGCCGTTGTCGCCGTTCCAATCAGCACCGCACCCGCCAGTGCAGCCCCCCACGGGTGCCGCCGCACCAGTTTCTTCCCCACATACCCCATGCTCGGCGCTATCGCCGCCAACGGCCGGTGCTCCAGCCACGCCTGCAACTCGTTCTCCAACGCTTCCGCCGATGCGTATCTTCCCGCGGGGTCGGCCCGTAGGCACTTCTCCGCCACCATCGCCAGTTCCCTGTTCTTCGCCGGCAGAAACGCGCGCAACAGCAAGCCCAGTTGATACACGTCGCTCGCCGTCGTCACTTCCCGCCCTTCCATCTGCTCGGGGCTCGCATGGGACGGCGTCAGTATCGCCTCCGCTCCCCGCTCCCCGTCGCTCAATATCCGGCCGATGCCAAAGTCCAACAGCCTCGGTTCCCCCTCGCCCGTTACCAGTATGTTTCCCGGTTTTATATCGCCATGCACAATCAGGTTCCGGTGCGCGAACGCAATCGCGCCGCATACCCGCCGCAATAGTTCCACCCTCTCCCGCTCTCCCGGGTTTCGTTGTTCCATATACCGGTCCAGCGGCGGCCCATCCACATACTCCATCGCGAAGTAGGGCGTCCCCCGCCCCGTCGTGCCCGTATCGTATAGCCGCGCAATGTGCGGATGTTCCAGCCGCGCCAGGATTGCCCTCTCCCTCAAAAATAGGGCAATCAACTCCGGCGCGAATCGCCGCCCTCCTATCACCTTCACCGCCACCCGCCGCTCCATCGCCGGGTCGCTATGAAACGCCTCATACACCCGGCCCATTCCCCCGGCGCCCAACTCTCTGCCCAGCCTCCACGGCCCCACCGTCTCCGGCAGCGGCAGGTCGATCTCCAAATAGTCCGGGTCCGCTTCCCACGCCGCCAGCAGCGCCAGCGCCTTTTCAATCACCGCTTCCGCGTGTCCGGACTCCCGTAGCCACCCGCGCCTCTCCCCCGCCGGCCGTTCCGTCGCGTCGGCCAGCAGCCCGGTTATCGTCTCCCACTCGCTCATTGCCCGGACTCAATAAACTGTTTGATGAACATCCGCGCCGCCAGCCAGTCCCGTTTCAGCGTCGCGGGTGATACAGAAAGAATTGTCGCCGTCTCCTCCGCCGAAAATCCCCCGAAAAATCGCAGATCCACTTGCCGCGCCTGCCGCGGCGATAGCTTCTCCAACTCGTTCAGCGCGCGGTCCATGCTGGGCAGGTCGAACTCCGGCGTGACTGGCATCTGCACCGGCAGCGATTGCGAAGGGTCGCGTTTCGCCGCGTGCTTCGCCCTCGCCCGGTCCACCAGCACATTCCGCATGATGATCGCCGTGGCCGTAAAAAACGGCGCCCGCTGCTCAAACGACAGTCCCTCCGCCTGCGCCAGCCGGATCCACGCCTCGTGCAACAGTTCGGTTGGCGATATTGTCGCGTTCGGCGATTGCGCCCACAACCGTCCCGCCGCTATCTTTCGCAGTTCCGGATACACGTTCTCAATCACTGCCGACAGTGCCTCCCGGTCTCCTGCCTGCCAGTGCCGCAGTAACTCCGTGATCCCGTTTGAGTCCTGCCGTGTGGGCATAGGTCCAGTGTAACTGCCCGTTTCTCGCCCCGTCGCCTTCGCTACTATGTTGGTCATGCAAGCCTTTCGTGTCGCGGCGGTCAGTATGAACGGGTTCCTCGGCGAACCGGCCCGTGTCCTCGCCGCCATGGATTTGTGGTGCGCTCGCGCCGCGGAATGCCAGGCGCAACTGGTGCTCTTCCCCGAACTCGTCGTGCACGGCCATTGCACACCCAATACAGCCCAACTTGCCGAACCTGTGCCCAACGGCCCCAGCTCGCGGGCCCTTGCCCGCATGGCCAGCCGCCATGGACTGGTTATCTCCGCCGGGCTCAGTGAGCGGGACGGCGACGCCGTATACAACACCCAGGTGCTCTTTTCGCCCTCCGGCTTCATCGGCAAACAGCGCAAGCTGCATCTCTCACGTGACGAAGGGAATCACTACAGCGGCGGTGATGAACTCACTGTCTTCGACACCGGTTTCGCGAAAATCGGCACCGTCATCTGCTACGACAATCAATTCCCTGAAGTCGCTCGCGTGCTCGCGCTTCGCGGCGCGGAGGTGCTTCTCATGCCCCATGCCGCGCGCTTTCTGCCCTGGACCGACACCCCGGAAAGTGAGGCCGCCGCCCGCCGCCACTCCCACGCCTTCGTCTCCGTCTACGCCCTCCGCGCCCGTGAAAACGCCTGCTTCGCCGTGCTTACCGATCAGGCCGGCCGCGCCGGCACGCTCGATACCCTGCCCCTGGACCACGAAAATCAGCCCCATCACGCCGGCGTCGCCCTCATCTGGGGCCCCGATGGCGCCGTCCTCGCCAGCGCGCAAACGGAGCGTGTCATCGAAGAAATGATCGTCGCGGATCTCGACCCATCCCTTCTGGCCCGCGAACGCGCCCTCGTTAACTACACCATCGCCCGCCGCCGCCCGGAACTCTTCGCCGAACTGGTGCGCGCCCGTTAACGAGCCGTTCACTGCGCCGGCACCACCACAATCACCACGCCCTCCTTCGCCAGCACCGCCACCGGCGCGCTTTGCCGCTCTACAAACGCCGCCTGCTCCGGTGTCAGCCATCAGGCCAGCGGCGTCCCCGGTATCGCCCGCGTAATGAAATCCGGCGGTCCCAATACACCATCGCCTATTTGCTCAACCGCCCATTCGGCTTCCGCCACCCGGCCGCCAACTCCGCCGGAATCCCTGGCCGCATCTTCGGCGGACGCGCCAATCGTGCGGCCGCGACCCCCGGAGCCATCGTCATCTTTCGCCCTGCCGGTCTGGGCGCCGTCTCCACGCACGCCCCCAGCATCGCCAACACTGCCGCCAGCCTCACGCGCGCGTGCCGCATCCCCTCTGATTCTTCCGGCCTTCCAGGCTATACTGGCCGCGTGATCCGTCGCCGAACGCTTCTCCTCTCCGCTCTCTCCGCTTCTGCCGCGCCTGCCCCTTTCCTCTCCCGGCTCCGCCCAGCCGTCGCCGGCGGCGGCTTTGAACTGCCGGACCACTGGGTCTGGTGCGGCGCGCCCATCCGCGGTGACGATGGCCGCTTCCACCTGTTCGCCTCTCGCGTTCCGAAGACCGTCATCTTCCACCCCCATTGGCTGTTTTGCTCGGAAATCGTCCGCGCCGAAGCCGTCAACCCGGAAGGCCCCTACCGCTTCGCCGAAGTCCCCCTGCCCCCGCGCGGCGGCGGCTTCTTCGATGCGCGCAGCACCCACAACCCGCACATCCGCAAAGTCGGCGATACTTTCGTCCTTCTCTACATGGGAACCACCTATGAAGGCAGAACGCCCGATGCTCTGCATCAGGAGGTTTGGCGCTCACCACGCTACTTGACCACTTGGGCCAACAAACGCATTGGTCTTGCCACCAGCAAAAGTGTTCACGGTCCTTGGAAGCGCCTCGATAAGCCTCTACTGGAACCCAGGCCCGGCGAATGGGATTCCATCGCTACCACCAACCCCTCGCTCTGCCCTCTTCCCGATGGCTCTTTTCTGCTCGCCTACAAATCGCGAAAGGAGAACCTCGGCAACCTCCAGGTGGGCGTCGCACGCGGGCCGTCCTACCTGGGCCCGTGGACGCGCCAGCCGAAGCCCTGGCTCTTCAATGGCCAGCCGGCCCATGTCGAGGACCCCTTTCTCTGGTACGAAGACGGCCTCGTCCAGGCGCTGATGAAGGATATGACCGGCGAAATCTGTGGCGAAAAACACGCCGGCGTTCACGTCACCAGCAGTGATGGCTTGCAGTGGGACTTCGCCCGCGCAACTCTCGCCTACACGCGCAAGCTCCGTTGGAGCAATGGCAAAACCGTGCAGCAGGCCTCCCTGGAACGCCCCCAGCTTCTTCTGGAAAACGGCCGCCCCTCACACCTGTTCGCCGCCACCTGCGATGGGCCCGGCGATCTAAAGGACATGACCCGCACCTGGAACGCCGTCATCCCCCTCCGCCGGACGGGGCGCTAGCGTCATGCGCCCCGCCGCCCTGCTTCTTCTGGCCGCGCTCACCCACGCCCAGCCATGGACGCGCCACACCATCGACGATACTTCCCGTGGCGCCGATGGCGTCCGCGTTGCTGGCCGGCGCCCGTTGCGCCTCGTCACCGGGTGGGAGGAAGCGGGCATCGTTCGCATCTACACACCCGGCCCTAACGTTCGCGAGCCCTGGCGGCGGGAAGAGGTTGGCCCCGCCCCAAACGTCGAAGACGCCGCCAGCGCCTTCGGCTACATCATCAGCGCCAGCGAGGGAAAAACGCGCTCCCTGCACGCGCACCGCAAACGCAACGGACAGTGGACCACCGCTAAGATCCCCGCCTCTGACGGACTCATGCAGTGGATGTTCACCCTCCACGTTGGCGGCAAACTCTTCGCCGGCGGCAAAGGTCCCAACGCGAAGGTAGGCTTTTTCACCACCGCGCCGCGCCTCCAGGACTGGCGCTGGACGCCCATCCTTGATGCCGGTTGGAT
This sequence comes from Bryobacterales bacterium, assembly GCA_016789905.1. Classification (GTDB taxonomy): domain Bacteria; phylum Acidobacteriota; class Terriglobia; order Bryobacterales; family Bryobacteraceae. The sequence goes on along the minus strand of JAEUQC010000006.1, from coordinate 22,437 downwards.
CATGTCCATGATCGAAGCCGACATGGACGGCGATGGCGATAAAGACGTGCTGATCTCGGACCGCCATGGTGCCGCGCCCGGCGTCTACTGGCTGGAAGCGCCTGCCTGGACGCCGCATCGCGTCGGCCCGCCCCGCGACAAAACTATGTTCCTCACGCTCGACGATATCGATGGCGACGGCCTCCGCGACATCGTCGCCGCCACGCAGCCCGGCTCATTGGTAATCCATCGCCGTCTCGATAAATCCGGCAATCGTTGGGCCACCAGCGAGGTCCCTCTTCCAGCCATCGCCGGCCTCGCCAAGGCTGTTCGCTACTTCGGTGGCGGAGAGTTCGTTGTCACTTGCGAAGCAGCACGCGCCCCCCGCCACGGCGTCTTTCTCATGAAGCTCGACGGCTCCTGGCGGCCCATCTCCGGCGTCGATGGTGTGAAGCACGATCTCATCGAACTCATTGACCTGGACCAGGATGGAGACCTCGACGTCATCACCACCGAAGAGACCACCGGCCTCGGCATCGTCTGGTACGAAAACCCCGCCGCCGGGATCAGCCAGCACTCCGCACGTAGCCCGGCTGTCCCGCCCGGCACATAGGTAGCGGGCGCGGCGGCGCCGCTTCCGGGAAGCCGCCCCCCTTCCCCTGCTTGTCAGCAACCCCGCACAACACAGCGGGCTACAACTTGTGCAATCCAGCCCAGCCGCTGGCGAAGCTAGTGCCCTTCGTACGCCGTAATACCCGCCCCCAGCGAACAGCCCCCATACACAATCGCAAGCAGCACCGACGCGGCAAACACTATCGCCGCCGCCTCCGCCCCCACGATGTCTTCATTCGTGAACGGCGTGCACATCCCGCCCACGTCGAACGCCAGGTTGCCGATCAGGCTCACAATATCGCTCGGCAGCGTATGCCCCGCGCCCACATACATAATCGGCGGCGCCAGCCAGATCATGTTCAACAGGAACTCCAGCCACGGCGACAGTTGGTTCGACCATGCCGTGTTCAACGCCGCGTTATCGGCAATCGTCTTCACCACCGAGATCCCCGTCAAAAGGTCATTCCACACCACCGCCAGCGTCCCCTTTTCACTTCCCCCCGCTTGCAGGAACGACGGCCCCAAATAGACCAGATAGATCACCGTCGCAATGGTCCCCAGCACCTTCGCTTTCTGTGTCGGCGCATCCCCCTCATTTAACTTCGGCAACTCCCGCCGCAGTTTTCCCACAATTCCAACGCCCAGCGACGCCAGCAGCGCTCCCGCTCCAGTGACAATCGCAAAGATGTTGTACAGGTTCTTCGACGAAGCCGGCGCCGCTGCTTCCGGCGTCGCCGCCGCCAGCATCATTTTCGGCGCCCCGCCCAGCGCCGTCGAAAACGCCGCGAAATCCGTCGCCCCAATCAGCGCGTCCGTCTGGCTCGAATCCGGGAACGGCACCTCCTCCGTCACCAGCTTGGCAATAATCGTCGCCGGAATCGCCGCAATCAGGCACGCCAGGTCCAGGATCGATAACTCGTCGCCGGAGATGTCCTTGTAGATCTTCGACAAGATCGGGATCTTCAGTTCCGCATCCAGATCATCCACCGCGTCCCCGATCAGCGACGCCAAAATATCCAGGAACGCGTCGAATATCTCTCTCGCCGTCTCCAGCAGCACCTTCAGCACAATGTCCACTACCCGCTGCACCAGTTGGGTCGCCGTCAGCGAATCGCGCTGGTCAATCACCTGCGTCTTCAGTTGGTTGAACGCCCCTTGTATGGTCTGCTCCGCCTCGCTCACCAGGTTCTCCAGCGTCGCCAGCACCCCCGGCGCCGGCGAACTCCCCTTCACCGTCGCCGTCGCATTGCCCGCGTTGTTCTGCGTGTGCTGCAGCGCCCAGTGCGATTGCGGACTATTGCTCCCCGGCTGGCTATTGTTCGCCGTCTGCACTTCGCCCACTGTCTGCGTCGATGGCACCGTCATCCCCGCCCACTCGTCCAGCTTCCCCTCAACCCCGCTGAAGAACGAATCTACCTGCGCCTTAAAGCCTTCAATCTCTCCCACCGCCCGTTTCGCGTAGGTCTTGTACATCGATTTCAACACGCGGTGCGTCCGCAGAATGTCGTTCCAACTGAAAATAAAACCCAGCCACTTCACCAGGTCTTCAAAAAACACCGCGATCTTGTTGAACACAAATTCAATCGCATGAGCGATTGCCGTCACCGTGTCCAGTACAAAGTGGTACAGCGCTTCCCCTATCTGCAGGAAGAAGTGGTACACGTCGTCCACCACTTGAACGAAATACTTCTCCACATCTTCAAAAGCGTGTTTCAGCCATGCCCACGCGTCCCCCGCGCTCAGCTTCTTCGCTCCGGCTGGCACCGCCCCGGTCACCGCTGCCGCCGCCGTCGCGCCGGTTCCGCCCCCCGGCAACTGGTTCGCCACGCCCACCAGTGTGTTCAGGTTTCCTGCCAACGCGTTCACCTGGTCCGGCGTCGCCGACGCCGGCAACAGGTTCTTCGTGTTCCCCTTGGAATCGGTAACCTGCAGCGCCCCCAGCTTCCCCGCTGTCGCGCCCTGGTCCGATGTAAACGTCTGCAGCGTCCCCATCGCCTTCGACATCGGATCAATCTTCGCTGTCTCGCTCGTTCCCGCCACCGTCACCGTCAGCTTCACCGCCGCCAGGGCCTGCGTCTCCTGCAGCACCGTCACCACACCCGTCACGTCCGGTTGCACCGCCACCGCCGCTGCTGGCGACAGCACGTAGTAGACGTCGTTGATATAGAGCGGCACTGTCGAATCCGACGTCATCTGCAGCGTCACCCCTGGGTCGCCCACCTGGATCCGCGTCGTGAAACTCTGGAACGAAACCATGTCGTCCACACTCGTCGCGGGCAGCAGAATGGAACGTTGGTGCCATTCCGTCGTCCCCATGTCCTGCGTCAGTTGCACCAGGTTCTGCCCCGATGTGTGCGCAAACAGCACACTTCCGTTCGAATGCTGATTCAAATAGGTGGCCACCGCCTCTACCCCGACCAGCAGCGCCACTGGCGTCGCCCACGCCCCGCTCACCGCCTCCTGCCCCGCCGCGCACCAGCTATAAATCAGTTGGTCCTGTGCGTTCACACCCCACACCGCCGTCCTCGCTCCAGTGGAGTACGCGCGCATCCCTCGCGCCCCTGCAAACAGCGGGTCCGCCACCGCCAGCACTCCCGCCGCTCCCTCTTTCTGGTTCGACGGCGCAAACACGTATAGCCCCGCTGTCCCCGCCACCAACAACGTGGAATACCCCGTCGCCCCTATCGCCACCGCAATCGCCGTCGCGCCCGCCGGCATCGTCAGGTTCACTCCCGCCGCCGCGCTCCCTGGCGAGAACGGATTGAACAACTCGGCGTACACCAACTGCGCCTCGCTCGCTATCGTGCCAAACGTATACATCCCCGCCACCGGGTCTCCCATCCGTTGGCCCAAATAGCTCGTAATGGACCCCGCCTCCAGGTTTCCCGCCAGGTCATGCGCATTCCACTGTGGCGCCGCCCCCGGTGTGATGTAGTACCGGAACACCGTTCGCAGTGCCGAACCCGGCTCTTTTAGCACATCGGCCACAAAGTACTCCCCCAGTGGCGTCTGTTCAATATAGACATCGGCAATCGATAGCGCCGGCTGCGGATTTGCCGCGTCGTCAAACGGCACCTCTGTCCACGTCACCCCCGCCGCCCACGCAAAGTCGCTGTTGGAATGCCCGCGCGACAGGTACAGGTGGTCCACCCCGCCCGCTGTCACCGCCAGCGCCAGGTCTATGTTCCCCGTCGCTGTGTTCTGCGATACGTCGAACGCTTTCGCCGTCACCGGCCCGCCCCCGTATGCCGCCCCGAGTCCCGTCGAAAGGTCCAGCCGGTTCCACCCCGTCTGGTCCCCAATCACCTCCCGCGTCAGATAGAACACCCCATCCGTCCCAATCGAAAAGAACAGCGAATCGCCGTCGCTCGATTGCAGCACTTCAAACTGTTCCTCCGGCGCCATCACATCGGCGTGCTTCTGGTTCTCCATCAATTCCGATTCAAATGTGATGCTCATAGCTGGCTCCTAGTTCGTGCTCGCGTACGTGATATGCGCCACCAGGTCCTGATAGGCGGAAAACATGGCGTCTTTGAACAGGAATGTCTTCCCCCCAGGAAACACGAAATCCTGCACTACCGAAACGGGTATGTCTTTCAGCGCCGTGGATTCAAAGCCTCGAGACCAATCCCCCACGCTCGATGACAAATCGTTCAATCCCGTGAACGCATCGATGAACCAGTTCGTCTTCGGGTCCACCGAGTTATCGGCCGTCTTGCTCGCCAGCACCGCCGCCAGCCGGCCGCTTGCGTCCACCGTCATCGTGTAGCTGTCGGTGATGGTCTTATCCACCACATTGCCGTCCACCGTGCTCGCCAAATGCCGTATCTTTACGTAGATAACGGCGTGCTGCGTAATCGTGATCACGCTCCCGGCAAATGTCACCGTCAGCGTGAACGCTGTGCTGAACGTGGATTGGCCAATGTCCCCGTCCAGCCCAGCCTGGTCATACGAACTGCCGTTGTAGCTATACTCCAGAATCGTCGCTCCCGCCGGAGGCGCCAGCACCGCCGTTGGCGCCTGCCCTCCCGTCACGCCCCAGTGGTAAACCGGTGCCGAAGCACTGTCCAGGTTCACCGTCGTCGACGGCTTAAAGCACCGCGACGGCACATACTGGTCCAGCTTGGTTCGGAAGTAGCTGGCGAATGTATCGCGATTGATCGCAATCACGCCGTGCGAGTTCGCCAGGTCCGGCGTCTCCATCCAGTTCCAGCCGAAGTTCGCCGGCGCCGGCAGTTTGGCGCCGTTCACGGCGCATAGGTAGTTCAGCGTCGCCGCCCCCATCTCCTGCGCCGTCGGGTTCTGCAGCACTTGTCCGTTGCTGGCCAGTAGCGGGGAAACCTGGTAGTTCAGGTTCGTTACCGTCAGCGTCGAGGGTGGTGCCGTGGAAGGTGTCAGCACATATCCCAGCAAGTCTCCGCCCTTTTCCTTCACCGACGCAAAGTACTTCCCAATAAAATCCTTCTCCAGTACCAGGTACAGATTGCTGGATGGATCCACATTGCTAATTGCCGGTATCGTCTCCAGCGCGGCGTTGTCCAGGTCGAACAGTAGCTTCTGAATGGAAAACGCACCGCCCGTCGCCGCCGCCTTCGCCGCCACCGCGGCCGGCAGCGCCGCGCCGGGCGCCACCGCCATCTGCCGCATGTTTACTTTGGAAGTGAACATCCACGCCGCCCCGGGCGGCTGCGATTGCCACATCCATTGCGCCGGCGAATAGCCTCCGGACGGTGTGTAGCTCACCACAATGAACTCCGAACACATCAGTCGAAATGTCACCGCAGTCGCATCCGCGCCCAGCGTCACAAAATCCGGAATCGCATTCAACGCATAGCCCGGCGGAATTCCCAATGTCGCCTTAAACCCCACCATAAATCTGGCCTTCTGCAGATTCGCAATACCGGGGTCGGTGGCAGGGTCGGCGTTCGCGGGAATGGAAAACGGGTCGGTTCCATCCGTTTGTGTCAACAAGGTCTGGTAGTCAATTGCCGCCGGATTTCCCTCCGCGTCGGCCACATAACAGATCAGCGCTTCGGGCTGCGTCGATGAGTATAAATACTCTTTTATCATCGCGTTGATACTTGCCTGCGTGGTTGCCACCACGGCCCCATAGCCAAAATTGGCCGACGAGAGATAGGACTGCTTTGCGCTCATGCCAGCACCTTTCTAACGGTTGATTTAAGAAAAATAGAACTGCAAATAGACGTGTCTCGCTGGGAGAACACCGCAAAAGTGTATCCGGTTTCCCTCGCCATGTCCAGCGCCCGTTCCGGCGAAACGGGCCGCTCCCGCTACCCTGTCCCTACAAATCCGCCAGCCGTTGATCCGCGTCCCCAAACCGGTCCAGCTTCACGCCCATCCGGTCCATAATCGACAGATACAGACTCGCCGCACGCCGGTTCTCGTTCCCCCGTTCCAAATAGTCCAGGTTCCGCCCTGTCTTCAACGTTCCGCCGGCCTTTCCCGCCAGAATCAGCGGCATCTGATCCGCCCCGTGTGTGTCCCCGTCGAACAGGTTCGATCCGCCCAGCACCATCGAATTATCCAGCAGCGACTGTCCGCCCTCGTCGATCGCCTTCATCCTCCCGATCAGATACGCAATCTGCTCCATGTGGAACTGGTTCGTCTTCAGGTACATCGCCTCGGCCGCCGCCGCCTTCCCGTTGTGCGTCAGATCCAGGTGCAGTGCACCCTTCACACCTTCCACAAATTTGAAATTCATCTGCGACAGGTCGTTGTTCAACATCAGCGTCACAATGCGCGTCTTGTCCATCTGGAACGCCAGCACAATCAGGTCCAGCATCAGCTTCATGTGGTCCGGCACATTCTGCGGCAGCTTGTCGTCCGGGCGCGGCATATTGGGCTTGGCCAGCGTCGGCTTCCAGCCCTCAATCCGTTCTTCCTTCCCCGCGCGTTCAATCCGTTTTTCAATGTCGCGGATCGACTCCAAATACTCGTCCAGCTTCACCCTGTCCCCGCGGCTGATCTTCGGCTGCAGCGAATGGGAATCCTCCAGCACCGAATCCAGAATCGTCTTGTCCAGCGCCCGCCCGCTCCCATCCCCTACCAGTTGGTCGAACGTCCGCGCCGGGTAGATCTCCTTCGTCGCCGGCTTCGTCGGCGATACCCACGAAAGGCAACTGCCGTAGATCATCGACAATCCGTCTTCCAGCCGCAACTCATTCGGCTCAATGCCCAAGGCCAGCGATGGCACCGCCGTTTTTGACCCGATCTCCCGCGCCAGCACCTGGTCAAACGTCGTGCCCACCCGGATATCCGCGGGGTCCAGGCTCACCTTCGCCGCCGATAGCATGTTCGGCATTCTGCCCAGGTGCGGGCTCGTCGAAATAAACGCCTGGTGATTGTAAAGCCCCCGCAGGAAATTCATGTCCTCGCGGTGCGGCATCATCGGCTGCAGCGCCGGGCCCAGTTGCATCTGCGCGCCCTGACCCTTGGCCCACCATTCGGTCGGCTCCACGCCATTCGAAAAATAAACGCACGCAAAGCGTACCGGAGCCTTGTCATTCCCCGTCGTGGCCGCCTGCAGAGATTCCATCCACGGCAGCGTTAGCGCGACGCCGGCGCCACGCAAAAAGTGGCGGCGGCTGGTTTTCGTTTTCATCGTTTCGTATCCTTGGCTACCACGGCGGGCTGTTCTCCACGCCGGAAGCGGAACTGCGGGCTGATAACAATCTCTGTGGCCAGCCGGGTGAATGAGGCGTCTCCGCCCGCCTGCGCCAACCGCTCCAGCAGCGGCTGGTCGGAGGCAAGCACTGTTCGTCCCAGCGCATACCCCAGCAGCTTCTGCGACATATTCCGAATCACCTGCGGCTCCTGCGTCTTCAGGTAGTTCACCAGGCCGTCGATACCTGTTATCTGCTGCTTGTCCGTCGTCACCGTCGAATCTTCCACCGGCTTGCCATCCCCGTACGTCTGCCGGTACTTGCCCACGGCATCATAGCGCTCAAACGGGAAACCCATCGGGTCAATCTTTGAATGGCACGCCGCGCACGCCGGATTTTGCATGTGCTGCGCCAGCCGCGCCTTGATTGTCAGGCCGTCCGTGCCCTTATCGTCTTTCGCAATCGGCGGCACATTCGGCGGCGGCGGCGGCGTGGGCGTGCCCAGCACTCGTCGCAGCAGCCAGTCGCCTCGTTTCACCGGGCTCGTCCGCAGTGGTGCCGATGTCGCCGTTAACACCGCGCCCAGCCGCAACAGCCCCCCCCGCTGAAACGCGCTGGCGCCGTCCACTTTTTGCGTGCCGCCCTTCAACTCCTGCTTCGCCCCATAGTGCTTGGCCAGCAGCGGATTCACAAACGTGTAGTCGGCCTGCAGAATCTCCCGCACCGGGCGCTCGTTCCGCACAATGTAGTCGAAGAACGAAGTGGCCTCTTCATACATCGCGGTTTTCAATTCTTCGGTGAACTCCGGGAACCGCGCCGTATCGGCGCCGTTGAACTGGTCGAAGCGGTAGAAGCCCAGCCACTGCCCGAAAAACTCGGTCGCCATTCGTGCCGCCTTCGGGTCCGTCAACATGCGCTTTGTCTGGCGCGCCAACTGTTGCGGGTCCTGCAACTCATCTGCCGCCGCCGCCCGCCGCAGTTCCGCGTCCGGCACACTGGACCACAGGAAAAAGCTCAAACGGTTCGCCAGTTCCCAACTCGTCAGCGGGCTGCGCTTGCTCGTCTGCGCCGGCTGCTCCAGCCGGTACAGAAACGCCGGCGCCACCAGCACCCGCGCGATCAGCGCCCGAATCGCGTCCGTATGCGTCAGCTTCGCCGTTTCCCGCGATTGCGTATAGAACCGCCGCAGCCGGTCTTTCTCTTGCGGCGTCAGCGTCCGCCTCCACGCCTGCTCGGCGAACCGCAGCGCGTCGTCCACGTGTCCCGGCTGCGCCGCCAGCAGCGCTTTGTCCACCGCCGCGTTCTCCGCCTTCAACTCGTCCATGCGGCCCTGCTTGTCCTTCTTCTCAGCCAGAAACTTCAAGTACAACTCGTGGTACTCGAACGACGCCAGCAGGTCGTTCCACGCGTGGTTCAACTCCACCCGCGTCTTATCGTCCAGTATGTTCTCCACCAGAAACTTGTCCGTCCGGTAGTACTTCAACTGCGTGTGAAACGCATTCCGCTCCGGCAGCCCATACGTATTGTCAAAGTCGTTTGGAATCGGGTCCCGGTCCGCCGGATTCGCCTCGCCCTGCGAGTTCTGCGGCAGCACGCTCGCAAAGTGCAGCACGTTGTCCCGCCACGCCACAAACCCCGGAGACTTTGGGTCTGCCAACAGCGTCCACGCCGGCCGGCCCTTGGAAACATCGGCCTCGTTCGATAGCGTGCAGCGGACAATCGAGTCCCCCGCTCCCTGGCTCAACAAATGCGCGTCCATCTGGAATGCAATCCCGGCCACACCCGGCGGAAACACCACTTTCAACGGCACCACCGCGTCGCCGCTCAGCGTGAACCCGCTGCCGTCCGCCGTTCTCGTCAGTTGCTTTCTCGACTCTTCGTCAATCGCGTCATAAAGAGATACTTCGTCCCCGGCGCTGCGGTCCGCCTTCCGGAACCGGACCTTCGCATTTTGAAACAGCACTGTCGGCTTGTCCGTCGACTTCGGATTCAACGACAGCGTCGTCAAATACACCGTCGCTTCCTTAATCGTTCGCCGCGAAAAGAACGGGTAGCGGAACGAGTAGTTCGTCACGCCCTTCAGCGTCTCCGCGCTCACCACCAGGTTCCGCTCGTCCCCCGCCCCGCCCGCCGCCAGCGCTCCGGCGGCGAACAACACCCGCGGCCAGTTGATGATCGTCTTCTGTATCTCCACGCACGCCGCGCGCACTGCCGCCTCCGGCGTCCCAGGGCCCGGCAGCGCCTTCCACTGCGCCAGCGCCTCGCTCGTCGGGTAGGTCGCGTTTGGCTCGTGCAGAACTCTCCAGATATGGTTCACAAATCGCGCCGTCAGCCCCTCCCGCGCCCCTATCGCTTCCAGCGTCGCGTTCGGCTCCCCCAGCGCTTTGCGGTGTTCATACCGCCACGCGGTGTAGAACGCCTTCGAATACTTCTCCAGGTTGTAAGGCAGCGCCCCCTCCGCCCCCGTCGCCCGGAAGCCATGAGTCGTGTAAATGCTCTTAATCCGGTCCAGCGCCGAAAGCTCGAAACCCGTCTTCCCCGGGTCGGCAAAGAACCTCAGCGGGCCCGATCCAACTACGGCATGGTTGGCGATGTGCTTTGCCGTATGCAGGTAGCGCTCAAGGTTCGCATCGCCCAGAAACTGAACGTCCCCAAAGTTCGTGAATCCTTCCCCGCCCACCGAATCCGGAACAAAGTCGCGGTCAAACTTGAACTCCAGGCCCGTCAAATCCTTGATCGCGTACGCATACTCGGCGCTCGTCAGCCGCCGTACCGTCACCCTCCCGGGGTCCCCCGCGTTCTTGGCGGTATACTCCTTCAGGCTCGTGCGAATCCAGCTCACCACGCGGCTCCGGTCCGCGTCCGTCGGCTGCGGCATCGCCGCCGGCGGCATCCGCTTGCCCTCTATCGCCGCCGCCACCTTTTCCCAATGCTGGAAGCTCTCCCCCATCGACGGCTGGGCCGTGAGCTTCTCCAGGCTTAGACCGCCCATCGCGGCCTTCCCATGACATTGGAAACAGTATTGACGTAACACCGGAACCGGTGCTTCCGCGGCGGCCGCCGCAAGCGAAATTAGCAGTGCGGGCGCAAGAAAAACGGGGCGCTGATTGAACATGATAGAAATGCGTGGCTAAGCGGTTTGGCACCAGCCGCGCCATGATTCTATCATTGGCGCTTTGGGGTCCGGGAAATGTTACCCGAATTGCCCGCTAATACGACCGCTCGTCGGGCGGTAAAGTGAACGACTCAATGGGTTCGGTTTCGATTTCAGGTCCGGAGCCAGGGATGCGATCCGCGTTCTCCGCCTTTTTCTGCAGCCGCTTGGCGGCCTTTTCCTGGGATTTTTCCATGCGTGCAGACTCTTTCTGCCGCTTTTTGAACGTAGTATGTGCTCTGGCCAAAGTTCCTTTCCGCGACCGGCTCGGCGCCGTCGGTCAACGTCCGGCCCGCCCAACGGGCACGCGAAAGCCGGACTGAGCTTTCTCCATCACAGTCTATCATGCGGGCCCCTGCGAAGGGCCAAAAATGGTGGCCCAACCCCCGCCTTCCGGAATCTGGGGGCTTTTCTTTTGATACTGAATCGTTTATCGTCCCACTATACGATTATGCGGTCCTATACGTTTTGGTTCGTTCTTGGTTCGTTCCTCTTACCCGCCCAGGATTACCCTGGCGGCGCCGACACCTATGAATACGGGGGACAGGCACTCACCGAACTCGAAAAACAAGGCCGAAACACCTGGTACTTCTGGACCGGCGGCGGCGAAAAGTTCTGGCGCCACACCGCCCGCATCACCCACGGAATCACCGACCTCCTCCAGTACGTCGACTCCCGCCGCCGCCCCGAACGCTTCAAAACCATGGGCGTCCTCAACGATCCCGATTGCACCCAGGCCACCCAGCCCGACGAATTCGGCCTCTGGATGGACGTCTGCAAAACCGTCACCATCCCCGGTATCCCCAGCCAGTCCTCCGGCATCGTCGGCCTCCGCAAGTTCCCCAATCCCAAATTCGACAAGTTCACCTGGGACGTAAAAAAGTACCTCGCCGACCCCGCCACTGTCGAACCGCCCTACCTCATCGGCATGACCTGCGGCTTCTGCCACATCGGCTTCAACCCGCTCTACCCGCCTAAGGACCCGGAGAACCCCCGCTGGTACAACTTCTCCTCCGCCATCGGCAACCAGTACTTCCAGGAAGGCACCCTCTTCACCCTGAAGATGACGCCCCAGGACTTCCGCTGGCACGTCGGCAACCGCCAGCCCGCCGGCACCTCCGACACCTCTCGCTTCGCCACGGACCATATCTTCAACCCCAACGCCATCAATTCCATCGTCCACCTGAAGGATCGCCCCGTCGCCACAGAGACCATGGCCGACGGCTCCACCCGCAACGTCCATCACATCTTGAAGGACGGCGCCGACTCCATCGGCACCGCCGGTGCCTCCCTCCGCGTCTACGTCAATATTGGTATGTGCTCGGACTACTGGACCACTCTCCATGACCCCATTCGCGGCACGGAACGAACCCAGAAACCCTTCCAGATCGCCCTCGCCCGCAAGGACTGCCCGGACTGGCGCGCTACCGAAGCCCTCATGGAAGGCGCCGAGGCGTTCCTCAAGACCGTCCAGCCAGCCCGCCTCGCGCCCGAACACCTGGCAAAGGACCCCGAACTGCTCAAGCGCGGCGCCCTCGCCTTCGCCGATAACTGCGCCCGCTGCCACTCCAGCAAGCAGCCCCCCGCCGGCACGCCGGACGCCGCCGCCTGGTTCCGCGAAGCCGTTCTCAAGCCGGACTTCCTTGAAGACAACTTCCTCTCCAACGACCAGCGGGTCTCCGTCGCCGAAGTGGGCACCAACATCGGCCGCGCCATCGCCTCCAACGCCATCCAGGGTCACGTCTGGGAGGAGTTCTCCTCCAGGACCTACAAGGATCAGCCGCCATCACCGCCGCTCCAGGGCCTCTACAACCCCATCAAACCCAACAAGCCCATCACCTTCCAGCCTCCCGCCGGCGGCCGCGGCTACTACCGCGTCCCAACCCTTTCCGGCGTCTGGGCCACCGCGCCGTTCCTCCACAACAACGCCCTCGGCCTCTACAATGCCGACCCCTCCATCACCGGCCGCCTCGCCGCCTTCAACGACGCCATGGAAAAGCTCCTATGGCCCGAAAAACGCCTCGGCACACAGTCCGTTTGGCGTACCAGCCAGGATAGCGCCGTCCTGCTCGAAAGCGGCTACAAGCTCAAGGTCAAGCAGGGCACCCCCGTCCATCTGTTCGCCAACATCAACGCTCCCGAAATGCAGCTCCTCCGCAACGACAACTTCTTTACCCGCCTCATCGGCGGCATCATCGGCCGCGGCGGGCTCACCGGCGTGCTCCTCCGCAACAACCTGTCCCCGGACTTCGTCGTGGACCGCGGCCACACCTTCGGCAGCACGCTCAGCGATGCCGACAAGCGCGCTCTCATTGAGTTCGTCCGCACCTTCTGAAGGGAGCCCCCCAATGGCCGACACACTCTTTCAGCCCCTCCGTTTCCGGAACCTGACCATCAAGAACCGGCTCATCCGCTCCAACGTCTCCGGACGCTTCGATAACTACGACGGCTCAGGTACCCGGACACGCATCAACTGGGAGACCCGCTTCGCCCGGGGCGGCGTCGGCGCCATCGTCTCCTCCTTCGTCCCCGTCCATGGCCGTGGCCGCATCCTGCCCAACTACGCCATGATCGATGACGACAACAAGATCCCCTTCTGGCGCGAAGTTGGCAAGCGGGTCCACGAGCACGACTGCCGCTTCCTGCTCCAGTTGAGCCACGGCGGCCGCCAACGCGATATCGCCGGCATCGAGTATCCGGACAGTTGGAGTTCCACCTCCAAACCGGACCCGCTCCACGGCTTCGAAGCCACGGCCATGACCGTGCAGCAGATCAACGAGGTGGTCCAACAGTTCGGCCAGGCCGCGGAACGAACCCAGCGCGCCGGGCTCGATGGCGTGGAACTGCACGGCGCCAACGGCTACCTCATCACCCAGTTCCTTAGCTCGGCCATCAACGACCGCAAGGATGACTACGGCGGCACGCTCGAACGCCGCGCCCGGTTCGTTTTGGAGATTGTCCGCTCCATCCGCCAGCGCTGCGGGCGGGACTTCCACCTGCAGATGAAGATCAGCGCCACCGAGAACAACAACGCCATGTCCATCGGCGAGCCGCGCGGCAACACCATCCAGGACTCGGTCCAGGTCTGCCAGTGGCTGGAGGCCGAAGGCGTCGACGCCATTCACGTCAGCGGCGGCAGCTTCTTCCCCCACCCGCGCAATCCCGCCGGGGACCTGCCCGTCGCCGACTTCGTCCGCGTCTATGACGCCATGATCTCCAGCGGCCGGAACACCCTCCGCAACTTCCTGCTGCTCAAGAACGACGTGACCGGCAAGCTCTTCCGCGACCGGTGGATTAAGGAGCGCGGCAACGTCATCGAGGGGTTGAACCTCCCCGACGCGGCGGCCATCAGGAAGGCCGTCGGCATCCCCGTCATCTGCACCGGCGGCTTTCAAACCGCCTCCGTCATCCGGCAGGCCATCGCCTCCGGCCAGTGCGACGCCGTCAGCATGGCCCGCCCGCTCATCGCCAATCCCGATCTTCCCCGCATCTTCGAGGCCGGCGCCGAGCGCCCGCCCGTGCCTTGCACCTACTGCAACAAGTGCCTCATCAACGCCGTCGAAAACCCCCTCGGCTGCTACGACGAGACCCGGTACACGACCCGCGACGCGATGGTTCGCGATATTCTTTCGGTGTTCGACCCCGCGCCATTCCCGGCGGTCTTCACGGCGTCGACAGAACCAGGACGGGACGGATGAGATGGGCCGAGTGATCTTAGCGTTGGCGCTGCTTGGGGCGGTTGGCTGTTCAGGAACGGACCGGATGCCGGAGTTCAAATCAAGGTTCGTCAAGGCCGGGCTCGACAACGACTTCGCCGAGTTCATCGACGCCCATGCGGGCGAGGATGTCCGGCTCGACCTGCAGTGGGAGCGCGGCGCCTTCAACGGCGGCAACGAAGGCGAGTTCCAGTTCTTCGTGCTCTTCGATGGCTGCGCCGAGCAGTTGGAGAAGGGCGAGAAACCGGACATCGGCAACTGCCACGGCACGGAGTATAACGTGCCGAAGGTGAACGGCAAGCCGCTGCTGGCGGAAGAGGACGGCGTCTGGCGCCTGCGCGGCGTCTTCGCCCCGGGCGAGCGATCAGGCCCTAAACAGGGGTTGCTCGCGGTGGAACTGACCCCGGCGGATTAGGGATAGGGAGCGGCATATGGCTACGAATCGACCAAGGCTGTTGGTGAAGACAAAGCGGCTGCCCAAGGGCACGAGTTTCGCAGTGAACAAGGTCCCGTTCGCGGCGGCGCCCCTGTTCGCCGCCAAAAAGGCGGAGAGCGTCTGGCATGTGGCCGAGGCGCCGGAAGATGTAAGCGACGCCGCGCTATGGGACCTGTGCCACGAACTGCGGACCAGGGGCATGGGCCTGGCCGGCGGCGCCGATGTCGAGTTCGCCGAGCCGGACCTGGAACAGAAATGGACCTTCGATACCCAGGACAGGCTCGCCGGCAAAGGCTTTCGCGCGGCGGCCGGCGCGGAGGCGTGCGAGAAGCCCGACCCACCGGACCCGCGCTTCCCCCGGCCCGATCCGTTCAACTGGAACTGGTTTCAGGACGCCGCCCACAGCGGCCTCGGCGCCGCCCGCGACCTGATCAAGGACCCGGCGGACCGTGTGACCATCGCGCACCTCGACACCGGCTATCGCAAGGGCCATGCCATCCTGCCGCCGCACCTCGATCTGGCCGCCCAGCGCAGCTTCGTCGAAAAGGACCCGGACCCCAACGACGCCTCGGACCCCTTTGTTTCCGGCATCGGAACCAATGCCGGCCATGGCATGGGGACGCTGGGCATCCTGGCGGGGAACAAGTTCGACGGGACCTTTGTTGGCGGCGCACCATTCGCGCGCGTCGTTCCCATCCGCGTGGCCAATGGCGTGGTGCTCTTCACCAATAGTTCCATCGCGCGGGGGCTGGAATATGCCATTGCCTGCGGCGCCGACGTAGTCTCCATGAGCATGGGCGGGGTGGCCTCTCAGCTCTGGGCGGACATGGTGAACCAGGCTTACATGGAGGGTGTGACGCTGGTGACGGCGGCGGGCAACAACTTCGGCCCCGGCAAGCTGCGTGTGCCGCGGTTCATCGTCTATCCGGCGCGGTTCGGCCGCGTGATCGCGGCCTGTGGCGTCATGGCGGATGGCAAGCCGTATGCCGATTTCAAGGATCCGCGGCTGATGGGCGGCTCCTACGGCCCTGCCAGCAAGATGGCCACAGCCATGGCGGCCTATACGCCGAACACGCCGTGGGCGAAGTATGTGTGCCCGGCGCTGGTGGATTTTGACGGCGCGGGCACATCGTCGGCGACGCCCCAGATTGCCGCTGCCGCGGCCTGTTGGCTGCAGAAGAACCGCGCCGCCGTGAAGAAGTACTCGAAGAAGTGGATGCGGGTGGAGGCCGTGCGCCGGGCGCTGTTCGGCACCGCCAACGGGACCGATTCCGAGCACTTCGGGCACGGGACTTTACGTGCGCTGGCGGCGATGGGCGAAAAGCCGGCCGCTGAAGCGGAGCTTAAAATGCAGGCGGCGGATGGCGTGGATGTGCCGTTCCTGGGCCCGGTGTGGCAGGTGCTGTTTGGCCTGTCGCAGTACGGCGTCTCCGAACGGATGCTGCGCATAGAAGCCGCGCAGGTATTGGGACGGAGCGGCGAGTTGCAGAACCTGCTGCTGGACCTGGGCGTGGATCCGGACGCGGCGGGCGCCGATGTTTCGGCCGAGTCGCGGCAGCGCTTCGTTGAGGCCATGCGCGAGCAGCAGGGCGTCTCCAGCGCACTGCGCGCCGCTCTCGGCGGCGGACGGCGGGGCAGAGTAAGCATGGCCGGCGCCGGCCCGCGCCGCCCGCTGGCCGCGGAGAACCCGGAGCCGCCCGCCCCGCTCACGCGCAAGCTGCGCGTCTTCGCCTTCGACCCCTTACTGGGCCTGCGCCTGGATACCGAGCGGATCAACCAGACGACACTGCACGTGCGCTGGGAGCCGGAGTTGGAACCAGGGCCGGTGGGCGAGTATCTGGAGGTGGTTGATGTCGACCCGTCCTCCGGGGTCTGCTACGCGCCCGTGGACCTGGCGCACCCGCATCTGCTGGCCTCCGATGGCCTGTCGCCGGCCGAGGGCGTGCCGCAGTTCCATCAGCAGATGGTGTACGCGGTGGCAATGACGACCATTCAACGGTTCGAGGACGCGCTGGGGCGGACGGCGCTCTGGGCCCCGCGGCGAGTCACCGATACGGCCGGGATACGTGACCAGTACGTCCAGCGGCTGCGCATCTACCCCCACGCCCTCCGCGAGGCCAACGCCTACTATAGCCCGGACAAGAACGCCCTGCTGTTTGGCTACTTCCAGGCCAACACCAAGGACGTAGGCGACAACCTGCCCGGCGGGCTGGTGTTCAACTGCCTGTCCCACGACGTGGTGGCGCACGAGACGGCCCACGCCCTGGTGGACGGGCTGCACCGCTACTACCGCAACGAGACCAACCCCGACATCGGGGCGTTCCATGAAGCCATGGCCGACATTGTGGCCATGTTCCAGCACTTCACCATCCCCGCCGCGCTCCGGCACGCCATCGCCAAATCGCGCGGGGACCTGCGCAAGAACAATCTGCTGGCCGATTTGGCGCAGCAGTTCGGCCAGGCCTCTTCGGGCACGCGGGCGTTGCGCAGCGCGCTGGGCCGGAAGCCGACGCAGAACGACTACCAGGAAGCCACCGAGGCGCATGACCGGGGCGCCGTGCTGCTGGGCGCGGTGTTCGAAGCGTTCCTGGAGATCTACGAGGCCCGCATAGAGGACTTGAAGCGGATCGCCACCGGAGGCACGGGCGTGCTGCCACCGGGGGACATTCCGGTGGAACTGGTGAACCGGATGGCGGAGGAGGCGTCGGAGATCGCGGCGCGCGTGCTGACCACCTGCATCCGGGCGCTGGACTACTGCCCGCCGGTTGACCTGACATTCGGCGAGTACCTGCGGGCGCTAATCACGGCCGATATGGACCTGGAGCCCGAGCACTCGCTGAACTACCGGACAGCGTTCATTTCCGGGTTCCGGGCGCGGGGCATCTTCCCGAACGGGGTGCGGAACCTGTCGGAGGAAAACCTGCGTTGGAGCCCGCCACAGTTCGTGTTGGACCCGGATGGTATCCAGGCCATGGTGGGGGAACTGGACCTGGCATGGGACTTGAGTTCGAACAGGCGGGACGCCTACATCCGGGGCGAGAAGAACGGCGCGATTCTGTGGGACTGGCTGCAACGCCTGGACGACGCCTCGGCCGTGCAGTTACAGCGAGACCTGGGCATCTACATCCACGCGGTGGAGGGGATGCCGGCCGGGGTGAAGCTGAACAACGCGGGCAAGCCTGTGGTGCAGATTCACAGCGTGCGGCCGGCGCGGCGGATCAACAGCCGGAATCAGCAGATGACCGATCTGGTGGTGGAGGCAGTGCAGCAGTGCCAGGCGCAGGACCCGGAGACAAAGGAATGGACCACGCACCGGGGCGGCTGCACCATCCTGATCGACCTGAAGAACTACCGGATCCGGTATGCCATCCGGAAGCGGGTTGGGCATCCGGCGCGGGTGGCAGAGGAACGGGCGTTCCGGCGCATGGCGGCAGAAGGGCAGCAGGGCTATTTCGACAACCGGCAGAGCGCGGAGCCCTTCGCGCTGCTGCACCGCGGGGCGTAGGGAGGGGATGACGATGGCGACACGAAAAGCGGCGAAGGCGAAGAAGGCGGCCCGGGTGAGGGTACGCATGTACCGGCAGGGGCTGGGCGACTGCTTTCTGATCACGGTTCCGGGTAAGGCGGGCAAGCCGTTCCATATGCTGATCGACTGCGGCGTGGTGCTGGGCACCACGGATCCGGCGGTGAAGATGGCGGCGGTGGTGGAGGACGTGCTGGAGGTAACCGGCAACAAGCTGGACGTGCTGGTGGCGACTCACGAGCATTGGGACCACATCTCGGGCTTCGTGCAGGTGCCGGAACTGTTCGAGAAGCTGGAGGTGAAGGACGTCTGGCTGGCCTGGACCGAAGACCCGGCGGACCCGCTGGCCAAGAAACTGCGGGAGGAGCGGCGGGCGGCGGAGAAGGCACTGCGGATGGCGGCGCAGCACCTGGCGGTGCGCGGCGCCAAGCGGATGAGCGAGAACGTGGATAGCCTGGTGGGCTTCTTTGGCGCGAAGGCGGGGTCAACGGAGGACGCGCTGAACAACGTGAAGAAGATGGCGGCGGGGAGAAAGAAGCCGCGGTACTGCAAGCCGGGAGAGCCGCCGATCGCGCTGGAGGCGGCGCCCGCCGTGCGGTTCTGGATTATGGGCCCGCCGCGGGACGAGAAGCTGATCAAGAAGTCCAACCCCGGCAAGGGCGACGCCTACGGATTGGACGCTGGGCCGGGCGGGCGGCAGGCCTTTTTCATGTCGGCGCTTTCGAGGAACATGGGCGTGACCGGCGCGGGCGGGGAGGACGCGATTGAGGAGCCGTTCGATGAGGGCTACACGATCCCGATGGCGCGCGCGGAACAGTTGCCGTTCTTTGCGCGGCGTTATTTCGGCGAGGCGGGCGATGAGGGCGTTTTTGAGCGCAAGAGCGGCGTGGCGGTGCGGGACCAGTCTTGGCGGCGGATCGACTCGACGTGGCTGGATTCGTCGGAGACGATGGCGCTGCAGTTGGACTCGGCGACCAACAATACGAGCCTGGTGATCGCGATAGAGATCGTGGCCACGGGGGAGGTCCTTCTGTTCCCTGGCGATGCGCAGGCAGGCAACTGGCTGAGTTGGCAGGCTCTGGAATGGAAGCTGGAGGAGGGGAAGAAGCGCGTGACGGGGCCGGAGTTGCTGGCGCGGACGGTGCTCTACAAGGTGGGCCATCACGGGAGCCACAACGCGACGTTGAAGGCCAAGGGGCTGGAACTGATGACCAGCGAGGACCTGGTGGCGATGATTCCGGTGGACCACGAGATGGCCGTGAAGAAGCACTGGGGGAAGATGCCGCTGCCGGACCTGGTGGACCGGATCAAGGAGAAGACGCAGGGCCGGGTGCTGCGGGTGGACGACGCGGCGGTGAAGCCCGCGGACCTGGGGCCGGAGTGGAAGACCTTTGGCGGGGAGGTGGCGGTGACGCCGCTGTACTATGAGCTCTCGTTCTGACGGGCGCCGCGTTAGTTGGAGAGGATGAAGTTGACGTCGATGGGGGCGATGACTTCGACGGGGTCGCCGTTCAGGCGGGTGGGTCGGTAGCGCCACTGCTTGACGGCGGCGAGAGCGGCGGGGACCAGGAGCGGATGGCCGCTCAGGACCTTCAGTTGCTGGACCGTGCCATCGGTTGCGATGACGCCCTCCAGCTTCACCATGCCGGAGACGCGGGCCTGTTTGGCGAGGGGCGGGTAGACGGGGTTGACCCTGGAAAGGATATTGGCCGCCTGGACGTTCCCACCGACCCGATGACGGACGGGCGGGTCCTTCCTGGCGGGCTCCGATGGCTTGGGCGGGGGGGCGTTTGGCAGCATGGGTGTGCCGATGATGGCAGGGCCGGCGTAGTCGGCGGTGTTGGCAAGGACGGTGCCTGTGCCGGTGGTGAAGGATGGGGGGGCGAAGCCTTCGGCGTCGATGATATTGGCTACAGGCTGGATGGCGCTTGGGGCGCGCAAGACGCGAATGGGCTGGCGGGCCACAGTGACGCTATTGGCGCTCGCCGCCTGGGTGTTCGCGGCCGGCTGCACCTCGACCTCGACGGGCGCCGGGGCCTTCCGCGGGACATAGATTTGGGCCTGCGGGAGTACGACATTTAGTATCTCCGGACTTACCATTGGGATGAGTAACATGCCAGTTACTAATCCGGCCTGGATGACAACGCCCATCCACGACCACTTACTCCGCTTGACGCGGGAGTTATCGAGTACCGATTGTTCAAACATTGTTGCCTCCTCGCCAGATCAGACCCCGTTGGGAGGGTATTTGTTCCCGGCTAAGCGGTGAGGTTGCGTTCCCGGGCGGCGGGGGTGGGGGTTGCATGCCGGATTACCCGGCGGTTAGGCGGTGAGTTGAACGACCGACTTGGCGACGCCGTCGCGGTAGGCTTCCAGATCGGCGAAGGCTCGCTCTATGTCTTCGAGCGGATGGCGATGGGTGACCATCGGGCCAAGGAAGGCGGGCCGCTCGACGAGAAGGTCAATGGCCAGGGCCGTTTCGTGGTTGCTGCGGCGGACGTTGAACAACGGCGCTTCCTTGCGGCGAAGTTCATGGAAATGAATCACCGGGCGAGCTTCACTGGGGATGCCGGTCGCGACGACACGGCCGCCCTTGGCGACGGCAATGCAGGCATGATCGAGTGAGCCGTCGCGGGTGACGCAATCGAGCACCGTCTCGACGCCGCGTTTACCGGTGGCGGCGAGGATCTCCTTGGAAGGGCTCACCTGAGCGGGGTCGATGAGAACGTCGGCGCCCATGGCGCGGGCCAGGTCGCGGCGGTGGGGGACAGGGTCGACGGCAAAGACACGCCGGATGCCGTGCATTTTGAGAGCGGCGACGGTGAGGCTGCCGATGGGGCCGCAGCCGAAGACGGCGGCGGAGGCGCCGGGCGTCAGATCGACAAACTTCAGCGAATGCAAGGCGACGGCGAGAGGTTCGAAGAGCGTCCCTTCGGCGAGGCCGACACCGGGCGGAATGGGGATAAGGCAGTGTTCCGGGATGGAGACGATATCGCGGAAGTAGCCGGGCTCGGGGGCGGCGGAGAGGAAGCGAATGTTATCGCAAAGGTTGTGCCGGCCGGTGCGGCACATGGGGCAGTGGTAGCAGTAGATGGCCGGTTCGAGAAAGGCGCGGTCACCTGGCTGCCAGCCGGTGACGCCGGCGCCGGTCTGGATGACGGTCCCGGTGGGTTCATGGCCAAGGACCATAGGGAAGACGCTGGGGGTGTCGCCGACGGAGCCTTCGGAAAAGTTGTGCAGGTCCGAGCCGCAGATACCGCAATAGTGGACGCGGACCTGGATTTCGCCGGCTGCGGGAGCGGCCGGGGGTGCTTCGGTGAGTTGGAAGCGATGTTGAGAGATGAGTTGAGCGATGCGCACTTATTTCTTAAACAGGTTCTCAAATGCGGCGCGCGCATTGTGAACGGTGCGGGAGACATGGGGCGTGGCGGGCGCGGCGGCGGCGACGGCCCTGGGCGGCGGCTGCGGGACGGAGGAGTCGCGGGCGACGGTGACGCGGGTGGCGAACAGTTCGCACTGATTGGGTTTGTCCTTGGCGGCGATGCGTTCGGAGATGGGCTTGGCGCACTGGAAATGCGCGGCCGAGTCGAAATGGGTGCATTGTTTACAGCAATGCATTTCGACGGCGCATTTGGGGCAAGGAAGGGCAAAGTCGAAACCGGCGGGCAGAGTGGCGGAACAGTTGTAGCAACGGCTGGCCGTGACGTTGCGGACCATGCGCGGCAGGCGCGGCGCAGTGATGTCCATGGGGTGGCGCGGCGGCGAGAAGCGTTCGGCCTTGGGTTCGGATTGACGAGCGGAGCTACCGTCCTGGTAGCCATTTTGGCGATACTTGCGATCCCCGTCCATATGGGAGGTCTCCTGTTTTTTGGAATGAAAAAAGAACAGTCCTCACCGCGGGCTGGGAGAGCCACAAACCGGGATTTGAGATCCGATTGTTCGGGAGGGAAGACGAGGAACAGAGAGATGGCGCAGGCGGAGTTGAGGAAGTTGCCAGGAACGCTATCCACTCAATGTGTACCACGAATTTCGCATTGGCGAAAGGGTGGATTTCCCCGTAGTATTTGGCGTGTCCGTGGTGCTGGGACAATGGTAGAGGGAGAGTGGCAGTCTCCGGCTCCAACAGGGCGAAAATACTGAGTTTTCCGGGCGGGCCGGAGGTGTTTTGCGGGCGGCGCCCGCGTTTGGGGGTCAGCTATTCAGTTGAGAAAGAACGGGTCCGGGCGGCTGGCGATGGTTGAGTAAGACCAGCGGCCGGAAGTGTAGACACACTTCGAGTGTGCCCATTGGATCGCGCGCGATTTTGTGACCGGTTTAGGCGACTTTTCGGGGCAGATCGCTGTAGTCGTACTCGTCATCGTCGCCGGTTTCGGCCGTTTCGGCGGGGAGGATGA
>JAEUQC010000003.1 GCA_016789905.1 Bryobacterales bacterium | reverse complement strand
GTTGTCCTCGCTGAGGATCGCCTCGGCGAGGTCGCGCTTGCTTTGCTGGAGTTCGAGAATGCGCTCTTCGATGGTGTTCTTGGCGACGAGGCGATAGGCGAAGACGGGGCGGGTTTGGCCGATGCGGTGGGTGCGGTCAATGGCCTGGGCTTCGACGGCGGGGTTCCACCAGGGGTCGAGGAGATAGACGTAATCGGCGGCGGTGAGATTGAGGCCGGTGCCGCCGGCTTTCAGGCTAAGCAGGAAGATGGGGCAATCGGCGTCGGCCTGGAAATGCTCGACACGTTTTTGACGATCGGTGGTGGCGCCGTCGAGATACTCGTACTTCAGGCCCGCCTCATCGAGGCGCGGCTTCAGGAGCGCGAGGAGGCTGGTGAACTGAGAGAAAACCAGTGCTTTGTGGCCTTCTTCGGCGATTTCGGTGAGTTGATCGAGCAGTACATCGAACTTGGCGCTGGCGGGCGCGGCGTTTTCCTGCACGAGTTGCGGATGGCAGGAGATTTGCCGCAGACGGAGCAGCGCTTCCAGCACATGCAGCTTCGATTTGGCCAGGCCGTCCTGCTGGATGCGCTTGTTGAGATCGTTTTTCACCTTCAGCAGGATGGTGTTGTAGAGCTTGCGCTGATCGGATTCGAGCTCGCAGTAGAGGACCTGTTCGGAGCGGGCCGGAAGATCGCTGGCCACCTGCTGTTTGGTGCGGCGGAGGATGAGGGGGCGAAGCGATTTGCGGAGCCATTCGCGGGACTCAGGCTCCATGGTGGTGCCGGCTTTGAAGAAAGTAGAGGCGCCGAGCAGGCCGGGGTTGAGGAACTCAAAGAGGCTCCAGAGTTCGCCGAGGTGGTTTTCAACGGGGGTGCCGGTCATGACGACACGGTGGGCGCCGTTGAGGATGCGGGTGGCTTTGGCGGAGTCGCTGGTGGAGTTCTTGATGGCCTGGGCTTCGTCGAGAACGATGGTGGAGAACTCGTGGTCCTTAAGATCGACGACATCTCGGCGCAGGGTGCCGTAGGTGGTGAGGGCGACGTCGTTTTCCGGGATCTCCTTGCGGGAACGGGCGGTGCCGGTGTAGTTCAACACTTTGAGTTTCGGGGTGAAGCGGCGGGCTTCGGCCTCCCAGTTGAAGAGCAGCGATTTGGGGACGATGACCAGATCTGGCGGGAGACTTTCGCCGGCGGCGCGGCGCTGGCGGTGGAGCTCCAACAGGGCCAGCATCTGGATGGTTTTGCCGACGCCCATATCGTCGGCCAGGCAGCCGCCAAGGCCAATGGATTCCAGGAACAGGAGCCAGGCGAGGCCTTCGCGCTGATAGGGACGCATGGCGCCAACGAAGCCATCGGGCTGGGGCGCGGGCTGGAGGCCGGCGAAACCGCGCAGGCGGCCGCGGACCTTCTGAAAACCCTCGTCGGTTTGGACGTCCTTCTTTTCATCGAGAAGCGCGTCGAGGAGGGGCGCCTGCGGCATTTTCAGGCGGAAAACGCCGTCCACCTCTTTCCCGAAATTGGCCAGCGGGGCGTAGCGCTGAATCCATTCTTCGGGGAGAAGGCCGATGGAGCCATCGCCGAGGCGAACGTAGCGCGACTTGTTCTGCATGGCGGCGATGAGGTCCGGCAGATGGGCTTCCAGGCCGTCGAAGTTGGCGGTGGCGTCGACTTCGAACCAGTTGATGTTGGTGGTGACCTTCACCTTGTTGAAGCTTGACGTGCGGACGGGCTTGCCTTCGGCGAGCACTTCCCATTTCGCTTCGAGCAGCGTGCGGACGGTGGCGGCGAAACGGGGCAGGGCAAGGTTCCAAATGCGCCGAGCCGTGAGCGGGTCGGCGCCGGACTGGAGGCCGAGGCCGCGAAGGAGCGTGCGGCAGGCTTCATGGAACGGCTGGTCGAAGAGGACGAGTTCGGCCGCGTCTTCCGACATGGCAAAGTGAATGTCGGAATCGTGGGCTTCGGTCTGTTTTTCGCCGTCGGTATAAATGAAAGTGAGGGTTCCTTCGGCGGTGGCGCGATGCGAATCGAACTTCAAACGAAGCCGCGGCGTGGGGCGGCCGCGCACTTCCTTGGGCTTCAGGTTTTCGGGCAGGTCCCAGGCGGGACCGCGGCGCAGACTGGTGACAAGGCCGAAGAAATGGGGCCAATCCGGGCGGGGGATGAGCAGTGGCTGGCCGGCGGCGGCCTGGCGGATCCAGGCGTTGGAAGAGCGGGTTTCCAACTCGGCGAGAGTGTTATCGTGCAGCACCACGCGGAAATCGAGGAAGGCCGCCTTCTTGATGGGAACGGTGCGTTCGCCATCCATCAGGTCAATGGAGGCTTCAATCCAATCTTCATTCCTGAGGGCGGGGCGGAGGCGGATGCGCCACCTGTTGGCGCTCCACAGGACGGGCCGCCAATGTTCTTTGGCGAACGATGGGCCGGAAAAGAGCCGCTCGGTCTGGGCGAGTTTGCGTGCGAGTTCGGGGAGGCGTGGGCCGGTGAGGTAGAGCGTGGATTTGAGGAGATCGTTGAGGTAGTAGGTGCTCCAGGCAGCATGATCGGGCAGGACCAGGAGAAGCTCGGCGAGGATTTCGCGGTCGGCCGGGTCCGGCAGCCGTTCAATATCGGCACGGCGGATGCGGGCGGGTTTGGGAACAGTCAACTCGCCGTTCTTCTTGCGCTCGCGGTAGAAGATCTCAATCTCCATGGCGTGATGGACGGCTGAGGGAGGCTGGGAGAGGCGGTAGATGAGATGTTCGCCGAACTTGGAGTCATCGCCGAAGCGCGGTTCGGGGTCCTCTTCGCTGATGGCGGATTCGACGACGGGCTGCCAGTTGGCGCGGATGGCGGCGGGGGGGCGGGGCGCGGGGTTGACGGTGGAATCCGGGTCCTTACGGGCCATTTCATCAATCGCCAGGAGCAGGGCGTAGAGGTGTTTACAAGCGCCGGTATCGTCAAAATAGGCGCATTCGCAGATCAGGTCGCCCTGATAGAGAGCCACTTCGTAATCGCGTTCGCCATGGGCGATGGAGGCGAAGCCGGTGTCTTCGATCCTGACGGGATCGAGCAAACCATCAGCGAGAAGCTGGCGCCCCCGTTCTTTGATGTGCGGGGGGAACAGCCGCCCGTACTCGCGCAATACCTGGTCCGGCCGGTGTTTCATCATGCAGCGAGAAAGCGAGCCAAACGGTCCATGGCCTGTTCCAGGATTGGCCGTTCGACCGCGTAACAGAGGCGAAGATGGCCTTCGCCGCCGGCGCCAAACGCGACTCCGGGAGCGAGGCCGACTTTGGTTTCCAGCAGGAGGCGTTTGCAGAAATCGAAGGAGTCCGCGAGGCCTTCAATCTTCGGGAACAGATAGAACGCGCCCTCCGGTTCGGGAACGGTGACGCCCGGCATGGCGCGGAGGGCGGCGAGGCAGAAATCGCGGTTGGCCTTCAGCATGGCGACGAGGGCCGTAACGGAATCGTCGCCGATATCGAGAGCGGCTTCGCCAGTGCGCTGGACGAAGGACGGTGCGCAACTGATGATGAACTCGTTCAACTGAGTGGCGCGGGCAGCAAGATCGGCACGGGCGATGAGCCAGCCGAGGCGCCAGCCGGTCATGCACCAGGCTTTGGAAAAGCTTTGGGCGACGATGACAGCGTCTTCACGAGTGGCCAGTTGGAGAATGCTGGGAACCGCGGGGCGGCCGTCGTAGACGAGCCGTTCGTAGACCTCGTCGGCGAGGAGCCAGAGTTTGTGGCGGCGGGCAAAACCGAGAAGCTGCCGCTGTTCATCGACGGTGGCCACCCAGCCCAGCGGGTTGGAAGGCGAGGTGTAGATGAGCAGACGCGTGCGGGGCGTAAGGGCGGCCTCCATGGCGGCAACGTCTATGGAATACCGGTTGCCGACGACGGGCTGGGCAAGTTCTATCGGGTTGGCGCCGTACATCTGAAGAATGGAGCAGGCATTGGGCCAGGCCGGGGTGAGGACGAGCGCATCGTCACCAGGATCAATGGCGCAGCGTATGCCGACATGTAGCGCCTGCACTCCGGAATTGGTGACGACAATTTCGTTGTCAGGATTCAGCGCGACGCCCTGGTGGCGCCGGTAGTAGCGGGCGAGCGCTTCGCGCGTGGAAAGGAGCCCGGCGTTGGAGGTGTAGTAGGTGAAGCCGTCGTTGAGCGCGGCGCCGGCGGCGTCCTTCAGGAAGCCTGGGGTAGGCAGATTGGACTCGCCGAAGTAGAGTTTCAGAACATTTTCGCCATTGGCGGTGAGCGTCATGGCAATCTCCGCAAGCTCCCGGATACGGGAGTGCGGCACGGCGCGAGCGGAGTCAGCTACGGCAATTGACACTGGAAAACTATTATCCCAGATCGCTTTCGGCGCGCATGAATGCTTCCACCTGCACGAGTTCCGTGGGGTAGTTGCCGGTGTAGCAGGCGTAGCAGAAATCGCGATTCTCATCGGACACGGCGCGGCTGAGACCACCGTGAGAGAGATAGCCGAGCGAGTCGGCTTCAATGAAGCGGCGGATTTCGTCGAGCGTGGAATTGGCGGCGATGAGCTGTTGCTTGGTGGGCGTATCGACCCCGTAAAAACAGGGGGAAACGGTGGGCGGGCAGGAGATGCGCATATGAACCTCCTTGGCGCCGGCCTTGCGAACCATGCGGACAATCTTGCGGGAAGTGGTGCCGCGGACGATGGAATCGTCCACGAGCACGACGCGCTTGCCTTCCAGCAAATGGCGAACGGGATTCAGTTTGAGCTTGACGCCGAAATCGCGAATCGCCTGGGAGGGCTCAATAAACGTGCGGCCCACGTAGTGGTTGCGAATCAACGCCTGGCGAAACGGAATGCCGCTTTCGGCGGAAAAGCCGAGCGCGGCGGCAACGCCGGAATCGGGAACGGGGACGATGACATCGGCGTCGGTGGGCTGCTCCCGGGCGAGCAGACGGCCCATCCATTCACGCGTCTGCTGCACGGGGCGGCCGAAAACAATGGAATCAGGCCGGGCGAAATAGACGTGTTCAAAGGCGCAATGGGCCAGCGGCCGTTTGGGCGCGTAGCGCTCACGGGTGAGCCCTTTGGGGCCAACGATGACCATTTCGCCGGGTTCCACGTCGTTCAAATACACGGCGTCAATCAGATCGAACGCGCAGGTTTCGCTCGCGAAGACATAGCCGGTGCGATCCTCGCTGAGCTCCATCTGGCCCATGGCCAACGGGCGAAAACCGTGGGGATCGCGGGCGACGATGATCTGATCGGCAGCCAAAAACACCAATGAAAATGCGCCTTCCAACTGCAGCAGCGCTTCCCGCAAGGCGCCGGCCATGGTGCGTTCGCGGGAGCGGGCGACCAGATGGAGAATGACCTCCGTATCGCTGGTGGCCTGGAAAATGGAGCCGTCGGCTTCCAGTTCGCGGCGCAGTTCGGCGGCGTTGGTGATGTTGCCGTTATGGGCAACCGCGATGGGGCCTTTGTTGCAAGCGACGCTGAACGGCTGGGCGTTCAGCATTTTGGAATCGCCGGTGGTGGAATAGCGGGTGTGGCCAATCGCCATGTGGCCAGGAAGCGAGGCGAGCACTTCCGGGGTGAAGATATCGGCAACGTGGCCCATGGACTTGCGGCAGTTCACCGTGCGGCCGTTGCCGCAGGCGATGCCGGCCGACTCCTGCCCGCGATGCTGCAGGGCGTAGAGGCCGAGGTAGGTTACGTTTGAGGCTTCCGGGTGGCCGTAGATGGCAAAGACGCCGCACTCTTCCCGAAGCTTGTCGAGATGAAAATCGGATTCTTCATGCATGCAGCATCCTCTCCAAACTTGTCGACCAGGGTTCGCGAAGTTCTTCAATGCTCGCATCGATACGGCCCGCGATGACGAGCTTGCCCGTTTGGGTGGAGCCGAGCTCCACAACTTCCACCTGGAACTCATCGGCAATCGCCTTGATTTCCGGCACATTTTCCGCGGAAATCAAAACGCGCGACGGCGCTTCGTGGAAGAGCTGGATTTCCGGCCGATCCGCCGGGGGAAGGGTAATGCTGGCGCCGATGCCGCCGAAGCTGGCTTCGGCGAGCGCGACGGCCAGGCCGCCGTCGGAAAGATCGTGAGCCGATTCGGCCAGGCCGCTGTTGACGATTTTGCGAATGGCGCCGTGGACCCGCTTCTCGTAGTCCATATCGAGCGCGGGCGGCAGGCCCCAAGGGCCGCCAACAATAACGTTGGCGTATTGCGTGCCGCCAAAATGGGTGAGCGTGGAATCGCGGAAACCACCGAGCAGGAGCACGGTTTTGCCTTCGCTTTGGAACTCGATGGGGGTGGGCTTGCCAACCTTGAGCACTCCGACAATGCCCATGACGGGAGTGGGGTGGATGCCCTCGCCAAGCGTTTCGTTGTAGAGGCTGACATTGCCGCCGGTGATGGGAGTTTCAAAGTGCAGACAGGCATCGGCCATGCCCTCAATGGCTTCGACAAGCTGCGCCATAATTTCCGGCTTCTGCGGGTTGCCGAAGTTCAGATTGTTGGTGGCGGCCAGGGGCTGCGCGCCCACAGTGGAGATGTTGCGGCAGGCTTCGGCGACGGCGAGTTTGGCGCCCTCGCGCGGATCAAGCGAGCAGTAGCGGCCGTTGCCGTCGAGCGAGATGGCGACAGCGGTATCGGTACCTTTCACACGCACAACGGCGGCGTCCCCGCCGGGGCCGTAGAGCGTGTTGGTGCGCACCATGTAGTCGTACTGTTCGTAGATCCAGCGCTTGCTGCACATGTCGCCGGAACGGAGCAGGCGAATGAGATCGGCCTTCAGGTCCGCGGATGCGAAGGCGGGCGCTTCCATGGGCGCTTTGCGCGCGGGCTTGGTGTAGGGCCGGGTGTAGAGCGGCGCTTCGTCGGCGAGTTCGCGGTTGGGAATGTGGGCAACCACTTCGCCATGATTCTTCACCACCAACATGCCGGTGTCCGTGACGATGCCGATTTCGGCGGCGTCGAGCCCCCACTTTTCGAAGACATCGAACACTTCCTGCTCCCGGCCCTTGATGGCGACGAGCAGCATGCGTTCCTGCGATTCCGACAGCATGATCTCATACGGCGTCATGCCGGATTCGCGCTGCGGAACCTTTGCCAAATCGATTTCAATTCCGGTGCCGGCGCGGCTGCCCATTTCGCAGGTGGAACAGGTTAACCCGGCGGCGCCCATGTCCTGAATGCCGACCACCGCGCCTGTTTCCATGACTTCCAGGCAGGCTTCGAGAAGCAGTTTTTCGAGGAACGGATCGCCCATCTGCACGTTGGGCCGCTTCTGTTTGCTCTCTTCGGTGAACTCGTCGGAAGCCATGGTGGCGCCGTGGATACCGTCGCGGCCGGTCTTGGCGCCCACGTAGATGACGGGGTTGCCCACGCCGTGCGCCTGGCCGAGGAAGATTTTCTCCTTTTCAATAACGCCGAGGGCGAAAACGTTGACGAGCGGGTTGCCGGAATAGGATTTGTCGAACACGCATTCGCCGCCCACGGTGGGCACGCCGAAGCAGTTGCCGTAATGGGAAATGCCGCTGACGACGCCTTCCACGATGCGGCGATTGCGCGCGCCGGTTTTGGGATCGTCGAGCGGGCCGAAGCGAAGCGAATCGAGCACGGCGATGGGCCTGGCGCCCATGGTGAAGATGTCGCGGAGAATGCCGCCAACGCCTGTGGCCGCGCCCTGGAAGGGTTCAATGTAGCTGGGATGATTGTGGCTTTCAATTTTGAAAGCCACGCCGAGGCCGTCGCCTATGTCGATGATGCCGGCGTTCTCCCCGGGCCCCAGCAGCACATGTTTGCTGCGGGTGGGGAGCTTCTTGAGGTGAACGCGCGAACTCTTGTAGGAACAGTGTTCGCTCCACATGACGCTGAAGATGCCGAGTTCGGTGAGGTTCGGCTCGCGACCCAGTATGGAGAGAATTTTGCTGTACTCATCCGCGGTGACATTGTGCGCGGTGAGTATGTCCGGGGTAATGGTTGCCATGGATTATTTCGTCGCGAAAGCGGATGCGATGGAGCGGAAGACGGTGAGGCCGTCGGTGGAGCCCATAAGCGGGTCAGTAGCGCGTTCGGGATGGGGCATGAGCCCCAGCACGTTGCGCTCTTTATTGCAGATGCCGGCGATGTCGCGCAGCGATCCATTGGGGTTGTCGAGGTAACGGAAGACCACGCGGTCCTCGGCTTCCAACTCATCCAGCGTGGCGTCATCGGCGGTGAAGCGGCCCTCGCCGTGGGCAATGGGGAAGGTGAGCGTCTGGCCTTTGGCGGCCTGGTTGGTGAAGGGGGTGTTGGTGGTTTCGACGCGGAGCGCGACGGGTTTGCAGATATAGCGGAGATTGGCGTTGCGAACGAGGGCGCCGGGGAGCAGGTGGCACTCGGTGAGGATCTGGAACCCATTACAGATGCCGATGACGAGGCCGCCTTTGGCGGCGAAGGATTTCACAGCGTCGATGATGGGCGAGAACTTGGCGATGGCGCCGCAGCGCAGGTAGTCGCCGTAGGAGAAGCCGCCAGGGAGGATCACGGCGTCGATATCGTTTGGAATCGCGTTGTCGCGGTGCCACAACATCTCGGCCCTTTCCCCAAGATTGGCCGTAACACTGAACTGCGCGTCATGATCGCAGTTGGAACCAGGAAAGACAACTACGCCAAATTTCACTTTCCTCCAGGCTACCATGGCGAGCAGCGATTTGGGCCCGATTGGGCCCGGTCCGGCGGCGATATCATCGAAGGGGAGGGATAGGCCCTCGCGGCCATTCGGGAGTCCGAAGACCGGTTAGGCGGTTGCCTCGGGAGCGAACCTGCGAAGAATTCGGGATTGTTCACAAACCGGCGCACCGGTGCTCTCGGGGAGTCCGACGCCCGTAGAGTGAGGTGCGAAGCAGCCGAGGACTGGCCTGGGCCGTGGTAAGCAAGACGTGACGGTGGAATGGGCAAACGGTGGTGATTTCCAACAAATTCCGCCAAGCGATTGCACCCAAAAACAGTCCTTAACAAATGGGGGATATGCTACTCTACCTCTGATTCTGCTAATCGCCCGATCCACAAGAAACGATGCCGTATCTTCAACTCCTTTTCCTTGCTCACCTTGCGCTCCTCGTCCTTTGGAATTGGCGAATATCGAGGAGGCATTTCGCTTCGGATTTCCCGGCGCTATTTGGCGCCATCCTGCTGGCGTGGGCGAATCTGATTCACACGGCGCAAGTCGCGTCGGTTGTTGGTCTGCTGGATATACCGCTGGCCTATTTCGGGATCTCGCTTGGCCTGTCGTCGCTATACGGGAAGTTTTTCGCCTGGGCGTGCCCGGAACCCGTACCGGCCGACGGATTGGGGTTTCGCGAAGTGGCGGCGCAGTTGCGTGAAAGCGTGATTTCTGTGTTGTTGCTGGCGGGCCTAGCCGTTATCGGCATCGGTGTGGTGTTGCTGGCGATTTCTGTATTGCCCGCGAACTGGGATACGCTTGCCTACCGGTTTCCTCGCGTGAACTTCTACTTGAATTCGGGAGCGTTGCTGCATCCCAGCAAGGGTCTGGACAGCCGGCTGCTCTTCTATCCATACAACGGAAGCTTGCTTTATTTGTTCCTGGGGCAATATCAACTGACCGGTGTCACATGGAACCTGGTTTCTGTATTCGGCTGGGCCGTAGCGGGGCTCGGAGCATTCTATTTCCCGTTGTTTCTGGGCGGAACCGTGCGGGCCGGTATGTATTCCGCCTACGCGCTACTTACCGCGCCAATCGTGCTGTGCCTGGCGAATTCGACGAATGACGAACTGCTGGCCGGGGGGCCGTTGCTGCTCGGTGTGATCTTTCTGTTCGATTGGTTCCGAAACCGGAATGTGGCGAGTCTGCTGTTCAGCGCGATAGGCGTGGGCATCTCCGTTGGAGTGAAGCTGCACTTGATGTTCTATGGTCCCGGGCTGTTGGTGGCGGCCGCGCTGGCGGGCTTCTACTGCAGGACGGAGGCGATGACACTGTGGAAAGAAGCGGTGCGTCCGAAGCTGCATGCGATTGGCGCCGGCATGTTGCTGGCGGCGCCGCTGGCAGTTGGGTTCATGGTTACCAATTATGTTTCGTCCGGGAAGGTGACCAATAGCGAGTTCAACAAACAGGTGCTGAACTCGCCGTTTCATTTCGGCGCGGCGCTCCAAAACACGGGGCTTCTGACGGCGCAATTGTTCTTGTCGCCGCTGCCGGACCATGCGCGCGCGTTCGGTGCGGAAAAAGGCGCGGCGGCCTACAAAGCGACCAACGAGCTAACCAACAAGACCCTTTTCAAGAATGTGAAACAGGGGCCCCCGTACACGAGCCCCTACTATACGTTTCGTGGTATTTCGAGCCCGAACGCAGTGGTGTTCTTTGAAGAAACTCTCTGGATGGGGATGGCACCTTGGGCATTGTTGTTAGCGATCCTCTGGATGGTGCTGCGAAGACGGGAGTACTCGCCGGCCCTCTGGCTGTTGATGTTGTCGTTGCCCCTGTGGCACCTGGCGTTATGCGCGATTCATATCTACGTCGAGTGTATTGGCACCTACTACGCCTATGCGGCGCCGGTGGGAATTGCCGCGCTGGGACTGGTTTGGGAACGGATGCGCAATTCCGGCAGCGCGGCGGGCCGGTATGCCAGCCATTTTCTGGTGCTCGTGCTGGTGAGTAACACACTGATGGCCGGGACTCTGCTGTTGAGCAGCCAGAAGCGGGATGTGACGCAAGCCTTCCGTGTGACCGACGGAGAAACAGGCGTCAGCCAGACGACCCCCTCCGTGCGGAATGCGATTGCCAAGGCCAAGCAGGTATACATCGCTTACACGCACTGGGAACTGCTCTATTGGAACCTGATGCGATTGAATCCGGCGGCGCGCTACTTCACGGGAGACTATCCGGCAAGCGCGAAGATCGATCTGTTCTTGTGGCCGTTCTATTCGCAATTCGCCTGGGACACTCCGGCTCCGATCCGGGCCGGCCGCATGGGCGAGTTTAAGCTGCTCGGTACGATGTCGCTTGGCGGGGAAGTGGTGGTTTGTGGCGGGCCGACGTGTCAGGCGGAGTGCCCGAATTGTGAGGATTTGTTCCTGCTGCCGCTGCGGTACGCCCGCAAAGGGCCCGCGATCGATCTGTTTGTCGCTGGACCGACGCAGGGATTGAACCCGTCGCAAGCTGGCTTTGTACGATTCACGCTGTTCAATTCGGCCACGCAGGCCAACAGCCCCTCGGCCTGGGTCCCCCTGGCGGAGCTTTCCAAATTCAAGACCAATGTTCCTGATCAGGCATTTGACCACGTGCTGGTGGAGACGAGTTGCGAGGCGGGCCCGACGTGCCTCATCTCCCGGACGACGCTGCCCCTCACGCCCGGGTTGCGGCCGCTGGTGGATCAAATGCCGGAATTCAGCCCGTCGCTGGATCCAGCGCAGATATCCTCGGTCTTCGGAAACGGTTGGGAGGGCACCGAAGGGAGCGGATACTGGAAGTTTCAATGGAAACTGCGTCCGGGGACCAATAAGCTGGATGCGACCTGGACAGGCGGCGGCGGTGAGAAAGCGAACGACGAACTGACAGTGTCCCTGATTACAGAAAAGCAGGTGCTCATCCACCGCCGCTCGTACAATTCCTACTACGTGGGTACGTGGTATCCGTCGAAGACACCCATGGCCAAGGGCTACGCGGCATGGGATCCAAGCAACATCTGGACGGGCAAGCGAGCGGATATCGCCGCGGGGGCGCCTGTGTCCGCCGTCCCGCGTTAAAAAGTTCCGCTATCGTGCGGCGGCTGCTTCCTCTGCCTGCGCGGGTGCCGCCATCGCTGCATCCGATGTTTCGCGCTGAATCAGCCGATCCCGCAGCCACCGCATGAGTGGTTTCTCAAAATAGTAGTGGGACACGTAGCTGATGCCGATGACTAGGGCGATATAGGTCCAAAACACCGACTTTTGCTTGAAATCCAGAGGCCCGGCGACCAGAGTGTAATAGTGAATCGCAATCTGGATTGGGAAGTGGATGAGGTACATCGAATAGGAGATGTCACCAAGCACCGTCAAGGGTTTTGTGCTTAACGCCATGTGCATTGGCCGGAAGAAGAGCGCCGAAGTCATTAGCATCGGGAACACACCCAAGATTATGTCCTGATTGAACCGGGGCCCCAGGTACATGGCCATGGCGGTGTTGCCGTTGATATAGGATTGAATGCTTGCGAGGATAATGACGGTGACGGCAAGGGCGGCCGCGCCAGCGTACTCCATGATTTTTCCTGCGCGTTTCACCTTCTCATAGAGGAAATGCAGTAATCCGCCCAAGAAGAAGCAATAACCGACGCGTGTGAACGGCTCGTTCAGCATAGGCACGTTCGGAATGGGTCCGCGAATATTAACGTGCAGGAACAGCATCATCAGGCCAAGCGCGATGAGCGCGCGATTCCGCCGCCCGAAGCAGGCGGCATAAAACAGGAAGTACATTCCCATCTCCAGGGCGATACTCCAGGCGGGCGCATTGAAAGAGTGGCCGACCTCTATCCAGCCGTAGTTGAGGAAAGTCAGGTGCAGCAGCAGATGGTAGTAGTCGTTGTTGCCGTAGATAAACGTAAGGTTGGACTTCGCGAAAACCAGGTATTGCAGAAAAGCGACCAGCACCAGCGTTGCGATGTGCAGCGGGTAAAGCCGGGTGAGCCGCAGCAGCGCGAAGTTCGTCAGCGAGATGGCTTTGGTGGATATCATCTCGCCGTACTTCCAAAAGAAAATGAACCCGGAGAGCACAAAGAAAAACTCCACCCCAATCCAGCCGAACTTGTAGACGAGAATCAGCTGATCCCAAAAGGGGTTCGTATTGATGATGGTTTCATTCCATTTGTCGTTCAGGTTCCTGTAGTGCAGGATGACAATCATCAAGGACGCAAGGCCCCGGAGGCCATCGAGCGGTGTCAGGCGGAGGCTGGAATTGGAATTGGAATCGGACAACGCAAACCCTTTCTTCGAAACTGGAAGCCCCTAGTGTAACGAAGGGAATAGCGTTCGGTAAACCCCCGAATTGCGCCGGTTAACGCTTGGTGAAGACGAAGGTGCCGAAACAGGCCGGGGTGGTGTTTCCACCAGTCTCCAATGGCTCAAAGAACCGAAAATACTTGCGAGTGGCCTCAGCGACGCGCTTGGAGAAGTCTTCCGGCCAGTCCATGCAATAACGCACATATTCAGCAAAAAAACGCTGAAAATATCCCGCGCGCGCGCGTTCATTGCCCTCGGGAGACATGGTCATCCGCCAGTTCGGATAGTGGGTCAACTCCAGGCCAAATTCCCGTCCGGTCGCCATCAGTTCATCGGGGCGAAACAGATGCTTGTCCTCGGCCTGGCTTTTGTCGATGTCGCGGCGGCTGTAAAACTGCATCGTCGAGATGAAGTGATTGATTCTATGCTGATCTTCTTGTGTGCAGATGTAACCCGATCCGGTAAGGGCATCCTCGATGAACTGACCGAGAAAACCCATCATCATATAGCCGTCATAATAGGGTTCCTCGCAGACAAACAGGCCGCCCGTGGGGAGCACCGCGGCGCACGCGCGCAGGAAACCATCGACATCGGCAATATGATGGAGTACGCTGCGCAGCAAGATCATGGATACCGACCCGGCTGGCAGCATGTTCACGTCTTCAGCCTGCAGAATTCCGAAATCGACCCGTTCCGCCGCCACCGTCAAGCCGGAGAGCTTCCGCTGCACGATGCCGCAAAAGGCGGGCGAGGGATCGGTTATCAACAGGTGCCCCATTCCGGGCTGGAGTGCCAGCCCGATGGAAATGCGTCCTGTGCCGCAGCCGATTTCCAGCACCGGCGCGCCGGCCGGAAGCCCATGGCGGCGGCAGATGTCCATGATATAGCCGGCTTCCCGGGTCAACTCCGAAGTGGAAAACGACTCGAGTCCATATTGACGGTCGTAGTCCGTCTCGTCGTGCATATAGGAACGCGAGATCGAGATCTCATAGGCGCCATTCGCCGACGGCCGGGACGCAAGGAACTCATGTAGGGGAGTTGTGGGCACGTGCTACCGCGCGGCCCGTTTTTCGAGCACCGTGAAAATACTCTGCCCGACGGGAGGACGAAAGGCCGATTCGAGCGGGCGCAACCACGGGACGATGAGATTATCGAACGTGGCGATCTGCGTCTCCGATTGTTCGGTACGCTTGAAGATCTTCGCGTTTGCCCACCACCCAAAGTAGCCCACAAAGTTCAGATAGTGGAGTTCGACTGGTTCAAAACCTGTCGCATGCGCCAGTTCCCGAACAGATTTCTTCGTGTACCGGCGGTAGTGCCCCAAAAGGTGATCGATGGGACCATACAACGATTGAAACGCGGGGATGATCAGTACAACCCGTCCGCTCTCCGGCAAAATCTGCCATAGGTTGCGAAGCGTCTGATGGTCGTCCTCTATATGTTCCAGCACATTGAGACTGACGACGGAATCGAGTTGATAGCTTTTCAACTCCCCGATCGAGGCCGGATTTGAGGCATCCACTTCCAAGGACACCACGTTTGAGCAATCAGAATGATTCTCGCGATGCCGAGCGACACAATCGGCTTCGACGTCCAGTCCCACCACCAACTCGCGGTCGAGAATGGTGCGCGTAAAATTTCCCATTCCGCAGCCAATTTCGAGCACCCGTTTTCCGAGCCATGGTTTGGCAAGCGCCAATTGCCAATCAAAATAGCGATGCGCGGCGCGCATTCGCTCTTGGTCTCTTACCGTATAGTCAGATGTTGGTGTCAGCGTCGCCATAAATCAACCGAACCGCCCATAACAGAATAGCATCGGCCGCCGCAGGCGGGATTTTCTACAGTCTGTTCAATTGATGTGTCATGCTATGGAGAAGATTCCACAAGAATGGGCCACGATTTGAAGCCATTCCCCCCCGAGCCACGGTTGGCTGTATTGATACCTTGTTACAACGAAGAGGCTGCCATCGCCACCGTTGTTCGCGACTTTCGCAAGGCGCTGCCGAGCGCGGACATCTACGTTTACGACAACAATTCGAAGGACAACACGTGCGCGGTGGCGGCTAAGGCCGGAGCGATTGTCCGCAACGAGCCTCAACAGGGCAAGGGCAGCGTTATGCGCCGGATGTTGAGTGAAATCGACGCTGATGTTTTCATCACGGTGGATGGCGACGATACCTACGACGCAGCAAGCGCTCCGGCGCTGGTGAAGGCGCTGGTGGACAACCGGCTGGCGATGGTGGTGGGCCGGCGGGTGCACACGGAAAAAGAGGCGTACCGCCGCGGCCATGTTCTTGGAAACTTGATGTTCACGCGTTCCGTGGAGTGGCTATTTGGCCGCACATTCACCGACATTCTCTCCGGATATCGCGTCTTTTCCCGTCCTTTCGTGCGGTCATTTCCAACAGCCAGCCGCGGATTCGAAATTGAAACCGAACTTACGGTCCACGCGTTGACATTGAGTCTGCCGGTGCAAGAACAAGACACACCATACAAGTCGAGACCCGAGGGGTCGGTCAGCAAGTTGCACACCTATCGTGACGGCTGGCGAATCTCTTTGATGATTCTTCGCCTCTTTCGAACGGAACGTCCGCAGTTGTTCTACACCCTAATCGGCTCGTTTCTGATGTCGGTGGCGGTAATACTGATGGTCCCGGTCATCATTGCGTTCCTGGAAACTGGCCTGGTGCTCCGTTTCCCTACCGCAATCCTCTCCACTGGTATCGCCATCGCGGCGCTGCTCAGCTTTGCGTGCGGCCTGATTCTTGATACCGTTACCCAGGGCCGGCGAGAAGCGAAAATGCTGGCCTATCTCGCGGCGCCCCGCATGGCGGAAACTTCCTCGCGGTAGGCTATTGGATTATGGACCGACGCACACTCTTGGCCGCGGGATCTTCCCTGCTTACTCTGGCGCAGCAACCGCCCCCAGTAATGGCGCCGCCGAAGAAAGCCACGATCACCTCCAGCGTAATGCTGTGGACGCTGAAGGGCTCGTTCGAAGAGCGAATGGAAGCGGCCGCGCGGGCCGGGTTGCAATCCGTTGAGTTCGTCGGCGAACACTACGAGTGGTCCGATGCCGATATCGAACGGGTGAAAAGGCTGGCGCGGTCTCTGAAGCTGGGAATCGACACGCTGAGCTCCGTGCCGCGGTGGGGGCAGCAGAAATTGAACATGCTGCAACCCGAGGGGCGCGACGCCTTTCTGAAAGAAGTGGAACGGAACCTGGTCTTCGCCCAGAAATTAGAAATCCCGATGGCGCTGCTCATGTCGGGCAATACCGTCGCCGGGCTCTCCTTTGAACAGCAGTTCGCGGCCATGGTGGAGTGCTCGAAACGCTGCGGCGATATCGCGGCAAAGTACGGGATCACGCTCATTGTGGAACCGCTGAATGCGAAGGTCAGCCACAAAGGCTATTTTCTGACCAACTGCGTGGACGGCCTGCGGCTGATGCAGGAAACAAATCATCCGCACGTGCGCCTGCTGTTCGACCTGTTCCACGAGCAGGTGGAACGCGGCAACGTGATCCAGACCGCGCTGGCCGCCATGCCCTACGTGAAGGTCTTCCACGTGGCCGACAACCCCGGCCGGCATGAGCCCGGCACGGGCGAAATGAACTACGCCAATATCTACAAAGCCATCGCCAAGGCCGGCTACGAGGGCTACATCACAATGGAGTACGTGCCGTTGCAGGAGCAGGTGGGCAGCCTGCAAAAGGCGGTAACGGAGATGCGCGCAGCGCTGGCGGGCTAGGCGTTGTCATCCCCCTGGCGATTCTGATAGAGTCCTCCCGAACCAGATCTGGTTAGGGAGGCCCTGTATGCCCCGTCCGCTGACCTTGATACTTCTGGGCGCGTTAACACTCGCGACAGTGGCGCGAGTTCACGCCCAAAATTTCGCCGAAATCACCGGCAGTGTCACTGACGCCAGCGGCGCCGTCGTGGCCGGCGCCACCGTCACGGTGACCAATGTCGCCAACAATCAGCAACGCCAGGCCGTAACCAACGACACCGGGATCTATTCGCTGCCATACCTCGTGCCCGGCGTTTACGATCTGCGGGTGGAGACCGCAGGTTTCAAGATGGCGTCGCGCAAGGGGCTGGAACTGCAGGTGGGCGCGGTGGCGCGGCTGGACTTCCGTATGGAAGTGGGCGAGGTGAGCCAGCAGGTGGAAGTGAGCGGAGGCGCGCCGCTGCTGAATACAGAAACCGCGGCGCTGGGAACGGTTATCGAGAACCGCCGCATTGTGGACCTGCCGCTGAATGGCCGCAGCTATCTGCAACTGGTGACGCTGAGCCCGAACGTGACTACGGAGGGCGGCGCCGGCGGCGCCGGCGGTCTGCAGGGCGGCGCGCGCAGCCAGACGTCTCTATCGATCGCTGGCCAGCGCCTGGAATATAACCGCTACACGCTGGACGGAATTGAGAACACGGACCCGAATTTCAACTCCTACATCATTCAGCCGTCGATCGACGCGCTGCAGGAGTTCAAGGTGCAGACAGGCATCTACTCCGCAGAGTTTGGCCGGGGCGCCTCGCAGATTAACGCGACGACGCGCGCGGGAACGAACCAGTATCACGGCGCGGTGTTTGAGTTCCTGCGAAACTCGTCGCTCGATGCGCGCCAATGGCTGCAATCGACGGGGCAGAAGAACCCATTCCGGCGGAATCAATATGGCTTCACACTGGCCGGGCCATTGACGATTCCGAAGCTGTTCCGGGGGCAGGACAAGCTGTTCTTCATGTCCAATTTCGAACAAAACAAGGACCGCACCACGTCGTTTGCGCGTTCCAGCGTGGCGACGGCCGATATGCGCAGAGGCGATTTTTCCGGACAGAACCGCGCCATTTTCGATCCATTGAGCCGCGGGTACAGCGAAGCCGGCGCGGCGATTTCGGCCACTCCGTTCACGGGAAACGTGGTGCCGCAATCCCGGCTGAACGCCGTGTCCGGACGGCTGCTGGAATTTTTCCCCTTGCCCACCGTGCCCGGCAACAACCTGAACGCCAACTACAGCCGGAACGCGCGTTCCACTGCGGACAGCACGCAGTTCAACCAGCGGATCGATTGGAACGAGAGCAACAAGAGCAACTGGTTTGGGCGGTTCAGTTGGGGCGACGATGGACTGCTGTCGGGCGCGGCGGTGTTGACGGATTCCACGCAAGCGGTGACGGTGGTGCGGCAGGCGATGTTGTCCAACACGCGGATCGTTTCTGGCTCGCTGGTCAACGAAGTGCGGCTGTCGTGGAACCAGTTCAATAACGACCTGGTGGGCTATTTTGCCAACCAGCGGGACGTGCAGGCGGACTTGAAAATTCCGGGGCTGTTTTCGTCCAGCCCGCTGGCCTTTGGCGTGCCCGCCATTGGACTGGGCGGCGGCATCAACGGGTTTGGCGGCGTGACGCCGTGGGTGACGCGGAACAATAGCTTTCAATTCATGGACAACGTGTCGATCATTCGCGGGCGGCACTCGATGAAAGTGGGCGGCGAGATCCGCCGGGACCGTTACAACCAGTTTGGAAATCAAAAGGCCACCGGGGAATTTCTCTTCGATGGCCAGGCAACGTTCAACCCGGCCAATCGAGGCGCGACCGGGTTCATTTTCGCGGATTTCATGCTCGGCGAAACCTCCACGGCGGCGCGCGTTGTTTCCATGGCGAACGCGATGTTGCGGCGAAGTTCGTTCTACGCCTATTTCCAGGACGACTGGAAGATCACGAACCGGCTCACGTTGAACATCGGCATCCGCTACGAAAACCCGCGGCCGTGGGTGGACAAGTACAGAGGCATTCTGAACGTACAGTTGTTCGACCCGGGTGTGAACGGCAATGGCCTGCGGGCGGATTCCAAACCGCCCATCCTGACCCGGCCGGGCAATGGCGATTTCTACGATGGGCTGAACTTCCACTTCGCCAATGGGCAAACGACGCAATCCGGAGATCAATTCATGGGCCGGGGCCTGGTGAACCCGGACAACAACAATTTCGCGCCGCGGCTGGGGATTTCCTACAGCCCTTCTGATCGATGGACGGTGCGGGCTGGAGCGGGCGTGTTCTACGTGCAGGACGCCGGAAACCCGACGTTCGACATGGCGCGCAACCA
Organism: Bryobacterales bacterium; assembly: GCA_016789905.1. Lineage (GTDB taxonomy): Bacteria > Acidobacteriota > Terriglobia > Bryobacterales > Bryobacteraceae. The sequence goes on along the minus strand of JAEUQC010000003.1, from coordinate 38,601 downwards.
GGCTGGCCGCGACCTGTTTATCACCAACATTGAACGGCGCAACGCAAGCATGACCGACCCCTGGGCGTTCGCGCGGGCCAACGCTTCGTGTACCGGCTGGGCGGGCACATGCCTGCTGGCGCCGCAAGTGCTGGGCAACATCCAAAACATGCGGACACCCATGGTGATGCAATGGCTGTTCAACGTGCAGCGGGAACTGGCGCGCAATATGGTGTTGGAGGTGGGGTATCAGGGCAACGGCGCACGGAAACTGCCGCGGTTCCGCCTGTACAATCAGCCCGTGTTGAAAACCGGGCCCACCGATACCAGGACTGTGGCGCAACGTACACCCTGGCCGGCGTTTGGACGGCTGCAGGAGGTGGATGGCGTGGACAATTCGAACTACAACGCATTCAGCGCGAAGCTGACACAGCGGTTCACCAACGGGCTGACATTCATGCTGGGCTACACGTGGGCGAAGGCGATCGATTACGGCAGCGCGATCCGGACCAACTCCGGAGATACATTGTGGCCGACGAACAGCTACAACCTGCACGCGGAAAGAGGGCTGTCGCAGTTCCACATCGGGCGCCGCCTAGTGGGTTCGTTCGTCTATGAACTGCCATTCGGCGCGGGCAAACGGATGCTGCCGGAGGGGGTGGCGGCGAAGATTGCCGGCGGCTGGCAGTTGGGGGGCATTGTGACACTGGCCGACGGCGCGCCGATCAACGTGGCGCAGCTCGGCGATACGGCGGCTCTGAACACGCTGGGCAATCAGCCCGACGCGACGGGTGTCAGCCCGATTCCCAGTGATCGATCACAGTACAAGTTCTGGAATATAGCGGCGATCAATGTCACGAATCCGGAACTGAGCTGGCGGCCCGGAAATATGGGGCGCAACACGCTACTGCGGCCGGGAACGGCGCTGGCGGATCTGTCCCTGGCGCGAAACCTCCGGATACGGGAAGGGCATACATTGAACTTCCGGTTTGAGACGTTTAACTCGGCGAACCATCCCAACTGGAACGCGCCCGGGTCCGACGCGCGCAACCCCTCCACATTTGGCGTTGTTACCAGTGCGCGCACCATGCGCCAACTCCAGTTCGCATTGAAGTACGTTTTCTGATCGTCATCCGCGTGCGGCCCTCATGAACGGCCGCTCCACCAGCGCGAACATCACGGCAGTGAGCACGAAAACGGCAGGCAGGATGAGCAGCGCCAGGACGAAGCACTCCCACGCCGGCGGCAGTGCGCCGCCAATCAGCCCATAGATAGGCCGCAGCGACAGGCCCACCGCGAAGTTGTGATAGAGATACGCCGAGTAGCACATGCCGCCGGTGATGACGGCCCAGCGCTGCGTGAGCACGCCGCGCAGCACGCGGCCGCGGAACACGGCGGCGTACACAACGAAAAGCAGCCACGGCATGGCGAAGCCGAAGAAAGCGCCGTCGGTAAGCGGCTGGAGCCGCCAGGTGAGGAAGGCGAAGCGCGGCTGCCAAATAAGAAACCCGGCAAGCAATAGGGCGGCGAAGAGGGCGGCGGCGTCCCACCGCAGCGGCTTGGTTGACGGCGTGGCCCATCGCGTAAGGTGGCAATCGGCCAGAACGAACCCGGCCAGGAAATAGGGCAGGAAGCGAAGAAGCGTAATGTCGAATACGGCCGGAACGCGCGGGCTGCCGATAGCGGCCTGCGCGCCGATGCCCCAAATGATGGCCAGGGCGGTGATAACGAGTTTGCGCCGCGGAAGACGGAACAGCAGCGCGGCAAGCAGCGGCATCATCAGATAAAATTGCGCTTCCACTTCCAGCGACCATGCGATGCCGAGCACCTCGCTATGCGTTCCGTAGACGAGGCCGTGGAGATAGAAAATGCTGGCAAGCAGATGCGGGAACAGGTCCGCCAGTGACTTGCCGTTGTAGCCGTGAATGGCGTAGGCCACCAGCAAGGCCACAACGTAGGGCGGTTCCAGCCGGGTGAGCCGGCGGAGGTAATACCGGCGGAGGTTGGGCGGCGGCGCCGCGGCGTTGGCGGCACGGAGAAAGGGCAGCGCCAAAACGAAACCGCTGATGACGAAGAACATGTGAACGCCATAATTGCCGCGGGACGCCACCAGCACCCAGAAGTTTTCACGGGCGATCGCGTCCCAGGATTTTGGGAACTGCACCGGTCCGAAAACAGCGCTTTCCACCAGGTAGGAAGCGTAGATGTGGTGCAGCACGACAAAGAGTATCGGGATGAGCCGCAGCCCATCGATCTCGCCAACTACCGCCGCGCCCGAAGTGACCCGCGAAAGCCGGCCGGCCAGCCAATCCCCCCAGTTTCGCGTCACACAAACCAGTTTACTTGAGACACAATCAGCGGCGCTTTCTCCCTACGCCAGCATCTTCTGAACCACCTGCCCGTGAACGTCGGTGAGCCGGTAATCGCGGCCCTGGAACCGGTACGTCAGTTTCAGGTGATCGAAGCCGAGCAGATGCAGACAGGTGGCATGCAGGTCATGCACGTGTACCTTGTCCTTGGTGACGTTGAACCCCAGTTCGTCCGATTCGCCCAGCACCGCGCCGGCCTTCACGCCGCCGCCGGCCATCCACATGGTGAACGCATTCGGATGGTGATCGCGCCCGTCGCTGCCGCCCTGCACCATCGGCGTGCGGCCGAATTCGCCGCCCCAGATCACCAGCGTGTTTTCCAACAGGCCGCGCTGTTTCAGGTCCTTCACCAGCGCGGCGCACGCCTGGTCCGTATCCTTGCAGTTCTTCTTCAGGCCGCTGACCAGCGAACCATGCTGGTCCCACGCCTCGTGGTAAAGCTGCACGAAGCGCACGCCGCGTTCCACCAGCCGGCGCGCCAGCAAACAGTTCGATGCGAAGCTTGGCTTGCCCGGTTCAATACCGTACATGTCAAGCGTCGCCTTGGACTCTTTCGACATGTCCATCAGCTCCGGCGCGGAGCTTTGCATGCGGTAGGCCATCTCAAACGAGTTGATGCGCGTGGAGATCTCCGGATCGCCGGTTACCGCCAGCCGCTCGCGATTCATGGCCTGAATCGTGTCGAGCGATTCGCGCTGCGTCTCGTTGTCCACGCCGCGAGGATTGGAAAGATAGAGCACCGGGTCGCCCGAGTTGCGGAACTGCACGCCCTGGTAAACCGTGGGCAGAAAGCCGGACCCCCAGCACGAACTGCCGCCGCTGGGCCCTTTGGCGCCGCTTGAAAACACGACGAACGCCGGCAGGTCTTTTGACTCGTTGCCAAGCCCGTAAACGCTCCAGGCGCCCATCGACGGACGGCCGAACTGCATGGTGCCGGTGTTCATCAGCAACTGCGCCGGCGCGTGGTTGAAGGCGTCGCTGACCATAGACTTCACCACCAGAAGGTCATCTACAACGCCGGCCGTGTGCGGCAGCAGTTCGCTGATTTCCGTGCCGGACTGGCCGTATTTGGAGAACTTGAACTTCGGCCCGAGAAGCTTGGAGTTCGGATTGATGAACGCGGCGCGATAGCCCTTCAGCAGGTCGGCGGGCGGCAGCGTGCCGTCGAACTTGGTCAGCATGGGCTTGTTGTCGAACAGCTCCATGTGGCTGGGGCCGCCGGCCATGAAGAGATAAATGACGTTTTTCGCCTTCGGGGTGTGGTGCGGCTTCTTGGGCGCCATCGGATCCGTGGCGGCACCCAGCAGCGACGGCAGGGCCAGCGCACCCATGCCCACACCGCACTGTTCCAAAAACCATCTGCGCGCAAGGAGATTCTGCATAACTTACTCTTTCGTGATCGTTTCGTCGAGGTTCAAAAGCACACGGCTGACCGTGGTCCAGCCGGCCAGTTGCGAAGGCGTGACGCCGGCCGGCAGCGCGGGCGGATTCTTGGGGTCGTTCGCGGCGAACTCCCAGGCGTTGGCAGCGTATTTCTGCGTCTGCTTGGCCAGCAGCGTCAGCAGCATGTCCGATTCTTTTTCCGACGGAACGCGCGACACAACGCGGCGGAAGGCAAAGCGCAGGCGGTCCTTATCGGTGACGCCGCCTTCGCGCACGGTCTTCAGCGCCAACGCGCGGGCGGTTTCCAGGAACATAGGTTCGTTCAGGGTTGTCAGCGCCTGCAGCGGCGTGTTGGAACGGCCGCGGCGCACGCAACTCATGTCGCCGTTCGGCGCGTCGAAGGCTTGCAGCATGGGGTACGGAACGCTGCGGAAGCGGAAGGTATAAAGGCCGCGGCGGTACCGGTCGGCGCCCTTTTCCTCATACCAGTTTTTCGGGCCGTAGCTTGTCGGCGGCTGGAATAGGAATTCCGGCGCCGGCGGGTAGACGCTGGGGCCGCCCACTTTGGGGTTCAGCAGGCCGCTGGCGGTAAGGGCGATATCGCGAACAATCTCCGCATCCACGCGGAAGCGCGGGCCGCGGGCAAGCAATCGGTTGTAGGGGTCGCGCGTGTAGAGTTCCTCGCTCACCTTGGACGACTGGCGATAGGTGTTGCTCATCACAATCGATTTGTGGAGCTTCTTCAGGCTCCAGCCGTTATCCATGAAATCAGCGGACAGCCAATCGTACAGCTCTTTGTGCGAAGGCGGTTCGGCTTGCTTGCCCAGGTCCTCCGCGGTGGCCACAATGCCGGTGCCGAAGTAGGACTGCCACACGCGGTTGACGATGGACCGGGCCACGGTGGGCGACTGGCGGTCCGTGAGCCATTTGGCGAAAGTCAGCCGGTTGACAGGTCCAGTGGGCGGTGGATTCAGAAATGCGGGCGTTCCGGCCGCCACGGTCTTGCCGGGCTTCAGGAAATCGCCGCGCAGCAGCAGGTGTGTTTCGCGCATCTCTTCGCGCTCGTTCATTACCAGTTGCGTGGTGCCCTGCGGATGCTCATTCCAGAGCTGTTCGATCTCCGCGTTGGCCTGGCGCCATTCGGCAACGGTTTCGCGGAAGGCGGCGAAGCCTGCGCCGGGGTGGGCCTCGGCATTTTCGGCGTCGGTGACCGACAGGCGGAACCGGCCCAGGTTGTGGTTCATGTTGTCGTCGCTGTTCCATCCGCCGTGCCGTTGGGAGAGGAACACTTCAAGCACGGTGCCTTCAGGAAAATCGACCGGTTCGGCGAAGTTGAAAACGGCATTGCGCGGCTGGTTGCGGCGGCCGGGACCATTGTCGGTGCCCCAGGCGGTTTCGTCGTTGCCATCAATGGCGAAGGCAATCGGCCCGGTAACGCGGCGCCGGCCGGTCTTGTCCCAGAAGGCGCCCGCGATCTGCGTTTCCGGCGGATTCACGTCCGCGGTGGCGCGGGCGATTTTGATCTTCTTCGGCTTGGCGTCTTTCACGCCGGCGGGCGTGGCGGTAACCTCAAATTCCGTCAGCGCGGCGGTGCCCCAAAGCGACCGGCCGGGGCCGTTCATGGGTAGGTTCGGGTCGTTCAGCAGTTCCAACCGGACGGCGCGGATGTTCCGAAGCTTTGTGCGAAGGGTGAACTGCGGCTTGAACTTCGTGGGGGCATAGCCGCCGGCCAGCACGGAGCCATCCTTCATCTGCGAGTATTTCTGCCCGCCCGTGGCGATGTCGTCAATGTCTGGCGTCAGCACTTCCCAATTCGGCTGCTTCGCCTTTACGCCCGCTTCCCAGGCGGCCATACGCGCTTGCCAGTCCGGCGTCTTGTGCTGCAAGTCCTGTTCTATTTCGCGGATGCGAGCGAAAATCTGCGCACGCTTCTGTTGTTCGGCGGCGGTGTAGACGGCGGCGTTGGACTCGTGCGAGTTATTCAGAACGGCGAAAATCTTGTAGTACTCTTCCTGCGTCAGCGGGTCGTACTTATGGTTGTGGCACTGGGCGCACTGAATGGTAATGCCGAGCATGGACTTGCCAACGGCGTCCATCCGGTCGAACATCGCCTCCATGCGGAACTGCTCAGGGTCAATACCGCCTTCTTCGTTGATCATCGAGTTGCGAAGGAAGCCGGTGGCCACGCGCTGGTCCTGGGTGGCGTTCGGCAGCAGGTCGCCGGCCAGTTGCTCGGTCAGAAACTGGTCGTAGCCCATGTCCTTATTGAGCGCGTTGATCACCCATTCGCGCCAGAACCAGACTTCGCGGGACTTATCCTTTTCGTAGCCGTCGGAATCGGCGTAGCGGGCGGCGTCCAGCCACTGGCGGGCCCAGCGTTCGCCGTAGTGGGGAGATTTGAGCAGCCTGTCCACCTGCTTTTCGTAGGCGTTGGGGCTCTTATCGGAAAGGAACGCGTCAACTTCGGCCGGCGTCGGCGGCAGGCCGGTAATGTCCAGGTGGAGGCGGCGGAGAAGCGTGGTGCGGTCGGCCTCCGGGGATGGCGCCAGGTCCTCAGCATCCAGCTTGGCAAGAACGAACCTGTCAATGGCGCTCTTCGCCCACGCGTCATTTTTCACTTTCGGCAGCGGGGCTTTCACCGGGGCAATGAACGCCCAATGCTTCTGGATCTCCGCGCCCTTCACGCTAACGGCGTCCGGCCACTCGGCGCCTTCGTCTATCCAGCGTTTGATCAGGCCGATCTGTTCGACGGGCAGCGGCTTGGCGCCCATCGGCATGCGGGCTTGGTCCGACGTGCCGGCCACACGCTGGTAGAGCGAGCTCTCCGCGCTATTGCCCGGCTTGAACGTTCGCTGCGCGGTGTTCTTCGCGTCCAGCCGAAGCTGGCCCATCTGCGCCTTGGCCCCATGACATCCCTGGCAGGAAGCCTGAAGAATGGGCTGTATGTCGCGCACAAAATCAACTCGCGGCGTGGCGGGCTGTGCCAGAACGCCGGCGGCGGACAAAACAAGGGTGACGGCCCAGATAGGTCGGATGCAAAGCATAAAGTTCCTGCCAATATCTTATTCCTATCGCCTACCCCCAGGGGCGCCGATCCGTTCCACAATGGTCTGAAGGGGAGACGTTCGTCATGAAGAGATTTTTTCTGGGTGTGGTGGCCGGCGTTTTGATGGCGGGGTTGCTGGGTGTAGTGGCCTTGCTGGTGCTGGCCAAACTCGGCAGCACGGAGAAAAGCGTCGGCAGCAACTCGACCCTCGTGTTGCGGCTGGAGGGCGAAATCTCCGAAAAGCCGGGGGCCGATATGCCATTCGGCTTCCTGGGCGGGGCGGCGCCCCCAACGGTCACTGACGTATGGAAATCGTTGAAGAAGGCGGCGATTGACCCGAAGGTGAAGGCCGTTGTGCTGATGCCGCGCGGCCTGGCGGTGGGTTGGGCGAAGCTGCAGGAGATTCGCGGCGCGCTGGTTGAGTATAAGGCTTCGGGCAAACCGCTCTTCGTCTTCCTTCGCTCACCGCGCACGCCGGAATACTATCTGGCGACGGCCGCGGACCGGATTCACATGGTGCCGGAAGACATGCTGGACATGAAGGGGCTGCGCGCGGAGATCACTTACTACAAGGGCGCGTTGGACAAGCTGGGCGTGAAGTTGGAAGTGGAGCACGCCGGCAAATACAAAGACGCCATGGATTCCTACACGCGGACGAACATGGCGCCGGAGAGCCGTGAAGCCTTGGACCTGCTGTTGGACGGGCTCTACGGAAATCTGGTGACCACTGTGAGCGGGGCGCGGAAAAAGTCCGCTGAAGACGTGAAGAAGATATTGGACGACGGACCGTTCCTGGCCGATCAGGCGCTGGCGGCGGGGCTGGTGGACGCGTTGAGCTTTGAGGACCAGTTCTTTGATGAAGTGAAAGCCAAGATCGGCGTGGAAGTGAAGCGGGTAGGGCTGGGCGAGTATGGCCGGACAACAGTGGATGGGTTTGAGGGGAAGAACAAGATTGCGCTGATTGTGGCCGACGGCGCCATTGTGCGCGGCGGCTCTGTGGAAAACCCATTGCAGGACGAGGGGCAGATGACGGTGGCGCAGATGACGAAGATGTTCCACCAGGTGGCGGAGGACGCAAGCGTGAAAGGTGTCATCCTACGGGTGGATTCGCCCGGCGGCGATGCCATTGCCAGCGACGAAATACTGCGCGAGGCGCGCCTGTTGAGCAAGAAAAAACCGATGGTGATTTCCATGTCCGACGTGGCGGCCTCGGGCGGCTACTATATCGCCATGACCGGAGATCCGGTGGTGGCCTATCCGAACACGATCACCGGTTCCATCGGAGTAATCTTCGGAAAGGTGAATTTGAAAGGCCTCTACGACAAGCTGGGGCTGACCAAGGACGTGGTGCGGCGCGGGAAGAACGCAACGATCGATTCGGAGTACTACCCGCTCGATGAAGACGGGCAGCGTAAACTGCGCGAGGGCGTGCAGTCGGTTTATAAGACCTTCGTGGGTCTGGTGGCGGAGAGCCGGAAGAAGAAGTACGACGAGGTGCAGGAGCTGGCGCAAGGGCGCGTGTGGCTGGGCGAACATGCCCGGCAGCGGGAACTGGTGGACGCGATGGGCGGACTGGACAAGTCGATTGAACTGGTGAAGGAAAAGGCAAAGCTGGGCAAGACAGACAAGGTGCGGCTGGTGCTCTATCCGGCCAAGCAGACGATCTTCGAGCAACTGATGGCGCGGGGGCAGGAAGGCGTGTCATTAGAAGGGGCCATGCGGAAGGAACTGCGGCAGTTGACCGGCGGCATGCCGCTGTCTCTGTTCCGCGAGGGGGCCATCCTGCGCGTGATGCCGTACCGGCTGGATGTTCGATAAGGATTAAGGGTTCTTCCTTTTTTGCGGTTGGCGTGTACACTAAAAATGGATTATGCGTAAGTTTCTTCTTCTATTGGCCGCTGGGTCGCTGTCGCTGGTGTTCGGGGCGGGTGAACTTTCCGGGCGGCGCGCCCCCGGTTTTGCTCTTCCAGACCTGAATCTGAACTATCACGATATTCAGGACCATCGGGGTAAAGTGATTATTTTGGACGTGATGCGCACCACGTGCCCGCATTGCCTGACGGTGGCGAAGAACCTGGAAAAGATCAAGGCCAAGTACGGGTCGAAGGTGGCTATTTTCAGTATTGTGAATCCGCCCGATAATCAGGCGACTGTTTCCAAGTTTCTGGTCGATAACAAGTTGACGACCCCAATGCTGTTCGACTGCGGGCAGGTGGCGGCTGTGTATTTGAAGGTGACTCCGAAGAACCCGTCCATCACGATTCCGCACGTTTTTGTGATCGACCAGCAAGGCATGATCCGCAACGATTTTGCGTATAGCGACGCGACCAAAGGCATCCTGGAAGGCGACGGTTTGGGTGCCGAGGTGGAAAAGCTGTTAAATCGTAGTGCCGCCCCCGCCGCCAAGAAAGCCGCCAAGTAGTTTTTTCGATATTCTGAACTTTCCCCACTCTCCCCGTATGCCCTCCGAAACACTCACAATCACCGACAACAGGACTGGTAAGTCCTACGAAGTTCCGATCCAGGATGAAACGATTCGCGCCACCGATCTGCGAAAGATCCGGGTGAACCCCGAAGATTTTGGGTTGATGACCTACGATCCGGCCTTTATGAACACGGCGGCCTGCAAGAGCACCATCACGTTCATTGACGGCGACATCGGCATTCTGAACTATCGGGGGTACCCGATTGAGCAGTTGGCCGAGCAGGGAAGCTACCTGGAGACGGCCTACCTGTTGTGGCACGGGCAGTTGCCGACGGCGGCGCAGTTGGCGGCGTTTACGGAGACCATCAACGCAAATCTGGCGTTGCCGGAGAATTTCAACCGCTTGTTCGATGGCTTCGGCCGGGATGTCCACCCGATGTCGCTCCTGATGGCCGGTTTCGCCGGGCTGTCTTCGGCGTACCCGGACGCCAAGAAGGTTTTGGATAAAGAGTGCCGCACGCGGCAGATATACCGCGGCATTGCGCAGGCGATGACCATGGGCGCCTGGAGCTACCGCCACCGCAAGGGCCTGCCGATGGTGGCGCCCCGCCCGGACCTTTCCTTCGCCGCTAACTTCCTCTACATGCTGTTTGAGAAGGTGCCCGATCCGCGTCTGGCGCGCGCCGTGGACGTCCTTTTCATTCTCCATGCCGATCACGAGCAGAACTGTTCAACGTCCACTATGCGCCTGGTCGGCAGTTCGCAGGCCGATCCGTTTTCCGCCCTCTCGGCGGCGGTCGCCGCGCTCTACGGCCCGCTGCATGGCGGCGCCAATGAGGCCGTCCTGAAGATGTTGCGGCAAATCGGCAACGTGGAAAACATTCCCTCGTTCATTGAGAAAGTGAAGGCGGGCGAGGGGAGGCTAATGGGCTTCGGCCACCGCGTCTACAAGAACTACGACCCCCGCGCGCGCATCATCAAGCGCACCTCCGAAGAGGTATTTGAGGTTACCGGCAAGAACCCGCTGCTGGAAGTAGCCACGGAACTGGAAAAGATCGCGCTGCACGACGAGTACTTCATTAAGCGCAAACTCTATCCAAACGTCGATTTCTACTCTGGCGTCATCTACGAGGCACTCGGGTTCCCGACGGAGTTATTCACCGTGCTGTTCGCCATTCCGCGCGTCAGCGGGTGGCTGTCGCAATGGGAAGAGCTGATGTGCGACGAAGACCAGAAGATCGGCCGGCCGCGCCAGATCTACTTGGGAGAAGGGAAACGCGATTACGTTCCGGTGGCTGATCGCAAGTAGTTTCGTTTTTTGCTCGCTGGCCTGCGCCAGCGAGCTTCATACGGCCGCGCGCGCCGGCGATGTGGAACGGGTGCGCGCGCTATTGGCCCAGGGCGTGCCCGTCAGCGCGCCCGATACACTGGGGGGCACTGCTCTGCACGACGCGGCGTGGAGCGGGCACAAAGACGTAGTGCTGGAGTTGCTGGCCGCGGGCGCCGACGTGAACGCGCGCCATGTGGAGGGCGGGTCCACGCCGCTGCACTATGCGGTAATCACCAACCGGCGGGACGTGGTGGCTCTGCTGCTATCGAAAGGCGCCGAACTGGAGGCGCGGGACCGCGCCGGGGCCACCGTTCTGCACCTGGCGGCCAACCGCGGGTACGAGGATCTGTTCCTCGACCTGCTCGGGCGGTTTCCCGGGCCCGACGTAGCCGACACCTCCGGGGCCACCCCGCTCGACGAAGCGTGCTGGCGTGGGCAGGCCGGAATTGTGAAGATTCTTCTTGCGCGCGGAGCGAACCCAAAGCGGCGCCACCCGAAGACGGGCCAGCAGCCGCTGCACGTGGCGGTGGAAAAAGGCGCGGCAGAGGTGGTGCCGCTGCTGCTGGCGGCCGGCGCGGACGCCGACGCGGCCGGCCGGGACGGCGCCCGGCCTTTGGAAACGGCGCTGCGCATGAGATTCATTCCCGCCGCCGAAGCGCTCTTGCAGGGCGGTGCGAAGATGCCCGACACGCAGAAGCTGTTATCCGCGGCGGTAACAAATGGCCATGCCGACCTGATCCGCTGGCTGCTGCGCCACGGCGCTCGCGTGGGGCCGGCCACGCTGCACGACGCGGCGCTGAAAGGCCATTTGGAAGCCATGCAGGTGTTGCTTGACAACGGCGCCAGCGTAACAGCGCTGAATGCCGACGGTGCCACTCCGCTGCACGACGCCGCGCTCGCCGGGCAGGTGGCGGCCGCGAATCTCCTGCTCGGGCGCGGCGCCGCCATCGATGCGCGGGACTCGGCGCACGGCGCCACGGCGCTGTACCTCGCCGCCTCCTGGGGGCGCAAACAGATGGTGGAACTGTTACTCGACAAGGGCGCCAGTAAGCTCATCCGGAACAAGGACGGCAAGTCCGCCCGCCAGGCGGCGGAGGAAAATAACCATCCCGAAGTGGTGGAGTTGCTGCGGTAGCGCGTGGGTTAAGATTGCGGGGATGGCTACGATTGCGCACATGAACGACGATGAGCTGCTGCCGCTCATCAAGCGGGAGCTGTTTTCGGCGATTATTGGCGACATACTCGATCAATTGGGGCACCTGCACTGCTTTCTGCCGCCGCAGATTCGGCCGCTCCGCGACGATATGGTGGTGGCCGGGCGAGCCATGCCCGTGCTGGAGGTCGATGTCACCCCCGGCGGCGGCGAGCGAAAGCCGTTTGGCCTGATGTTGGAGGCGCTCGACGACCTTCGCAAGCATGAAGTCTACGTAGCGGCCGGAGCCTCGCCGGCCTATGCGCTCTGGGGCGAACTGATGTCCACGCGCGCCATGAAACTGGGCGCCGCCGGAGCGGTGATGGACGGCTGGGCACGCGATACCTCGGGCATTCTGCGCCTCGGCTTCCCCACCTTCGCCCACGGCAGCTATGCGCAGGACCAGGGCCCGCGCGGCGAGGTTCGCGATTTCCGTGTGCCCGTGCATATTGGCGGAGTGCTGGTGCGGCCGGGCGATCTGCTCTTTGGCGACCGGGATGGCGTGCTCGTCATTCCGAAGGAAGCCGAAAAGGAGGCGCTCACCCGCGCATTTGAGAAACTGGAAGGTGAGAATCTGGTGCGCATCGCTATTGAAAATGGCATGTCCACCGTGGAGGCGTTTCGCAAGTACGGCGTAATGTAATGACAGCGGAAGAGTATTATCAGTTGGGGCTGGCGTTGGCGGGGCGGAATCAATTGGGTGATGCCTTCGTCGCGCTGGAGGAGTGCGTGACCATCAACCCGGACCACGGCCCGGCCTGCAAAGAACTGGCGCGCCTGTCGCTGGAGGCAAATGAGGTGCGCGCGTTCACCAATTGGCTCCACGAAGCGCAGCGCATCGACGAACGCGACCCGGAGCCGCATGTGATGATGGCGGAGCACCTGGTGGGCCGCCGCCGTTGGGAAGAAGCCGATATGGAAGTGCGCATTGCCCTGCGTAAGCAGCCGGGGCCGGAACTGGTGGAGCGGCTGGCGGCGGCGCAGGCGCAGATTCCCGAGTACTTCTAACATGGCGCGCGTGCTGGTTCTGGGCGCCGGATACACAGGCGGGCGGGCCGCGGCGCTGCTGCGCGCGGCCGGGCATACCGTTGTCGCCACGCGCCGCCAGGGCGGGGACCTGGCCGTCGCCTTGCCCGATACCGCGCCGTTGCTTTCCCTGGAGGGTAACGATTGGCGCGTCCTTTGGAGCGCCCCGCGCGTGGATGGCATCGGCGTTATGGCCGGCAAGGCGGCCCGCATAGTTTATCTGTCGACAACGGGAGTCTATGGGGACGCGCACATTGTGGACGCCGCAACGCCGGCCAGCCCGATGACCGAGCGTACGCGGCTTCGCTGGGAGGCCGAAAACACGGTGCTCCGCGGCCCGTGGTCCGCCTGTGTGCTGCGCCCCGCGGCCATCTATGGGCCCGGGCGCGGCGCGCATGAATCCATCCGCGCCGGACGTTGGCGCGTGGCGGGGGATGGTTCGAACTACACCTCGCGTATCCATGTGGACGACCTGGCGGCGCTGGCCGCCGCCGCCGTGCTGGGCGATCTGCCCGGCGCCTGGCCGGTGGCAGACGACGAACCATCCACCAACGCCGAAATCACGCGTTTTTGCTGTGATTTGCTTGGCATGCCCATGCCGCCAAGCGCGGAAGCCGCACAGTTGGATGAGACGCGCCGCGCTGACCGGCGCGTCGACGGCGGCGAAGTGCGCCGCCGGTTGGGAATCACTCTCCGCTACCCGAGTTACCGGATTGGTGTACCCGCCGCCCTAAATGCGGCATCCTAAGAAGAGACTATGGCTGAGTTTGACGCATTCCTGCTGCTGTCGTTTGGCGGGCCGGAAAAACATGAAGACGTAATTCCCTTCCTGGAAAACGTGACGCGCGGACGCGGCGTTCCGCCGGAGCGGCTCCTGGAGGTGGCCGAACACTACTACCACTTCGACGGCATTAGCCCCATCAACGACCAGTGCCGGGCGTTGCTGCGCGACCTGAGCCTGGAACTTCCCATCTACTGGGGAAACCGGAATTGGCTGCCGTTTCTTGCCGACACCATGCGGCATATGGTTGCCGATGGCAGGAAGAGGATTCTCGCCTTTCCCACCTCGGCGTTCAGCAGCTACAGCGGCTGCCGGCAGTACAGGGAGGACATTCAGAAGGCGCTGGCGGAAATCGGCGATGGCGCGCCCGAAGTGGTTACTGTGCGGCGGTTCTTTAACCACCCGCTGTTCGTGGACGTTATGCGGGAGTCGCTCGCCAACGCGCTTGGCGGCCGCTCCGGTGTGAAAGTCATCTTCACCGCGCATAGCGTGCCCATGTCCATGGCGGCTTCGAGCCCCTATGTGGACCAGTTGCAGGAAGCGGCAAGGCTTGTCGGGGGCAGTGCCAACTGGCGCCTGGCCTACCAAAGCCGGAGCGGACCGCCGCAAATTCCGTGGCTGGAGCCCGACATTCTCGATGTGCTGCGCGAAGAAAAGGCCGCCGGAACCACCAATGTTGTGGTGCAGCCGATCGGCTTCCTCAGCGACCACATGGAAGTGATGTACGACCTCGACTACGAAGCCAAACACCTGGCCGGGGAATTAGGGCTGGGCTTCACACGCGCCGCGACAGCCGGAACGCATCCCAAGTTTATTCAGATGATCCGGGAACTGGTGGAGGAGTACACGCACGGCGCGCCGCCGCAGGCTATCGGTAACTTGCCGGCCCGTCCGCCTGTGTGTCCGGTGGATTGTTGCCCGGCGCCGGTGCGCCCTGCCGGAAGGCCTGGCGCCAGGCCCTAGTTTGTAACTTGAGGTATGCTAACGGTAAGTTGGTAGCTTCACTGCGAACATTGAAACGGGCGAGACGCGCGATTGGCGCCTTGCTCTTGCTATGTGTGGCCATGATCACGGCAGCCCCGCTGGCTGCGGTCGCGGTGGGCGATGAGTGCGAAAAGAAATGCTGCCAGCGGACCGGCGCCGCCCATGCCTGTTGCAAGCGGAAGGCCGGCGCGGCAATGGCATTCACCGCTGTAGGGGAGCGTTGCCGCGCCGGCAATGCCAACGTCGGTCTGGCACGATTCGATGCCGGCGGCGTGATAGCCCTGGTCGCGCTGGCCCGCGTACCAATGACGGAGTTCGGCGCCGCGCTGGCAACGCCCCCGGCGCGCGTGGAAGCGCAGCTTCCCGAATACGCCCTGTTCGAAAGGCCGCCGCCGGTTCAATAACAGGAAGGCGGTGGATTTGTAGCGGCGAACACCTATGCCTGCGCGCGGGCGGCGCCGCCAATCGAAACGAACGGGGGACCTATGGAACGACGGCTTTTCCTTGGTGGCTTGGCCACCGTCGCCGTGCGCGCGCAAGCCGCGCCCGGCCCGCACCAGCTTCCCAAACTGCCCTGCGCGGTGGACGCGCTGGAGCCATTCATCGACGCCAAAACAATGGAGATCCATCACGGCAAACATCACCAGGCCTATGTCGATAACCTGAACAAGGCGCTCGCCGGACAGCCGGCGCTGGCTAAAATGCCCTTGGATACTCTCTTGGCCCAGCTCGACAAAGCGCCGGAGGGCATTCGTACCGCCCTGCGGAACCACGGCGGCGGACACGCCAACCACTCCCTGTTCTGGAACTCTCTTGGTAAGGGGTCGCCCGTGGCGAAAGGCGCACTGGCCAAGGCCATCGAAGCGTCGTTCGGCAGCCAGAAAGCGCTGGAAGAAAAGCTGCGCGCAGGCGGCGCCGGTGTATTTGGCAGCGGCTGGGTCTGGCTCGTTCTTGATCGCGCCGGTAAGCTGGCCGTAGAAACTTCCCCGAATCAGGACAGCCCCCTAATGACAGGAAAACGCCCGGTGGTGGGCATCGACGTCTGGGAACACGCCTATTACTTGAAGTATCAGAACCGCCGGCCGGATTACCTGGCAGCCATCCTGCAAGTTTTGCATTGGGATTCGATTTCGCAACGGTACGAAGAGTTGAGCCGGGGCTGAAGAGACACCATTTCCCTGGAGTATTCTCTTCAGCCTCATCGGAAAGCGATAAAGCTGAGCTCTGTTCGCCGTTGCCTGCGCATGGGACTTCTGTGACCGGGTTACCATGCGCAGACTTATTTTAGGATGATCGCACGGAGAAATTTTCCGCGCAGCGGCCACTACTCCAATAGGGGCCCCACCGGGCCGCGCACTATAATTGGAATTCAGGCATGATCGACGATAAAGAAAAACTCCGCGCGCTCCAGGCAACGCTTGGCGCCATTGAAAAACAGTTCGGCAAGGGCTCGGTCCTGCGGCTGGGATCGAAAGAGGCGGTGGCGCCGATCGCGTCGATTTCCACCGGTTCCATCTCCGTGGATTATGCTTTGGGCGTTGGCGGGCTCCCCCGTGGACGCATCATCGAGGTATATGGTCCGGAATCATCGGGCAAAACCACCCTGGCCCTGCAAGTGGTGGCGCAGGCACAGAAAGCCGGCGGCATTGCCGCGTATGTCGACGTGGAACACGCGCTGGATCCGGGCTATGCGCAGAAACTCGGCGTCGATATCGACAACATGCTGGTCTCCCAGCCGGACTACGCCGAGCAGGCCCTGGAAATAGCTAACACGCTCATTGCGTCCAACTCGATTGACGTGCTGGTGGTGGATTCGGTGGCGGCGCTGGTGCCGAAGGCGGAACTCGACGGCGAGATGGGCGACGCCTTCGTCGGCATCCAGGCGCGGCTGATGTCGCAGGCCATGCGGAAACTGACGGCCGTGGTCTCGAAGAGCAACACCTGCCTCATTTTTATCAATCAGATTCGCGAAAAGATCGGCGTGATGTTCGGCAATCCGGAAACCACCTCTGGCGGGCGGGCCTTGAAGTTTTATTCCAGCGTGCGCGTGGATATCCGCCGCACCGCGGCCATCAAAGAAGGCGATGCGGTGGTGGGCAACCGGACGAAGGTGAAGGTGGTGAAGAACAAGGTGGCGCCGCCGTTCCGCGAAGCCGAGTTCGACATCATGTACGGCGAAGGAATCTCGCGCGAAGGCGACCTGATCGACCTCGGTGTGGCCAACAACCTGGTGGAAAAATCGGGCAGTTGGTATAGCTACAAAGGCGAACGCATCGGGCAGGGCCGCGAAAATGCCAAGGCGCTTTTGAAGGAGAATCCGGACATGGCGGCGACTATCGACACCGATCTTCGCGTTAAACTTGGCTTGCCGCCGCTCGCCGCCGCCGCAGCGGCGAAGGCAAAAGGCGTCTAGCACTGTGCGGAAACGGACAATGCGTTCCGCCGGGGAACACGCTGGCGGCCGCACACTTGTCTCCAACTGGTCTGTTTGCAACAAGTTAGCGCTTGGCAGGGGAGTTGCATCAGCAGGGGTGAGGTTTCCATGCCGAATCATTCCCCCTTTTCCCGCTATTTGCTCATCGGTTTCGCGGCGCTCATGCTGGGCGCGGCCATGCCGGACCTGAACTGGATGGTGGCCAAGGCGCGCCAGTTGAGCGGCGCGCACCCTCCTGGCACAACCGTTCGCACGGTATACATCGACGGCGTGCGGATGCGGTAACATTTCGCCACCGCCGCGCGCCGGATAGTAGTATCGAGAATAGCGATGAAATTTGCTGCCGCTCTTTTACTCCTCTCCTTCGCGCTGGTGGCGCAGCCCAAACCGGCCGATGATGAAATCGTCTGGCTGGACAACTATCAGGCCGCATTGAAAGAAGCCCGCGCCACCGGAAAGCCGATCTTTCTGGAATACCGCTGCGAGCCTTGAACGAACGGTAGAGTTTTCGACGCACAGGTTGTGCTGTCGCCGCCAGATTCACCGCTCGGAAAACAGTTGCGCAACTACGTCTGCGTGCGGATCATCCGTATGGATAACGTGGACATTGCGCTGTTCGATCATGACCGCAACAACACGCTGTACTTCTACCTGTTGAACGCCGACGAAGAGATCTATATGCGCTACGGCGGGCGCGACGCGCGTTCACCGGATTCGTATCTGAATCTCGATAGCCTGGCACTTGCGGCGGAAAAAGGGCTGGCGCTGCACAAGCAGTACCAGGCCGGGCAGTTGGCGCGGAAGTCCCGGCCGAAGCCGGATTCGCCGCGCAACTATCCCATGCTGGTGGAGCGGACGTTTAAGTCCGGAGCCTGTGTGGAGTGTCACTTGATCGGCGACTTTCAGAACCTGCATCGGGAAAAGGACGGAACGCTCGATAAGCTGGTGCATCTGTTCCGGTCGCCGGATATACGCACGCTGGGCATCGAGTTGGATGTGCCCAAGGGCCTGGCGGTGAAGGAAGTCTCCGGCCCGGCCGGTGTAGCGGGAATGCGGGCGGGCGATTTGATTCGCAAATGGGAAGGTGACACGGTATGGACCTTCGCCGACATGCAGTTGCGCCACGATAAAGTAGCGCGGACGGCGAAACAGGTTTCGGTCACCGTGGAGCGCGCGGGCGAACTGCGGAATTTAACAATCGCATTGCCTGTGCGATGGTGGTTCACCGATACGCGCTACCGCCAGTCCAGCGTCGAACCGCGCGCGTACTTCGAGGACCGCGCGCTGACGGCGGAAGAGAAGACCAAACTGGGCCTGCCCCCGGATGGGCTGGCAAGCTACGTAAAGTACGTCTCATCCATGGCGCAGAGCGTGCAGGCGCACGACTTGAAAACAGGCGACGTGATTGTCGCCGTGGACGGAAAGGACCGGGACGTGAACGCGGACACGGCGTCGCTGTACATTGTCCTCTACAAGACGCCCGGCGACACGGGCACGCTGGAAGTGCTGCGGGACGGAAAGCGGATTACCATGCCGCTGAAGACCATTCGCATGAGTTTTCGAAAGTAGTCGAGTGGGGTTTGCCGAAGACGGTTTCGCCACTGCTCCAGGCGTGGCCACGCCCGCGGAAGTGGACCGGCTGTTGCGAGCCGTGGAGCAGGCGCGCGACGAACTCGCGGTCAGAAGCCGTGGCGGCGTCTATGCCATACGGAATTTGCTGTCCGTCGTTCCGGCCGTGACGGAGTGGGCGAACTCCGCCGCTTGCCGCGAACTGGTGGAACCGGTGCTGGGCCCCACTGCGCAGGCGGTTCGCGGAATCCTGTTCGATAAAACGCCGGAAGCGAATTGGAAGGTTCCGTGGCATCAGGATCTGACCATCGCGGTTCGCAAGCGGGCCGAAGTCGCGGGCTACGGACCATGGACAGTGAAGGCAGGCGTGCCCCACGTGCAGCCGCCCGTAGCCGTTCTGGAGCGCATGTTGGCCGTGCGCTTGCACCTGGACAATTGCGGGGAAGAAAACGGGCCGGTTCGTGTTGTGCCCGGCTCGCACCGGTATGGAAGAACCGATGCTCCGCCGGAAACAGGGCGTGAAGTTGTCACCTGTACGGTTGCCCGGGGTGGCGTGCTCCTCATGTGTCCGTTGCTGTGGCATGCCTCCTCGCCCGCCGCCTCCGCCGCGCATCGGCGAGTCATTCACATCGAATTTGCCGCGGCCGCACTGCCCCGCGAACTGGAGTGGGTATCCTAGAAGTAATGACACGGCTTGCGGCGGCTCTATTGACAATTGGCATGACGGCCTTCAGCGCCGAATGGTCTAAGCCCGTGGAGATTGTCGTCGATGACGCCATCTGCGCCACTTATCGTGCTCGCGTCGATTCGGATGGTAACTTGACCGTGCGGTTAACGCTGGCCGATGGATGGCACACCTTCGCAATGGACAACCAGATTCGTGCGAATGAGAAACTGGCCGGCAAGAAGGCGCTGGGCATGGACAAACCAACGTCGTTCACTGTAACCGGAGGCCTCGCCGTGGATGGGCCCTGGAAGCAGCCGGCGCTGCTCGATTTTTCTAAACCCGAACTGCGGATCTTCTCCTGGGGCTTCGAAAAGCAGGCGCTGTTCGCGGCGAAAGCGAAACGCGTGGGCGGTGAGCGCGCCGCGCGCATCGGCATCAAGGCGCAGGCATGCACGCCCACGGTCTGCAAAGACATCAGCAAAGAGTTGGAACTCGACCTTTCCCTGACGCCCGGCCCTGCGGAGCCGGGGCTGGCAGTCTTAACGCCTGTGCGCACCCAATAGCCGTCAATCGCTTAAGCGCTTGACGGGCTATCCGGGCGAAATATATACTCCCTCTGGCCATACTCATTGGCCGGATAGGTTTGCCGTATGAAGCCCGCTACAACGATCAGCAAAGTCTGCCGCGTACTTGGTGAGTTTCGACAACGGCCCAGCCTTGGCGTCACCGATCTGGCCAGACGCACGGGTCTGCTGCCGAGCGATGTTCACCGGATACTATCCTCGCTGCGCCACTGTGGCTTTGTGGAGCAAAACCCGCAAACCAAAACGTACCGGCTCGGCGTCGGCATGATGAAACTCGGCTTGGCCGCGTTCCAGCGCAATGAGTTGCGGGAGGCCGCGCGCCCCCTGCTGTTGCGGCTCTCCGAAGAGGTGGAGGCCACCGCGCACCTGGCCATTTTTGACCCGCAGGAGTTCGACATTTTTCTCGCCGACCAGTTTGACACCTCGGCGGAGATCCCGTTCAAGGCCAATTTCGGAGCCACCGCCGCGGCGCACTGTACCGCCCTCGGCAAGGCCATCATGGCCAACATCGATCACGGCATGGCGCTGCGCTACCTGGAACAGAAAGGCACGCCTCGTTCGGCGCCGAACACCATGACGCAACTGGTGCTCATCGAAGAGGAGTTGCGCAAAACGCAGCTCCAGGGCTACAGCCTGGACCAGGAAGAGAGTGCCGGCGGGGCATGTTGCGTAGGTGCGGCCGTCCGGGATTGGACCGGGGAAACCGTGGCCGCCATCAGTGTGTCCATGCCATCCCAGAAATTCTATCGGCAGCAGCAGGCAATGCTCGCTTCCGCCGTGCGCGCCACCGCCTTTGAACTGTCGCAATTGGTGGGTTATCAGCCATTGCCCATCGCCGCGCGCACGTAGTTTCAACTATTTTGAACGACCGGATTGACCGGATCGTTAAATTTCATCAGGCTAGAACGAAACTTCCCGCTGCTGCGCGAAGGGGTTCTGATTCTTTGGAGGGCACCATGTTGTCTCGGCTGACAATTCTCATCCTTGCGGCTATTCCAGTACTTGCGCAATCCACCGGCACTGCGACGGTGGTGGGCACCGTTTCCGATTCCACCGGGGCCGTCGTTCCCGGCGTCCGCGTTACCGTGCGCAACACCGGTACGCAGTTTGCCTCCGAAGGGCAGACGAACGCCAATGGCGCCTACTACATCCCCAACCTCGCTTCCGGCAGTTACGAAGTGGTGGCCGAAGCGCAAGGCTTCAAGCGATTCGTGCAAAGCGGCCTTGTGCTGCGCATCAACGAATCGCCCCGCATCGACATTGTGCTCGAAGTCGGTAACGTTTCGGACTCCGTGAAAGTGAACGCCACGCCGCCGCTGCTGGAAACGGAAACGGCCGGCAGCGGCCAGGTGCTCGATGGCGAAGTGGTGCAGAAGCTCCCGGTCATGCAGAAGTTCGTCCACCGCGTGCTGCTCTACATGCCCGGCATGACCAATATCAACGGGCAGCACGCCGTCGGGCAGCGGCAACGCGCCATTGGCTACTCCATGGACGGCGTGAACGGCAAGGAGCCGGCCGTGGGGCAGGTGGGCGATTACCAGCGCACCATGATCGCCTCGCTCGATTCCATCCAGGAGTTCAAAATGTGGACCACCGGAACCCCTGCGGAGTTCGGCCACTCCGCCGGCGGGCAGTTGAGCGTCGTCTTCAAGAGCGGCTCCAATCAGTTCCACGGCAACGTGGAGGATCGCTACACCAATGGAAAACTGATTCACCGCGCCTTCCTCGAACAACTCCCCCGCACCGGTGATTTCGACTATCACGAATGGGGCGCCACCGCCTCCGGGAAGATCATCAAGGACAAGACATTCTTCTTCGGCGGCTTCCAACAGCACTATGAAAAGCTCAGCGAAACGGTGATTGTCACCGTCCCGAGCCCGGAAATGTATGCCGGGAACTTCAGCTTCGGCGGTCGCGGCTTGCCCATCTACAATCCCTTCACCACCCGCCAGAACGGCGCGAACTGGACGCGCGACCCCTTCCCGAATAACCAGATCCCCGCGTCCCTGTTCAACCCCGTATCGCGAAACGTGCTGGCCCTGAAGCCCTGGCGCGAACAGTCAGACCCGGGCACCATTCAACCCACCGGTCCGGTGAACAACCTTACCTACAATGCCGGCGGCGCCTATATCTTCAGCCGCTATGACGCCAAGCTCGACCACCAGTTCACCGTCAACCACCGCATCTTCGGCCGCTACTCGCACGTCCGTCACCGCAGTGAGGAGCGCCCCGTGCGGGAGCTCACCGATGTGCTTTATGGCAACGTATACATCAAACCGCTGGACCAGCGGAACGTGGCCATCTCCGATACGTTTACCTTCAGCCCAACGGCGATTAATGAAATGCGCCTGGGCTTTAACCGCCGCGTGAACCTCGCCGTGCCGGAAAGCTACAACGGCGGCTGGGCCAAAAAGCTCGGTATCCCCGGCGTGAGCGACGAAACCTTCCCCGATTTCCAGAACTCCGGCGGCGGCCGTTTCTATGGGTTCGGCCCCGGCGGCAGGTCGCTGGACGTGGCCGAAGACTTCACTTTCCAGAACAATTTCACGAAAATCGCCGGAAAGCACACCATGAAGTTCGGCTACGAAGTGATGCGCACGCGATATAACTCGCTGGCTGGATCGCTCCCGTCGGGGCAGTACCGTATGGCTGGCACGGAACTTCCCTTCACCCCGAACACGGGCAACGCGTTTGCCAGTTTCCTTCTCGGAACGGTAGGCCAGGGCATCTTCCAGCAGAACAACGCCACTTGGCTGCCCCGTTGGTGGTCGCAGGCCTTTTATGGGCAAACCACCTGGCGCCCCCGCAAAAACATGACGTTGGAACTCGGCGTGCGCTGGAGCTATGAGTCGCCGTTCTCCACCAAACACGGGCAGCAATCGCAATTCGATCCCAACGCCACCGATCCGTTGACAGGCCTGAAAGGCGCCATCGTGCACGGCAAAGGCAACCTGGCCAAGCGGGACTTGAACAACTTCCAGCCCCGGTTGGGCCTGGCCTGGAACCTGCATCCGCGCGTCGTCAGCCGCTCCAGCCTGGGTATGTACAGTGTGGATCTGTTCACCAACGGCCTCGGCCAGAACTTCGAAGAGTATGTGGCCACGGCAAACGTGCAGTCGGTTCCCGGTGATCCGCGCCACGCATTCCTGCTATCCCAGGGGCCGGGGGCCATCAGCTTCCCGAACAGCACCGATGGCAGTGTGCCGTTCCAAGGTACCAACTATGGCGGCCGCAACGCCTCCTTCTTCGACCCCAACATGCGGCTCCCCTACGTCCTCATGTGGTCGCAAGGCTTCCAGGTGCAGTTGAGCAATAACTGGCTAATGGAGACCGTCTATCAGGGCTCCTCCGGCGTCGGTCTGCTGAACAATTGGGACATGAACGTGGTGCCGCTGAATGTGTCCACGGACCCAACCGTTCTCAACCAGATTTTCAACGCCGTGCAGAACTACAAGCCCTACCGCCAGTTCGGCTCCATCCAGCATTATGCAAACTACGGCCACAACTCCCACCACTCCGGCACCTTCCGCATTGAGCGCCGCTTCGCCCAGGGCATGACACTGAATACCTTCTACCAACTGGGCAAAACGCTCAATGACGGCGATGACGATGGCGGCCGCAACGGAATCACCTTCTACAACCGCAACCTGGAAAAGGCTCGCGCCAGCTACGACATTCGCCACCGTCTGGTCAGCGTCATGACCTATGAACTGCCCTTCGGCAAGGGCCGCAAGTTCATGAACGGCGGCGGCGTGAAGGATTGGGTCCTTGGCAGTTGGGACTTCGCCTGGACGCAGACCTTCCAAAGCGGCCCGCCCGTGAACATCACCGCGGGCGGCAGCCCGAACCGTTATCTGCCGGGGATGGTCCGGCCGAACGCCGTGCTCCCAGCCGAACAGATGGTCGTGGACAACTACAACATCGGCGCTCGTTTCCCGCTCGCCGCCCAGAACAACTACTTCAACAACGCGGCCTTTGCCTATCCGGCCCCCTTCACGGCCGGAACCATGGGACGCAACGTTGTTGAATCCCCCGGTCTCCGCTGGACCCAGTTGTCCATCTCAAAGGACTTCAAAATCAGGGAAAACATCCGGTTCAGCATTCGGTGGGATTGCAACAATCCCACCAAGGAGCCGCAACTGGCCGATCCAGGCGCCAGCTACAACCTGCAAAGCCTGGCCCAGTTCGGCCGCTTCAATGGCATCGGCCGCGGCAGCTTCTCCGACATCGGAACAGCGCGCATGCACCATGTCATCGTAGGGCGCGTGCAATGGTAAACCGGCGAACGTTTATCGGTGGAGTAGTGGCGGGGTGCGTAGCGGCGCAGCCCCGCCGCCGGGCGCTCGCGCTCATCGGCGATCGCTACCACAACCCGGACTACATCCGCGTCGGGCTCGGGCGTGTTTTCGAAGGGATGAACGTCGATGTCGATTACACCATCCACTACGACGAGCTTTCGGCGGCGAAACTCAAGGGCTATCAGTTGTTCCTGTGCCTCCGCGACGGCATGATCTGGCCGAACGGCTACCTGGGCCCGGACGCCTACACGGCCTACGCGGCGGGGTTGGAAAATAGAAACGACTTTCCGGAATCCAAACCGGCCCAGTGGCTGAAAGAAGAGCAGGCCGTGGCGTTGAAGGAATTCGTCATGGCCGGCAACGGCTTCTACTCGCTGCACAACAACAGCCATGTGTCGCTATCGTCGAAGACGTACCGCGATGTGCAAGGCGGGGCCTACCTCGGCCACCCGCCGCTTCGGCCCTTTGAAGTGCGGCCAAGCAGGAACCCGCACCCCATCACGGAAGGGTTGAAGCCGTTCATCACCAACGATGAACAGCACTACGTGGAATACGACAAGGATCCCAGGCACATCATTCTGGAAGCCGAAAACATCGATGGACTGACCTACGACAAGTACGGAACCAAGTCCGTCGCCGGCTGGGCATACGACTACGGCAAGGGCCGCGTCGTCTTCACTGCCGTCGGCCACACCATCCACGCCCTGTGGGCGGGGCGCCACACCCAAATGCAGCGCCGCGCCGTCCAGTGGCTATTGAAAGACCTCTAGCCGTTCAGCTTCCAGTTCGGCCGGTAGGTTCGTTTCAGGTAATCGTTCGCCTCGTTCATGTTGGTCACGCGGCCGGCGGCCGGGTCGTATTCCAGCTTCTTGCCCGCGCGATGGGCCACCAGGCCAAGCAGCATCTGCTCCATCATCGTTCCGGCATAATCGAAGTCGCAGTGCGTCTTGCTGCTCGTGCCGTTCACAATGTTGTTGTTCTTCCCCTTGCAGGCGTCAATCCAGTCCATCTGGAACACATCCGCGCCGCGGCGGGCATTGCCGCCCTCCAGCATCTGGGTCACCGTCGTGTTGGGCAGGCCCAGCGCGGCCGGCACTTTGCCGTCCAGCATCTGAATCTCCGGAAAGCCCGTGGCGGTCGGCGCGGCACTGGGCTGCGCGGTGAAGCCAGGGGGAAGCGCCGCGGCGTTCGGTCTTCCGCCGGGCCGGCCTCCGCCCTGCGGACGCCCCATCGCCTGCGTCTGTTGGCCCGTGCCCTGAATCAGCGGAATCAGGGCGCTTGGGTCGCGGCGTTTGTAGTAAGTCAGGTCCCCGTCATCGTTGTTCGGGATGATCACCCGCGTCGTGAAGTCGGCGAAAATGGAGCCCTTCGTCCCTTCAAAAATCGCACCATTGCCCACGTTGGCCAGGTTGATGTAGTTCTTCGGCGCGTCAGGCTTCAGCCCGCCCTGGTACCACACCAGTTCAATGGGGCCGCGCCAGTTGTTGGCCGGCTGCTGGAAATGGGCCTTCAGCTTCACCGGGCAGATGTCGGGGTTGTACTTGTCGCTCGCGTCCCAGTCAATGTCGATGGCCGTCGGCGCGCCGGCGTCCACCACGTTCCACACCAGGTCCATCGTGTGTGCGCCCATGTCGCCCATCTGGCCCACGCCAAAATCGCGGTACATATTCCAGAACAGGCAGTTCAGGCCGGAAGAGCCGCCAAAGTACTGCGGGCTGTAAGGGTGGTAGGGCGACGGGCCAATCCACTGTTCGTAGTGCAGCGATGCCGGCGGCTGCCCCTCCGGCTTCGGATAGCCGGGGCGCGGAAGCTGGCGGGCGTCCCAACTGTGAACGCGCTTCAACTCGCCAATGGCGCCATCGAGCACCAGTTCGCGCAGCCGCTCGAAGTTCGGATACGCATGGCGCTGCGTGCCGTGCTGCGTCGCCACCTTCGCCCGGCGGCTCAAATAGTTCGCGCGAACGGTCCGTACTTCGTCCACCGAAATACCCAGCGGCTTTTCGCAATAGACATGCATGTTGCGGTTCAGCGCCCAGTTGGCGATGAAGGCGTGATGGTGATCGGCGGTGCAAATGATCACCGCTTCCACGTCTTTCTGATCCAGCATCGGCCGCCAGTCGTAGTAGGTCTTGGCCTTCGGGAACAGCGCAAGGGCTTCCTTGGTTCGCAGGTCGTTGATGTCGCAGATGGCCACGACATTCTCGTCGCGGAGCGAGTTGTAGTGCGCGGTGCCGCGCCCCCACACGCCAACCAGGGCGACGTTCAACTTGTTACTCGGGGCGTTCTGACCCCGGAGCGTGCCGCTCTTCAGGATCGTTAGGCCGGCGGCGGCGGACTTGAGTAGATTGCGACGTTGCATGCCCATATACTATCCCCGATTGAGGTCGCGGAGAAGGGTCAAGAGCGCGCCGGGCCTATCGGTCTGGATTCCCGTGGCCCCGCGCCGTATGGCGTCGCGCCACGCAGCTTCGTTGTCGTCGGGGCCCAGCCGATCCACGAAAATGCCGGCGCCGGCCGCGCGGGCCACTTGAATCACGTCATCGTGAAAGTCGTTCCGGTCGAAGGCGACAACCCCTGGGCGCAGCTCTTCCAGCGTCTGGCGCAGCGTTTTCGCGGAAACGGCCTCCGGCATGATACGCGCCCGCGGTTCCACGCGCCGCAGCGCGCGCAGTTTGTCTGGCGGCGCGTAGATCACCGTCCGCGCCAGCATGTCGTGGCGCCGCAGCGCGCCCGCCACGGCTTCCGGCGCCGCGGCCTTCCAGTCCAGATAAAGTCCTGTGCCGGAGGCACGCAACAGCGCGAGCGCTTCGTCGAAAAGCGGCACATCCTGGTCAGCCGGGGTAAGCGCGTCGTGCTTCAATACCAGGCTGCCCCCGGCTGCGGTGCGAACGTCGAGTTCCACATAGTCCACGCCCAACTGGATCCCGGCACGGACCGCCGCCAGGCTGTTTTCCGGGTCGCGCTCGTGGGCGGCGCGGTGCGCGATAATCGCTGGCCCCCTGTGGGAAAGCGCCAGCAGTGGCATCTGCAAAAAGGTCCGCCGCTTCACGGTTCTCATTCTCCTATAATCCATGGGGGACCTTTCATGGAACTGCTTATACAGAACCTATCCAAAACATACTCCAACGGCGTAAAAGCGCTGGACGATGTAACGCTAACTATTCCACAAGGAATGTACGGCTTGTTAGGGCAGAACGGCGCTGGGAAATCCACCCTGATGCGGACCATCGCCACCCTGCAGGAGGCCGACTCCGGTTCGGCGCGGCTAGGCGACATCGACGTTCTGCGCGACCTGGACGGCGTGCGCCGCCGCCTTGGCTATTTGCCCCAGGATTTTGGCGTCTATCCGCGAATCTCAGCGCAGGACATGCTGGATCACCTCGCACTCCTGAAAGGTGTCGCCAACAGTGGAGAGCGGAAACGGCTGGTGGAGGCCATGCTCAACAAAGTGAACCTTTTTGAGCACCGGAAGAAGGCGCTGGCAAGCTTCTCCGGCGGCATGCGCCAACGCTTTGGTATCGCCCAGGCTTTGATTGGGAACCCCAGCCTCTTGATCGTCGACGAACCCACCGCCGGCCTGGATCCCGGCGAGCGCAACCGGTTCTACAATCTGCTGGCGGAGGTGGGCGAAAACGTCATTGTCATCCTTTCCACGCACATTGTGGAGGACGTCCTGGAGTTGTGCAGCAAGATGGCCATTATTCATAAGGGCCGCGTGCTCTACGAAGGCGGTCCGGACACCGCCGTGGATGCGCTGGAAGGCCGCATCTATAGCCGCAAGATCGCCAAGGCCGAATTGACCCAGTATGAAGCCAGTTACCGCGTGATCTCCAACAAAATGGTGGCTGGACGGCCGTTAATCCATGTCTATTCGGAGGAGCCGCTGGACGCTGAATTCGCCCCGGCGCGGCCCAGCCTGGAAGACGTCTTCTTCGCCAAGATCGGCGGATTGAACTAAATGAGCCCCGCTATGCTCTGGAACCTGTTCCGGTTTGAGACGCGTTACTGGCTGCGCGGCATGATGGTGTGGGTCTTCTTCGTCATCATCGGCGCCATGATCTTTGGGGCAACCAGTTCGGACAAGGTCACCGTTGGCGGCGCGCTGGAAAACACCCATCGCAACGCGCCCTTCGTCATTCAGAACTTCTATTCCATGATGAGCCTGCTGACGCTGCTCATGACCACCGCTTTCGTCAATAGCGCCGCCGCGCGGGATTTTCAGTATGGCACGCAAGGGCTGATTTTCTCCACGCCGTTAAAGAAACTCGATTTTCTGCTGGGACGGTTTCTGGGATCGGCGGCGGTATCCGTCATCCCAATGCTGGGTGTTTCCGCGGGCGTCATCCTTGCCGGCTTCATGCCATGGATCGACGCGGAACGATTCGGGCCCATCGCCTGGGGCGCCCACGCGCATAGCCTGCTGGTCTTCGCCATTCCGAACACGCTGTTCGTCTCCGCGCTCGTCTTCTGCGTGGCCGCGCTCACGCGCAGCACGGTGACGTCCTTCCTCGGCTCACTCGTGCTGCTGGTGGCCTACACGGTGGCCGATACCCTCACGCAGGACCTCGACAACGAGACGCTCGGCATGTTGCTCGATCCATTCGGCATTCGCACCTTTTCCATCCTCACGAAGTACTGGACGGTGGCGGAAAAAAACACCGTGGCTATGGGCCTCACCGGGATGATGCTGCTGAATCGGCTGCTGTGGCTGGCCGCGGGCGCGGGCATCTTTGTGTTCACCGTGTGGCGATTCTCCTTCGCCGACCGGGCGAAAAAGGGCCACGAGCGGCCGGCCGAGGAGGGGGCGGGCAGCCGGGCCGTGGCGCTGCCCCAGGTTCGTTTTGCCACCGGTGGCAAAACGAACCTGACCCAACTGCGCCGTTTGACGGCCTTTGAATTCTGGGGCCTCGTGAAGACAACCTCGTTCATTGTGCTGCTGGTGGCGGCGTTGCTGAACGCGGTTCCGAACATCATCCTCGCCGCCAAAGAAGGTTACGGCAACGGCACCTATCCGGTCACCTACTGGATCCTGGAAATCGTCCAGGGCACGCTGTATTCGTTCACCATCTCCATGATCACCTACTACGCCGGCGTGCTCATCTGGCGGGAACGGGACGCGCGGATGGATGAGATTGAGGACTCGACGCCGCATCCGTCCTGGATCCGCTACCTGGCGAAATTCGCCGCATTGCTCGGAATCATGGCCCTTCTGCAGGGGTTAATGATGATCACCGGCGTCGCGGTCCAGGCGGCCAGCGGATACCATCGCTACCAGCTCGCGCTCTACGCGCGGGAGCTCTTTGTCTATGACTTCTCCCTGTTCGTGTTCCTCGCCGTGCTGGCCTTCTTTATCCATGTGCTGTCGCCGAACAAGTACGCGGGCTACTTCGGCTTCGTGGCGTTTCTGATCGCCAATGCGTTTGTCTGGGCACCGTTGAACGTGGCCACCCGTCTGGTGCGCTATCCCTCCCGGCCGGATTACACCTACTCCGATTTCTATGGCCATGAACCGTTCATGAAGGACTGGTGGTGGTTCACGGCCTACTGGGCGGCGTTCGCGCTGCTATTGGCCACGGTGTCCTCGGCCGTGTGGCCGCGCGGCAAGGAACGGTCCCTGCGCCGCCGGTTCGCCGCTTTCCAGCCGAAGCTCCGAAGCGCGGCAATGGCCTTCGCCGTACTGTTCGCCGCCCTGGGCGGATGGCTCTATTGGAACACCATGGTGCTCCATAAGATCCGAGGTCCGGAGACGGCCATGGACATGCAAGCCGAGTACGAAAAGACCTATAAGAAGTACCAGCACCTGCCCCAGCCCAGGGTGACGGCGATTCAATACGACATCGCCATCTATCCCGAACGGCGGGCGGTGGAGTTGAAGGGCGATCAGCAGATCGTCAACCGCCACACGGCGCCCATCGGCGAACTGCACCTGGTGACGGACCGCTCCTACAAATACGAGATACAGATCGACGGCGCGCGTCTGGACAAAGACGACACCCGGATGCAATACCGCGTCTACAAGCTGGAGCCGCCCATGCAGCCAGGGGAGACGCGGCGGATGCGGTTCACCGTTTCCCGGGAACCCAAAGGCATTGAGAACTCGGTGTCCGGCATTCAGATCGTTCAGAACGGCACGTTCTTCAACAACACCATCGCCCCGCAAATCGGCTATCAGGCGGGCCGTGAACTGTCGCAGCGAAATGACCGGAAGAAGCGCGGTCTGTCGGAGAAGGACCAGATGCCGAAGCTGGAACGTAACTGCACGGCCAACTGCATGAACACCTACCTTTCGAACAGTTCGGACTGGGTGAGCGTAGAGTCGCGCATCTCGACTTCGGCGGACCAGATCGCCATCGCGCCGGGAACTCTACTGAAAGAGTGGACCGACGGCGGCCGGCGATACTTCCATTACAAGCTGGACCGCGACAGCATGAACTTCTACTCTTTCCTGAGCGCGCGCTACACGGTGGCCCGCGAGGAGTGGAACGGTGTCAAAACCGAGGTCTACTATCACGGCGAGCACACCTGGAATGTGCCGAAAATGATGCGGTCCATGCAGAAGTCGCTGGAGTACTTCACTGGGAACTTCGGGCCCTACGCCCATAAGCAGGCGCGGATCATCGAATTCCCGCGCGTGGCCAGCTTTGCGCAGGCGTTCCCGGGCACCATGCCATATTCGGAATCCATCGGGTTCATCGCCAAAATGGAGAAGCCCGACGATATCGACATGGTCTATTACGTGGTGGCGCATGAGATGGCGCACCAGTGGTGGGCCCATCAGGTGATCGGTGCGAATATGCAGGGCGCGACGGCGCTCAGCGAGATGCTGGCGCAGTATTCCGCCCTGATGGTGATGGAAAAAGAGTACGGCCGGAACACTATGCGCAAGTTCCTGGAATACGAGATGGATCGCTATTTGCGGTCGCGCGGCCGGGAGTTGCTGAAAGAGCGGCCGGTGCTGACGGTGGAGGCGGACCAGGGGTACATCCACTACCGTAAGGGCAGCGCGGTGATGTACTACCTGAAGGAGATGATCGGCGAGGAGGCCGTAAACCGGGCCCTGCGGAAGCTCATCCAGAAGTTCGCCTACGCGCCGGCCCCCTACCCGACGTCCCACGATCTGGTGGACGCCCTGCGGGAGGAAACGCCGGAGAACCTGCGTTACCTGATCAAGGATCTCTTTGAGGACATCACGTTGTTCGGCAACCGGACGCTGCTGGCGACGGCGAAAAAGCAGGCCGGCGGCAAGTACCAGGTGACCATTGAGGTGGAGACCAGGAAGTACAAGGCCGACGAAAAGGGCAATGAAACGGAGGTTCCGGTGGCCGACTTTATTGAGATCGGCGCCTTCGCGAAACCGGCCAAGGACGCGCGGTATGGCAAGGTGCTGTACCGGCAGCGCATGGAGATGAAGCCGGGCAAGGCGCGGTATCAGTTCACTGTGGATGAAGAGCCGGAGAAGGCCGGGATCGACCCCATGCGCCTGATGATCGACCGGCTGCCGGAGGACAACATGAAGAAGGTGACGCTGGGCGGTTAGGGCTTTCCGGCGAGTTTCTCGCGGGCCAGTTTTTCCAGCGCGGCCGCTTTCAGGCCGGCGGCCTTGCCCTCGGCAATGGCGGCTTCCGCGGGCAGGGCGTGCTGGGTGCCCCGGTAAACGGCCCACACCATTCCGGCGCGGTTGGAACTGGCGCAGTGCAGCAGCACCTTGCCGTCGCCCGCTTTGTTGAGCTCCGCGTAGATCTTCGCCAGGTCGCCGTCGGGCGGCATGACCGGGCCGAACGGCACGGAGACGTAGTTCATGCCGGCGGCCTTCACCGCGGCGGCTTCGTCAAAGCCGAGGCTGGCGGTTTCAGCGGGCATGCGCAGATTGACGATGGTCTTCACGCCCAGCTTGGCATACTCGGCCAGATCGGCCTGCGACGGCTGGCCGGCGAAATAGATGCGGTTGCCGAAGGCGGCGGAATTCGGCGTTGCGCCGACAGTGGCTGGCGCTACCTTGGCGCCGGCGGTCCAGGCCGGGGGGGTGGCGGGCTGCGCGGCCACGGAAAGGGCCGCCAGGAGGAGCAGGGCGCGCGTCGTCATGGACCCATTGTGCGCGTTTGCGGGGAAGGATGCAAAATGGAGGTGTCATGAAACTCCTATGGTTGGCGGCGGCAGCGGTGGTGGCGATGGCGCAACATGCGGGTGGCGAGCACATGCACAAGCGATTTGAAGAGCCGGAGAAGTGGGCCAGGAACTTCGATGATCCGGCCCGCGACAAATGGCAGATGCCGGGGAGGGTAATAGACGCGTTGGCGCTGAAGCCCTCGATGACAGTGGCCGATGTCGGGGCGGGCACGGGCTATTTCACCGTGCGGCTGGCGAAGGCGGGCGTCGCGAAGGTTTATGCGGTTGATATCGAAGAGTCCATGGTGGCGTATACGAAGAAGCGGGCTGGGAAGGAGGGGTTGAAGAACGTCGAGGGGGTAGTGGCGACGGCGGCGGCGGCCAACATCCCGGAGCCGGTAGACCTGATCCTGATCGTTGACACGTTTCACCACATCCCGGCGCGGGAGGCCTATTTCAAGGGCCTTGCGGCATCTCTGAAGTCCGGCGGACGCCTGGCGATTATTGATTGGCTGCCTGGCGGCCCCATGGGCCCGCCTGAGGCGTTCCGCTTCTCGCCGGAGAGGATTGAGGCCGAGTTGGTGAAGGCCGGCTGGAAGAAGACCGGGGGGCACTCGTTCCTGCCGAACCAGAGCTTCACGGTTTACGGACGGTAATTGGAGCCGAGGTCCGGTTGAGCGGCCACACCGCGCTAAGTAGCGGCTGCGCGGGGCCTTCGAGTCTGGCGGCTCATGGCGGGCCCGTGCCCGCGGGCGTGTGGTCGCGTGGCGGCGCTCGCGAGTGGCCGGGCATGGCGGGCTTGAGAGGACGCTAGGGGGCTCATAGCGCTGGACATGCCGGAGGGTGTTTGGTTATTGGGCGACGGTCGAGTCTGGCGGCTCATGGCGGGCCCGTGCCCGCGGGCGTGTGGCCGCGGGATGGCGTTCGTGTGTGGCCGGGCATGGCGGGCTTGAGAGGACGCTCGGGGGCTCGTGGCGCTGGACATGCCCGAGGGTGTTTGGTTACTGGGTGACGGGCGAGTCTGGGCGGGGCATGGCGGGCCCGTGCCCGCGGGCGTGTGGCTGCGGGATGGCGTTCGCGTGCGGCCGGGCGCGGAGGGCTGCTGGGGACCTCGCGATGTTCGTGAGGGCGGGCATGTGGTCGCGGGACTCGCGGCGGGGAAGCGGAGTTCGCCATAATGGGGCGTTGCCATTCGCGGGTGGATCCTTCTCTCTCTATGCACTTTGTCATCGTCGGAAACGGTGTGGCTGGTATCACCGCCGCGTTCGCTCTGCGCAAGCGCGACGCCGGGGCGCGGATCACTGTCATCAGCGGGGAAAGCGACTACTTCTTCTCCCGCACGGCGCTGATGTACGCCTTCATGGACCGGATGGATCTGCGGGACCTGGAGCCGTTTGAACGGCGGACGTATGATGACCAGCGGATTGAGCGCATCCGCGGCTGGGTGATCGATTTGAACGCCGGGGCGCGTTGCCTACGTTTGGGCGATGGCCGGGAGGTGCGCTACGACCGGCTGTTGCTGGCCACCGGATCGGTGCCCAACACGGCGCCATGGGCGGGACTGGCGGGGGTCACCGCGGGTGTGACGCAGTTTGTTTCCCTCCAGGATTTAGAGGCGTGTGAGCGGCTGGCTCCCTCCACGCGCCGGGCGGTAGTGGCGGGCGGCGGGTTGATTGGCGTGGAGCTTGTGGAGTGTCTGGTTCATCACGGGATCGAGGTGGATTTCCTGGTCCGCGAGGCCTGGTACTGGCCGATGGCGCTGGCGAAAGAGGAAGGCGAGATCATCGCCGCCCACATTCGGAAACATGGGGTGAAGCTGCACCTGGGGCATGAGATTGTAGAGGTTCAGGCCGACGCGGGCGGCCGGGTTCGCGGGGTGCGCACGAATCAGGAGGCAGCGTTTGCCTGCCAAATTCTTGGTGTCTGTATTGGCGTGCGGCCTGGGGTGGACTGGCTGCGCCAGGTGCGGACACCGCCCGCGCTTGGGCGGGGCATCGCGGTGTCGGCGGACTTCCGCACGTCTCTCGATGGCGTTTGGGCGGCTGGGGACTGTGCCGAGTTTCGCAAGCCCGATGGCAGCCCGCTTGTTGAGCAGATTTGGTACTCGGCCAAGAGGCAAGGCGAATTGGCGGCGCGAGCGATGCTGGGGGACGCGGTGGATTATCAGCCGCCGCTGTTCTATAACAGCGCCAAGCTTTTCGATATCGAATACACGACCGTGGGCGCGGCGGGCGAGGGCAGCTTCTTCCATCAGGTGCCAGGCAAGGAGTCGAGCATTCGCATCATGTACACCGAAGGTGCCGTCACGGGGTTCAACATGCTTGGCTCGCGCTGGGACCACACATGGTTTGAGCGTTGGATCGGCGAGCGCCGCTCGCCGGCCTTTGTGATGGAACATTTGCATCTCGCGCAGTTCGATGTGGAGTTTGGGAGGCTGCCGTTGGCGAGCGCGCGGGCCGCGTTTGGTGGTGGCGGATGACTCGGGCTGGCGCGGGTCATCGGTTGCTGGCGAGGTTGGTCATCAGTGCCTTCTCTTTGCCGCTGTACTTCATGACGCGGTACTCGCCGAGCGAGCGGGCTGGCTGGGCGCAGCGGCTGGGGCAGGACGCGAGTTGCCGCGGTATTGGCGCTTGGCCGATGGCGAGTGCGCGGGCTGGCGCGGGTCAGCGGCTGCTGGCGAGGTTGGTCAGTGCCTCTTCTTTGCCGCTGTACTTTACGGAGCGGTACTCGCCGAGCGAGCGGGCTGGCTGGGCGCAGCGACTGGGGCAGGACGCGAGTTGCCGCGGTATAGGCGCGTGGCCGATGGCGAGTGCGCGGACCGCGTTTGGCGGTGGCGGATGACGCGGGCGGGCGCGGGACAGCGGCTGCTGCACGACGTGAAGAACCGCGGAATTAGCGCGTGGCTGCTGGCAGGGTTGCTCACCGCGTTCTATCTGCTGCTGTACTTCACGGAATGGCTCACGCCGGCCGCGCGGGCAATGGGGCTGGACAGTAAGTGGACGTTGTATGGCCTGTTATATACGGTGGCTGTCAGTGCGGGCGGGGTTCATGTTATCCGTAAGTACCGGCATAACCGGTATCAGGTGGTGCGCACGTCGGTGGTGATTTTCGTGCAGGCGACGTTCGCGTTCTCCATTCCCCATCTGCTTACGTTCCTGCATCAGCCGGAGTACTATTTCAGTTACTTCTGGCCGCTGAAGATGGACTACCTGACGCCAAGTTACATCTTCTCGCTGCCGCTGCCGTACATCCTGTTCAGCTTTACGGGCTCGCTGCTGCTGGTGCCCATCCTGGGGGTGTTTTTCGGGAAGCGCTGGTATTGCTCGTGGGTGTGCGGCTGCGGTGGATTGGCCAACACGTTTGGCGAGCCGTGGCGCCACCTTTCGAGCAAATCGAAGACATCGTGGAAGATCGAGCGAGCGACGATTCATGCGGTGTTGGCGGTGAGCCTGCTGCTGACGGCGCTGCTGTTTGTCTCCTGGGGCGTGGGGAAGAGTCATCCGCAACTGGCGCGGGTGACCGCCGAGTTCCAAGCGTTCTATGGTCTGATTGTTGGCTCGATACTGTCCGGCGTTGTTGGCGTCGGCGCCTATCCGCTTGGGGGCACGCGGGTGTGGTGCCGTTTCGCCTGTCCGATGGCCGCCATTCTGGGGCTGGTGCAGAAAGTTGGCCGGTACCGCATCACGGTGAAGGAGAACATGTGCATCTCTTGTGGGATGTGTTCGAAGTACTGCGAAATGGGCATTGACGTTCGCGCGTACGCGCAGGCGAACGAGAGCTTCACGCGCGCTTCGTGTGTAGGCTGCGGGCTTTGCGCGGAGGTATGTCCGCGCGGGGTGTTGCGGCTGGAGAACCGTGCGCTGGTGCAAATCAGCGGGCACGCGACGAGATGACGGCGCGGTTGGCTGGGTTGGCGTGCAGGCTCTGTTGCTCTCCGGCGCGCCAGTCGAGCAG
This sequence comes from Bryobacterales bacterium, assembly GCA_016789905.1. Lineage (GTDB taxonomy): Bacteria > Acidobacteriota > Terriglobia > Bryobacterales > Bryobacteraceae. The sequence goes on along the minus strand of JAEUQC010000003.1, from coordinate 2,474 downwards.
GGATAGCGTGGTGCAGAGCAGGCGGCCTCCGGCGCGGATTGGCTAGAGTCTGGGTATTCCGTCGCCCGGTGCGCTTGGCTTCACGGATACTCGCTTCGCCTTGGTTGGCCCTAGCTGATGGGGCCCGCGGGTCAGTCGAGCAGGGACGGCGTGGTATAGAGCGCGCGACCGCCGACGCGGATTTCGCAATCGACCAGGTATGGGGCCAGGGCTTGGGTATTGATGGTCATTCCGTAGCCGGGGGCGTCGCTGACGCGCAAGAGGCCCCCGTCGCCGGGCGTGAGATGGTTACTGGTGATGGCGAGGGCGAGCGCTTTGGGTTCCACGGGATACTCGCAGATCTCGTCGCGCTCCAGGCCGGCGTAGGGGGCGAGGGAGGCGCTGAGGGCGAGGTGCGAGGTGAAGGTGTGGTTAACGTAAGTGACGCCGCGCGCGGAGGCGTAGTCGGCCGCTTCTTTGGCGACAGTGACGCCCCCGATGCGTCCGGCGTCGATTTGCAGGAAGCCGATGGCGGCGTGGTCGACCAACTGGCGTGCCATGTAGATATTGTGGCTGCCTTCCCCGGCGGCGAGTTTGACGGCGCCGGCGCGTGGGGCCAGCGCGGCATAGGCGGCGAGTGCGCCGCTGACGAAAGGCTCTTCCAGCCAGACGGCGCCGCATTCCTGGAGAGCGGGGAGCGTCAACGCGGCGCGTTCCACATCCTCTTCCCAAACGGTGCCGATGTCGACGAGCAGGTGTTTTTCGGGACCGAGGCCCTCGCGGGCGGCATGGATGTGGGCGGCGTCCTGGGCGGGCGTGCCCTTGCCGATAGGCCCCCAGCCAAACTTCGCGGCGCGGAAGGCGGTGGCGCGGGCCTTGGCAAAGGTCTCGGCGGGGGTGTCGCCGAAGAGCATGGAGGCGTAAGGTGTTTTGGGAAAGGCGCGGCGATAGCCGAGCAGGCGCCAGACGGGGGTACCTTCGCGCTGGCCGAGCAGGTCCCAGAGGGCCATGTCGATACCGGAGAGGGTGTGGGCGGCCTGGAGGAGGTCGAGGCTTTCGGCGCGGACGAGATCGCCGATGCGCTTGATATCGGCGGGCGAATGGATTGTCTGGCCAATCACCGAGGCCGCGACGGGCTTGCAGGCGGAATGGGACATGGGGCAAACGAAGCTGGCGATGGAGGCCAGTGGCGCGGCTTCGCATTCGCCCCACCCGGTCCACTGTCCGGCACGGACGCGCACGAGGAGTGCGTCCTGGCTGCCATCGCCAATGTCGAGCACTTCGGGCATCGACAAGTAGAAGAGATCCACGCTTTCGATTCGCATTCCTAGAATCGTAATACCATCAACACTTGGACATCGAAGACATATTGGATTCGGCCAGCGGGCAGATCAGTCTCTGGCTTGGCGGCCATACGCTGAACGCGGCGCGGCTGGTGTCGTGGAATCGGGACACGGGGCTGCTGGTGTGCCGCGGGGGCAGCGGCTTCACGGATGAAGACGTTCATTACATTCGAGCGGCGCACATACAAGGGGTGACGCTGCGGGTGGCGGCGCCGCGAACAGAGTCTGACCGGTTGGGCCCGGAGATTCGGGAGGCGCTGCGGCAGGCGGCCGGTTACCCGCTGAGTGTTGCCATTCGGCCGGACGCGTTCGCGAGCGAGCCGGCGGCGTTGGCAGCGTGGCTACAGCATATTGTGGAGGCGGTGGCGCTGTTGGAGCCACAACGGGAAGCGATGCAGGCGCAGATTGACCAGATTCTGCTGCGCGAAGGGACGGCGGTGGCGGTGCTTGGCGGCAGCAGTCTGATTCTGGAGGCGACGCCCGAGGCGATCCCGGCGGCGGAGACGATTCGCGCCGCGATCGCCCCTTTGCTGTGAGTGGGGCCCGCATTAGGGTGTTGAGAAGTTGGCGCGGCCCCATGCCGAGTGGCCGCGTCAACTGGGAGCCGACGAGAGACTGGCCGAGGGACTGCGCCGCGAATGCCTCCTTGTTGTTGGCCGCTAGCATTGGCGTTCGGCTGTTCCGTTGCCCCATGCCAGGTGGCCGCGTCAACTGGGAGTCGACGAGAGACTGGCCGAGGCAATGATCATCCGGATGAAGCTGGCGGATGCCCGCGCCCCGGCAAACGATTGCCGGGGTGTACTCGGATTTCGGGCTCGGCAGGCCCGGAAGCAGGTATATTCAGTTGTCACAGATCGAGTGGCCGGAAGTCCTTCGCAGGTACGGCCTAATGCAAAACGCAGAAAACACCGAACAAAACCGCTCCGCCACCGCAACAGCAGCGGCTTGGGGAGAACGTTTTCAAGGCAAAGACGGGTCCGGGTGGCTGGCGAGGGTTGAGCAGGACCAGCAGCCGGAAGTGTAGACACACTTCGAGTGTGCCCATTGGATCGCGCGCGATTTTGTGACCGGTTTAGGCGACTTTTCGGGGCAGATCGCTGTAGTCGTACTCGTCATCGTCGCCGGTTTCGGCCGTTTCGGCGGGGAGGATGA
>JAEUQC010000174.1 GCA_016789905.1 Bryobacterales bacterium | reverse complement strand
ATACCCGTTTGGCGTGGAGAACGCCTGGTACCAGGGACGCACCGAAATTGTTTCTTTCGAGCCAGAGGAATTGTTCGGGACGAAGTTGCGGGCGCTGCTTCAGCGGCGCAAGAACCGTGACCTCTTCGATCTGAACGAGGGACTCAAGCAATTGACCATGGATCCGTCAAAGCTGATCCGATGTTTCGAGCACTACCTGTCGCTCGAAGGTGTGACCATCGGCCGCGCTGCTGCCGAACAGCGTCTGCTGGAGAGGCTTGAGTTCAGCCTGACAGAGGACGTGGCTCCCATGCTGCCCGCCGGAATCACATTCGACGACGATGAAGCTGTCGCCGCTGTAGGTCGGGTATGGACCGAACTGGTTCCGCGTCTCCATGGGGATCCATGGAAGCTTTCCGACGAGTACATCGAAGCGGTACGCGCCAATCGCTACCCCGGTTTCCTCCGCTAATCTTGCCGCTCGTCTTGTAATATTACAAGAAGGTTAGAGTAGAGAATGGCGGACGTGTTGCGATGGCGAAAGCGAAACGGCCTAACGCAGGTCGATGCGGCGTGTTTGCTTGGAGTCTCGCAGCCCTACCTGTCGCTGCTTGAAAAGGGTGCGCGGCCTCTGACTGCGGATTTGCGGAATCGGATGAAGACTTCCGCGGGCATGAATCGGCCAGAGTCGTCGGACGATCTCTTCCGTGCACAACTGAGCGCACTCGGCTATCCAGGATTTGCTCACATCGCAAAGTCCCGGACGCGACCCCGTCCAGGCAATCTGCTCATGACGGTTCTGGCTAAGTCAGATGTAGATGCCCGAGTCGTCGAGGCTCTGCCTTGGCTGGTGGCAACGTTTGAGAGTCAGTTCGACTTCGGCGCAATAGTACGCCAAGCGAAGCTTCAGAATCTGCAAAATCGGTCAGGTTTCGTGCTGCAGGTGGCCGCTGTCGATACGCCCGGCGGACTGATGGCCGTAAGCGAGTTGGAACGCGCGCGCCTGCTGCAAGAAGATACTCTGTGTTGGGATTCGATGCCCGCCGCAACCCGTGAATGGATGCGCGCAAACCGCGCTCCGCTTGCTGAGCATTGGAATATTCTGACGCGGCTAAAGGCGTCAACCTGCGTGCTCCCGACACTAAGCGGCCTGAGCCAGTATTCAGTGAAGTGACGTCTTTCAGCGAATGCTGAAAATTGCCTGTACGCTGAAAGCGCCCCCGACTACCAAGGTGCTCAGGAGAGCCTCACGGAGGTCGTGGCGGGCTGCCACCTCTCCCGGGCCACGAGACGCAAAGACCTGACTCGCCGCTTGCAGCAGGACAAAGTGGACATCCCAGAATCATTTGCGCGGGCTCGATCGAGCGATCCATTCGATCCTGGGATGTCCCTGCGACCAAGCCGTTCGGCTCGAACCTTCACCGCTTTCGCCCGAACTGCTCATCTTCGACCGGGCGTGTGGCTCCGCCGGCCGCGATCCATTCGACCAATCGGTGTTCTTCGACTCGCATCTGACGGCCAAGACGCACAATCGGCAGAAGCCCTTGACGGCCCAATTCATAGGCCCTCTGGAGCGATACGCCGAGACGCTTGGCTACTTCATCCATGTGCAACAGGCAGATTTGTGGCCGCCCGTTGGTTTCGGTTTCGGAAAGGAGAATCGGGTTCATGCTTTCTCTAGTACCGGAGTTTCCACAACCCGCCAAACGACCTGCTACTGCGCCTCACAGACCGCGCCCAACTCATTTGGGGAACAGCAGGACCTGCCTTAGGATGACCTCGTGGCAGGACAATTGATACCGCGCGGGAAGAACGTCTGGCTGATCCGGGTGTTCCTCGGCCGCGATCCGCAGACGCAGAAGAAGCTTTTCGACAACCGGACCTTTCACGGGACCAAGAAGGACGCCGAACGTGTGATGGCTGAGATCGTCCGCGAGCGTGACCTCGGTGAGGCCTCGCTCGGCACCGACAAGGCCACCATCGCGATGCTGCTGGACGACTTGGTCGTCGACTACCGCGTCAACGGCAAGCGTGTTGACTGGTGCGAACTCGTCGTGAGAACCCACCTCAAGCCGTTCTTCGGAAACGTGATGGCATCGAAGCTAACCACGGACCTGGTGAAGCGCTACATGGCCGTTCGACAAGAGAAGGGCATCGCCAACGGAACGGTCAACCGGGAGTTGGCCCTCCTGCGGCGGTCCTTCAATCTGGCGCGGATGACCACTCCGCCCAAGGTTGCGAAGGTGCCATTCATCCCGACGCTTGAGGAGAACAACGTCCGGAAGGGCTTCTTCGAAGACGCTCAGTATCACGCACTCATGGAAGCCTTGCCGGACTACCTGCGCCCAGTCCTCGCATTCGCCTACTACACCGGTTGCCGTCGCGGCGAGATCCTGAGCCTCCAGTGGTCGCAGGTGGATCTCGATCACCGAATTGTCCGCCTCGAACCCGGCACGACTAAGAACGATGAGGCGCGCATCATCCCGCTCGTCGCCGACGTGCTTCTGACCCTCAGGCAGCAAAAGGAAACCCGCGATGCACTCTATCCCAACTGCGAGTGGGTTTTCGCGCGCGAAGGTCAGCCGATCCGTTCCTTCAAGACAGCGTGGGCCGGTGCCTGTGTGCGGGCCGGGCTCGTAGACTCCGGTGGCGAACCGGCGAAGCTCTTCCACGATCTGCGCAGGACCGGCGTCCGGAATCTCGTCCGCGCAGGCGTTCCCGAAGTCGTCTCCATGAGAATCTCCGGGCACAAAACCAGAGCCGTGTTCGACCGCTACAACATCGTCTCCGAAACCGATCTGACGGACGCCGCAGAGAAACTGGACCGGCATCTTCGGCAGCGGCGCTCCAAGGACGCTAACTCGACTCCGCCCACGTCCCCAGGCGACGACCAAACCGAGTAGTCTTCGACCCCTCGAAACCGGTCGCCAGGCACGCGGTCAGCCGATCCGCGGAGCATCGTTTGTGGGACAAATCTGTCCCACAAAAGTCCCACATGACTACCCAACCAAACAGCAAAGAACGCCTCGCAACCACTCGGAATTCGAAATTTGTCCCACTATAGTCCCACAAACGCTAAAACGCCCTCCGATGGAGGGCGTCAGAATCTCTGTAACTTGTTGATTTTATTGGTGCGGATGAGAGGACTTGAACCTCCACTCCCTTGCGAGAACTAGAACCTGAATCTAGCGCGTCTGCCAATTCCGCCACATCCGCACGATGCGAAGACTGCAATTCGCTTGGCAAAACTCTATTTTCTCAACAGTGTCCTCAGATGTCAATCTCTTAGAAACCCAAATACCCCTCGACGTGCCTTTGACCCTGAGGGAATCGCTCCATCTGAGTCACGAATCTGGCTCAACAATTCCGTCACCGCCTTCTCCAATTCATCACGCACCTGGCGGTAAACTCCCTCGCTGCGACCATATGGATCCGCCACCGTCCATCGTCGCTCCCTTTCTTTCAGCCCTCTCGGAAGCATTATCCCGCTCATGTTGATCACTAGATCGAACTCCGTATTCCTGAATACCTCCACACCCTTCGGATACTGGTCGTCAATCGGCATCTCTCGCTCCAACATCACCTTGCGTGTCAGCGCCGGTACCGACTCCAATGGCATCATGCCCGCGCTTTGCACTTCCAATAAATCGCCGCCAAGATACTTGGCAAACCCCTCGGCCATCTGGCTGCGGCACGCGTTGCCGACGCACACGAACAATACACGGATTTTCTTCACCCGGTCACCTTCTTCAAGAAATATGCATGCACCCGATCATCATTGCTCAACTCCGGATGAAACGTCGACACCACATGCCGACCGTCCTCCACCAAAACCGGGTCATTGCCATACCGGGCCAGCACCCGGACCGCTGGTCCGGTACTCAGAATAATCGGCGCTCGAATAAAGACAGCCTCCATCGAGCCGAAGCCCACACCGGCAATCGAAGCTACCCGTGAATCCAATTGCCGGCCGTACGCATTTCGCCGAACAGCGATGTCCACCAGCCCTAGTGACGGTTGCTCGGGGTTCTCTACACGCGTCGCCAGCAAGATGGCCCCCGCGCATGTGCCAAATATAAACTTCCGGGCGCCGAATCGCCGCAATGGTTCAAACAGTCCTTCGCGATCCAGCAGTTTCAACATCGATGTACTCTCGCCGCCTGGAATCACAAGTCCATCGCAAGGCTCCAGTTCCGCCGCTGTCCGGACTTCAGAGGTCTGCGCACCCACCCTTGCAAGGGAACGCGAATGCTTCTCATAGTCCCCTTGCAGCGCCAACACACCGATATGCGCCATGACCCTACCAGCCGCGGTTGGCCATCAACTCTTCGGCCGGCAGTTTGGACGTATCCAGCCCGCGCATCGGTTCGCTGACGCCAACTTCATCACAGGCCTCCATCACCTTCACCGGATCCTTCCAATAGGTCGTCGCCTTCACAATCGCTTTCGCAAACCGGGCTGGATCATTCGACTTGAAAATACCCGATCCCACAAACACGGTTTCGGCGCCCATGGCCATCATTAAGGCCGCATCCGCAGGCGTGGCCACGCCACCAGCCGAGAAGTTCGGCACCGGCAGCTGCCCGTTCGCGGCCACAAATTCCACTAGTTCAATCGGTGACTGATGCCGCTTGGCTTCGGCGTACAGCTCATCATGCGTCAACACAGTCAACTGCTTCATTTCGCGCTGAATCGTGCGCATATGGCGCACAGCTTCGACGATGTTTCCACTACCCGCTTCGCCTTTCGTGCGGATCATCGCAGCGCCTTCACTAATTCGCCGCAGTGCTTCGCCCAGGTTCTTGGCGCCGCATACGAACGGGACCTTGAACTGACGCTTGTCGATGTGGTTCTCTTCGTCGGCCGGAGTCAACACTTCACTTTCGTCGATGTAATCCACTTCCAAAACTTCTAAGACGCGCGCTTCCATGTAGTGTCCTATACGCGCCTTTGCCATTACGGGAATGGAAACGCTGTTCTGGATACCGCGAATCATGCTCACCGGCGACATTCGCGCGACGCCACCGTCCCGCCGGATGTCGGAAGGAACCCGCTCTAGCGCCATTACCGCGCAGGCACCCGCGGCTTCGGCGATCACGGCCTGGTCCGGCGTGGTCACGTCCATGATGACGCCGCCTTTCAGCATCTCGGCCAAGCCGATCTTCAGTCGAAATTCTTCATTCAGTATCATGCTCGTCACTCCTCAGCTTTCGCGGCTATACCACCGCGGTCTCCACATCTGTCACCGGCGACAACCGCCGTTCGGCGTGCCGCCGGAGCACACCGCCCAGGATCCGCACACCCTCTTCGATTCGCGCCGGCGTTTCGCCCGCGAAGCTCAGCCGAAGCGCGTTCGCCGACGTCCGTGCTACCGCGAACGCGCGTCCCGGCAAATAGGCGACTCCGGCACGTTGCGCATCTTCCAATGCCATCTCCGTATCCACCTGTTCCGGCAATTCCACCCACAAACTCATGCCGCCTTCCGGCTTGGTCCAACGGCTCCCACGCGGCAAGTGCGCAGCGCAGGCATCCAGAACCGCGCGCAATCGCCGGGCCCCGTGTTGCAGTATCTTTTTCCGGTGGCGCTCCAACCGTCCGCTCTGCGCGAATCGCAACAGGACCGCCTGCGAAAGTTGATCGGAGTGCAAGTCGCACCAATGCCGTATCTGCGTTAACCGGGCGATCACCGGTTTCGGCCCCAACACCCAGCCGACGCGCAGCCCGGGAAAGGCGAGTTTGCTGAAACTGCCCAATTGCAATACTGACTCACTCCCAAAAGTCCGCACAGCCGGCAGCGGCGCCCCACTGTAACGCAGGTCCGCATAGATTCCGTTTTCGACAATCAGGGTCCCGGCCCGCTGGGCCATTGTCACAACGCTACGCCGCGCGTTCTCCGACAGAGTTCCTCCTGTAGGATTCTGGAACGACGGCGTCACCACGAGAAGTTTCGGTCTCTGGCGCTCCAGAATCGCCTCCAGCGCATCGAGGTCGATTCCGTCCTCCGCCGTTGGCACTCCGAGGAGCCTTGCGCGATTCTTTCCAAAAACGTTTCGCACACCTGGGTAGACTGGATCCTCCACGGCAACCCGCGCTTCCCCGTCCATCGTGATTAGCCGTTCAATCAAGTCCATCGCCTGCTGGCAGCCACTCGTCACGAGCACGTCGTCGAGCGGCCCGGCGACACCCTGACCGACGGCCTCAGCCAACAGGTATTCACGCAGCGCCGGCATTCCTTGCGGAGCACCCAACTGCAACACCTGCGCGGCGCCATTTCCTTCCAGCACTTCCCGGCAACTCGCCCGAAACTCATCCAACGGAAACAGATCTTCGCTAGGCCGCGAGGAATCGAAGCGAATCGCGGCACCACCGATAGCGGATATTTTTGCCGCAGGCCGTGCCATCGCGCCCCACCCGGCGCCACGCTCCGCAGGGACGCCCGAGACGAAGCTTCCCTTCCCCACGTGTCCGGACAACAACCCCTCTGCTTCGAGGAGTGAATACGCGGACGCAATCGTCGCCCGGTTCAACTGCAACCGTTCCGCTAGTTCCCTCATCGCCGGCAATCGCTCGCCGCGACGCAGCCGCCCAGCTGCGATCTGTTCGCGCAGCCACACTCCTAATTGCCGGTACAGCGGCTCAGTGGAGTGGGCGTCCAGTCTCGGCGATGCATCCGATAACGGCACAGTCCAAAGCATACCATATTGGCTTGTATTGGCTGGCCGAGGCTGCAGTGGGAACAGCTTCAAGACGCTACGGCCCCCGGAGCACACTCCACAGCGTTTCGTACCGACGTTGTTATAAAGTCGTAGGCAGTTATGCAACGCCGCGACTTCCTTCGCCACCTGGGCCTCGCTGCTCTCCCCATGCAGGCCCAGCCGAAACGCCCCAATATCCTGTTCGTCATTGCTGATGATTGGGGCCACGGCCACGCAGGGGCCTATGGCGCCAAGTGGGTAAAGACTCCCCATTTTGACCGCGTCGCGCGGGAAGGAGTGCTCTTTCACAACTGCTTCACGTCGAATCCCAAATGCAGCCCCTGCCGCGCCACTATCCTCACGGGCCGCAACTCGTGGCAACTCAAAGAAGCCGTGAACCATATGAGCATTTTCCCTAACGATTTCGCGGTCTATCCCGATGTTCTTCGGAAGGCGGGATACTTCGTCGGCCACACCGGCAAAGGATGGGGACCCGGTGACTTCCAGTCCACCGGATTCAAGCACAACCCCGCCGGCCCGGCGTTCATGAAGCACCGTAACGCCCCGCCGGCCAACGGCATCAGCCCGGTGGACTACGCTTCCAATTTCAACTACTTTCTGGAGCAACGCACCAACAAAGACCAACCGTTCTGCTTCTGGCTCGGGTTCCAGGAACCCCACCGCAAATACGAAGACGGCTCCGGCATCCGCGCCGGCAAAAACCCCGCCGAAGTCAGTGTGCCAAAGTACTATCCAGACAACGCCATCGTCCGTAGCGATATGCTCGACTATGCTTTTGAAGTCGAGTGGATTGACCAACATCTCGGCCGCGTCCTCGCGAAACTCGAAGAAACCAGCGAACTCGACAACACCTTCATCGTCGTCACCTCCGACCACGGGATGCCCTTCCCCAGGGTTAAAGGCCAGATCTACGAACACGGTTTTCATATCCCGCTCGCCGTTCGCTGGGGCAAGAACATCCCGGCCGGCCGCAGCGTGGACGACTTCATTAACACCCGCGACTTCGCGCCAACGTTCCTGGAACTCGCCGGCGTGCCCAAGTCCCCAACCATTACCGGTAAGAGTTTCCTCGACGTCCTTAAGTCCAGCAAGAGCGGCACCGTGGACGCCACGCGCGACACCATGGTCGTCGCCAAGGAGCGCCACGATCTTGGCCGACCCAACGACGCCGGCTACCCGGTGCGCGCCATCCGCACCAAACAATGGCTCTACGTCCGCAACTATACACCGGACGCCTGGCCTGCCGGCAACCCTGAGACCGGGTACCGCAACGTTGACGATTCACCCACGAAGACCATGCTCATTGCAACGTTTGACGAGAACTATAGACGCTCCTTCGGCAAGCGCCCCGCCGAAGAGCTCTATCACGTATCCGAAGACCCCGACTGCATGAAGAACCTGGCCACGGACCGCACCCACGCCCTCACCATGCGCACCCTTCGCGACCGCATGGAGAAGACGTTAAAGGAGGAAGGCGACCCGCGAATGAATGGTAACGCGGCCTTCTTCGACACGATTCAATACACCGGCCCGCGCAAGCACAGCTACGACGAATGGCTGAAAAACCAATAGGACTTTTCGGCGTCGGGCTGCTCGGCTCCGCCATCGCTGACCGGCTTAGCCAAGCCAGCCAACCCTGGATCGGCTTCGACCCCTTGCGGCCGGAGTTCGCGCCCAACCCAGAATGGGTACTGGAACAGGCCGATACACTCATCCTTTGCCTGCCCGATTCCCACGTCACGGCCGGACTTCTTCCTTCCATCCCGGCGACGAAACTCATCATCGACACAACTACCGGCGACCCGGCCGAAATGGCTGACTTCGCCGCGCAGCGCACAACCTATCTCGACGTCACGATAGGCGGCTCCAGCGCGCATCTGCGGGCTGGACAGGCGCTGCTGATGGCGGGTGGTTTGCCATCGGCGTACGCCGCCGCGAGGCCCGTCCTGGAAAAGCTCAGCGACAAGATCTTTTACTGCGGACCGCCTGGCAGCGGCGCGCGCATGAAACTCGCGTTCAATCTTGTGCTCGGGCTGAACCGCGCCGCTCTCGCCGAAGGCTTGGCCTTTGCCGAACACGCGGGTCTCGACACGAAAACAACTCTGGAAGTTCTGCAGTCCGGCCCAGCGGCATCGGTCATCATGGAGCGAAAAGGCCCAAAAATGCTGACGCGCGATTACACCCCGGAGGCACGTCTCGCCCAGCACCACAAGGATGTCCGTATCATCCTCGCCACAGCCGAAGGAAACGGGATCGCCCTCCCACTCACCCAGGCGCACAACGAAATCCTTGCACAAGCCGAAGCGCTGGGCTTCGCCGAATGTGATAACAGCGCATTGATTGAAGCGTATCGAAGTGATAGTGTCGTTAATCAATTGAAAGCTGAACAATGAAACTAGCCATACTCCTTCTCGCCGCCACATTCACGCTCGCAGCCGCGTCCGCGGAAGAGATCATTAAAGCCAATCTCGACAAGTTCGACGCCGCCGCCAAGGCCGGCGACGCCGCCACGCTCAACGCGCTTCTCGCCGACGAGATCATTTTCGGCCACTCCAGCGCCAAGTTCGAGAACAAAGCCGAAGCCGTGGCCGCGCTCGTCAAGAACAAGCCCACCTACACCCACCGCGACGTCAAGATTCGCACGTACGGTAACAATACAGTGCTCGTCAACATGAATATGCACATCGAACCACAGGGCTTTGATATAAACGTGCTGCAGGTTTGGATCAAGAAGGGCAAGGAATGGCAAATGGTATCGCGCCAATCCACACGCCTGCCCAAGGCATAGCCATGCGCCCGCTCCTTTTTGCCGCGTGCGCGGTGCTGGCCTTCGCCCAACGCCCTGTCACCGAAATCCGCTCCGCCACCGCTGAGGCCACCTTCGACGTCGGCGGCGGTTCGCTCGTCAATTTCAAATTGAAGGGCGGCCTCAACCCGCTCGTTTGGATCGGCCCCGCTGACCGCGACGAACGCCTCCGCCCCATGGCGCACTTCCTCTGTCTCGACCGGTGGGGCCAGCCGTCGCCCGGCGAACTCGCCGCCGGCGTGCCCTATCACGGAGAGGCGACGCGTGTGGAGTGGAAGGTTGACGCGGCCACAGCGAATTCCACCACCATGTCGGCCCGCCTCCCCATGGCCGGCCTCGCTGTCACGCGCCGCGCCAGCATTGATGGCGCCGTGCTCAAAGTGGAGGAAACCGTCACCAACACCAATAAAATGGGCAAGATTTACAACATGGTGCAGCATCCCACCATCGGCCCACCGTTCCTTGACGAGCAGACCCTCGTCGATTCCAACGCCCGTAAAGGCTTCATGCAGTCGTCCCCCATGCCCCATCCGGAGGAACCCAGCGTCTTCTGGCCGCAGGCCCTGCGCGAAGGCCATGCCGTCGATATGCGCCGCCTCACCAACGACCCCATGCCCAACGTCGTCAGCTACGTTGTCGATGAACCCATCGGCTGGGCGACCGCCTCCAGCCCCACGCACAAACTCGTGCTCGGCTACATCTGGCGCACCAGCGAATACCCCTGGTTCAACGCCTGGCGCCATGTGGACAGCGCCAACAAACCGCTTGCCCGCGGCCTCGAATTCGGCACCACCGGACTCCATCAGCCCTTTGGCGTGCTCATCGAGAAGGGAACGATTTTCGGCCGCAAACTGGTGACCTATCTGGATGCCGGCGCCACTACCACCCGCACCTACGTAGCCTTCCTCGCCACCACACCCGCCAATTGGCAGGGTGTGCAGAACGTGACGTATAAGGATGGCGTGATCACCATCACCGAGCGCGGCACGCGCAGCCTCGAGGTCCGAAGCGGTAGCTCCTTCTAAAGTCCGCCCCCATCGGGGTAGTATGGAAGCATCTCGGAGCGCCCACTTCCATACGTCACACCAGAGGAATATCTCGCTGCCGATCGTGAAGCGGAGTTTCGCAGCGAGTACATCGATGGTCAGGTATTCGCCATGTCTGGCGGCAGCAAGAATCGTTCGTTCTTGATTTCACGAATCGCCCATGAATTGGAATCGGCGCTCGAGGATCGCCCCCATAATGTTTCCGTCGCCGAACTGCGCCTCCAAGTCTCCCCCGAAGGCGCATACCTCTACCTGACGTAGTGGTACTCTGCGGAGAGGGCCAAACTGGCGTCCGCGACATGATCACAAACCCGTCTCTCGTCGTCGAGGTCCTTTCCCCTAGCACCGAACGCTGGGACCGGGTCCGGAAGTTCGGGCAGTATCGCCGTTTGAAAACCCTGCGCGGATACCTTCTCGTCTCACAAGACGAAATGCGCATCGAATGGTACACCCGCCGCGATGACGGCGAATGGGTTTACGGCGAAGCCAGCGGCCCCGACGGGATTTGCCGTCTGGAACAACTCGGCGTCGAAAACCCGCTGGCCGCCGTCTATCGCAAAATCCAGTTGAACTAAACGCCCGGGCTACACCGTCACCGCATCCGCCACGTTCGGATCCGGCAGACCCAACTGGCGCCGCACATCGGCATAGATCGAGGAGATGCTCTGGCTCGCGTCCACAGTGATCAACATCCCGAGCTTCGAATACAGTTCAAGCAGCGGCTTGGTCTTCTCATGGTATTCGCGTAAGCGGATCATCAGCGCCTCCGGGTTATCATCCGCGCGCTTGGTGAAGCCACTTCCCTGCCCCATCCGCGCCCGATACATCACCCGCTGGAAGACTACCTCATCAGTAAGTTCCAAATAGATAACCTTGTCGAGATTCCAGTTTTCAAACAAGTACTCCGCCTGCGCGCGCGTCCGTGGAAAGCCATCGAGCACAAACCCGTAGTTCCAGTCGTGTTGGTCCAGCCGGTCGCGAACCACGCGGTCCACCACTTCATCGGGCACCAGCATTCCGGCGTCGGTAATGCGCTTAATGCGCGCCGCGAGTTTCGTATGATGCTTCACATTCCACCGGAATATATCTCCAATCGAGATATGCACCAGGTCATAGTCCCGGCAGAGCAGTTCACTCTGGGTTCCTTTGCCGGACCCTTGCGGGCCACAAATCACGTATTTATGCATGCCAAATTTGGGTAGACCCGCCGCCTTGGGCGACATAGTCACAAGGTTAGATCATAGGTCAAATGCAATGCCTTGTGCCAGCGGAAGATCGCGTGACCAGTTGATAGTCACGGTCTGCCGCCGCATGTACGCTTTCCAGGCATCCGAGCCTGACTCCCTTCCTCCACCCGTATCCTTCTCGCCGCCAAACGCTCCGCCAATCTCCGCGCCGCTGGTGCCAATGTTGACATTGGCAATCCCGCAGTCGGAGCCGCCATGACTCAAGAACCGCTCTGCCGCCTGCAATCCGCCCGTGAAGATCGCGCTCGATAATCCCTGCGGCACCGCGTTGTGCTTCTGCAGGGCATCGTCCAAATCCTCGAACTCCATCAGGTACAGAATCGGAGCAAAAATCTCTTCCCGCACAATCGGCATCGACGCATCCGCTCGCACCAGCGCCGGCCGTACATAGCAGCCGCCCAACAACGGCTTGCCCTCATAGTCCAGTTCCACGCGTTCCCCGCCGTAGAGCACTTCCCCGCCCTGTGTCCGCGCCTCGCCCAGCCCCGCCGCCATCTTCTTCACCGCATGCGTGTCAATCAGCGGGCCGCAAAGCGTCTTCGGGTCCAACGGATGCCCCACCCGCACCTGGCCCCAGGCTTTCAACAAATACTCGGTAAACTCGGCCGCAATCGAGCGGTGCAGGAACAGCCGCCGCAGCGTCGTGCAGCGCTGCCCCGCCGTGCCCACAGCGCCAAACAGAATCGCCCGCACCGCCAGCCGCGGGTCGGCGTCTTCCATCACAATGATGCCGTTGTTCCCGCCCAATTCCAACAGTGTCTTGCCCAGCCGCGCGCCAACAATTTCCGCCGCCCGCCGCCCCATCGCGCAGGAACCAGTGGCGGAAATCAGCGGCAACCGCCGGTCCTGCAGCATCCGTTCGCCCACCACGCGCCCCCGCCCATTCACTAGCGTAAACACGCCGCGAAACCCCTGCCGCTCCAGCACGCGGTCCACAATCCGTTGCACCGCCACCGAAGTCAGCGGCGTCTTCTCCGACGGTTTCCAAACCACGCAATCGCCGCACACCGCCGCCAGCAGCGCATTCCAACTCCACACCGCCACCGGGAAATTGAAAGCGGTGATGCAGCCCACCAACCCCAACGGATGCCACTGCTCATAC
The DNA here is from genome assembly GCA_016789905.1 of Bryobacterales bacterium. GTDB lineage: Bacteria > Acidobacteriota > Terriglobia > Bryobacterales > Bryobacteraceae. Next base: position 534 of record JAEUQC010000174.1, on the reverse strand, counting down.
ATCCGGTGGCCCGGCCGTTCGCTGTGCATCGTGAGGCCATACAACTGCCGCGACAAGCCAACGGCGAAGTCGGCGATGTCGATCATCTCCTGCACTTCCCCGCGCCCCTCGGCCAGAATCTTGCCCGCCTCCAGTGAGACCAGCATTCCCAGGTCGTCTTTTGCCATGCGCAGTTCATTGCCGATCTCTCGAATCAGTTCCCCGCGCTTGGGCGCCGGCAGGTCGCGCCACTTGGGCCACACACGTTGCGCGAAGTAGACGGCGTCATCATAGTCTTCCTCCACGCCCAACCGCACCACGGCCAGCATCTGTCCATCGGCGGGGCTGATGACTTCAATCTCTTCCCCGCCCGCGTCCGCCCATTCCTCATGGCAGACGCCCGATTGTTCCTGTGCGATGCCCAATCGCGCCAGTAACCGCCTGACGTGCGTCTGGTCCATCGACGAATCCAGCAAACTCATCCCCTGCGTCTCCCAAGCAGCCCGCCACGCTGCCATTCGCTCACTCGCGGGCTTGCTTCCATTATGGGATCAA
>JAEUQC010000155.1 GCA_016789905.1 Bryobacterales bacterium | reverse complement strand
TCGGTCCTCAAAGGCGAGATGCGGCCGTTGCGGAGCCCGGCCGGACTTTACGAGGCTGACGACTTCCTTGACGACGACACCTGACGTTGAGCCCGAGCGATTCCTTAGCGTACGTTTTGGTTCCAATACTTGTCGAACCCCGTTAGCTGAAATCGAGCGCGAACATACGGCTCGGCGAGATCAAGGAGTTCATGAATGTCTTCGCCGACCCGTGGCAGTCTTGGACAAGATCTGGCCTGACTTGCTGCCCATTCGCGGACATGGCCGTTTATCGATGATTCTGGCTGATCGAGAAGCTTGTGGACGTGCTCCCCACGGTGATCGAAATGGACCCGATACGGCTTGTACTGCCGGAATTAATACCCACTTCGAATCGAACTGTGCCACTGCCGATGCCACTTCTGGCCGACCGGATAGCAATCCAACTGCTGTCGCTCTGCGCTACCCAGGTGCAGCCCGCCTGCGTGGTCACCGCAAAGCTGCCGATAGCGCCACCAGCAGGTAAGCCGTAGGCGGAATCCGGATTGATGGATACCGTGCAGGGCTGGCCTGCCTGCGATATCCGGAACTGCTTGTCTCCTACGAGAATCGTCCCTGACCGCGCAACTGTGCTGAAGTTCGGCGCGACGCTGAATCGTACGACGCCATTTCCGGTCCCGGGAGTTCCTGCCGTAACCGTAATCCAGAATTCAAAACTTGAAGCTGTCCAGTTGCAGCCAGCTTGTGCCGATACCGAGAAGCTTCCGATTCCGCCCCCGGCAGTTTGTGAAGCAGAATCCGGATTTATGGACACATTGCAGGGCTGACCTGCCTGCGAGATTCGGAACTGCTTGTCTCCGACAGTGATTGTGCCGGTGCGAGCCGTAGTGCCGGAATTCGCTGCAACACTGAATCGCACCACGCCGTTTCCGCTTCCGTCCTTAGGCGACGTGATCGTGATCCATGTGTCACTGCTCAACGCGGTCCAGTTGCAGCCTGATTGCGTGGCAACATTGAAGCTGCCGAAACCGCCCGTTGCAGGATGAAAACCCGACTCCGGAGCAATAGCGAAAGTACACGTGCTCGCACCCTGCTGGGTAATAGAAAATGTCTGGCCTGCAATGGTCAAAGTGGCAATCCGCGCGGACGTACTCGAATTGCTGATGACTGTGAACGCCACGGCGCCGTTTCCGTTTCCTCCCGATCCCGAAGTAATAATCGCCCAGCCTGCATTACTCGACGCTGTCCAGCCGCATCCGTTGGGTGCGGAAACACTGACGTTGCCGCTGCCTCCGGACGCTGGCATAGTAGCTGTCGTGGGGTTAATCGAGAACGTGCATGGAACGCCCGCCTGTTCGATAATAAAGGTCTGACCTCCGATTGCGAGTGCACCGTTGCGAGTCATGCCATTCGTATTCGCCGCGACAGTGAACTTCACGCTGCCATCACCACTGCCGGAAGTTCCGGAGGTGATAGTGACCCATTGAACGCTTCTGAGGGCAATCCACGTGCATCCAGTCGGTGCACTCACTTTCACGCTTCCCTCACCCCCGCTCGCGGGCAGCGAAGTCGACATCGGAGCGATTGAGTAAGTGCAGGCAGGCGCATCGTGGAACACGGCTGTACATGATTTGGGATCCGACATCCTGACGGAGATAGATTTCTCAGCACCAGAGCAGTTCCCGGTCCAGTGACTGAAAACCCCACCCGGCGCTTCAGTCGCGACGAGCCGGACGTCGATGGGATCGTAAACCGCGACGCAGGGAATGGCACCGCAGCCGGTGACTCGACCATCTGTAGTGTCGACAGTTCCTTTGCCGATTGCCTGCACCTTGAGGCGATGTGTCGTGCCGCATCCTATCGTCTCGGCCGCATTGATGACGCGAAAGGAAACTGGTACTGGCCCTGTGATCAAAAGTCCCGCCGAGTCCGCCGCATTGACGATACACGCCTTGACGCCTTTCGCCGAGAGCGATGGGTAGCGCGACAACACGAGCGAAGCAAGGCCGGCCACCTGTGGCGCGGCAAGCGAGGTACCTTTAAGATGCCCAACGTATTGGTTGCCTGAAGACGTGCTGACGATACCGTCTGCCGGGGCTGCAACGGTCACGATGGAGCCGAAATTCGAAGTAGCCGCAAGCTCCCCAGATTGGGAGACGGACGCAACTACGATCACGTTATCGGGGTAAGTCGTGACGAGGCTTGCGGGAGAGGCATACATAGCATCGCGGCACTCGTTGCCGGCTATGAAGACCCATAAGACATCGCGACCGCCGGCAATTGCGTACTGGATACCTTCACTCAAAACACTATTTACATCCTTTATATATTGCCTGGTGCCCGGAGTAACAGGAGGTGCTGGACATTGATTTGTGTCTACAAACTGCAAGCTCATGTTTACGATCCGGCTGCCCTCATCTACCGCCCATTTCATGGCGTCTCTCACGCGCAAATGACTCCATGTTAGTCCTCTTCCGAAGTCGTATAGCCGCAGGCCACACTTCCAAGCAACACCCGAAATTCCTACGCTATTGTTGCCTTCCGCACACGCCGTACCCGCCACAACCGTCCCGTGATGCCCCGGATGGGAGGTCGGTGTACCCCGAATATTGCCGTCTAGATTGCCCTTCAGATCCTCGTGAACCGCATCGAAATCGAGATCGATAATCGCTATGGACGCCAATTTTGATCCCGTAGATACATCCCATGCTCCGGGTGCCTCGATCATTCGGAGATGCCAATTCGTATTCGAACTGTTCCATCCGACCAGAGTGGGACCGCCGAAAACGGAATCGTTTGGGATCGCCCCCACCGGCGGAGTGTCAAAAACATAATGGAAGGCGACCCACGCGACCCCCTGGGATGCTTCCAGAATATCCCGCCTCCCCTGTAGATCTATGCCTTGACCGACGTACTGAATTTGATAAAGACGATCACCTTGCGTAATCCCTGAAATGACGAGCCCCCCCGTGGTTTGCGCGAGAGCCCTGACAAAGGAATCAGGATTAGGCGTGGTAGACGAAAGTTTGACTAGGACTTCATCCTTCACAAACAAGGCCCCGGAAGCGTGCATTCCCACTCGATCTGGCGTCGGGAAGACTGGGAATCCGCTTTTGCCGAAGGATGCAGCTATATAGGTCAGGTCACGCGAATCGACGATATTGTCACCATTCGTGTCTGCTACCCGACAGGTCGGTGTGACGGCAAGTTCTCGGCCCACACAGCGCGCCACCGTGCTGAGATCGATAATGTTGACGACGCCGTCCCCATTCAGATCGGGGTTGAAGCCCACCGCTCCAGCAGCATTCGCGGCGCCAACGATGACCATGAATAACCCTCGTACGGCGACCCCGACGGATCTAGAAGGAGGCCATAGCTGGCTTATGCCTTTCGATTGCCCGATCATTGATTCCCCCTCCCTTGTTGGCCGGAATGTACGACCACCCCGATCAATGCGACTGTCTCATAAGGAACGGAAAGTAGCCGTGGCACTTTCGGAGCTAAGCCGGTCAACTCTCGAGAGCGCCAGGAAGTCGGGGGTCTGATGCGGAATGGCCTGTGAAATCAACGTCGGTTCCCGGCTACTGAACAGCTCCCTTCGTCGGAAACCCAATGTTTTGATCGGGCAAGAGTCGAGGTCAACGGACCTCGGCCTCTTGGAATCATACACTTAGGGTACTGACCCGCGACTTTCTGGCGCTCTCCGTTTTGGAGCGATGGGCATTTTTAACCATTCTGGAGCTGTCATCCGACGATGAGCATGGGTTCACGTTGCTCCTCCCATACTCCGTGAAGGACGAAATCGCTCATCCCAATACACCCGCCGACGTGAAGCGCAGAGCGATAGATGGGCATTTTTGACCTTACAATCCGAGCCCCTCGGCGGCATTCTCGCGGAAGAGATTGGCGTCGCGAATGTAGCGGCGGACGGTTGTGGAGGAGCGGTGTCCGGTCTGGTTCATGATGGCGCGTTCGGATTTACCGGCGATGGCGGCGGAGGTGGCCAGACCGGCGCGAAGGCTGTGCCCCGCGTATTCTTCCGCCTCGAAGCCGGCGGCGGCGGCCCAGCGCTTGACGACAATCGCGACACCTTCGCCAGAAAGGCGTTGGGGAAGGATCTGCCCGTGGCGGTTCACGCGCCGGAAGATGGGACCAGTGGCGATACCGGCGGCGGCGAGCCAGGCGGAAAGGGCCCGCACGGGACAGGTGCCCGCTTCCCGGCCCTGCGGAATGGCAACCTTGCGTCCTTCGGCCTCCTGATCGGTTTTGCTGCGCCGGAGGGTGACGACCAGCCCGTCGGCGGTTTCCAGCGTATCTTCCCGATTGAGAGCCACCAGCTCCGAACGCCGGAAGGCGCCGGAGAAGCCGAGCAGCAGAATGGCTCGATCACGTAACCCCAGCAGATTGCCGGGTACGGCGGCAACCATGGCTTGTAGCTCGGGAACTAACACCGGACGTTTGGTGGAAGCGGCGGTGCCGAAGTGCCGGCGGATACCGGCCATGAGCAGCCGGACGCCGGGGTCTTCGGCGGGCGAGGAAACTCCGGCGCTTTGATGGGCCTGGCTGATGGCCGAGAGGCGGCGGGTGAGTGTGGAAACCTTGTGGGTGCCCGATAAGGCGGTCAGGTAGAGCGCCAGCGTCTGGGGCAAGGCCGGGCACGCCAAAACATTCCGCTGCCCGCACCACAATTGAAAATGATGCCAATCGGAGCGATAGGCGCGGCGCGTGTTTTCGGCCCGGGCATGGAGCAAAAACTCCTGGGCCTGGCCGACGAGGGCGGCCAGCGCGGCTGGATCGGGTGGCGGCGGGGAGGCGAGTCCGAGAATCGCCGCTTCGGGTTCGGCCATTTGGCTTACCGCTGAACACTCCGGATCAAGCATTGGCTACTCCTCTTCCTGCGCGGCCTGATCGAAGCTTTTTCCCGCCGTCTGGGGGGCGGCGCGCGGTTGTATTCGCGGACACCACTTGAGCATAGCACTGAGTCGTGATAAGAGAAACGTATCGCGACTCAGGCGGTATGCCGCTCTCCTTGCTGACAGAACTGTGACAGATCATATAGACTGAACCCCAGGAGTTTTTACCGCGCCGCTTGGCGGTTTTTTGCTCTATTCCTATGGCCCGCGCCCCCGATTGGTATTCCCGGCTCGATGTCATTCTCGCCACGCTCGGCGCGGCGGAGGATTTAGATTGGCTCGGCCGCGCCGAGATCCGGGCACTGTTTGGGTGCGGCGAGCGCGACAGCATCCGGCTGCTCCACAAGTTTGGGGCGGTCGTGCGCGATGATGCCCTTTCGCTCCCCCGCGCTTCCCTGCTCCGGCAACTGGAAGCGATTGCCGCTGGCACCGCCTACGCCGCCTATCGCCGCCAGCGGGAAGGCGTGGCGCAACACCTGGCCCAAGCCCGGACGGAGACGGCCGCCCGGCAGTTTCGGGCCCGGGCGGCGTTTCCCGAGGCACCCCGGCCGCGCTTGGATGCGTTGCCGCCGACCCTCACCTGGCGGCGGGCGGGGCCGCGCGGGGTGGCGCAGTTTGAGATCCTCTACGAAGACGGCGCCGATCTGCTCGCCCAACTGGCGGAGTTTCTGCACGCCGCCGGCTCCAATCGCGAGGAGTTTTTCGAGGGGACGGAGCCGGAGCCGTGAGCGCCGCTTCCCCGCCCCGGGAACCCTTCGACGGCCCGCTCGATCTGCTGCTCGACGAGGTCCGGCGCCAGCGGATCGCGATTGAAGAGGTGGCCCTCGCCCCGCTCGTCGCCCGCTATCTCGACTACCTGCAAGCGGCCGCCGCGCGCCAGCTGCCGCTCGACATTGACTGGATTCTGCTGGCGGCCACGCTCATTCAATGGAAGTCGCGCTCACTGCTGCCGGCGGCGCCGGGGACTTCCGCTCCCGACCCAATCCGCGACGAGATCGTCGAGCTCCTCCTCGCGCACCGCAAACAGGCCGCCGAAGATCTCGGCCGGCGCCGATCGGAGGAAGCCGGCCGGCTCTCTCGCGGCGGCGATCCTGGCTTTCAGGAGGAAGAGCAGGTCGAAGAGGACCTCGATCCCCCGTTCGTCAGCGTCTGGGATCTCACCCAACAAGCCCGCGATCTCGCCCGCTGGGCCGCGCAACAGAGCCAACAGCGGCGGCAATGGCGAGAGAGTTTCCCGGGCGAAGACGACGACGTCACCATCGCCGCAATGAGCGAATACCTGCAAGCGCAGTTTGCCGCCGGTGGCAGTGCGCTCGACGCCTCGCAACTCCTCGCCCAACAGCCAACCCCGCTCCGCCGCGTCTACCTGTTCCTCGCCATGCTCGAAATGGCGCGCAATCAGCAGCTCCGCATTCTGCAGCCCGAGGAGTTTGCCAGAATTTTGCTGGTTCCGCCGCTCCTTTTATGACATCCCCTCCCTTGCCTTCCCGCTAACCAGATGCAAGCCATACGACCGCTGTGCCGACCGTTTTTTAGCGATGGGAATTTTTAGCCGCTATCTGTTTTCCGGTTCACAATAACTTCATAGTGAGGTCAGTATGACTCGCCAAGAAAATCCTTGGGAGCTAGCTGGCTTCATTTACTCACTTGAGTATATACTCATTTCTTCATCTTGTAAAAACGTTCCCTACGATGGCCTCAGCTCCCGACTAGCAACCGCCGAGCGGGTGCGCTCGTCTGACCAGCGGAGGCGCACCGCCCCTTCACCGCCCTATGGTTACAGAACGGTGTCGCAGTTCCGCGCCCGCCTTCAGCGCCAGTATCTGCTACCACCATGTCTCTTCGTTGGCGGTTTCGCACAGCTTCATCAGCAGGACGCCCCCATCCCTGTCAGGGTTGATCTTGAGGACTTTCGTCGTTATCGTCCGCTCCCCGACCTTGACAGCGCGGCTGTTCTTGGAGAGCGCCAGGAAGCCGGGGATCTGACGCGGAATGGCCTGTGAAATCAACGTCGAGTCCCGGATGCCGAACAGCCCCCTTCGTCGAAAGCTCAATATTTTGATCGGGAAAAAGCCGAGGTCAACGGATTTCGGCCTTTTGGAATCATACACTTCGTCTACTGACCCCCCGGCTTCCTGGCGCTCTCCAGCTTGGGGGCGTGAAGATGCCACCGACACCCGGAGAAGTTAAGAGACGCCCAGTAGGAACTCGACGAGTTCAAGAAGGCGATGAACGAAAACCGCGCTGCTTGCGGCGAGCGAATCCTTTATCCGTGAGCCAGTTCATTGCGGCCAAACACTGGAACGAGGTTCTCGCGTAAACAGCCAGGAGGCGTTCCGCCTCCTGGACCTCCCCCGACTCGCCGTCAAGGCAGGCCGCTTCCGCGGGGCGCTTCGCGCCGCCTTGACATCTGCGGGTGGGCACCTGAGGAAGAGAAGCTTACAAATCTGAGCAGCTCGACATCGCGTGGTGTGACACCAACGCATTTCAATTGGTACTCTTTTTCATGCCACGGGAGAATATGAACCCTGAAGAAACTCGAAAACAGACTATCATCGCCTTGTTCTCTGATGACTATCTTTTCGAGCGGCTCGTTCTCAAAGGCGGGAATGCAATTCACATCGCCCACAAGCTTGCCTTGCGCTCGTCGCTCGACCTCGATTTTTCCTTAGCCGGTGATTTTGAAGATCTGGAAGAAGCGCAACGACATCTGTTCAGCACACTTAAAAAGCACTTTTCTGCTATCGGCTTCGTGGTGTTTGACGAGCGGTTCGTTCCGAAACCAAAGATTCAAGGTCACGACGATCGCCCATGGTGGGGAGGCTATGAGTTGAGCTTCAAACTTATCAGCCGTGAGAAGCACGACCAGCTCAGGGACCGTCTGGAGAAGATGCGAATGGACGCCCTGCCGGTCGGACCGAAGCAAGAGCGGACTTTCAGTGTTGACCTCAGCAAAAACGAATACACCGCCTCAAAGATCACCATCGATTTTGGAGAATACTCCATTCCGGTCTACACACTGGAAATGATCGCGGCCGAGAAACTGCGCGCCATCTGTCAGCAGATGCCGGAATACGGAATCAAAGGCGCCGGGACACGCCGCGCTCGCGACTTCTACGATATCCATCTGATTGTGACTGAGCGCAGTATCGACCTTAGAACTGCGGAGAATCTGGCGCTCATCCGAAACATCTTTGAAGCGAAGCGTGTTCCGTTGAGCTTCCTAAAAACAATATCCGATTGGCGAGAATTTCACCGGGGAGACTGGCCGGCCATTATAAATGCCGTCGGAGGAACGGTTCATGGCTACGATTTTTATTTCGATTTCGTGCTCGGCTTGGTAGAACAGCTAGAGTCCCTTTGGATAGAAGATACGCCACGTTGAGTTGTAGTCCATCTCTCGCATGTCGTGCGCGAGGTAGAAATCGAATTCGAGGCCAGGTTCTTTGAACTTCTCGTATTGCTCAGGTTTGAACCCGGCTCGTTCCATGTAGAAGCCTATGGCTTGATGATACGGATAGACGTAATCGAGCCGTTTGAGAACAGCAAGGAGCTTCATTGTCGATGCCGTCTCTCTTGCTCGCACGAATGCCTCGAGCACTTGTGAGACGCCACCGCCATACACGGGCCGAACCGTCAAATCGACGAGAGTTCGTTCGAGCCTTGAAGAGATAAAGATGTCTTCGAGAAACGTCACCTCACCGACCTCGAATCGGCCGCTATGCTTTCCGTTCAAAAGCACGACCGAATGATCCTCGAAGAGGTAGACCTGATTCGATAACCTCTGTGGACGACGGAATGCAGCGTCGATGCTTTTCTGGGAAAGACTTCCTTTGTCGGAAGGCTTCGGCGTCTGTTCCACATTCACGAAGATGCGCCGTGGAATCACATCTGTGAGCCCCAGAACGAACGCTGCGGACGAGTGACAAAGAAATGATTGCCGCCGAAGAGACAGCGCCACATGAAACGGCGAAGCGTCACCCCAGGCATACCGAATGACATCCCGCTTCTGCGAGGCGTCTTCGAGCGCTAACGTCACCTCGCGAAGTGAACCGTTCTCTTTCAAAAACTCAATGAACTTCGTTCCCGTCATCCTTTGCGGGAGCCGCCAAGTGTCTCTGTTCTCCTGAAGAATCCCCGCGAGTTCGTCTGCCGTAAACACACGATCCCGCGACACCTCGAAGAATCGAAGCACTTGGCCTTTGGCCAAATGGATGAATGTGGGGCGACCTCTAGGCATCCTTGTTTATTAGCATACGAACAGTATATATACTGTTCGGTATACCACTATTATTAGCCATGTGGAAGCCATACGGCTAGAGTCTTCTGATGCATAGAGATGAGCATACCATCTTTAGACGTATCACGGCTAGTATATATACTAGCCGTGAGTATGAATAATTTGGGCTACTACCCAATGCATTGATCTTCGTGTGCTCATTGGAGAGCGCCGTCGGTTTCCAGGTAGCAGCTTTCCAGCAGATGACATCCGCTTTCAATGAACCCGGCCCGCGGGGTATCCAGTTCGCCATCCCCGCACCGCTTCATTTGAGTACTTGAGTATATGAGTAAATGAAGCTATACTTTCAGTCAGTGGCCAACAGCATGGAGGCATCATGCCCGTAGTAGCGCTTCTCAACCAAAAAGGTGGCGTCGGCAAGACGACCTTGAGCATTCATATCGCTGCCGAGCTGGCCGCGAATGCGAGAGTTCTACTGATCGACGCAGACCAGCAGGGCTCCGCCCTCGACTGGGCCGCGCAGCGGGAGGCGTCCGCCGGCTTCTCTGTGATCGGTTTTCCGAAACCCGTCCTGCACCGTGAGATTGCCGCCCTTGGCAACGGCTATGACTGGGTGCTGATCGATGGCCCACCACGGGTGAATGAGCTGGCGCGTTCCGCCATTGCCGCAAGTGATATGGTGCTGATCCCCGTCCAGCCGTCGCCCTTCGACGTTTGGGCGGCGAAGGACATCATCGACATCGTGAAAGAATTTTCCATCCCGAAGCCCAACCTCGAAACTCGCTTTCTCATCAACCGGCTTTTCCCGAACACGATGCTCGGGGCAGAGATTCAGGAAGCTCTAGCCAGTTTCGACGTTCCGGTGCTGGCAAACGCCATCCGAAACCGCACCGAATACGCCAAGGCTGCCCGTGCCGGCCTGACAGCGCTTGAAACCGAACCATACGGCCAGGCCGCCCGCGAGATCCGCGCCGTGGTCGAGGAATTTACCGCACTGCTTAACGGCGCAAAGGAAGTGAAGAAGATCCATGTCGCAAGTTAACTGGGGCAAGAAACCCGCTGAGAAGAGGGTCGCCGCACCGGCTGCCGACCTCGACAGCCTTGTGAAGGGGCAGAAAAGCGTCCAGACAAGACGCCTCAACCTGAACATTCCGGCTTCGCTCCATACCCGAATCAAAGCGCAATGCGCAATGGAGGGCAGGGACATGACCGAAACCCTGATTGAAATTCTGGAAGCCCGATACCCGGAGAGGATTTGAGTTACTCATTTACTCAGATGAGTAAATGAGTGTATGCAAGCGACTGATTTTCCTGCGTGACGGACACGCGCGAGGCGGCTAGACTTCCTCAAAAAGAGGCACCTATGGCAAAAAAAGATGATGGCCTACAGAAAGTAGGGGACATCCTCCTCAAGGGGCCAGCGCATCTGCGTCCGCCAACGAAGACGCAACTGCGCCTCGTTGACTCCGCCGTCTCGATCAAGGACAATGCCGCCGAGGCCAACAAAAACGAAATTGCCTTCCATCACACGGTTTTCTGCCAGACCGCGTTACCGTACCGCGAGGTTGAAGAGCGCGTCTGGGAGCGCTCAAACGGCTACGTGCAGCTATCGGTTGAGGCGGGGCGCACCTTTGACCCAAATGCGAACAAGTGGGTCGATGTGCCGCTGCCCTTCGGCCCCAAGGCCCGGATCATCATGATCCATCTCGACACCCAGGCCGTGATGAAGCAGTCCCGCCTTGTGGACATCCAGAACAGCATGACGGCCTTTGTCAAAACGCTACAGGGCAGGGACCCCACCGGCCCGGAACTGCGAAAGTTCCGGCAGCAGTCAGCCGCCATCAGCAACTCGACGTTCCGCCTGTTCGCGACAGATGAAAAGGGGACGGCGCGGCAGGCCAATGTTCCCGTCGTCAGCGGCTTCGAGCTTTGGTATCCCAAGGACGAGCGCCAGCACACCCTTTGGCCGTCCTTCGTCGAGCTGAGCGAGAAATACTACGAGACGCTCATCCGCCATGCTGTGCCGCTCGATCACCGAGCGGTTGCCGCCCTTCAGCACAACGCCCTTGCTCTCGACATCTATAAGTGGCTTTCCCAGCGACTTTGCCGCGTTGATGGCAAGCGGCCCTATACCCTCGGATGGTCGCTTGTGCAGGCGCAGTTCGGGCAGGGATATGCCGAACTCAGGTTCTTCCGCCGCATTTTTCTGAAGACCCTTAAGGTCGTCCTCACGCAGTATCCGGGGGCAAAGGTCGAGCCAACAGACCTGGGGCTTGTCCTGCATAATTCCCGGCCTCCTATCGCCCCGAAGGTTATCGTCAGCGGCCTATGAGTTTTCCACAAACGCCTGTGGATTCATCAAGTTATCCACGTGCAGTTTGTCACGCTATCCACGTGCAGTTTGTCACGCTCGAATCGGAAAGTCACGTGCAGTTTGTCACGCATACCTATATAAGATCCTATACCTAACCGTTAGGAGGCCACGGGCAGCTTGTGGATAACTGGCCTTTGGCCACCAGCCCTGCGGGCTTGTTATCCACAAGCTGCCCGGCTCCGGCGACAGTTCTCATAGACTTCTCCCAAAAAAACCAGAACAAAGACCCTTCCCATGAAAGGCAGCCTTCAAAACCATGTCCAATGAGGAACACCGGTTTGCACTGACATGAAGGACGCCTATAACCGCATGACCGATGAACTAGGAGTGTCCGAGGAAAAGAAGTCAGGCCGGGAAGGATGCCCCCGGCTACGTCTCATCCTCGTGTCGTAGCCGGGTCCAGGCACAGGCACCATTGATCCCGGAAAACGTCACCCGTGCGGATTACTTCCGCGACACGGCGATGCAATGGCAGCCGAGCTGGCCATTCACTGGACCAATATCGTGTTGGCATACAACGTCGTAAAGATCACCGGTGAAGCCTACTACCCGGACTTAACAAAAACACGGAAAGAGATGAACGCACTCCGCGAGAAGTGGGATCAGATGAGCCAAGATGGCAGCAGCACCAGATCAAAGTTCTCACGGTGCGCCTGCGCATAATTCAGGAGCCGTTGCCGGATCGAATGGGCCGTGTTCGATCCTTTCACGAGACCGTTGCCTCCAGGTACGGCTCCATGATTCTTTCTGCCCGGCAGATCTTCGCGGCGGCGTGCAGATCCTTGATGGTCGCTTTCCGTTTCCGCCAGGTATCCCGTAGGGCTTCCAGTGCCAGGTCCGTCCCATACCGGTTCCGAAATTTGAATAGATCGGCCACCGTCTTCGCCGGCGAGTACACCTTCAGCACAGTCCCCTCTACGGAATGCTCTTCCACACCGTGCCGGAAAGGAGCGTCGGAAACGTGAAAGTATTCCACAGGAAGAAACGAAATCCTCGGTTCGAATGCCGGACGGGGCAGGGCAATCTGCATTCGATGGTTCACCTGCGTCGTGATCTCATGGAACACGAGCGCCGAGATCAGGCAGAACACGCCCTGGGGAACAAGCCTCGCTACTTGGACGTAGGAGTGCTTCTCCGTGATCGCCTCAGTCGCACTGGTGATCGAATACAGGTCCCGACTCAGGCGATTCAGTTGGCCCTGTTCCAGCGCACGCTGAAGAGACCGTGCGTTGTAGCCCTGAGCGAAGAGATCGCGCCGGCGGGCAACCGTAGACATGTTCCGAGGCATTGTATCTATACCTATACAGATGATATCAAGTGTATATGTATGGATTACTTACGTGTTGGAACTGGCGGCTTGACTGGCGCTGTTTGGCTCGGCGGGTCAGCAGATGAAGGTATACGTTTCGTAGCCCACCACAGGGTCAGGCTGATCCCGGCTATGAAGCTGAAGAGGAATGAGGCGACCATCCACAGCCAATTCACCCTCTTCGCATTTTCCAGTACATCTCGAAGCCTGGTATAGGCCGGATCAATCTGTTCCTTCCAATCTTTCGTGAATTCCGTCTGCCACTCCTTGATCCAGGTTTCTTTGAATTTCTCTTTGACTGCGTTTTCGGTAGACTGCTTCACCTCAGCCGTCAGCACCGTACGATGCATATCGAGAATTCGCTTCAGTTCCGCCTGCATCTGTTTTTCGGAGGCCTGTACCACTTCGACGCTTTTCGCCACCAAAGCTCGATCCGTTTCCCGCAGAACGTGGTCCCGCAATTCACCCATCTGGCGCAGGAACTCTTCCTGATGACCGCGGAACAGTTCCGCCAGCGCAATCCGTTCCCGCTTGAAGGCCATCAACTGCACCAACAATGGATCGTGGTAGCTCAAACCCATCTCATCCTTGTCGGCCATCAGTTCCTTGGTCTCGGCCGCCGTCGGTTGGCGGCCCAGGATCTTGGCGAACCGTTCCTGGAGCTGTGCGAAGTCTTCTGGAGTAATCGCCATGGTCACAATCCGATCTGCTGAAATAGACCAGCGCACGCAGTCCGCCAACGGTGGACTGCGGAACGGCTACCGAGCGGCATGGAATCATCGGCAGCTTGGGCCAGGGTCAGGCGCTGGGTGTAGAGCTGGTCGGTGATCCGGTCGGCCAACTCGGGGAAGGTGACACTTTTGCCTCCGGTGGCTTCGATCTCCTTCCGAATCTCGCTGCCGTTGTAGAGCTCAAACTTCCGCTCGTCGCCGAAGTAGGCGTTGCGGAGGACATGGATCTTCACGCCCGGAGCCATTTCGCGGAACTCGGCCAGCAGTTCGAGGCTGTCCCGTTGGCGGTTGATGAGCCAGAGGCAGGTCGCCGGGCGCTTCATCTCGCGCAGGGCGGTGAGAAGCGTGGCGCCGAACTGTTCCCAGAGGCTGTTGGTTTGGGCGGCGAGGTTGCAGACAACGGCAGCTTTGCGCTGCCCATCCAGTTCGTTGACCAGATCGATCCAGCCTTCGCGTTCGGAAATCTGAGGCAGGAAGTGAGGAACGGATTCGCCGTAGGCTTTGGCGACATCGGGATTGGAGGTGTCGGTCTCGATGAGGAAGACCGGTTTCCTGGCGTCGTTGGCAAGCCAGTAGTCGAGCAGGGCCATGGAGGCCAGCGACTTGCCTACGCCTCCCTTATTGCCACCGATGAAGACGAGGGGGAGAGACATGCGGAAACTCCTTTTCTGGGAAATAGGGCATCAGATCTTGGCGCGGTCTGGTTTGACGGTGAAGGTGGAGCCGCGTTTGGGTTTGGGCTCTATATCCAGAGACTGGCTTTTTTGAGAAAGTGTGGCAGGAGGAACGGCAGAAAGTGACTGGGGCGGGGAAGTAGCAGGTGCGGCGGCGGCAGCCTTGCGGGGAGAAGGGGCTTTGCGGACATCGGCACGGGGTGTGTTTTTCCCGCGCTTGCGCCGCGTTTGGGAAGCGTAGTTGCGGAGGGTGGAGTCGGCGACGGGGATGCCGGCGGAGTTGAGATGGTCGGCGATCTGAGCGAGGGTGTAGCCTTGATCGCGGAGGTTGGAGATTTCGGATTTAAGTTGGTCAACAGCTTGGCGGATGGTGTGAGAAGTAGGAACAGGCGGGGGTAGAGAAGCCAGAGTCTTTCGAGCGTGATCGATAGTATCCGGTGTCAGGGCGACGCGTTTGGAGCGGGGCATCTAAGATAAGAGCTACCATATTGAAGTTGTGGAGGCAATATGGTAGTTTTCAGAAAGGCGTTATGAGAATGTTAACAGAAACAGATAGTACACCTGAGACCAGGACAAGTCGCGTAGTGTATATACGTCAACTCGCTCCGCTCGTTTCCTCCTATCCACTCGTCCAAGTCCAATCCGCCCTTGGCTCCTCGGCCTCCTCCGTCTACGACCTTGCTCAGGGCTTCGCCCCGAGACCCCTGTTGGAAACCGCGAGCAAGACTGTCCAGCAGCCTGCTGGACAATTGACCCGGCTCCACACCTGCGCCCTTCTGGCGCACCGCGCCGCCCCGCTGGGGCTGGGGAAAGGAGGCGCGCCATGGCCTTCGGCACGGTGAAAAAGAAGCGCGAGGCAACCATCATTCTGCGCATCCTGCCGGAGGAAAAAACGGCCATTGCCGGGGAGGCTGGCAAGGCCGGACTGACCGTCAGTGAGTACATCCGGCGCCGGGCGCTCGACCGGCCCGTCAAGAGCCGGGTGAGCGAAAAGGCCATCAACGAACTACGCCGGTTGGGCGGTTTACAGAAGCACCTGGCGACCAAGTTTCAGCACAAGCGGGACGCCATTGACCAGGTACTCGGCGAGATCACAGCGGCCATCCAACGGCTCGACCGGCAAGAGGGAGAGGAGACCCAATGAGCAAGCCGATGGTCTACCTGGAGACGAGCTTCTTCCGTTATCTGATTGCCACACCCAGCACCGATCCGAGGAAAGCCGACCGGCAGAGGATCACGCGCGACTGGTGGCAGGACTCCCGCCATAAGTACGACCTCTGCGTATCCAAGACGGTGTTCGATGAGTTCTGCGAAATCGGCGACGGCAAGATCAGCCCGGAGGAGGCCGCCGCCCGGCTTGTGCTACTCCAGCAAGCCGAATTGCTGATTCAGGAACGAGCGATACTGGAGATGGCTGCGTTGCTGGTTGTGCCACGCGGTCCTTTGCCCGTCAAGGCCGGGGCCGATGCGCTCCACTGGGCGGTAGCTGCTTATTACGGGTGTGAGTTCGTTCTGACCTGGAACTTCAAGCACCTAAACAATGCCTCGATCAAGCGCCGGGCGGAAAGGATCATCCGAGAATATGGCTATGAATCACCCACCCTCTGTTCCCCCGAAGAGCTCGAAGGAATCGACGACCTGGGCGGCGATGATGTATGACGAGATCATCGAAGACATTCACGCGCACCGTGCCGCGGTTTCGGATCGATTCAGGGGCGACCTGGCGGCCATGCTGGCGTATTACGAGTCTCTGGACGTTCCGATTCCGGTCAGCAAGGCGAAGCCCCAGGTGCGCCGCATCCCCGTCGCCAAGTAAACTCCCCGCAAGCTCGGTTCCTTCAGGTGGCGATTGATGCTGGCCCCAATCGCCGGAAGCCGACGCGACGGCAAATCGAGTTTTCGAACTCTCACCCGCTATCTGACCGAGGGCCGCGACCCGGTGACCGATGAGATCGTCGAGCGCGGCGAGCATCTGCTTTCGGACAACCTGCTTTCCCGCGAAACGGCGGCGGCCGAGATGCGGGCCGTAGGATTCGAGAATCCGCGCGTCACCGATCCGGTCTATCACTATCAGCTCTGCTGGCGGCCAGGCGAGCGGCCGAGCCGGGCGCAGTGGGAAGAAGCGGCGCGGAAGACGATCCAGGATCTCGGGTTTGGCGAGCATCAATTCCTGGTGGTAGCGCACGATGACCGGGAGCACTTCCACGTCCATGTGCTCATCAACCGGATTCACCCGGAGACCTACAAAGCCCACTATCCGGCCTTCAGTAAACGCGAGCTCGACAAATCGCTGCGGGAAATCGAACACAAACAGAACTGGCAGCATTCACCGGGTCTGTACCGGTGGGATGCGCAGCTGGGCCGGGCGGTGAAGAACTCGCGCGAGGACATGGTGGCGTACCGCGAACGCGGCAGCCGGCCGGATATAGGACGCGTGGCGCAGAAGCTCGAGCATTTCCAGGATGTCGAGAGCCTGGAAGCCTACGCGAAGGGAACGCCGGCGAAAGATCTGCGGGAACTTTTGCGGCTTGGCAAAGAGGATTGGCAGAGAGTGCATACTCTTCTCCGTAAGCACGGCCTGGCGATCGAGAAGGCAGAGCTGGGCGGTTATACCGTCCGCGCGATCGACACCGAGCTGAGGGTGAAGGCGTCGAGCGTATTCCGCGACAACTTCTCTGGCAAAGAGCATCGGGCCCAAACCGAAAAGCAACTTGGGCCCTGGGAGCCACCGAAGCGGGTTATCGAACTGCGCGATGCCGAGCAGACCTATCAGCCCGAGGCCAAGCGTGATCCGCAACAACGAGCGGAGCGCCCAGCCGAGAGGGCGGCGGAACGCGAGCGGCTGAAGAAGGACCACCGGGCCTATCGGACCGCCGCCGAAAAGGAACTGAAGCGTTCCAAGGATCGTGGACGTGAGGAACTGCGCGAGCTGGCGGCCGACCAACGAGCCAGACGCGAGCAGCTACGAAAACTTCCTTTCGCTCCCCATGCCAGGCAAGCCGCGCGTTCGGTGTTAGCCGCGGAGTCGGTGCGAGAGCGGGCCGCGCTCAAGCAGAGGCTCATGGAAGAGCAGGCCAAGCAGAAGCCGAAGAGCTACCGGGATTGGGTGGCCGAGCGAGCGGAAATGGGCGACCGGGCGGCCATGAGCCAACAGCGCGGATTCCTCTACCAAGACCGGCGGCGCGTGAAGGAGAAAGGCAAGGCTGACTGGTTTGGCATCCGGGGAGCCGACGGCGGGGACTGGCGGGATTGGGGCGACACGCCCGACATGACCGAGGCCCAACGCCGGCACAAGTTGTTCGGCGAACTCCAGACACTTCAAGGCGAGA
This sequence comes from Bryobacterales bacterium, assembly GCA_016789905.1. Lineage (GTDB taxonomy): Bacteria > Acidobacteriota > Terriglobia > Bryobacterales > Bryobacteraceae. Next base: position 23,051 of record JAEUQC010000155.1, on the reverse strand, counting down.
TTGACCGGCGCACCGGCCATGTTGGCTATCTGATCGAGGGCCGCAAGGCGCTGCTCGATGCCGGGCAGACCATCTGGCTACTGGACCAGCGCGAGGCGACCGTGCTGGCCGGGCTAGAAATGGCGGTGCAGAAGTTCGGGCCGCAGCTCGAAGTGACTGGCCACGACGAGCGGAAAAAACAGATAGCGCTGGTGGCGGCCAAGCACGGTCTCCAGGTGCAGTTCCAGGATCAGAACATGCAGCGGATCTACGAACTGGCGCGGTCGGGACAGCAGCGGGAATTGGAGCGCGGAGGCCAGGAACGAGGAGGTTTTGGACGGTGAGCCCGTGTTTGCGGGCCGTGTCAACATTCAGCCGGACGCGATAGCGCCGTCAGGTTCCATCGAATGGCTGACCATCAGTACACTTGTCCAAGATGAGCCGTCAGAGTGTTCCCGACAATATTGCCGTGAAAGTGCTTGCCGCCAATCGGCATACGTGCTGCATTTGCCGGGAAAGTGGAAAGCACGTTCAGCTTCATCACATTGATGGAAACCCTTCCAACAATGTTCCCCAAAACCTAGCTGTTGTTTGCCTGGACCATCACAGCCGTGTCACGGGCGACGAGGGCCTGGGACGGAGGTTCACTCCTCAGGAAGTAAGAGAATACAAACTTGAATGGGAGCGTATCTGTGCTCAGCCCAGCGTCGCCGCAGATGACGACGAGGAAGAAGACGATGAGGCGGATGAGCCATTGGTTTCGGTCCATCAGTCACGCCTGATTTGGGCGAAAGATGAGTACGCCTATACCTTTGACATGGAAGCTCAGCAGGAGCTTGTTTGCTCCATTTCCGCTGACGACTATGTAGACATTTCCATCTGTACGGCCCGTGACTACCGCAAATGGCTCGATGGCGAGGAGCTCATGCAGTATGAAGGGGAGGAGGATGTAAGGGAATGCGAACTCCCTACCTTCGTGGCTCCACGAGACGGAAAGTACGTTGTGGCCATCATGAACGACAACGACGAAGGAGTTGACGTGACCGTGGATTTGTCTATGTGGGCCCCTTCCGAAGACGAAGAGGAAAACGACTAGGGTTGAACAAACCCTGGAGGCCGGGTGGGGGCGCTGGTTGCCTTTACCATTCATAACAATCAGGCAAGGATAGTTTTTGCAAGGCGCGCCCCGATTCTGAAAAGTTGCTGGCCGCTAAATACAGGTGAGGAAAAAAGCATGCCAATTACATTTGATCCCCAAACCGACGAATTCACCTACGAAGGACGGACGGTCGGTACACTCTCCATCGAAGACGGCGTCGCCACGGTGAAGCTCGATGTCACCTACACCTGCGATGCGGAGGACTGGATGGTGCCACTTTCGTGGTTTGCCGTCGGGTTGCGGCAACTGCCGAAGCACCAGGAACCTAAAGTCCACGCTGACGCCGACCTTGAAGTCGAAACGGATGAGGCTTCGATCGCCGAGGAATACGATGTTCCTCGGCTGCTCACGGAACAGACCATACGTGCCAAGGGGTACGTTTGGCGCTTTCACAAATCAGATGCCGATCATTGGCCGTCCCCACTGCACGGTCATGACTATGAGAAGAAGCTAAAGCTGGATGCAATCACGGGAGACATTTACGATACGGCAACACGGCACAAGTGTAAGAAGCTTCGATCGAAGGATCTTGTCGTTATCCAGTCGAAACTACGGGAAAGCAACGATTTCGTTGATAAGGTGAACCAGTTGATCGACGGATAACGTTCGCTTCTCAAAAACCTGAAGAGCGCAAAAACTTGCACACCCCAAAGCTGTTGAGTCACTCTGTGAATCGAAGGTGAGATTACGTGAAGGAAGCAATGCGGGCGCGGCGGCGCGGAGAGCGTGCGCGGATGAAGGCCCGCGCGCTGCGCGTGATGCGAATGTGGGCCGGGAAAAGCGATCGTCCGATCGATCCGCGGACCTGGGCGTGAATGTCTCCACGCATTGCCGGGCCGTGTGGTTGCTGGACGTGCCAGGCGAAGGGCAGGGAAGTGCCGCCTCCCCGCGAACGACCATTTGCTTGGCCCGACATCTCCTGATTTGTCTCCTCCGATATCTCCTGCACGGGTGGTCGTCCGCTGCGGCTTCAACCGCTTCACGAAGTTTGCAGACGGACCATCCCGCCGGCGATTCCCGATTCCGGTGTGACAGCTTGCGTGGATTCACGTGCAGAGAAGCCGACGCTCCGCACCTTGGGCGATGGCAGGGTGGACTTCAAACAGAAATGCCGCCGAAGGACCAGCCGCTCCCGTCTTTCGTATTTCCTGTGGAGCAGCATGCCGGATGCACGACTCCTCTGCGGCAGCAGTTGGAGAAGCATCGCACAAACGCTGCCTGCGCCGGATGCCACGCGTCACGGCGGGCGCTGGCGCTACCGCGACTGGGTGATTCATGCGCTGAATACCGACATGCCCTACGACCAATTCGTGCAAGAACAGTTCGTCGGCGAATAGATAAGTGGCTTAAAAACAAGAGCCTGCCGGAGTTAGCGCTCCGGCAGGCATATCGGAATACCTTTGTTTCCAGCGTTTACCGCAAGGCTTGGGCTCGGCTGGGAAGCATCCCAAGGGCATTATACAGAGAATCGCCGCGATCAGAACGCCTTCCTCGGCCTCACCGTGGGTTGCGCGCAATGCCATGGCCACAAGTTCGACCCCATTCCCTAGCTCGACGACTATGCGGTTCCGGATGATGTGGTTGCGCTGTAAAACGTTGATTTCGCAGCATCAACGGCGATTGAACCGCACCGCGTACAACATCACCATCGGCGGGGACGTGATGACGCGCATCTGCTGCGGCGGTGGATGGAGCCGGGGGCTAACTGGGGGCGGGCGCAACGTTCTGCAGGCTAGTATTTGCAGTGTTTTGGGTCTGTTTCTGTGCTCCTGATGGCACTTTGGCTTGAGCGTTGACACCTCAGCGGCACCTTGCGCAGGTGACCGCAATTAGATGGGAAATTCGGATATGCTGATCTTGACCCGCAAGGCTTGGGCTGTGGCGGTCTGATCAGTTTCTTTAGCGGGGAACCTTTCAGCACCGCCCGCCCCCGGGTAGATTTCATTTCTACAGGGAGATCCTAATGGACGAGTTTGAATTGACCATCAAGCGGACGACGCGTCCGCAATCGCGCAAACAACAGCGCCAGGGTAAGGCGAAAGATAGCGAGGGGAAGGCTTTGTGGTGGCTCAAGCTGCTCACGGCCATTCTGGCCTTGCTGGCGGCGGCAGTGGGCCTGTGGGCGGCCCTGAGCCGCACTGGTGTCACGGGCCATTAGGCATGCGCCGCACTGGCTCTATCGCGACTGGGTCGCCAGCACTCTCAACAACGACATGCCCTACGACCGATTCGCACATGATCAGCTTGCAGCGGATGCCCATGCCGCCGCCGCTGCAAGCTGACAGGCGGACTTTCCTGCGCCGCGTGTACCTCGACCTCATCGGCCTGCCGCCCAAGCCGGGTGAAGTCGGCGCGGTGCTCGGCGACAGCTCGCCTGTCGCCTGTGAGAAGGTCGTTGATCGGCTACTTGCCTCGCCGCAATACGGCGAGCGCCGGGGGCGCTACTGGCCGGACGTGGTGCGGAATCCGTTTTCGGCGCGCGTGACGGTGAACCGCATCTGGGGGAAATGTATTGGGCCCAAGCAAGGATTGCGTGGCGTGCCACACCGACGAGGTGAGAACGGCATTTCTGGGCATCCCAATCGGCTGCGCGGGATGTCACGCCTAGCTCGTAGGGAGGCACTGGGCTCTTCTTCACCGGCTGGTTTAGCGTTGCCAGATCATGGGAACTGTTCTACTCCCCCGGGAAAGAGATGTACTTCTTGCACCTCCACATTGCGATGAAGGAAGTTCCAGAAGCGCTTTTTCAACGGGACTGTTGAGGTTCCCCAATAAAACCATGCAGTGCTCCGTTCAGGGGTCGGACCATGCGTTGGCAGATTGCGAAAACGTGTGGTTGTGCAACGAATCGGCCCTGCCCCTTTGTGACCTTCAGAGATAAATGCCGGGATTTCTTCAGCGCTATTTGGCGGTCTCGTCCGACAGGGCGCGCCAGAGTGTGTGGCGGCTCACATCCAGTTCTTTGGCCACCTGAACTTTCGTGTACTCGCCGGAACGAAGCAATGCCCTCGCTTTTTTCAGATCCGCTTCGTCGAGCGCCTTCGGTCTTCCCCCCGACTCTCCCGCGGCGGCGCGCAGCCTGCAGGCCGGCATTGACTCGCTGACGTAAGATATCGCGCTCGAATTCCGCCTAATGCGGAGAACCGCCTTAGGCTGAGTTCGAAAGGGCAATGCTCAAGGAGCGGACCAAGGCCGGACTGGACCTAGCTCGACAGGAAGGCCGGATCGGCGGACGCCGACCCAAGCTGACGCTCCAGCAGCAAGCCGAGATCCGCAAGATGATATCGAAGGGCCACAAGACGGCCGCCGATGCCGCCCGGCTATTCAAGGTCCATCCGGCGACGGTGAGTCGGCTCCTCGCGCGGTCCCCGCTGCCGCCGCCGAAGAAGGCCAGACATGGCCGCTGAGCCGACACGCATCAATTTCTTCCGGCATGGCGAGTCGATCAGTAACGCGGGCGCGGCTACATCCGATCCGGCCCGCATTCCACTCACCGAGTACGGGCGCAACCAGGCAGAGCAAATCGCCCAGTCATATGAGGAGCGGCCAACGCTCATCGTGGTGTCTTCCTATCAGCGCACTTGGCAGACCGCCGCGCCATTGATCGCCCGGTTCCCTGAGGTGCCAATGGAAGAATGGCCCGTCCAGGAGTTTACCTACTTGGAGCTGAGCCGTTGCATGGGCACGACCGGTGCCGAGCGCCGCGCCTGGGTCGAGCACTATTGGAATTCGTGTAGCGCCGAGTATTGCGACGGCCCCGGAGCGGAAAGCTTCATGGATCTGTTGCGCCGCGTAAGAGAGACGCGTACTCGGCTCGAAGCGCTGCCCACCGGCAGCCAGGTCGCCGTCTTCACCCATGGCCAGTTCCTGCAAGCTCTCCGGCTGCTGGTGCACTTCCCTGCCCTGACCGATGCCGCGATGAAGGACCGATTTCAGGTGCTCGACCAGGAGCGCCCGATTGCCAATGGAGCGCGTATTGAGGGCATCATTCAGCACGGACGCCTCTGTCTCCTGTAAGCCTCGTTTTTTCCCGCGCCTATTGCGCGGCGGCGGTTGCTTCTCAGCGTTTCAGTTCGTTATCGAGACGCCCCCGGAGCCGTTCGACAGCGAAGTCGGTGCCCCGCACTGCGTCTTCAAACCACTGGGGTAGTAGCGTGGCACTTCCCCGCTCTGGCGACGGATAACCTCTCACCATTTCGACGAGGAGCTGGGGCCGCGGCTGTTCGCCTACGGGTACGCGCGGGTTGTGGAAGACCGCCAGGATCTCGATGTTCTTGCGCTGGTTCTCTTCGAACGCGCGGCGCAACATGACCATGCCGCGCCGGTAGATATCCCGGAGGGCAGCTTCGGACGCGACATGGCCGCCACGAACGCCCCGCTCGCCCACTCGTTCAATGTGCTCCCGTTCATCACCCCCGGCGATGAAGATCATTTCGACGCGGAACCCATTCAGATGGGCACGGCGGGCTTGATCAAAGGTGACTTCCCGAAGGGTTGTCTCGAAGGCGAAGGACTTGCGCCGGTCGATGTGCTCGTTGATGAAGCGCTCCATCTCTTGCCCGGCTTGCTGTCGAAACCGCATGTACAAGGGAGCGTCGGCGGAAGTCGGTTGAAAGACGGGCTTACCCGCGCCCATCGCTTCGAGAGCAGCACGAGGTCGGGGGTGAGCGTTGTAAATCATTGATAAGAAACTACATTATCCAGTCGCCCTCGAACTTTTCGCGATTGGAACATTGGGGTTTTGCTGATCTCGCCGGTTTTGGCCACCCGGGCCGATGTTGATTTTAAAGGCAGTTTCTCGGCCGACCCCCGACCTTGTGCTGCTCTCCAACCAGGAAACGTATCTCAGAACGCTTGGTCGGTCTGGATGTCCCCTCTTTTGAGATCATTCGCCAAAGTGTAGGGAAGGCCGTCAACGCACTGCGGCCAAGACAGGCCTAAGGTCTGAAGCCACCGCTCGGCCTTCACCGGCAGCGCGTCGCCATCGGTCGAGGATTCAAGGAAGTTGTACAATTGCTCGACGCGCGACACTAGCTCTTGGAACCCCTCTAGGGGAACAATCCTTAATGCGTCCGACGGGTTACTTTCCATGGATACGGGCAGGGATCGACCAACTATGGCTTGAAAAAACGTCTCTTCGGGAAAGTGTTTTTTCAGGAAGGCGATATGGTCGTGGAACTGACCGATATCGTCCTTCTTCTGATACTGAGAACCGGTCTTTTTGTTCGTTTTTGCTTCGAGGGCCATGCCTGACTTTGACGGACCATAGCGCCACAACACATCGGGGCCGGTTTTTTTCTTTGGATCATGGTCATTATCAGGCCGAGTTACATCCAGCCCAAGCAGCTTCCCAAGAATGGCTAACGCTTCCTCAGAAGGCTTGGTGTTTTCTCCGTATTGAAGATCTTTCTTAACTGTCTCTAACGCTTTATGCACTTTGGCTATTTTGGCCGCGTTCTCGGCAATCCGATTGGCCTGCGCGCCAGCAACCGGATTCGCAACACTTGTCAGAGCAGTTTTGCTAGAAACAGCCGGTCGTCCCAGTACAGCGCAACGATTTGCGGCCTCTAAATACGATTTAACGGCTGATACCGATTGCCCACCCATCTCTTGCGCCAAGCCACACCAATGCGCGTACCAAGCGGCGAGCTTCTTGTCATGCTGGCCTACGAAATCTGCAAGCATTTGAATGGATTTGGCCGCGCCCGGGAAATTGCCCTGCCACATAGGCAGGAAGTCCGCGCCCTCTCGTCCCGCAGCCTCGACTAACCAAGACGGAGGGACGGGGCGTTCCGAAGTGTCGTAAGCATCAATCGACGACTTGTAGAGCCGATCCCACTCCCGGTCACCCTTCAATATTCCGTCTATAAGGTCTTCGTACGAAGTTTCCTCTTCTTCAACCGCCTCGCTCAGTTGCATTCCGAATTGGAGCTGCCTTTGCAACAACTCCGGCAGGAAAGATTGATGGGCAGGGCTGCGTACCCAGTTCTGGATTTCGCTCCCGCATAAGATGACGACGCCGTGATCCGTGTTGCTCCGGAAAATGCGACCTATTGCTTGCGTCAGTCGAATTGCCGTTGTGCTCGTTCGCGTGCTCGCTAGGTTTAGGCTCTGGTCTATGAATCTTTCAATGGCGAAAGATCCCAAAGGTATCCCGTCCAATACGAGTACTCGGCAGGAATCCCCCGGAAGATCGACGCCATCGTACCGAGCGGCCATGACCATCTTCTTAGGAGGAACAGCTTTCTTGAACTTTTCGACAGCCGCTTGTCCGCCGCTTCCGTCATACAACGTCGCGACGTCGGTCCATTCGCCGGCCTGTTTCTTGGACGGTGCGATCACGCATGCCTTATATGATTTAAGAACTTCTTTCGTCCATTCTCGCTGCGCTTCATCTGTTTCCCCTGGGGCGAAGACGAAGAGCCGCTGGGAGTCGCCCGACTTCCCACCGGGACGAATCACATGCGCATCCTCGGCTCCAAAAGTTTGCGCAAACTGAACAGGCGAGGGCATTGTTGCTGTGAGATAAATTCTGCGTGTATCCCGCGAAAAATAGTCGAGGGTGGAAAGCGGGAGGGATACGGGTGATATCTCAATGCCCTTGGCGGAGATCAAGATGGCGCATTGACTGAGCCGATCGCGCAGATGCTCCCAAGCAAACAGCGTGCTCTTTTCTTCAGTAACGCCTTCATCGACGAGAATCTGTGTCAGCCTTTGCGCATGCCGGTTAATCTCGAAAGCAGGAACAAACAGGAGGGGCATCCAATCCCCATTGAGCAATGCATCCAGCTCCTGAGCATGGCCGCTCTTTTCGAAGTATGACTTGAATAGATTGATGATTTTGGCATGGGCCGAATGTGAAGAGTTAAACCGCAGTGTAAAGCTCGCGCGAACGCTGGGACCTGCTACATGCGCGTCATCCAACAGGAAGGCTTTGACTTCCTTCCGGCGAAAAATGCTCTTGCCGTTGAAAACCGCTGCATAATTGGTGAGGCACGGGCCGTTTGCGCTGGTAAAAGCCTCCTCATTATCCCAATTCCCCTCATAGTAGGTCGCAACCTCAAGCCCGCACTCTTGAGCGCGCATTCTAGCCTGTTCGATGAGCTGAATGGTCGGGCAGACGAACACCACTTGCCCCGAGGTTTCGTTGATGATGGATTGCGCGATAAGAAGACCAATGAGCGTTTTGCCGCCGCCCGTATTCATTTCCACCACAACGTCTGGCTTATCCCTCGCTGCGTCCCAGCTCCGCAGCGCTTCCGACTGGGGGTCCCAAATGTTTTCAACAGCGCCGCGAAGCGTGAGGCTTTCGAATATCTTCAGCGGATTCGTTTCTTTTGACCGCCTCTTCGGCGTGAGTTTTAGGCCCCTCAGCTTGCTGGTCATACTGTTCTCCTCATTCCATCATGGGTGTTTCTGACTAAAATCGCGAAAAGTCAATTTTGGGTCGAAACCGCGGTCGGCTCTTGGCGATTCGGGCCTTCCAGAAAACGATCCGCAGCATCTACACCCTGCGCTACCTGCGCGATCCACAGTTGCAACGCAATGTCCACCGCTCACAGAACCGGATCGAGTCCTACCACCAACTCCGCTCCGCCATCGCTCAGGTCGGCGGCAAGAAAGAACTCACCGGCAGGACCGACATCGAAATCGAGATCAGTAACCAGTGTGCGCGGCTGATCGCCAACGCCATCATCTATTACAACTCCGCTATCCTCTCACGGCTGCTGATCAGGTACGAGGAACCCCAGAATGCCAAAGCCATGGATATGATCCAGAAGATCTCACCGGCGGCTTGGCGCCACATCCACATGAATGGCCACTACACCTTCCGCGGCAACGGGCAACCCATCGACCTGGATGCGATCATAGCGAGGCTCAATCTGGCGTGACGGAATTTTCGGCGGTTTGGGCTTACAACCCCGGGCTGGTCTCGCGAAGGACCGCCCGGAACTGGAGGATTTCGGGAGAAGGTGTGGCTCGTTCCATGACAGCCAACCGTATCAAAGACCCCAAGCCGCAGCCAGCCCCCGATTTGGCCCGGACTCGTTCGAACCCGATGCGGCGCTCCTTCGGTTCGGGGCAGCGCCTTCATGTGTTTTGCCCTGATTACGGGTTCGGCTAAGCGCCGACGCAGCCGCATCCACGGGTCGGCAATTCCGAGGGCCGAAAGTGACAGGTGATCGGTCTAAACATCAGATCCGGCTCTCCAAAGTAGTAACATTATGGTTCGTTGGAGGCGACCCTTAAGTGCTGGATTTGCCGATGCTCGCTTCACCGGGACTGAGGAAGGTCGTTGGCCTCGCTATTTTCCTTCTGTCGTGTGCTTGCCAACTCGTTAGGGTGCCCATGATCGAAGTGGGCCGACCGATCAATCAAGAGATCGAACCTGGCGCAACCCGCTCTTACCGACTCTCCATTCGCCACGCAGAGATTTGCGAAATTCGAGCTGATCAGAGGGGTACCGACTTGCTTCTGAGGGTGATACCTCCTAGCGCACCACCGTTTGAGGTAGACCGTTGGAGTTCGGCCGGAAGTTTCGAGAAGGTCGAGATCGTTTCTGAGACCGAAGCCGATTACCAACTGGATGTTGTGTCCCGCAACAGGGACGCCTTACCCGGGAACTTTCGTTTGAGTGTCCTCGGATGTCGTACTGCAACAACTGAAGATCGGAGGCGAACCTCGTTGCTTTTAAAGGCCTACCCTGACTACTTGGTGGGGCAAAAATATCGAGATAGTGACAATCCTTCCGAACGCCAAAAGGCTTTAGACGGATACCGAAACGCGCTGCCCATTCTACAGGAAGCGCGGGACCAGCTCGGAGAGGCGACCGCGATCCTTTACATTGGTGAGACTCTCGTCAACATGAGCGAAAACGCGAAAGCCCTGGAGTACTACGAAAGGGCGCTCCCGCTGTGGCGGACCGTAAAAGACGCTGATGGCCTCGCTGAGACTCTGCACAATATCGGAACGAAACTTTACGAAAAGGGCGAGTTCGCTAAGGCTCTGACCTTCTACGAAGAAGCCGTACCGCTGTGGGCAGCGGCTGAAGACGTGCTGGGACAAGCAGCCAGCCTTAGCAATATTGGGAGAGTCTTCGATTCCACCGGCCAATACCAGAAAGCACTTTCGTCTTTCCAAAAGGCTCTGGTTCTGGCAACAAAGTCAGGAGACAAATCTTGGCAAGGGCACATCCGACACAACACCGGCATGGTTTTCTTGGCGTTGGGAGCCATTGACGACGCTATTCAAGAGTACAAATCTGCGTTGGATCTCAGTACCAATGATAAATGGTCGAAAGGCCACATGCTTCACCACATTGGCGAAGCGCTTCTCGCCAAACGAGATTTTGATCAAGCGGAGGTTTCGCTAAGCGAGGCCCTAAAACTCAGCTTGGAAACGGGAGACGATCTCGGAAAAGCGACAACGCTGCTTCATATGGGCCAAAGCCAGCACGCGAGGGGTAATCACCATCAGGCGCTGATGCACTTCCGGGAGGGCCTGAAGATCCGTTCGGAGAAGGGTTACCGTCTCGGCGAATCGCAGGCTTCGTACCTTGTCGGCCGAGAGTACTTGAGTTTAGGAGAAATTGATGAGGCCAAAGTCAATATAGAGAGAGCGCTCTCACTCGCCCATTCTATGAAAGAGCCACGCTCGGAAGCGCAAGCGATGGCGGGGCTGGCCGAAGTGCATCGCAGGCAGCATCGATTGGCCGACGCAATCTTTTGGCTCGACCGGGCGATTAATCTTGTGGAAAAGCTCCGAACTCACATTCGACAACACGAACTTCGGGCCATGTTCGTTTCCACGGTGTATGACTACTACGAGGCGGCGCGTGATGTGTCGATGGAGATCGACAGAGAATCACATCAAACGGGACGCGGTGAGAAGGCCTTCGCCTACGCGGAGCGCGCACGGGCACGCAGCCTTCTTGACGAACTCGAAGGACAATCTTTGGATTCGCCCATAGAATCCGAGCCAAACCAGAGTGTGGAGCTAAGCGGGCTAGCTGAGCGTGTCCAGGCTCTTTCAGAGCAACGGCTCCTTCTTCTTAGCCGTAATGCACCTCTGGACGCGCTCCGACCAATCGACCGGCAGATCGCCGAAGCCTCAACAAGGCTCAGCGTCGCCAAAGTAGAGTTTGGTCGGGCGGGACACATCGGTGGAGTAGCACCAGAAACCGCCGCGATCAGGTCTCGATTGACCTCTAAAAGGAAAGCATTTCTTGAGTTTTCTCTCGGCAATCAAAAGAGTTATCTGTGGGTAATCACATCGACCGGCACGTCAGTTTTTACCTTGCCAGGCCGAGAGTTCATCGAGAACCTTGCCCGACGACTCCTGGGCCGAGCCGGCGTCAGCCTTCAGACAAACCGGCAGGACGCAAGATTACCGCTGCACCCAGGCGTCGCCCAGAATGCTGCTGACGAAACGGCCGCAGTCCAGTTCAGCCAAGCCCTGCTGGGCTCGGCTTGGCACCTCGTTCGAGACCATTCTCAGTTGATGATTGTCCCCGATGGGATACTTCATTACATCCCGTTCAGCGCCTTGCCATTGCCGGCTTGCAATCAGAACAAAGGGTTGAACAGACGCTGTGATCCGCTGCTCTTAACGCACGAGATATCCTACGTGCCGTCCGGTTCTGTTGGGCTGCTGTTGTCGAGCGAAGCGCGCGCGAGTCGTCCGCTTCGGCAGCGAAAGATGCTTATGTACGTAGACCCTATATATGGACCGACCGACGTTCGTCTGCAACTCAGTCCCGTGCAGCGCCAGGCGTGTAAGCTGCCGTCCGCCGGAAGCTATCGGGAAAAGCCCGGGAACCCTGAATCCGGGTCCACTTCAGCAAGAATCAACCTACCCCGGCTACTCTATTCCCAAGGCGAGGCGACGGCGGTCGCCAATTTGATCCCTATCGACCAATTTGTGGTCAGGGACGGCGCCGGTGCCAGTCTGAGAAGTCTTCTGTCTACAGCGCAAGCCGACTTCGAGATAGTGCATTTCGCTGTCCATGCCATCGCCCACCCAATGCTCTTTCAAGGATCCGGGCTTGTCCTGGCTCTATATGACGAGTGCGGTAAACCAATACCTGGATTCTTGCCGGCGGAACGCCTATCTGCTCTTAACCTATCTAAGACTCGTCTTGTGGTCCTCAGTGCATGCGAAACCGCCCTAGGCAGGGAAGTACAAGGTGAGGGTCTGATAGGGCTCGTTTATGCTCTCCAGCGAGCAGGGGCAAGTTCGGTCGTGGCCACTCTCTGGAAGGTAGACGACGCTGCTACGGCGGAACTCATGAAGCACTTCTACATCGGTCTAATCCAACGACATCTCGAACCGGCAGCAGCACTGCGCTATGCCCAAACTAACATCTACCGCGATTATCCTCCATGGCGCGATGAACGCTTCTGGGGCGGCTTTGTTTTTGTCGGAAAGTAACTTGTTAAGCTGGCTACAAATCACGACCCCTGAATTCCAGCCAAAATATAAGCGAAAGAAGACCCAACCAAGAGCAGAAGTCTTTAAGGTTAACCCGGGGACAATATCTGGAACCTGTAGGTTTCGATATTACTGGCTTCACCTAAAGTCCCCACAGGAGAGATGTCAATCGAATACGTACCCGTTTTTAACCTTGCGGCGGGCACCTCGAGATAGAAGATACCGTTCACTAGGTCAGCGCTTGTAGTCTCAATGACAGCATTATCGACCTTGAGAACCACCAAACACCGTCCGCTTCGAAGACTTCGGGAATGCACCTCAAACCGTACTCGTCGAGTCCCGCTCGGGACTGAAATCAAATCTGCAGAGGCAGGCTGGACGTCGCGTCGAGTTGATCGTGCGATCACAGATTCAGGAGTGACTAAGATGTCGAAGATCGCTGGCCCGCGATTCGCCTGATAGACCCACACGCTGAGCGTAGCTATGATTAGACTAGCGGTAGTGATCGCCCACCGGGAGACCCATGTGCTCGGCGTCACCTGCCTTGCGTGGTGGCTGGGCGCTGGCTGGGTTGAGAAGAAATTCCATGTGAGGAACCCAAGAGCAGAATGCTCCACAGTACACGTTGCCGCCTCAGAATTCCTTAAGTCCCGAGAGACTTGAAATGTGAACCGATGCCGGCGGCCTACTCTAACGGTTCCTGAAGACGGCAGTGCAACTCCCTCATCGGAATGATGCAAAATGTGTGAGGCGAGAAGAATTTCGCCTTCCGAATCTCGTGCGCAGACACTCACCACGTCAGCATCTGTGGGAAGTGTACAGATGACTGTGCCCTTGGCTGCGTCGATCATTCCTACTAGACTCTTGTCAACATAGACACGCAAGTCTCCCTTGTTCGCGTCGAGGCGTCGAATAGCGTCTCGCCTAAGCTTCTCACGTATCCGCACTATTAAATCTCGATTGTCCGCATGGGGATACTTATCTTCACTTTGGTCATTACGCTCGGAATAGCAAAGAGCGGGAAGTCGCATCTTGAATGGCCAATCGTCGCAGCCGAGCGCTTTCAAGAGAAACGTGAAACATGTGGGGTCGACAAATACGTGAAACCTATTTAGCTCGGTCTGGTCCCCTTCAAGGGCAGAACCGTGCCGCTCTTTCAATGCCTCCGGTACAATTCCTTTTCGAAGATCATCGGTCGAACGAAGTACGTGCGGTGTGCACCACGGCGTATACAAGTCCAGGTAAGTCTCCAAAAGACTAATAAGCCGATCTTGTAACGGTGCCGGCTCGAAGTGCTTGCGCTCAGGGTCGGAGTCAGGAGCTGGAATGAGACTTGGAAACCGAGATGCGAGGTGTTCCATAAGCTTGCCCTTTGCCCGCGTTCTTTCACGGTGCGCCCAGTCCTTCACGATAATTGTCCCTGTCATGTTGGCAACTTCCCTACCTGAATAACTGAAAACGAATTGCCCAATACCTATTGCCATCCACCGCGACGAGCGATGCAAGCAAAAGAGCAGCAGGACCTGCAAGTAACGAGCTAGCATGAATTCTTCGGCGTTGCGACACTCAAGTGGTCCTTCCGCTTGTGCATGTAAGTCCGAATACTTAAAGAGCAGCCGCTGGAGGAGCGGGGGACCAATCAACACGAGGCCCGTTTTCTCCCTGTCGTTTTTGACACGGTCCACAAGCGTCTTCTCGGCCGTTAGCGTACTTGTGTCCAGATTTGACAATGCATGGTATAACACATCCTCGGTGGCCTGTTCTTCCCGGTGCGCCGACGCGACAAGCTGTATGGCTTTCAGACAGAGTTCATCGTCGAACCACCGAGGGAGGGCCATTTGACGCAGTCTATCATCTCGCCATCCCCCCCCGCCCTGCAAACCGCATCGGCGCCTACCCACGTCCCCCATCCACTTCTAGACAGGTGATAACGAGCTGTCGGATTGATGGACTCAGGCCTCGGAGCCATACGCTAAACCCGACGACCAAGACGTTTTGGCAAGCACCCAGTTCCCACGCGGCGGCGGTCGATGGTTTTCGGGGGGAAGAGATCGAACCGCCACTTGAAATGCCGCCAGAGTAGTGGCTGAACTGAGGTTGACGAAGAGAGTATTTCTGGTGTGGCAGTCGAGACTTTCGGTAATGCGCCAATGATCGGAAATCCTTGCAAAGTCGAAGCTATAAGCGAGGCACGTACGAGCGTGAGTGTTCATATTGGTGAAGTCGTATCCAGCATTTCGGCCCAAGGTTGAAGCGAACTCCTCAAGAAAGCCGTCTGCTGATCCCCCGCCGGAATCGCCCGGCTCTCGGTAGAGTGTTGGATCGGTCAAACCCTTGCCACCCCTCGGCGGAGGGGGCGAGGAATCTTCGCACGGTAGTTGCAGGCTACAACCGGAGGCGCCCCCGCGCCGACCTACGGGCATCACGCGAACGTAGTATCCAAGCACCGGCACCCAGCCCGAGCGCTGTGATGCCAAAGGTGCTCGGCTCGGGGACGTTATTAACAACCGCACCTTCGAGAATCGGAGAAATCTGACCCCCTGTCGAATCCAGCAAGAAAACATTCGCAAGATCAATTCGCGCCGGTCCTGGTCCGATATAGTTGAACACAATTGTCGCTAAAGTACCGCTACCGCTGACGCCCGGGCCGCCACCAATGAGAGCACTCGCCGTCGCGCTGATCAATCCTGTAGTGTTGTCGATCATGCCGGGAATAAAAAACGTTTGTCCGCCCCCAAGCAGAAACGCGCCTTCGGTAACGACCGATGCGGACAGAACACCAGCCGTAAAGGTGATGTCAAACTGTATGGCGGCCAAGTCGGTTGCGGACGCAATATCCACATTCATCATCAATATATCGCCGGGAACCGCTACCGTGGAAACCGGCTGAATATTCAAGAGTGGTGCGCTCTGTGCTACCGAGCCCACCATCAACAGTAAACTTGCCAGGATAACTAATTTCATCTTTTTCTCCTTTTCGATTAGAGTCGAAGCGGTGGCTAGCACCGCTTCGCCCTTGCATATGATTGGGTGAGAGAACACGCAACGTTCGTTGCCATGCTCTTAAAAAGGGGCGTCGTCTAAACGCCGCCAGGAAGAAAAACAAATCGAATCCTAACCGCCTCCATACGTCGGCTTTGGCCGACCGTTCCGGCTATCGCCCCGTCTGCTACCTCAGGCAGCCAACCGATATTCTGCACGTGTGCTTGGTAGATAATATGGAATCTCCGATCGCAACCAACCAGCCGGATGCGAAGCGCCTCCATTCGTCGGCTTTGGCCGGTCGTTCCTGCTACAGCGCCATCGGATACTTCAGGCAGCCAACCGACGTCGCCCACGTGAGCTTGATACGTAACCCGGCATGCCTGCCCAGAAACCCGGATCTTTATGGCCTCCATCTGCCGACTTTGGCCGGTCGTCCCCGCAACGGCGCCATCCGAAACTTCGGTCATCCAGCCTACTCCTCCAACATGGGCTTGGTAAACGACAGAGAGTGGCTCGGATTCAAAGACAGCCGCGCAATTCTTGTCGCTTGACATGGTTACGGTCGTCGATGGCGCCGCACCGATGCAGTCTCCAGACCACGATTTGAACACCGAAAACTGGCCGGGAATTGCGGCGAGTGTCACAGTAGAAGTGATCGGAAATTGAGCGGAGCATGTCGGATAACAGTCAATCCCGCCAGGCGTAGACCGAACCGAGCCGCCACCTATCGTGGATACGGTTAGGGTCTTTAGGATCAGGTCGAATCGGGCGGAGCAGGATCGATCTGAGGACATAACGACCACGGTCGTCGCGCTTGAACCCGCGCACGCGCCACTCCACCCAGCGAATGTCGAGTTGGCCGCCGGTTTTGCCGTTAGCGTCACCGGACTCTGCTCTTTGAATTGCGCCGAGCAAGCGGCACCGCAGTTGATCCCGCTGGGCTCCGAAATAACCTCACCCGATCCAGGCCCCGCCTTTATAACGGCAAGGGTAGGACCGCACGTGGTCCCGGCGGGTACTTGTTGGGTTACAACAAGGAGATCCCGCACGTCGACAACGTTGTCCGCCGTGACATCCGCCCTGGGATCGAAACCCGGTTGGCCAGGTTTTTTCCCGAACGACGCGCGAACAATCGCGACGTCCGCACAATCGACCCTTGAATCCGCGTTCAAGTCGCCCACAACCTGCCTAATGTCGAGCGCCGAGCCTGACGAGGAATAGTTCAACGTGAAAGTGATACTCGACCCGACAACAACATTGCCTTTCAGTTTAACCGGAGCTTGGGCTTTTCCATCGCTCTTGAAAGCGTGGACCGACACTTCATACGCACCTTGGCTCAGACCGGTGGCGACGATCTGATAAGGCCCGCTCGCTGGCTGCAGAACTTGAACGGAATGCCCAAAGCGGCCGATGGCACCCGTCAAGTTGTTGCTTAGGACATCTCGATTATTAGACGATCGGGGGATGTTGGCCACGTGCTTACCCGATGCTGAATCAAGACCGGTCCGCCTGCCAGACGCGTCGATGACGACGAAATCCACGGTGTCACCGGTTGCGATCTCGAATGCACTCTGATTGCTCAACGAGTTCACTCGCACCGCCGCGCCGCGCGTACGGAACTCGGGGCGTCCCTGAAAGTCCAGATATGGCGCAGAATTCAGATCGGCCCCAAAGCCACCTGGGTCGGCTATCAGATATTTCAAAGTCCCCGAACTGTTGATGTCTCTCCCGGTAACCAGTACGTAACTCGCCGGATACTGCCCCGATCTTGTGGACCTTACGCGCGCGATCACCGGATACGGGTCATCTGCGCAAAGACTAGCATCGAGCGCTCCGAACGCTTGCAGTGGACTCGTGATCGAATCGAAGCCATTGTCGGTGGCGCCCAGGGTCGTAAAAGTGAGAGGCAACAGTGGTTTCTGATCGAGCCCAACGAACTGCGCCGCGGACAAAAACAGAACATTGGCAGATGCGTCGTAGCCGCTTGTGCCGAGCAGGTTGAGAAAATCGTTCAAGGTCCCAGGATCGAGGGACTTTGTACTCGGCGTATTGATGCTCGCAGCCCGGGCAAAACGCAGCGCCATCGCAAACGACGTCAGCGCTGATCCAAGATCGTTGATCGTAGACTGTGTGCTATTGTACAAGCTTGATTGCCAAGGCGGATCTGATTGCAGGAACCTCGGTGAGACGTTGAGGGTGCATTTCATTCGGACGGTGACCGGGACGCTATCGACTGAGCCGCAGCCGTTGCGCACCCGTACCCATAGCGTCTTATCCCCGCCGAATAGCTTTGGCGTTACAAAAGTAGTACTCGTCGTCGTACCCAACGGCCGTGTGACGTCAGGGCTTGCGCCTTCGTACCACTCGTAGGTTAACGGAGTGCTCCCCGAAGCATTGACGCTAACACTGGCACCAGAACCAGCGGCGATAATAGGAGTAGACGTGCTGGGCTGTGAGGAGATCGCCGGGGCGGTACACCGAATTGTAACTGTCGCAGGATTGCTGTTGATCGAACCGCAGGAGTTTGTGACGCGCACATACACGCTCGCGTTTGCGGTCAACGGACCCGTAGTGTAGGTCGCAGATGTCGCACCGACAACAGTAGCGCCATCCTTGAACCACTGATAAGACAACGGGGCCGTGCCGCTGGCCCCAACAGAAACACTAGCGCTCTGACCGGGGTCAATGGTCTGGTTGGCAGGATGCTGGTTTATCGTCGGAGGAGTACAGGCCGGCGGCAGCACAGTTAGCATCACCTGTTTGGTGGCCCCATTCGTACTTCGGATCGTTATCGTCACCAGAGTAGCTTCGGTCACGGGTTTAGCGAAAAAGCTGAACGACTCACCGAAGGTCCCGCCGGCAAATTTGACCGGCAGAGTATTATCGGAATATGGCGGTGTAACTACGCCCGACGGCGCTAATGTCAGCGGCAGCCTCAGATCGCAACCGAACGCGGTGTCATCCGTCGTGAAAACGGTGATATTTTGATATTGGCCGCCGCGAACCTGCGCCGTGGTCTGACAAGCATTCCTAAACCCGCTGAAGCAAAATCCGTTGAGTAACGGAGCTGGCGGCCATGTCGAAGAACCACCGGGATAAAAAGTTGGACTGCAGCTGTAGCTCTGTGCCAAAGCTGGCACTACGCATAACTGCATGAGAGTGGCCAGATTCAAGAACAAGCGAAAAGAAGAACGCATTGCAAATCTCCTTTAGTACGGGCGAAACGCGACCCTACAACAGCACAATTACATGAATATGGATCCAAAGCCGTGGCACTTTCGGAGACCTTAAAGCGCGGTAAGGCCTCCCAAAGCCGCAAGCGCACGGGATCGACGATGTCATCGTGGCTAATCGCAAACGTGTTGTTACCGCTCAGCGAGATGCTATCGATTCTGGGAGACCGAACTCAGTTGATTCCCACTTGAAAGAACACCGTCCCATTTCCGTTGCCGCCGATACCGGAGGCCAACATGATCTAGAAATCAGTGGAGCGGGAGGCATGTTGAGGGCCGCGGGAAACCAGAAATCGGCGCACCTGTGGCTCCGGCTTCAGGGTGGTAAGAGGCAGCCCATCAACCGGCAAAATCAGAACGATCGCCCCCGGGTGCGAGAGAAACCGTGGTAACGGATGTAGCAGAGACATACAGTGTCGCCCGTTAGGGGGTTCGACAAGTATTGGAACGAAAACGTACGCTAAGCGTGGAATCGGTCACTTCGGCGCTGCCAACCGGTAGATCGTAGCGACGTGGACCTCGAAGGTCTCGGCAATCTCCTTGACGAGTTTCCCCTCGTCCAGCAAGCGTTTAGCCAACTTCGCCTGCTGCGGAGTGAGCTTCCTGGGCCGCCCAAACCGCACTCCCTTGTCCCTCGCCGCAATGCGCCCGGCCGCCGTCCGCTCGCGGATCAGCTCGCGTTCAAACTCGGCGATGCCGGCGAAGACCGTCATGATCATCTTGCCGGCGGGAGAGGTCGAGTCCGCCCACGGCTCTGAGATCGACTGGAACTGGCCACCGCTGTCCCGTATAGACTCCATGGTTTCCAGCAGATCCCTGGTTGAACGCGCCAACCGGTCCAGTTTCCACACCACGACAACGTCGCCATCCCGAATCTGATCGAGCATCCGCGTCAGCTCAGGCCGATTCCGGCTGGTCCCCGAAACCTTCTCCCGGAAAATCTTCTTGCATCCGGCCTTCTTCAAGGCCTGCATCTGCAGATCCAGTTTCTGATCCAGCGTCGAAACCCGAGCGTAGCCGATCCGCATCCCTGTGCTGCCTTTGGCCATTGCAAAAGTCCTCGCAAAACAGTTCGGTTTTGCACGATAGTTTTGCAAACGAGAATACCAGGAAAAACGCATCCCCGCTTGTTTCGCAAAACTTAGAATATTTGCGAGCGGCTCGCGCAGCATGGAGGAATGCCCGTTGACTTCCTTTCCGACGAACAGGCCAAGAACTATGGCTGCTTCACCGGCGAACCCACGCCGGAACAGTTGGCCCGCTTCTTCTATCTCCACGATGCTGACCTTGCCGCTATCGCCAAACGGCGTGGTGATCACAATCGCCTGGGCTACGCCATGCAACTGTGCACCGTTCGCTTTCTCGGCACGTTCCTGAGTAATCCGGTCGATGTGCCGGAAGGAGTCATCATGCACTTGGCTTCGCAACTGAGCATCTCTGATCCCGGTTGCGTGAGCCAGTATACCGACCGGCCGGCCACTCATCGCGAGCACGCTAGTGAGATCCGGCTGCAACACGGCTATCGCGACTTCAACGACCAACCCGAGCATCTGCGGCTGATTCGCTGGATGTACACCAGGGCATGGTTAACGTCCGAGCGGCCCACCGTCATGTTCGACATGGTCACCGCCCGGCTGATCGAGCGCAAGATTCTCCTCCCTGGCGTAACCGCGCTGACGCGCTTGGTTGCCCAGGTACGTGAACGCGCCACGACTCGGTTGTGGCGGCGGCTCGCCGCACTTCCCGACAAGGGCCAGACCGAGCGCCTGGAGGCGTTGTTGCTAGTCCCGGAAGGTGGGCGCATATCGGCACTGGACCGGCTTCGCCGTACGCCCAACCGAATCAGTTCCCCCGCGTTGCTGGAAGCGCTCGAGCGTGTGACCGAGATCCGGGCCTTTGGCGTGAGCGCGTTGGATCTGTCGCGTTTTCCGGCTGGACGAATCAAGACGATCGCACGCAACACAGCGACCGCCTGGGCACAGACCTTAGCCCGTCTGCAGCCCACCCGGCGAATCGCCAGCTTGCTCGTGTTCGCCCATGTCTACGAGGCCGTCAGCCAGGATGACGCCTTGGAGTTGTTCAGCCAGTTGATCGTCCAGTGCCTCGCGCGTGCCGAGGAAAAGGGGCAAGACATCCGCCTGCGGACTCTCCGCGATCTTGACGCGGCAGCCATTCGTCTCAAGGATGTCGTCAAGGTCGTGATCGATCCACTCTGTGCGGATCGCCAGGTGCGCGCTACTATCTTCGGACAGAACGGCCCGGACGAGTTGGAGGAGGCCGTCGCCATAGTCGAAGCCCTGACTCGACCGCCCGAAGACAAGTATTACGAGTACCTGTTGGACAACTACAGCACGATCCGCCGCTTCCTTCCCACGTTTCTCGATAAGGTGCAGTTCCAGGGTGGTAAAGCTGGTGAGCCTGTTCTGAGGGCCTTTGCGTTTCTGAAAGAGATTGAAGGCCAAGCCAAGCCGCCGATGGATTCCGCTCCGCGCGAAATCATCCGGCGTTCGTGGCAGAGATTGGTCGTGCAGTCAGATGGTGGGATCGATCGGCGCTTTTATACGTTTTGCACGCTGGCGGGGCTACAAGACAGTCTGGTGCGCCGCGACGTTTTCGTGCATCCCAGTGAGCGTTGGGGCAATCCGCGCGCCAGGTTGCTTCAGGGGCAACGCTGGGAGACGGCTCGTCCAGCGGTCTGCCGGATGCTGGACCTGCAGCCGACCGCCGAACCGGCGTTGGAGACGTTGACCAAACAACTGGACCTGTCCTACCAGCGTGTGGCCGAACGCTTCACATCAAACGCAGGCGCGCGTATCGAACAAGTCAACGGGAAGGACCGGCTGGTGGTCACGGGACTGGACAAACTGGACGAACCAGCAAGTCTGATCGAGACCAAGAAACGCGTTCATGAGCTGCTGCCCAAGACTGAGATCACCGACGCGATCCTGGAGATCAACGGCTTCACCGGATTTTGCGATGAGTTCACTCATGTCAGCGAAAGCCACGCCCGCGTCGAGAATCTGGGCCTGAGCATCTGTGCGGTGCTGACGTCGCAGGCCTGCAATATTGGTCTCGACCCCATGGTCGATCCGACGAATCCTGCGTTGAGTCTCAGGCGCCTGCAGTGGGTCCAACAGAACTACATCCGAGCCGAAACGCTGGTTCGCGCCAATGCCCGCCTCGTGGATGCACAGGCGCGCATTCCGTTGGCCCGCGCCTTTGGCGGCGGCGAAGTGGCCTCCGCTGATGGGCTCCGTTTCGTGGTTCCGGTTCGGACGCTCAACGCCGGGCCTAACAGCAAGTACTTCCACACCGGGCGCGGCGTCACCTACTACAACTTCAGCAGCGACCAGTTCACCGGCTTTCACGGCATCGTGATTCCAGGAACGCTACACGACTCTCCCTACGTTCTGGACGGATTGCTGGAGAACGAGACAAGCTTGGTTCCCAAGGAGTTGATGACCGACACGGCAGGCTATTCGGATTTGGTGTTCGGCCTGTTCTGGCTGCTCGGCTATCAGTTTAGTCCGCGTCTGGCAGACCTCGGGGAGTCGCGCTTCTGGAGGATCAACCGCGCCGCCAACTATGGCGCGCTGGATGGCTTGGCCCGGCAGCGCATCAACACCAAGCTGATCGCACAGAACTGGGATGACTTCTTGCGTGTGGCGGGTTCACTGAAGATGGGGACCATCAGCGGGTCCGAACTGATCCGGTCGCTACAGCGAGGGAGCAAAAAGTCGATGCTGGCCAGGGCGATTGGCGAGCTGGGACGCATTCCGAAGACGCTTCACCTGCTCGCCTATATAGATGATGAGACCTTCCGGCGGCGGATACTGACGCAGCTCAACCGCGGAGAGGGCCGCCACAGCCTGGCACGGAAGTGCTTTTTCGGGCAGCGCGGCGAATTGCGCCAGCATTATCGCGAGGGCCAGGAGGATCAGCTTGGCGCGCTCGGGCTGGTCGTTAACGCGTTGATTCTCTGGAATACACGCTATATGGACGCGGCGCTCAATCATCTGAAAAGCCAGGGTTTCGAACCCAAGCCGGAGGATCTGGCAAGATTGTCACCCCTGCGGAGTCGACACTTCAACGTCCTCGGGCGGTACCACTTCACCGTGACTGATTCGGTCCTCAAAGGCGAGATGCGGCCGTTGCGGAGCCCGGCCGGACTTTACGAGGCTGACGACTTCCTTGACGACGACACCTGACGTTGAGCCCGAGCGATTCCTTAGCGTACGTTTTGGTTCCAATACTTGTCGAACCCC
>JAEUQC010000144.1 GCA_016789905.1 Bryobacterales bacterium | reverse complement strand
ATTCGATTCCGATGCGCCGAGCGCCAAGAGGACGGGCGCAGCCAGCGAAACGCTGAAAAGCGTTAGCAGGAGAATAGAGAGAGCCCGTCGCACTCAACGATTGTAGCCGATTCCGGAAGAGCGGGCGGCATAGAGTTACCTGCCGCCCGCTGCCGCGCGGTTATTGCAACTTCACCAGCGTGTTGTCCTTGGCCACATTGGTGGAGTTTTCGTTCAATAGGCCTTCCATGGTGAAGAGCAGCGTGTTGCCGGCGATTACGTTGTAATCGGCGCGGCTGCTGATCTGGATGGCGGCGGGATAGCCGCGGATGAAGTTACGGGTGACTAAGTCGCCTTTCGGCGCCTGCGGATCCCCGTCGGCCGGGTTGTAACAGATGCCGAACGCGCCCATGGAGGTGCCGGTGATGGTATTGGCCTCAATGCGGTTGCCGAAGCTGCGGCCGCCGCGGACGAAGATACCAAGCGCCGCGTTATAGATCATGTTATTCGCGACTACCGAATTCCGCGTCTGGACCAGCATGATTCCCATCTCTGGCGGCGGGGCCGAAGCGGGGAGACCGGTGGCGCGAATACTCAGCCCCTCCAGCCGGACGTTGACCGAATTCATAACCACGGCGCCCATTAGCGCGTTGACGATATTGCCATTGCGGACGGTGACGTTTTGGGCGTTGGCGATGCGAATGCCGGCGCCGGTAAGGTTACCGGGCGCGGTGATGGTGTGCCCGTTGAGATCGAGCGTAACATCGCTGGCGGTAACGGCGATGCCAACGCCGGCGCTGCCGGGAATGAAGATATCAGAAGTAAGAATGTAGGCCCCGGGCTGATCGATGGTGGTTGGGGAGGCAATGGAGCGAAGCCCGGACGGCTGCGCCACAAGGCACGCGGCCAGGAGAGGAAGCGCGAAGAGAGACTTGGCGAAGTCGAATTGCATGTTGATGTCCTTTAGCAGAGTGAGTCCGGAAGCGCTTCCGTGGATAATGTCGTGACAAGCGGTGAAATCCCCCGCAAAATAGAGAAATGTTTTTCCGAGGGTGTGGGTTCTTGCTGTGCGCCGCCATGGCGCCGGCGCAGTGGTTCGCGGGTGCCGGGGGTGGCATCTCCACGTTGTCGGCCGATGGGCAAACGCGCATCGATGGCGCGGTGACCGCCGTATCGCTGTACAAGCCGGAGAATGGTCCCTCTGTCCATTTGTTCGGCGGCCGGCATTTGCGGGACTACTTCAGCCTGCAGGCGAGCTACACGTGGAACCGGAACGCGATTGGCATAACGGGCACGCGCGTGGCTTCGGGCGTGGAGGCGACGTTTCAGCAGGAATTCCGCGTGCGCATGCACACGGCGGCCGTTGAGGGCTTGATCTACTTCCGGCCGCGGGCCAGCCGGCTGCGGCCATTTTTGAGCGGCGGAGCGGGTGTGGCACGGACGGCGGCGGAGGGAGGAAAAGTCACGGTCAGCAAAGGCGCGGTGCAACTGCCTCCGGCAACGTTTGCCTCCGCCAACGCCATGTGGCGCACGACGGTGGGAATCGACGCGGCGATGGGGCGCGGGTATGCGGTGCGCTACACCTTCTGGGAGAACATATCCGCGAATCCGATCAGCAAGCAGCTTGTGCCGCCTGGCGGGCGCGGGCTGGCCAATTTTCAGAGCATATTCAGCATTGTGAAGACCTTCTAGCGATTCTGAAATTCGCAGTACGGGCAACCGGGCCAATAGATGGGTGCATTCTCCATGCGCTCGCCAAGCGCTTTGGCATGGCACACCTTGCAATACTGCAAGCTTTGCACCGAATCGGGCGCCGGGAGAATTTCCACGAGATGTTCAAAGACGCAAAGGGCGCGGCCGGCCTGCTTAGTATCCGGCAGGGGGAGCAGCGGACCGCCCTCCTCCATGGCGAGGATCATATTGCTGTAAATTTTCGACTTGAGGCACGAGGACGCGGGGGCGCTATTTTCCAGCGCGGCTTCGGCGGCGAGTTGCTCCATCCATAGTTCGTCGTTCACGCCGCCACCTCCTTGTCCTTTTCTAGCCATTGCGTCCGGAACTCGGCCCTGGCGCGGGCCAACAGGCGTTCCATGCTTTTGACGGTTTTGCCGGTGAGCGCGGCCATTTCCGAGGCGCTGCGCTGGTCCCAATACCGCCAGAGCAGGACGAGACGGTAGTGCTCCGGGAGGGAACAGAGGATGGCCGAGGCGCGGGCGCCGGCATTGGCGCGGTCGATCAGGGAATCGAGGCCCGGGTCCCCGGCCAACTCCCCTTCCTCGGGCAGTTCCACCAGACGCAGGCGCGCGCGATAGTGATCCTCTACTTTGTGCCGGGCAATGCCGAGCAGCCAGGCGCGGAGGGGGGAATCGCCGCGGTAGTTGGCGATGGATCGCAGCGCGGTAAGGAAGGAGTCCTGCACGATATCGTCGACATCTTCCCAGCGGGGCTGCAGACGGGAACGCACGTAGGCAACGAGCGGACCGGAAAAGCGCTGCACAAATTCGGCGGCGGCCTTGCGGTCTCGGGCGAGCATGGCCGCGGCCAGCGCGCGGTCGTCCGGCATCGTGGATGGATTCGATTCGGTCAAAACGTCCTGTGGTGGATATGTCGCGCGAGGCGGCAAAATCCCCCTCGGCCAGACAAAAGCCCGTTGCCAGCCAAGCGGCCCGCGCGCTACCCTGAAGTCTAAACAATTCGCCGGAATCGTGCGCGGGAGAGATCTTGGAAACAAGGCGCCGAAGGAGCAACAGCCCCGGAAACTCTCAGGCAAAAGGACCGCCCCGATTCTACCAACACATCTGGAAAGAGGCTTGTGACGAGCGAGCCCGCCGACGAGATAACTTTTTCAGGCACCCAAGACAGAGCGGGCAGACAAGGAACCCGCATGTCTGATTTCGCTTCCCGCCACATAGGCCCATCGCCCGCCGAAGTAGAGCAGATGCTCGCGACGCTTGGGGCGCCAACGCTGGAGGCACTGATTGAACAGACGGTGCCCGCCTCGATTCGCCATCCGCGTCCGCTGGAGCACGGCGCGGCTTTGACGGAGGTGGAAGCGTTGGAGCACCTGAAGGCGATCGCGGCCAAGAACCAGGTGTTTACCAGCTTTATCGGCATGGGCTACCACGGCACGCACACGCCGGCCGTCATCCTGCGCAACATACTGGAGAACCCGGCGTGGTACACGGCCTACACGCCGTATCAGCCGGAGATATCGCAGGGGCGGCTGGAAGCGCTGCTGAACTACCAGACAATGATCACGGACCTGACGGGGCTGGACGTGGCCAATGCGTCGCTGCTGGACGAAGCGACGGCCGCGGCGGAGGCGATGACGGTGGCGCGGCGGGTGGCAGCGCAGAAACAGGACGTGTTCTTTGTGGACCAAGACGTGCATCCGCAGACGCACGCGCTGATTGCGACGCGGGCCGAGCCGTTGGGACTGACGGTTGTGAGCGGGGATCCGATGACGGCCGCGTTTGAAAACTGTTTTGGCGCGATCTTTCAATACCCGGGTTCGCACGGCGCACTGCGCGACTTGCGCGCGCCAATCGCGAAATTGAAGGCGCAGGGCGGCGTGGCGATTGTGGCGGCCGACCCGCTGGCGTTGACGGTGCTTGCCTCGCCGGGCGAATTGGGGGCGGAGATCGCCGTGGGTTCGACGCAGCGATTTGGCGTGCCGATGGGGTACGGGGGCCCGCACGCGGCTTATCTTGCGGTGAAGGACGGCTACAAGCGCCACATGCCGGGACGGCTGGTGGGCGTATCGATTGACGCCAAAGGGAACAGCGCGTTCCGCCTGGCCCTGCAGACGCGCGAACAGCACATACGGCGGGAGAAGGCCACCTCCAACATCTGCACGGCGCAGGTGCTGCTGGCGGTGATTGCGTCGATGTACGCCGTCTATCACGGCCCGGAGGGACTGACGGCCATTGCAAACGGCGTGCGGCGGCGCACGGCGATACTGGCCGCGGGGCTTCGGCAGCTAGGCTTCCGGCTGCGCCACGACGCGTTTTTCGACACGATCACGGTGGAGACCGGCGAGCAGACGGAAGCGATTGTGGCGCGGGCGCAGGCGCTGCGGATGAACTTCCGAGTTGGGAAGAGTTCGCTGGGTGTGAGCACGGACGAGACCACGACGCCGGCGCAGATTGAAGGGGTGTGGCAGGCGTTTTCCGGCGAGACTCTGGCGTTTGGTGCCGTTTCGGCCGAAGCGACGATTCCGGCGGGGCTGGGACGCAGCACGCCGTTCCTGACGCACCCGGTGTTCCACCGTTACCGCAGCGAGACAGAGATGCTGCGATATTTGCGCAAGCTCTGCGACCGGGACCTGGCGCTGGACCGGGCGATGATCCCGCTGGGTTCGTGCACCATGAAACTGAACGCAACGACGGAGATGATTCCGGTGACGTGGCCCGAGTTCGGCGGGCTGCACCCGTTTGCCCCGGCGGAGCAGGCGGCCGGGTACAAGGAGATGTGCGACCGCCTGGAGGCGGACCTGCGGGAGGCGACCGGGTACGACGCCATCAGCCTGCAACCCAACTCCGGCGCGCAGGGCGAGTATGCGGGGCTGCTTGCCATTCGCGGCTATCATGTATCACGCGGCGAGGCACACCGGACGGTTTGCCTGATCCCGTCTTCGGCGCATGGCACCAACCCGGCGTCGGCGCATATGGTGGGCTATGACGTGGTGGTGACGGCATGCGACGCCGAGGGCAATGTGGACCTGAACGACCTGCGGGCGAAGGCAGAAAAGCACGCGGCGAACCTGGCGGCGGTGATGGTGACCTATCCTTCCACCCACGGCGTGTTTGAGGAAGAGATCCGCGAAATCTGCGACATCATTCACACGAACGGCGGCCAGGTGTATCTAGACGGGGCGAACTTTAACGCGCAGGTAGGGTTGTCGCGGCCGGGCGATTTCGGTTCCGACGTGAGCCACCTGAACCTGCACAAAACGTTTTGCATTCCGCACGGCGGCGGCGGGCCGGGCATGGGACCGATTGGCGTGAAGCAGCACCTGGCGCCGTTCCTGCCGGGGCACCCGCTGACGAATCCCAATGCGCCGGTGGGGCCGGTTTCGGCGGCGCCATATGGCAGCGCATCCATTCTTCCGATCAGCTACACTTACATCCGGATGATGGGAGGCGCGGGGCTGAAACGCGCGACGGAGGTTGCCATTCTGAACGCCAACTACATCGCGGCCCGGCTGGACGCGCATTTCCCGGTGCTGTACAAGAACCATAACGGCCGGGTGGCGCACGAGTGCATTCTGGACCCGCGGCCGTTGAAGGACACGTGCGGGGTGACGGTGGACGACATCGCCAAGCGGCTGATCGACTATGGTTTTCACGCGCCGACGATGAGTTTCCCGGTGGCGGGCACGCTGATGATTGAGCCGACGGAATCGGAATCGAAGTATGAACTGGACCGGTTCATTGACGCGATGATTTCGATTCGAGCCGAGATTGGCGATGTGGAGAACGGCCGCTGGAATGCGGAGGATTCGCCGCTGCGCCACGCGCCGCACACGACACAGGACATAGCGCAGGACGCCTGGACGCGGCCGTACACGCGAGCGGAAGGGTGCTTCCCGAAGGGAACAGCGAGAGCGGACAAGTACTGGCCGCCGGTGTCGCGGATCGACAACGTGTATGGGGACCGGAACCTGGTGTGTGTTTGCCCGCCGATGGAGGAGTACGCGGAAGCGAACGTATGAAGCGCCGCCATTTCCTAGCCGCGTTGCCGATGGCTGCCGCCGGACAGCCGGTGAACGATGTTCCCGCGATTCGCGGGTTAAGCCGGAGCAACCTGCTGCAGTTTCGGGAAAACGGGCAGGTGCGGATAGGCGAATCGAGCCGCGATTGGGAAGTGCGAAAGCGGGAAGCCATTGACGGCATGTTGCAGGTGACCGGGCCGGTTCCGGGCAAGGAGAAGCGGTGTCCGCTGCAGGTGACGGTGGACGAAGAAACCGATATGGACACGTATGTCCGGAGGGCGATCAGCTATTCCTCCGAGCCGGACTCGCGGACCACGGCCTATTTGTGCATTCCGAAATCGGCGCGCGCCGGAAAGAAGGCGAGCGCGGTGCTTTGCCTGCACCCGACGGACAACACGGACGGGTACAAGGTGGTGGTGGGGCTTGGCGGACGGCCGCACCGGCAGTACGCGGCGGAATTGGCCGAACGCGGCTACGTGACGATTTCGCCGAGCTACGTACAGTTGGCGAACTATCAGCCCGACCTGAAGAAGCTGGGCTACGTGAGCGGCACGATGAAGGCGATTTGGGACAACATGCGCGCGCTGGACATCCTGGATGGGATGAAGGAGGTGCGCAAGGGGAGCTACGGCGCCATTGGGCATTCGCTGGGCGGGCATAACGCGATCTTTACGGCAGTGCACGACGAGCGCATCAAAGTAATCGTTTCCAGTTGCGGGTTCGATTCGTTCCTTGACTACTATGGCGGCAACATCAAGGGCTGGGTGCAGGAACGGTACATGATGCGGCTGGCGGAGTACCTGAAGGCGCCGCGAGATGTGCCGTTCGATTTTTACGAGTTGATCGCGGCGCTGGCGCCGCGGGCGCTGTTTGTAAATGCGCCGTTGAAGGACGCCAATTTCCAGCACGCGAGCGTGGACCGCATACACGCAGCGGCACGGCAGGTATACAAGCTATACGGCGCCGAGGGGAACATTCGCGTGGAGCACCCGGACAGCGATCACGATTTCCCGAACCCGGTCCGGTTCGCGGCCTACAACTGGATCGGCACCCACCTGCGTTAAAACATGCGAATGCAGTAACGTATTTCGGCCGGGGAATATCTCTCTTTTTCGTCGCTTAGTTGGCTATTTATGGTAATTCTGGTTTTGGTTTAGCCGATACGCACGATAGGAGTGGTTTGCGGAGAGTGATAACAACCCGGCATATGGCTGCGCTGCGACCCAGCATACCGATCGGCGTGTTGCTGGCCGCCTCGATGGCGGGGTTGGCCATCGAGCCTGGCGAGGCATTGTCAAAACTGACCATCGGCCACTGGGGGGTGCAGAACGGAATCCCCGAAGAGACTTTCGCTGGACTGCTGGCGCCAGGGGATGGCTACGTTTGGATGGCGTCGAACCATGGATTAGTACGTTTCGACGGACAGCAGGCGCAGGTCTACCGGTTGGGGGACATGTTCCGGGCCAAGGGAACGGGGAGTTGTTCGAGCAGTACACTAGGGTCACTGGTTTTGGGGCAGGACGGGAGCATTTGGACCGGGGCAGGTAGCGGGTGCGTATTCCAACTGCGCCGCGACCGGTTCGGCGGGTTCACGAATTTTCGCACGATTGGAATAGAATCGCCGGCGATCAACCGGGATTATGCGGCGGTTATTGGACTGCGGAATCTTCCTGGGGGGGGCAGAATCGAAGTCGTTCGGCGGTCTGGGGTGAGTTTGATCGACATTGGAGAAGGCGGCAGACTGGAACTGACACCGCCCGCGGCCAACGCTTCGGTGGAACGGCCATTACTCTCCGCGCCGGCGGGATTCCGGATTCAGCAGACAAGCCGGGCGGCGGACGGCACGTTATGGGCGGTGGTGGACGATGGGCAACTTTATTCGCTGTCAACTGGGGGGGCGACATGGGTTCCCCGGGCGAAGTGGGCCGGGGTAACCGGAGCGACGGCGTTCCGGCTGTTGGCAACCCGTGACGGCTCGATTTGGATTGGGAGCAATATCGGACTGTTCCGGTGGAAGGAAGGCGCGGTTCAGCGGATCCCAGTGCCGGGGAAGATTCCGCGGCAACAGGTTCTGGCATTGCATGAGGACCGCTTTGGCTGCTTATGGCTGGGGCTATCGCAGGCGGCGGGGCGCATGTGCGGGGACCGGGCGGAAATCATACCCCTGGGCGTTGAACACGAGGAGATGATCTCCACCATAGAAGAAGATCCGCAGGGAAACATGTGGCTGGCGGGCCGCTGGGGTAACCTGTATCGTCTTAGCCATCCCATCTTTCAGGTATTCACACGGAGAGAGGGCACACCTGAAAGTCACTTTACGGGCGTGACCACGGACAAAAATGGGCACATCTGGGGCAGTACGCGGGAATCGGGCTTGGTGCGGATTGTGGACGGCCGGGTGTTGCCGGAACCGGCGTTGGCGGCAGTGGCGGAAACACAAGCGCTGCTGGGGCATCCCTCGGGCGGCGTGCTGGCTGCGACCGCACGCGGGATTTTTCACGTCGATGGCGGCGTGGCCCGGGCACTGCCGGTTCGCGGCGAAATTCAGTATCGCGGGTTGGCAGCGCTCTTTCGGGCCGATGACGCCACACTACTGTATTCGAACAGCACGATCAACTACCGGTTGCGTCGCGTGAACGGGGCGCGGGAGTGGATGGCCGAAGAGATTGCGGGGCCAACGCGAATCCGGCAATGGACGCAGGACCGGGACGGCCGCATCTGGGGATTAGCGCAGTTCGGGGGACTCCATTCGTTGGAAGACGGCGCCTACCGTCCCGCCGCGAATGGCGACCCGGCACGGGCCCGGGCCTGGTACAGCCTGATGAGCGACAAGGCGGGCCTGTTGTGGATCGGCACGACGGATGGCGTCGAGATCTATTCGCCTTCGGAGCGCCGGTTCCTGACAAAGCAACCGTTGTTGTTCGGCGATCAGATTTTCCATATCGGCGAAGATCAATTTGGGAAACTTTGGTGCGGGACGCGGCAAGGATTGGTGCGCTTTTCGCGCGCCAAGGGGCTGGCGGCCGCCGCGGGCGGCCCGCCGGAAGAGTTTTTGGTAGAGCGCTTCGGGGAAGCGCAGGCGTTGCCGACAACGAACTTCGGCCTCGTCACGTCGTCCACCGGCGCCACCAGCCCCGATGGACGGATCTGGTTTCCCGGCCTGCTGGGTCTGGTGTCGGCGCAACCAGCCGATTTCGAGCGGACGCCTCGCGCGCCTAAACCCGCGCTGCTTCAGATGATGGCCGATGGAGCCAGGCGCGACTTGAACGAGCCGCTGGTGATTCCGCCTGGCGGTAAGACGGTGGAGTTCCTGTTCCAGACCCTGCGCCTGGACCCATTGGGCGGCGACTTCTGCCGCGTGAAACTGGAGGGGTTCGATCCGGGCTGGAAGGCGTGCAATGAATCGAGAACCCAGCAGTACACCTCACTGCCCCCGGGCAGGTACCAGTTTGTGGTTCAAACCTCGAGCCAGGGCGGCGAATGGAACGGCGAGGAGTTGCGCGCCGCGCTCGTGATGGAACCGGCGTTTCACGAACGTGCATGGGTTCGGCTGCTAGGGCTGTTGTCGCTGGTTTCCGGTCTCGGTCTGTGGATCTGGAATCGGCAGAAGCAGTTGCTGGACCGGACGCGCTGGCTGGAGGAGCGGGTGGAGGAGAGGACCGCCAACCTGGCGCAAGCGACACATGCCGCCGAATCGGCCAACCGTGCCAAGAGCGAGTTTCTGGCCACGATGAGCCACGAAATCCGGACGCCGATGAATGGCGTATTGGGAGCGGTGCAGATTTTGGACGAATCTCCGCTCAGCCGGGAGCAAAAGAAACTGGTCTCTGTGATTCGACAGTCGGGTGAAGACCTGGTGGGAATCGTGGACGATATCCTAAGCCTGGCGAAGGTGGAGGCTGGAAAACTGACGCTGGAGCGCACGCCGGTGCATCTGCCTACGCTGGGCGAATCCTTGGTGACGCTATTCCGTCCGAAAGGCGAGACAAAGGGAGTGGCGTTAACCTACCGGCCGGCGCCGGACTTGCCGGAGTACATTCTGTGCGACCCGCAACGCATACGGCAAGTGCTGCTGAACCTGCTGGGTAACGCGGTGAAGTTCACCAGCGTTGGGGAGGTTCGCCTGTGTGTTTCCACCGTGCCGGAGCGCGGCATGATCCACTTTCATGTGGAAGACACCGGGGCGGGAATCCCGGCGCAAGCATTGCCGGGGCTCTTCGAGCCATTCGTGCAGGCGGATTCTTCCACCACGCGGCGCTACGGCGGCAGCGGGCTGGGACTATCGATTGTGAAGCGGTTTGTGGACGCGATGGGCGGGTCGGTGACAGTAGAAAGTGAGTTGGGGAGAGGCTCAACGTTCCATGTGATGTTGCCCTACGAGGTGGCGCCGGCCGGAGACGTGGAGCCCAGCGCGGGGCCGGCGCCAGTGTTGGAAGCCGGAACGGGACTCACCGTGCTGCTAGTGGAGGACAACCAGACCAATCAGTTGATCTCGCAAAAAATGCTGACCCGGCTGGGTTGCTCAGTGGTGGTGGCCAACCACGGGCGGGAGGCGCTGCGCACACTGGAAGCGGCCAGTGTGGATCTGGTGTTGATGGACTGCCAGATGCCGGAAATGGACGGCTACGAGGCGACCCGGGCGATTCGAGCCTGGGGCGGAGAATACAAACACCTGCCGGTGATTGCCCTAACTGCGAGCGCGATGGAGGAAGACCGGCAGCGATGCCTGGACGCCGGGATGAACGATTTTCTGAGCAAACCGCTGATGCTGACAGCTCTGGCGGCGGCGCTGGCGCGTTGGAATCCCAGCCAGCCGCCCGCCTCCGCACCCGCGTTATCGCCTAGCCCCAGTTCCCGGTGACAAGCGAAACCGGAAAATTTTTGCTTCTTGTAATCAACAACATACACGCTGCGCCGCGCCCTACGCACCCCGGAACGCTTGACTTCGAATGCTAGAGTGAATGTAGGAGCGGTGTAGCGCTCCGAGACACCTGCCTCCCTTTCGCCGGGAGGCTTTTCTATTGCAGCCGCGAGTGCGGGCGCGGGCCTACGGGCCGATGCCGCACACGAATCAAAAAGGAGACCGCACCCGCCATCCGGCGGGTGTTCGCATTTATGGGCCAAACTGTTCGCATTCTGTCAATTGACGGCGGTGGAATCCGAGGGATTCTGCCCGCCATGCTGCTCGCGTGGCTCGAGCGCAAAACCGGCCAGCCGGTGTCCAAACTGTTCGACATCGTCGCCGGTACCTCCACCGGCGGCATCCTGGCGCTGGGATTGACGCGGCCGGACGAAACAGGCGCGCCGGCCTACTCCGCCGAGGCAATGGCGGCGCTCTATGAGCGTGAGGGCCACCGCATTTTCGCCAGTACGTTCTGGCACAAATTGAAGTCATTGGGCGCGATGGGGGACCAGAAGTACCCGTCAAGCGGCGTGGACGAGGTGCTGCGACGGTACTTCGGCGAAACCCGGCTGAAGGACTCGCTGACGAGCCTGATTGTGCCGAGCTACGAGATTGAACGCCGGGTTCCGTTCTTCTTCAAGAGCGAAGCGGCGCGGCAACAGCCCACGCACGACTTTCCGATGTGGCAGGTGGCGCGGGCAACATCAGCAGCGCCCACCTACTTTGAGCCGGCGCGGCTGGAGGCGGCGCGGGCCGGCGATTACTGGGCACTGATCGATGGCGGCGTGTTCGCCAACAATCCGGCCGCCTGCGCGCTGGTGGAGGCGCGAACCCAGTTCCCGGCGGCGAGCGAATACCTGGTGTGTTCGCTGGGAACCGGGATGTTGACGCGGCGGATCGCCTACGACGACGCGCGGCACTGGGGGCTGGCGCGGTGGGCTAAGCCGGTGCTCGATATCGTACTGGACGGTGTATCGGAAACGGTGAATTACCAACTGAACCAACTGCTGCCAGCGGGCAGCTATTACCGCTTCCAGACGTCGCTGCAGCGCGGCAGCGAACAGATGGACGAGACAAGCGGGAAGCACGTGCGGGAGTTGCGGCTGCTGGGGGAAAAGATGGTGCGCGAGAACACGGCGGCGCTGGACGCGCTGGCTGGGAAGCTGGCGGCGTAGGGCGCGGCTATTCCAGCGTGCAGCCGATGGGCTGGCCCGGCGGTGGCGCCAGCGGCCGGGGGATGGGGTTGACGGCGGGGTCGCGCTGAAACCGCTCCACCTGCGCGGCGGCGAAGGCGTACACGGCCGGACAGCCGGGCTGGCAGAGGCGCAGCGCGGGCAAGCGACGGCGCAGTGCGCGGCTATTCCAGCGTGCAGCCGATGGGCTGGCCCGGCGGCGGCGCCAGCGGCCGGGGGATGGGGTTCACGGCGGGGTCGCGCTGAAACCGCTCTACCTGCGCGGCGGCGAAGGCGTAGACGGCGGACCAGCCGGGTTCGGCGGGGCGCGGCGACTGCAAGCGGCGGCGCAGATCGGTTAGCGCGGCGTAGGCCTGCGCCCGCACACCGGCGGCGGCCGCCGGGTTGGCCGCCAGCGCCATCAGGTGGTGCAGCGCAGCCATGTTCACCGCCTTCTGAATCTCGCCGCGCAAGCCGGGCTGGGGGGCCGCCATCCAGGTGGCGGCCAACAGACCGTTGAGAACAGCCGAGAAGCCGGGGAGGCTGGCGTCGCGGGCGCGAAGTTGATCCAGCCGCGCGGCGCGGCCGGCGTCCAGCAGCAGCGTGAGCGAGTGCCCGGCGGCGCTTTCAGCGGCGGCCACCGGGTCAAACACCCGCCCGGCGCGTCCCTTGAACTGCTCCCGCGTCTCCTGGTAGCCAAAGGCAATCGGCGGCACCTGCGTCAACACCCGTTCGGGGATCTCAAGCATGGCCGGATCGAGCGTCCGCAATACCGCCGCCAGGGCGCGCCGCTGTTGGGCGGCCGGCAGAATGGCCGTCACGCTTTGGCCGTCGCCGCGCAGCGCATAATTGAAGTCCACGCCGCCAATCGACTTCGCCGCCGCCTCGGTCTGGTAGCGGTGCATGAGAAACAACGGCACAAGGGTATTGGCCAGTTCCGACATGGGCGCGCCGGGCGGAATGGCAGCCGCGGAGAACCGGGCAATCGCCGCCCGCCGGACCGCCAGCACCCGCTCCAGTTCATCCACGGCGTTGCGGCCGTTGTCCCACAGATGGGCCGCCGGGCTGGAACTGGCCGGGTCTCGCGCCTCATCGTCGGAGAGGAAACGCAGCCCCTTGCCGTGCGCGGCGCGCAGAATTCTATCAAGCGCCGCGGGCTCGTTGGTTCCCGGCGGGAAGTGTTGATAGCCGAAGGCAATGGCCGCCTTGTCCCACTCCCCGATTCCTTCGGCGTAGGCGTCGGAGAGATCGACGGAGCCATCGGCGGCGAGTTTGGCGAGCGGGTGGGGATAGTCCATCACCGAGGCCCGGTCCGCCACGCTGGCGGCGAAATTGTGGGCCAGCCCGAGGGTGTGGCCGACCTCATGCGCGCTCAACTGCCGCAGACGCGCCAGGGCCATTTCGCGCATGGCCGCGCTGGCCGGGCGCCCGGTTTCATAGGGGCTTAGCAGCCCTTCGGCGATCATGTAATCCTGCCGCACGCGAAGAGACCCGAGCGTGACATTCCCCTTTAAAATCTCGCCGGTCCGCGGATCGATGATGGACCCGCCATAGGACCAGCCGCGCGTGGAGCGGTGGACCCAATGGATCATGTTGAACCGGATGTCGAGCGGATCGGCGCCGGCGGGCAGCATTTCCACGCGAAACGCATTGCGGTAGCCGGCGGCGGCGAAGGCTTGGTCCCACCAGCGCGCTCCGTCCAGCAGGGCGGAGCGGATGGGCTCCGGCGTGCCGGGGTCCAGATAGTAAACGATAGGTTTCTCGGCTTCGCTGCTGGCGGCGGTTGGGTCCTTCTTCGCCAGGCGGTGGCGCACAATGTAGCGCTTCTGGAGCGGTTGGCCGAGCGGAGTGGCGTAATCGGCAAACGACATGGAGATGTAGCTCGACCGCGTGTCGAAGGCGCGCGGCGTGTACCCGCCGCCCGGCAAGCGGACGAACGAGTAGTGTTCACGCAGGGTGAAGGATTCGGCGTCCGGCGCCACCTCCTTCACGAACCGGCCCGCCGGTTCGCCGGTGAAGGTGAGCGACACTTCCACCTCCGTATTGTCCGGAAAGGCGCGCGTGCGATCGAGATGGACGGCGGAGCGGGAGCCGTCCACGCGATATACGCCTTCCTTCGATTCGCGGATCTGCGCGGCGGCGCCGTGCGCGTCGCGGAGCACGAACGGCGTCAGGTCAATCAGAACGCTCGCTCCCTCTTCCGCGGCAACCGGAAAGCCCCAAAGCGTGGAGGCGGCGAATGCGTCCTCCACCGCGCGCCGCTCGGCGGCGTCGTTGGAAATGGCGCGGAATTTCAGGTTCCGCTCCACCAGCAGGATTTTGGGGCCCACACGCTCAAATCGCACCAGACGCTCCTGGCCAAGCTGGTTGCGGTCCAGCCCGATGTCGTTCGAACCCAGCCCGGCCGCCAGCGACGTGTAGAAAAGAAACTCTTCTCCCATGCGCTCGATTTCCAGAAACAGATTTCCGCCCTTTTCGTCCCAATAAAGAGGGTAAAATCCATTGAGCTTCCGAAGTCCGGCCGTCTTTTCGGCGATCGTGGCGCCGTGGACCGCGGCGAAAGCGAACAGAAGGATTGTTAACAAGCGCATCTCCGCATTGTCGCCCACGCCGCCACGGCGCGTATTGTCGTATGTTTAGAAGAACTGGAATGGGAATGAAGTGGTTTGTGTTTCTGGTGGCAGCTAGCGGCGCGGTGTTTGCGCAGGCGGTGTGCCAGCCGGTGCTGGCCTACACGCCGTGCGAGTTGGTCTTTGAACTGGACGCGGCCGAAGCCAGGCTGCACCCCAATCCGTACTGGACGGTGGATATCCGGGCGGAGGTGCGCTCGCCCCGGTTCAAAACCTATCAGGCGCACGCCTTTTACGACGGCGCCAACCGGATGGTCATCCGCTTCACGCCCACGAGCCCCGGCGCCTGGGATTTCAAAATCACCTCCAACCTGCCGCGTTACAACGGGAAGGAAGGAAAATTTGAGGCCACGCCGTCGGACCATCCGGGTTTTGTCCAGGTGCGGAACGTGCGCCATTTTGCCTATGAGGAGAGCAAGAAGCCGCATCTTTGGATGGGCGACACCTTACTGGGCTTCGGCTCCATGGAGAGAGCCGGGTTCGACGCGGCGATTGAGGCGCGCGGGAAAGAGAAGTTCAACCACCTGCGCGGCTACCTGCTGGGCGAAGACCCGGGGAAGGCCTTCCCCGCCCCGGACCGGCCCAACATCGCCTATTTCCAGGAATTGGACAAGCGCGTCCGGGCGATGAATGAACGTGGCCTGACGGCGGACCTGGTGTTGGGGCACGCTGGCAATCAACTGGCGCGTCTGCTGCCCGATAGGGCGCACCGCGACCGTTTCGCGCGGTTCGTGGCGGCCCGGTATTCGGGCTTCGACGTGACTTGGCAAATGGTGGAGCAGTTTGAGACGTACGACAACGGGCGGGCGTTCTGCAAAGAGCTTGGCCTGGCGATGAAGCTCTACGACCCGATGGCCCATCCGCGCTCCACTCACGCCGCGCGCACCTCGGCGCCGCTGGGGAACGACGGGTGGATGGACTACATCGTCTACGATTCCGACAGCGACGCCCTGAACGCCGTGGAGCGCCAGGTCTATGCCAAACCGTTCGTCAACGCCGGCTTTTCCGGCCAGCCCGCCGCCACCGGGGCCGAGTTCCGGCGCCGGCTCTGGCGTGCCGCCATGAGCGGGCAGTATCTCACCAGCCGGCGCCAGGGCGAATCGCCCGAAGACATCAAAGCGATGACCGTCTGGCGGGACCTGTTCGCCACCACTCGCTATTGGGATCTGGAGCCCTATTTCGACCTCGATTCCGGGCGCGCCATGGCCCTGGAAGGAATCGAGTATCTGGTGTACATCGAAAAGCCCGCCGGCCCCATCGAAGTTCTGGTGGAAAAGCACGGCTACGATGTCTATTGGATCAACCCGGCCACCGGCGAAGCGACACGCCCAAAGGATAAGGACTGGAAGGGAGAAAAGTTCGTCGGCGAGCCTCCCAACATGACGCAGGACTGGGTGCTGCACTTGTCCAGAGACGGGAAGAAAGAAGGGATGCTGAAGTCGTATAAATTCGAAGCCCGGCCAGTGCCCGTGCAGGAAGTGGAGACGCAGGACAAGGCGGTCCCGTTTGTTCTCTCCTTCCCGGCGTCGGATACGCTTTCGGTCTCGCATCCAACGCCCTTTGAAGTGACGTTGAAGCGGCAGACGCGCGCCACACGGCTGATGACGTATCTGGTGACCGGCGAGGTGACGACAAGCGGACAGGGCTATCGGGTGCTGGGAGCGGGAGCGAAGGGGCAAATTCACATCCCCCCGGCGCTGGCAAAGCCGGGAGGCGTGATGGTGCTGCGGGTGACAGGACTGAACGCCAACGGAAAGGCCTACGCGGTGGATCGCGTTTTCCGGCTGACGCCATGAGCGGGGTGCTGGTACTGGCTATCGACACGACCACGGAAACCGGCAGCCTGGCGCTGGCGCGGGATGGGGTAGTGATCGCCGAGGAGACGCTGGAATCGCCGGACGGCTACGGACATGTTCTGTTTGACCGGATTGCCGCGCTACTGGCGGGCAACGGTGTCGCGCTGGAAGAGATCGAGGTATTCGCGGCGGCGGCTGGGCCTGGAACGTTCACCGGTGTGCGCGTTGGATTGACGGCGGCCAAGGGGTTGGCTTCGGCGCTGGGAAAGCGCGCGGCCGGGGTCAGTAATCTGCGGGCTTTGGCGCTGCTGGGCGCGGGGGATCGCCGTGCGGCGATACTCGACGCGCGGCGGGGCGAAGTGTATGCCGGGCTGTTCGACGCCACGGCCAACCCGCTGGAACCGGAAGCGGTGATGCCACTGCGGCAGTGGGTGGAAGCATTACCGCCCGGGGAAACGACATTCGTTTTTTCCGGCGCGGGTTCATTGGTTGACGCGCTGGACGTTGACGCGCTGGGCGAACGCGCGCCGCGAGTGATTGCTGGACGGCCGTTGGCCGCGGCGATCGCTTTGCTGGCGCCCGGACAGGCGACGGATCCAGCGCTGCTCGACGCGAATTACGTGCGCAAATCCGATGCCGAGATGGCGTGGCGGGACCGCTAGTCCGGCCGCTGTAACTGTTTGGGCACTCGCTCGCGATCGTGGCCTTCAATGATCAGTTTCCAAGTGACGGGCACCGTCTCCGGCGGGAAGCAGACACGATCGTCACAGGCCTGATATCGAAACGCGCCAGTAATGGTGAGTTCGCCCGAAGGGACTTCTTTGGTCAACACCTGCTGCGAGGCAAGCGTGACTTCGCGAGCCGCGCGGAAGAGCCCGGTGTAGTTCGGCACCTTTTCATCCACGCCGTAGAGCTTCGTCCACTCGGGGGAGGGCCACTCCGGCGCGGCGGTCTTGAAGGCGGGCGACTCCGCGACGGTCCAGGAGACGGGAATGAACTCCGCGGGCGCGCCCGGCGCATAGGCGTGCAGGCCGCGGGAGAGCATGGCGTCCAGGCTCAACCGGACGTGCTGCCCGCCGCGCACAACGATGGAACTGACGGCGGGAGTAACCCGGATGCGCGGCCGCGTGATGGGCTCTCCGGCCGGGGCGGCGCGTTCTCCAAAGCGTCCGGTCAGAATGGAAGACACCGTGATGCGTTCGCGGTAGTCTTCCTCAAAATACTTCGCTTCCACACGGCCGCCGGCGCCGATCAGAAACAAGCCGGGGTGCGGCACGCCCTTGGCGAAGCCGTCCTTGATGTTTTGGTTGCGTATGCC
This sequence comes from Bryobacterales bacterium, assembly GCA_016789905.1. GTDB lineage: Bacteria > Acidobacteriota > Terriglobia > Bryobacterales > Bryobacteraceae. The sequence continues at coordinate 18,330 of JAEUQC010000144.1, read as the reverse complement.
GAAAGCGTCGATGACTTTGGAATCGGGATCGGAGAGCAGCGGATAGGCGATCTGTTTGCGCTGCGCGAAATGCGCGAGCGCGGCCGGCGCATCGTAGCTCAGCGCGGCGACGCCGTAGCCCAGTTTGCGAATCGCTTCCGCGTGTATGCCCAGCTCCACGAGCTGAGTTTTGCAGTACGGTCACCAATCGGCGGAGCGAAAGAAAAGGACCCACAGTCCTTTCGGGCCCCGCAGCGAAGCGATGTCGCGTTGGCGCCCCGTCTGATCGGTGGCGCTAAAGGAAGGAACGGCCTCACCGATGGCCGGGCCGTACCGTTCGGCGAAGGAAAGCGGCGAGGGAGGCAGCGCCTTGAAGGCCGCGTCACGGACGGGACCGGAAAGCCGCACAGCGCCCGCGGAATAGACGCCGGCCTCTTTTTCGCTGTACTCCCAGGCGGGTTTGCCGTCCAGTTCCAAGCGGAGCAGCGGGCCGTTGGCGGTCAGCTTGAACTTCCGCAGCGGGGCGGTGGAGGCGAGAGGCGGAGCGGCCAGCGTACCGGACCGGCGGCCTGGATCGTCCAGCCGGCCGGCGGACACGCCAGACAACTGGAGCCGGTAACCGAGACCGGACTTCAGCCGGAAGCGCAGCACACACGGCTGGGCTGAAGCGCGGCTAACGGCGCCGGTCCATTCAAAATTGCCGTCAGAGGCGCTCAGCAGTTGGTCAGCCTGCGCGCAGAGCTGCGGGAGCGTCAATAGGGGAATCGCCAGCAGTATGCGGAGTAGGGGCACTTCCACCATCATAGCGGAGCGGCTTGGTCCATTTTTCCAACATGCGGGCAAGCTCGTCGCTGCGGACGGGTTTGGGCAGGTAATCGTCCATGCCCGCGTCGACACAGCGTTCGCGATCCCCCTGCATGGCGTTGGCGGTGAGGGCGACAATCGGGGTTTTCATGGACGGGCCGCGCGAAGCGCGAATGGCGGCGGTGGCCTGGAAGCCATCCATTTCCGGCATCTGGCAATCCATCAGAATCAGGTCAAACGGCAGCCGGTTGGCCGCGGCGAGGGCTTCCACGCCGTTGGAGGCCACCTCCACTTGCGCATGCAGACGTTCCAGAATGCGAACGGCGACTTTCTGATTGACAACGTTGTCCTCCGCCAGCAAGACGCGGCGAATGCAGACTAGCTGGCCGGGGGCGGGCGTAGCGGCCTGCAACTGAAGCAGGCTGGAAGCCGCTTCCTCCCTCGGGGCAATGATGGCGTTCAGCACCCGTTCCAGTTGGGTCTGGCGGATGGGACGGGCCAGGAAACCCTGGCAGCCGGCGGCGGAAGCGTCGCTGGCGTGCTGGCGCTGCCAGTTGGCCGCGATATAGAGAATGGGCACCGAGGCGGAGACCCCAAGCGCGCGAATGGCGTTGATGATGGCCCACCCTTCGGCTTCCACCAGACGGTAGCCGACGATGATCGCGTCGGCGCAAGCGGGGTCAATGCGGGACGGAAGCGACTCCAGCACGGTGGCGACGGCGCCGGCGCGCTCCAATTGGAGCCGCGTCTGCTGGCGCGTGGATAGCGAGGGATCGATGACCAGCACAGAGCGGCCGCGCAGCGCCAGTTCCGCCAGCGGCGGCGCCTCCACGTTTTGCAGTTGGGCGCTAAACCAAAACGTGCTTCCCTTGCCGGGTTCGCTGATAATGCCCACTTCGCCGTTCATCAACTCCGACAGCCGGCGGGAGATGGCCAGGCCCAGGCCGGTTCCGCCGTAGCGGCGGGAAGTGGAACTGTCCACCTGAGAGAACGACTGGAAGAGCCGGGACTGCGCCTCTTTCGGAATGCCGATGCCCGTGTCGGTGACTTCGCAGCGGATGAGTGTGGAACGGCTGGTGGCGGTATCCACTTTCAAGCGGATCGTCACTTCCCCGGTTTCGGTGAATTTGATGGCGTTGGAGACAAGGTTGAGGATGATTTGGCGCAGCCGGCCCGGATCGCCGGAGGCCAACGGCGGCAGTTTGGGATCAAAGTGGGCTGTCAGATCGAGCCGTTTGGCGCCGGCGCGCTCCGCCATCAGTTCCACGGCCTCTTCCACCACCGCGCGCGGCTGGAACGGAATGTTTTCCAACTGCATCTTGCCGGCTTCGATCTTGGAAAAATCCAGGATGTCGTTGATGATGGTGAGCAACGCCTCTCCGGAGACGCGGACCGTTTCGGCAAGTTCGCGCTGCTCCGGCGACAGGTTCTCTTCCAACAGAAGCGACGTCATGCCGATGACGCCGTTCATCGGCGTGCGAATCTCGTGGCTCATCATGGCCAGGAATTCGCTTTTGGCGCGGTTGGCCGATTCGGCGCGCTCAATGGCGAGCACCAGCGCCTCTTCAAACTGCTTCCGTTCTTCAATCGAGGCGATGACGCCAACCATGCGGATGGCAGCGCCGTCTTCGCCCCGCTCGACGATCCGTCCGCGGTCCAGCACCCACCACCAGTCGCCGGAAGCGTTGCGAAGGCGGTATTCGCACTCGTAGCTCTCCAGTCCCTGCTCGAAGTGGGAGGAGATGGAACCATCCAGTTTCGGCCGGTCGTCCGGGTGTACGAAACTCAGCCACATTTTGCGGGGACCGCTGATCTCCTCTTCACGGTAGCCGAGCATCGAAATGAGCACTTCGGAACACTGGAGCGAATCCGATTCCAGATCCCAGTCCCAGGTCCCCTCATGGGCGCTTTCCAGCGCCAGGCGGAGCCGTTCGCTTTGCCGATGCAGTTCGCGGTCCTGCGCCACCCGGCGCGTCACGTCTTCCAGCGTAATGACGAAACCGTGGTCCTTGCCATCCATCCGCATTCTCTCGGCGTGCATTTCGCCGACCACCGTCCAGCCATCGGAGCGGCCGAACCGGAACTGCGCGTGCAAGCCGCCGCCGGCGCCAATGGCATCGTACCAGCGGGCGGTGAACTCGTCGCGGTCCTCGGCCAGGATCGCGCTCTTCCACCCGGCGCCGGCCGCAGTGGCGGGGGTTTGCCCGGTGATGGTGCAATAGGCGGGGTTGGCGTACTGGCAGTTGCCTCGCGAATCGAGCAGCAGAATCCCTAGCGGGGAGGATTCGCTGATGGAAGTGAACCGGGCCAGCGACTGGACCATTTCGGCCCGCTCCCGCCGGCGGGAGCGGGCGGCGGCGGCGAATAGAATGAAGGCGCAGAACAAGGACGCCAGAATGACGACGAGCGCCCAGCGGACCACCATCAACGCTTGCAGCGCCGAGCGGGCTTCACGCTCCAGAATCATCCCCACGCCGAGATACGGCAACCAGTGCCAGGCGCCCACCACTTCCCGGCCGTGGTAGCTGATGTAGGGAACGATCTGGATGCCATCGGTTTGACCGGCAACGCGGCCGGCGGCGAAGGTGAGGGGCCACCGCGGGTCCGGACCGCCGCGGGGGAGTTGACCCGGCCCGGGCGTGGCGATACGCAATTCTCCGAGCAGACTATAGCGGTTGCCCTGGTTAAGCCAGCCATGATCCCGCAACTCCGGGCTGGAACGCGGCGCGTTCAGCAACCGCCCGCCCGCGTCGACGATCAGCAGTTCCTCATCCCGCTCCACGCCGAGTTCGGCCATCTCCCGGTACCACCGGGCGGGGTCCGCGCGAATAAGGAGCACACCTTCAATTGGGCCATGCCCATCCTGGATCGGAACCGCGTAGGTCATGGTGGGCACACCGAGCGCCGGTTCGCCATCCGGGTCCGGCAGGTGGAAATCAGGCTCCCGGTAGATTCGGGAGAAGCTCGGCTGCCCGATGATGGCCCGGTCGTAGGAATCGTTCAGCGCGGTGAGAGTGCGCGCCGGCAGGGCGGGGCCTCCGGTGGCGCGCCTTATACGGCGGTGGGAATCGACCAGCAGATACCCGCAGTAGCCATGAGCCTGCATTTGGCGCCGCAGGATTTCAATGTCGGCGTTCGCGTTCGGATCGAGCGCGCCGCGCAGCATCCGGAGAAAAACCGGATGCTGCGCCCAACTGGCCGCCATTTGGCGATTGTGGCGGTGTTGGCGCTCCAAGGTTTGCACGCGAAGTGACAGTGCGTGGCCGAGCCTGGCTTCCACATCGGCCGATAGTACCCGCGAGATCGTCACAAAACCCCAAATGGTCACGGCGGTGATGGCGAGCGGGAGTATCGCTCGCCGCCACCAGCGCTGAGAAGGCCGGCTGGCGTCGTTTTCGGGCCTGGACGATGAGACGGTCATTTCCATAAGTGCTTATCGGCACGCGCCGTCAGTTCTTGACGGACAATAGAGATGGCCTGGCTATGGACTTTGCGCAACAGTTGAAATCGTCGGTGGATATTGTGGCCGTGATCGGCGAGAGGGTCCCCCTGAAGAAGCGGGGGACTTATAGTTACGTAGGGCTTTGTCCGTTTCACCAGGAAAAGTCCGGATCGTTCAACGTCCACCAGGAAAAGCAGTTCTACAAGTGTTTCGGCTGCGGCGCGAGCGGCGATGTGATCAAGTTCGTGATGGAATACGAGAACGTAACGTTCGTGGAGGCGATCACGGCGCTGGCCGAGCGGTTTGGAATCCCAATGCCAAAGCGCGGCCCATCCGACGATCCGGAAGCGCGGCTGCGGGCGGCGCTGCTGGAAATGCACGAATTGGCGGCGCGGCACTTTCAGCAGAACCTGGAAGGCGCCGCGGGCGCCGAGGCGCGGGCCTATCTGGGACGGCGCGGGTTGACGGCGGCGCTGGCCGGGGAGTTCCGCCTGGGCCTGAGCGACCGCGGCGGCGGGTTGGCGAAGCTCCTGCAGAAGCAGGGATTTCCTCCGCAGGCGATGGAGGTTTCGAGCCTGGTAAAGAAGCGGGAGGACGGAACCTGGTACGACATGTTCCGCGGCCGGCTGATGTTCCCGATCTGCAACGAAACCGGAAAGGTGATCGCCTTCGGCGGGCGGGCGATGCAGGCGGGTGAGGAGCCGAAATACCTGAACTCGGCGGGCACGGCGATTTACCACAAGAGCGGAGTGCTATACAGCATTCACCGGGCGAAGGATGGGGCGCGCAAGCAGGGCCGGATCGTGCTGGTGGAAGGGTACATGGATGTGATTGGGGCCTACTCGGCGGGCGTGCCGGAGGCGGTGGCGCCGTGCGGGACGGCGCTGACGGCGGCGCAGGTTCGCGCGCTGCGGCGGCTGGCCCCGCTGGCGGTGGTGAACTTCGACCCGGACACGGCCGGGGCCAATGCGACGGAGAAGTCGATCCAGTTGCTGCTGGACGAAGGGTTCCGGGTGCGCGTGGCGGCGCTGGAGGGGGGCCTGGACCCCGATGAGTTCGTGAAGGCAAATGGGCCGGAGGCGTACCGGGACCGGCTGACGAACGCGCGGCCGTACTTTCATTGGCTGGCCGGCCGGGCCCGGCAGCGGTTCGATATCCGGACGAGCGAGGGCAAAGTGCAGGCGCTTGAGTTCCTGCTGCCGAGGGTGCGCCAGGTGGCCGACCGGGTGGAACGGGCGGCGCTGGCCAACGAATTGGCGGCGGTGCTGGGCATTGAACAAGGGTTGTTGCTGGAACAGTTCCGAAGGGCGGCAGGGGGGAGGAACGAGGAGCGAATGGAGATTCCGGCGCTGGAGGTGCCGCCGGCGGAAAAGCTGCTGCTGGAACTGTATCTGCATTCGGCGGAGGTGCGGGAGTACGTGTATCCGCTGCTGGGCGGGTACCCGCAACTGGTTCAATCGGCGGGGCGGGAGATCTGGGAGGGAATTCTGGCGTTCCCGGACGCGGCATCGTTTCACTGGGAGGAAATGGAGAAGAAACTCTCGCCGGAAAGTCGCACTCTAATGGTGTCGATGGCTTTTGCCGATCATTTGCAATCAGAACAAAATCTGGTGGAGCAAGCGGCGGCCTGTCTGGCGCAACTGGGAGAAGGAAGCCGGAAATGGCGAATTGGAGAGTTAAAAAAGCGAGTTCGAGAGGCTGAACAGCGCGGGTCGATTATGGAAGCGCTGCAAATTGCCGAAGAGTTAAACAGGATAGAGCGCGAGGGTTAACGGGGATACCCGTTGCGATACAATGATGTTTTCTAGTGCAGGGGTAGAAGTGGCATCGGAAGAAAAGACTGGCCGAATCCGCAACCTGGTCGAAGTCGGCAAGGAGAAGGGGTACCTTCTTTATGACGACGTAAGCGAGATCCTCCCGGACGACATGAGTTCGGGCGGGAATCTTGAGGATATCCTTGCCGATTTGGAAGTGGCGGGCGTGGAATTGCTGGTGGAGCCGAAGGAACTCGGCTTTGGAGGCAAGTTTGACGACGGGGAAGAGGGGGCCGACGGGGAAGCGACGGCCGAATTCACCGACAAGACGAACGACCCGGTGCGGATGTACCTTCGCGAGATGGGGACGGTTCCGCTACTGACGCGGGACGGGGAAATCGAGCTGGCGAGGCGAATTGAACGGGGGCAGCACAATGTGGCCAAGTCGCTGTCGCGTTCGCCGGTCGCGGTGAAGGAACTATACCGCATCCGCGAGGATATCGCGAATGGAAACCTGTTGCTGGACGACGTATTGCTTCGCCAGGAAGAGGCCGAGGTAACGGAGGAAGAGGAAGAGCCCAGGGAGTGCCCGGAGCTGGTGCAGTTTTTTGAGGAACTGGACCGGCTGGAGGAGCGCGCGGCGCAGTGCCGCCAGCGGATGCTGGGTATGCCGCGAACGGGGAAGCCGAAGCAGTACCGGCAACTGCAATGGTCCCTGGCAAGGACGGTTATCAAGATCAGCCATTTGATCCGGCTGATGTCATTCGGGTCTTTGGTGAGCCGGCGGATGAGCAACCGGCTGCGGGCGGCGGTGGAGACACTGCGACCGATGGAGCTCCAAATCGCCGAAACACAGCGGCGCGTGGAGGATCTGGAAGCGCCGCCAAACCTGGAAGTGGCGCAGGAGGGAGAAGACCAAAGCGCGGGCACTGCGGCGGCGATCATCGACGCGGCTGAACAGGCGAAAGAGTTGCGACGGGAACTGCGCCAATGTTCCGACGCGCTTGAGCAACTGGAGCAGGAGTACGGAGCCACCTACACCGAACTGCGGCGCAGCCTGCACATTGTGGAGCGCGGCGAGAACGAGGCGGAGTCGGCGAAAAAGCAGTTGATTGAAGCAAACCTGCGGCTGGTGGTTTCCATCGCCAAGCGCTACACCAACCGGGGGTTGCAGTTCCTGGACTTGATTCAGGAAGGCAACATTGGCCTGATGAAGGCGGTGGACAAGTTCGACTACCAGCGCGGATACAAGTTTTCGACCTACGCGACGTGGTGGGTGCGGCAGGCCATTACGCGAGCGATTGCCGACCAGGCGCGGACCATCCGGATTCCGGTCCACATGATCGAGACGATCAACAAGCTGGTGCGAACGCAGCGGCAGTTGCAGCAGGAGATGGGGCGCGAACCATCCACCGACGAACTGGCGCGGAAGCTGGAGTTGCCCGTCGGCAAGGTGCGCAAGATCATGCGCATCGCGCAGGAACCGATCTCACTGGAAACACCGGTGGGTGAAGAGGACGAGTCGCATCTGGGCGATTTCATTATCGATAAGCGGGTAGCGTCGCCGTCGGAGGCCGTCATCAACCTGAACCTGCGCGAGCAAACCGCCGAAGTGCTGAAGAGCCTGACGCCGCGGGAAGAGAAGATCATCAAGATGCGGTTTGGCCTGCAGGACGGCAGCGAACACACGCTGGAAGAGGTGGGCCAGCACTTCGCCGTCACGCGGGAGCGGATTCGCCAGATTGAGGCCAAGGCACTGCGGAAACTGCGCCATCCCAGCCGGAGCCACCGGCTGCGGACGTTCCTGGAATCCAACCGTGACAACGAATAGTGCGCGCTAACCGATAAGCTCTCGCACGACGTTGCCATGGACGTCGGTCAGCCGCATGTCGCGTCCGCTATAGCGGTATGTGAGCCGTTTATGATCGATCCCAAGCAGGTGGAGCATGGTGGCGTGCAGGTCGTGGATATGGACCTTGTTTTCCACTGCGAAATAGCCGAAGTCGTCGGTGGCGCCGTGAACGACGCCGGGTTTGGCGCCGCCACCGGCCATCCACATGGTGAAGCCGAACGGGTTGTGGTCCCGGCCGACGTTCTTTTCCGGCGCATTGTCACCGAACTGGGCGCAGGGAGTGCGTCCGAATTCCCCGCCCCAGACGACAAGGGTGGAATCGAGCAGACCGCGCGCCTTCAGATCCTTGAGCAGCCCGGCGATGGGTTTATCGGTGGACTTGGCGTTGATGCGATGCCCGTTTTCCAGTCCGGCGTGCTGATCCCAACGGTCCAGCCCCGGACGGGCCGGGGTGAGTAGTTCGACAAACCGCACGCCGCGCTCCACCAAGCGGCGCGCCATCAGGCATTCGCGGCCGAAGTCTTCGGTGAGCTTATCGTCAAGCCCGTAGAGGGTCTTGGTCACCTCCGTCTCTTTAGAGATATCGAGCAGATCGGGCACGGCGGACTGCATACGGAAGGCGAGTTCGTAGTTCCGGATAGTAGCGTCCAACTCACTAACCTGGCCAAACCGGTCCACTACGCCTTTGTTGAATTTGGCCAGCAGACCGAGTTTGTCGCGCTGGGCATCGGCCTGGCCGGGGGGAGGGGTAAGGTCGGCCACGGGATGTTCGCCGCGGCGGAACAGAGTGCCCTGGTAGCTGGCGGGAAGAAACCCGCTGTTAAAACAGTCCAGGCCCCCCGGCGGGATGAGACCGCTTTCCAGCACGATAAAGCCCGGCAGGTTTTCGCTTTCGGTTCCGAGGCCATAGTTGACCCAGGCACCCATACTGGGACGGCCCTGGAAGCCGGAACCGGAGTGGATGAAGTAGTTGGCGGCGGTGTGCTCAGAATGGTCTGCGACCATGGAGCGCACGATGCAGAGATCGTCCACGCAGGAGGCGACGTGGGGGAACAGGTCGCTGACGGTGGCGCCGGATTGGCCGTACTGTTTGAAATCGAACGGGGAGCCGAAAATCTGGTCGCTGATGTTGAAGACGGTAGTAGGCGGCTGGAAGGGGAGCTTTTTTCCGTGGTCCTGGCGGAGGCGGGGCTTGGGGTCGAAGGTGTCCATCTGGGACGGGCCGCCGTCCATGAAGAGGAAGATGACAGCTTTGGCTTTGGCAGGGTGGTGCATGCCGTTCTTTGCGGCGCCGGAGGCGAGCATGTTCATGAGCGCCATGGCGCCGAAGCCGTTGGCGGCACGGCAGAGGAAATCTCGCCGGTTACTGGACATAGAGGAACTCCGCGGAATTGAACAGCACGTGGGCCAGGTCGGCGAGGGGGCGAGCTTTGAGGAAGGCGAGCGACTCATCGGCCTCCCACTGCTCCGGCGCGCGGCCGAAGGCCTGGCGAAAGAGGAGGCGCACGCGGTTGAGATTATCCGCGCCAGCCCCGGATTCAACACGCTTGGCCCAGTTGGCGGCTTGGGCCAGCACGAATTCGTTGTTCATGAGGATGAGCGCCTGGGAGGGAACGGTGGAGGTTCCGCGGGAGCCGATGGTGGAGATGGGCAGCGGATAGTCAAACGCAAGGAACATGGGGGTAAGGAAGTTGCGGCGGACCTCAATGTAGAGACTGCGGCGGCCGTTGCCATCGAGCGGGCCTGACTTCGGCTTGCCGCGGCCGTCCTGGTAGCGGCTGATGTGCGGGACCACGCTGGGGCCATATAATTCCGGGTTGAGCGAGCCGGAGACGGCGAGCATCGAGTCGCGCACGGCTTCGGCCTCCAGACGCCGGACCGGGAAATGGTGGAGCAGATCGTTGCGCGGGTCCGCGGCGGCGGCGGCTTCGTTTTTACGGCTGCTCATGCGGTAGGCGCTGGAGAGCAGAATCTCGCGGTGGAGCTGTTTGGTGCTCCAGCCGCTATCGATGAATCGCTGGGCGAGATAGTCGAGCAGATCGCGGTGGGTGGGGCGTTCACCGGTGAGGCCGAAGTTATCGGTGGTGCGGACCAGGCCCTGGCCGAAGTGGTGTTTCCAGACGCGGTTGACGAAGACGCGCGCGAGCAGGGCGGAGGCGTCGGAGGTAAGCCAATCTGCGAGTTGAAGGCGGCCGGAGCCCGCCAGCTTCGGCGGTTCCGGGGAGCGCCACAGGACGTTGAGGAAGTGGCGGGGAACCTCGTCGCCCAGGTTCTGGTGGCTGCCGCGGATGTGCAGCTTGACGTTGGCTGGCGATTCGTCGAAGGCGATCATTCCGAAGCTGGACGGCGGGATGGTGACGGGAAGCGGGGATGGCTCGCGCCAATCGGCGGCTTCGAGCATCTGGGTCTCCGGCGGCTTGGACTCCTCCGAGAAGACGATCGAATCGACGGCAATATTTCCGGTGCGGGAGCGATCGACGATTTCGAAGTAGCAGAGACGCTGGTAGGGCAACGTCATGCGCATGCTGACCCACTCAAACTCTCCTTTGCCGGAGCCGAGAAAGTGGACGCTTTTATAATCATCGGCGACGAGGGTGAGGCGCACGGGTTCGCGTTCGACAAGCGACCGATCGCCTTTGGCTGCGTTCAGGCGGATGTGCACCCAGTGCTTGGGCATGCGGAACTTCCGGCTGGTGAGCGAGCCGACGAGTTCGTTGGCGCCTTTGCCGGCCGAATCGGCGATGCCTTGGTGAGGGCCGTTGGCGAAGGCTTCGCCGGTGGGGAGCCAATGGTCCCAGTTGGCGCCATTAAAGTCTTCCCATATTTCGTCGGAGGGGCGCAAGACGAGCTTCGTCTTCCCTGGGTTCCGGATGACCGGCGTGGCGCGGGAATGGGCCTGGCGGATTTCGGCGGCGCGTTGGGGTGAATCGATCACCGCTTCGCGCATGGCGGTGGAATGGAGGATGCCGGCCATGCCGTAGTAGTCGGCCGTGGGAATGGGGTCGAATTTATGGTCGTGGCAGCGGGCACAGGCAACGGTGAGGCCGAGAAAGGTTTTGCCGATGACGTCGAGTTGGTTGTCGACGTTGTCGGCCTTGGACTTGACGGAATCGGTGGCACTATTGAGCACTTCGCCGAACCAGAGGAAGTTGGTGGCGAGGGGGGATTCGAGTTTGGCGCCGTCTTTGGAGAGACGCGGCTTCGCCAGCAGGTCTCCAGCGATGTGTTCGCGGACGAAGGTGTTATAGGGGACGTCCTCGTTGAAGGCGCGGATCACGTAGTCGCGATACTGCCAGGCGTCGAGCTTGTTGTTGTCGAATTCGTGACCGTTGGTTTCGGCGAACCGAACGAGATCGAGCCAGTGGCGGCCCCAGCGCTCGCCGTAGTGGGGCGAGGCGAGGAGGCGATCAACGGCCTTCGCATGAGCGTTGGGAGCGTTGTCGGCAAGGAAGGCGTCCACTTCGGCCGGGGTTGGGGGAAGGCCGGTAAGGTCGAAGGTAAGGCGGCGAAGCCAGGCGGCGCGGGGCGCTTCCGGGGCCGGGGTCAACTGCTTCTGCTGGAGCTTGGAGAGAAGAAAACGGTCGATGACGCCGCTGGCCGGGGCCAGGGGTTGAAAGGCCCAGAAGGAGCGGCCTTTGTCGAGGTCGATTCCGGCGGGGGCTTTGCGGGCGGCGGGGGCATCCGCGCGCGGGTCTGGGGCGCCCATGGCGATCCAGGAGTTGAAGTCAGCAATGACGGCATCCGGCAGCTTTCCGGCGGGCGGCATGCGGAGATGGAAATCGGTGTAGGAGATGGCCTTCAGCAGGCGGCTTTCGGCGGGTTTGCCGGGGACGACCGCGGGGCCGGAATCGCCGCCCTTGCGCAGCGCGCCGCGGGAATCGAGTTGCAGATTGGCCTTGGGCTCGCGCAACCGGGAGCTGTGACAGCCGTAGCATTTTTCGGCCAGCACCGGACGGATACGGGATTCGAAGAACTCGTCGCCTTCAGCGGCCAGAAGGGCGGCGGGCAGACAGAGTATGGCCAGAATGCTTCTCATGCGGTTGGCCTTATTATAATCATTGCAGTCACTTTCGCCGGAAGATTGGCGGGGAATTCGCGCTTAGGAATATATGCAAACTATCGGTCGATATCAATTGCGGGCGGAACTGGGGCGCGGCGGAATGGGCGTGGTGTACCGGGCCTACGATCCGGAGTTGGACCGGGAAGTGGCATTGAAGAGCGTGAAGCTGGAGGGGGTGACGCCGGAGCAGAGGCTGCAGAACGAGCAGTACCTGGCGCGGGAGGCGCGGGCGGCGGCGCGATTGCAGCATCCACACGCGGTAGCGGTACACGATTTTTTCAGCGGCGGCGACCAGGCGTTCATTGTGATGGAGTTCATCCGGGGGGCGAACCTGGACGCGCTGTTGGCAACCGGGGATACAAGCAACCACGCGCAGACGCTGCGGATATTGAGGGAGGCGGCGGCGGCGCTGGACGCGGCGCACCTGGCGGGAATCGTCCACCGGGACGTGAAGCCGGGGAATATTCTGTTGGATGAGACGGGCCGGGTGAAGATCGCCGATTTTGGCATTGCGCGATTGAGCGGACCGGGGGCGACGCAGACCGCGCCGTCATTGGGGAGCACGGCGGGGACGTTGAGCTATATGTCGCCGGAACAGATACGCGGCGACCAGTTGGATGGGCGTTCGGACCAGTTCGCGCTGGCTGTGGTGGCGTATCAGCTTTTCACGGGGCAGTTGCCGTTCCAGGGGGACACCTGGATCGCGCAGTCGTACAAAATATTGAACGAACCCCACATACCGGCGCGGACGTTGAACCCGGGGCTGCCGGCGACGGTGGAGGCGGCGCTGGACATAGCGCTGCGGAAGAACCCGTTGCAGCGGTTCCCGACGTGCTCCGCGTTTGTGGAAGCGCTGACGGCGGCCATTCCAACACAGCAGGCGGCGCCGGCGGCAAAGGGCCGGCTGCTGTTGATTCCGCTGTTCCTGGTGGTGACGGGAATTCTGGCCATGATGTTCTACCGGACGGTAAAGACGGTTCAGAATCCGCCGCCGGGCGAGGTGAGCAGTCAACCGGTGACCCAGCCGGCGGCGCCGGCGGCGCCTGTGACCCAGCCGGTTGCTGCTGTGCCGCCGCCGATGGTGGCGGAAGAGTCGCTGGCCTTGATATTGGATGGGGTGCCGATGGACTTTGCACGTATCCTGCCGGGGCGATTTGTAATGGGGTGCGACTCCTGCGATCACCACGAGAAGCCGGAGCACGCCGTGGAGATCACGAGGGTTTTCCAGATGGGGCGGACCGAGGTGACGGAAAAGCATTGGAACGCCGTGATGACGGGCAAGGCAACGGGGACGGACAAGCCGAAGGTGAATGTGAACTGGAACGAGGCACAGGCGTTTATCGCGAAGCTGAACGCGCGGGGCGACGGATTCCATTACCGACTGCCGACGGAAGCCGAATGGGAGTACTGCGCGCGGGCGAACGACGGCGGCGTCATCGCCAAGAATCTGGAGCAGTTGGCATGGACGTCGGACAACAGCGGGCGTGAGTTACAGGACGTGGCGTCAGCGAAGATGTCGAACCCGTGGGGTTTGTTCGATATGTTGGGCAACGCGAGCGAGTGGACGAACGACTATGTGGGCGAGGAATACTATAGGACGAGTCCAAGGAAGGACCCGAAAGGGCCAACCAGCGGCGAGGCTCGCATTGTCCGAGGCGGGAATGCGGGAACGGGTGGGATGATTGCTCACTATGCGGTGCGGATGGCGGACAAGCAGGATTCGCGCGGCGAGTTTCTTGGGTTCCGGGTGGTGCGCGAAAGGAAGTAGGGATGTCGCGAGGCTGGGAGAACAAATCGGTGCAAGGGATGATGGACGATCACGACAATCGTCCCAAGCACCGGGAACCGGAGAAGACAGAGGAGCAGTTGGCGTTTGAGAAGAAGCGGTATGGGCTGGAGTTGTCGCGGAAGGGCGTGTTGAACGACCTAGAGAAGGCGACGAATCCGCGGCACCGGGCGCAGTTGGAAGCGGCGCTGGCGCATTTGGACGGGCAGATAAAGGAACTCGGCAGCGGGCCGAGCTAGAGGATGGTGAGTCGGCCGGGGCTCGAACCCGGGACCACCGCATTAAAAGTGCGATGCTCTACCAACTGAGCTACCGACTCATCCCACGGGCGGAGCAGACCACGCCAGCAGCCGCCGTATCTCTACAGAGTAGCACAAAAAACCCTGCAAAAAGGCCTGTCTAGTAGCGGATGACGCGACGGTCTATCTTCTCCCACTTCCATTCGCCGAGACCCATGGCGCCGGCGATCTCCACGTGTTCAGGCTGGCGGTGGATGAAGTGGCTGAAGACATCGGGGGTGTCGTTGACCAGCTTCTTCTTGCCAACGGCGACGCGCTTTTCGTCGATGACACGCCAGCCGACGTGATCCATGGCGACCGGATCGGTGGCGAAGTAGAGATGCTTGTGCTCCCAAACGAACTGGGGCTTGGCGCCGGGGCCGCCGTGGTACAGGCCCTTGATGCCATCGAGGATGTGGAGCACCGTTTTGTTGCGGATGACCGGCATCTGGACGACAGCGGGTATGAAGGCGCCGCAGGCATTGAGGGTGAACGTTGAGTGGCTGCGGGCCACATTGTTGACCAGGCCGTGGGAAAGGTTCTTGAGGGCAAGCGTGACGCCGGCGGACTGGTGGTCCTTCAGAACGCAGAGGTTGATGAGCTTGTTGACCGACTTGGTAATGAACTTGGAGGCGAAGGAGCGGCGCATGGTGAGGTTGTCCAGATCCTGGCCGGGCTGGACGAGCGCCATTTCCATGTAGTGGTCCGGATCGTAACCATCGATGCCGAGCTGGATGAGTTCGTAGTCTTCGACGGCGTGCATCCAGCGAACGCCTTCGGGGAGCCACTTGTCGAAACCGGCGTCGAGGAACTGACGGCGATAGCGGTCGTAGACAACAATATCCTGCGCCTTGACGCCGGTGGACATAACGCCGGCGATGATTTCACGCAGCACGGGCGGGGCTGAGATGACGTGGGGCATGCCGACGGGGTTGACCTTGATGCCGACGACGTCGCCGGGTTCGAAAAAGCGCTTCCAGGCGTCCACCCAGCCATCGGCGCCGGTAAGTTCCGTCATGCCGCGGCGCATCATGGTGGTGACGTGTTCGGCCTGATAGGCGCCGTTGACAATAGAGCCGGGGTGATGCACATCAATGACGCGGCCCTTGTAGGGGCCGGGCATGCCCAAGCCTTTGAGTACCGCGGCCTGGGAGGAGAACTGAGAGGCGAGCGCCAGGGGCCCGGCGGGAAGGGCCTGCAGGAGCCGGCGGCGAGACATGCAAGGGCGGGGTGTCATGCCCTCAGGATAAAGCAAGTAAAGAGGGCCCGTGCGATATACTCAACTACTTTAGGAGAAACCATTGCGCGTAGGAATGATTGGCACCGGAGCGATTTCGAACATGCACGCCCGGGCGCTGAAGAACATCGGGTATGAACTGACGGTCTGCACGGACGTAAATGAGGAATACGGGCGCAAATTCGCCGAAGCCAATGGCTGCGAATTCGTGCGGACGTACGAGGAAGTGTGCCGGCACCCGCGGGTAGATTACGTGGACGTGTGCACGTTCCCGGACTTCCGGCTGCAGCCGCTGGAGATCTGCGCGGAGACGAAGAAACACATCCAGGTACAGAAGCCGATTGCGACGAGCGTGGAGACGGCGCGGGCGATGGTGGAGACGGCCAAACGGGCCGGGATTGTGTTTGGCGTTGTGAGCCAGCACCGGTTCGACGAGTCGACGAAATTCCTGAAGAAGGCAATCGCGGATGGCAGGCTGGGCAAGATTCTGCAGGCCGATGCGTATGTGAAGTGGTACCGGAGTGCGCAGTATTATTCGCGGCCCATTAAGGGAAGCTGGGCGACCGAGGGCGGCGGCGCGTTGATCAATCAGGCGGTACACCAGATTGATATCCTGCTCTACCTGATCGGCCGGGTGAAGGAAGTGAACGGCTACTGGCAGTTGGGCGCGCTGCACAAGATTGAAAGTGAAGACGTGGTGAACGCGATGATGCGTTTTGAAAATGGCGCGACGGGCGTGATCCAGGCATCGACTGCATTCTGGCCGGGGTACTCGGAACGGGTGGAGATTCATGGCACGAAGGGCACGGCGATAATCACGGGCGACAAGCTGACGGCGTGGGACGTGCAGGACGACGCGGGCGAACCGGCGCCGGTGGAAAAGGAAGTGATGTCGGGAGCGAGCGACCCGATGGCGATTCCGTTGACACCGTTTGAGCGGCAGTTCCTGGACTTCGGGAATGCGTGCAAGGACGGGACACAGCCGACGGTTTCGGGCGAGAGCGGGCTTCATGCGTTGGAAGTCGTTTGCGGCGTGTACCAATCGTGCCGGGAAGAGCGGCGGGTGGTGATTGGCTAAGGGCGTGATGCATCAGGTACGGGTTCCGGCGTCGAGCGCCAATCTCGGCCCGGGATTCGATGCGCTGGGAATGGCGCTGGGCATCCACTTGACGTGCCGGTTCCGTGTGGCCGAGCGGCTGGAGATTCATGGATTCGGGCGGGACGCGGCGTTCATTGCGCCGGGCGAGAATAACCTGATCTGGCAGACGGCGCTGGACGTGGCGCGGGCGGCGAGCCGCGAATTGCCACCGATCTATTTGGAAGTCCACAACGAGATCCCGATTGGCAAGGGACTGGGATCGAGCGCGGCCGCGTTGACAGCAGGCGTGATCATCGCCGATCAACTGCTGGGGCTGGGGTGGTCCGCGCACCGGATTTTGGATGAGGCGGCGAGGATCGAAGGCCATCCGGATAACGTGGCGGCGTGCGTGTTGGGCTCGATTGTGGCGAGCGCGATAGACGGGCACGGCGTGGCGCGGGCGGTGCGGCTGGACCCGCCGGAACGTTTCGGCGTGGCGGTGGTGGTGCCGGATTTCGTGCTGTTGACGCATGAGGCGCGGACCGTGTTGCCGTCCACCTATTCGAAGGCCGATGCGATATTCAATGTACAGCGGAGCGCGCTGTTGATCGCGGCGCTATCGACGGGAACGGTGACGGCGTTTCCGGCGGCGCTGGAGGACCGGATGCATCAGCCCTACCGGGAGCGACTGGTTCCAGGGCTGGAAGAAATTCTGAAACTGCGGGCACCGGGACTGCTGGGCTGCGCGCTGAGCGGGGCGGGGCCGTCGGTGCTGGTGCTGTATGAGCGGGGTTCGGAGAGCGTGGCGGATCTGGTGTCGCAGATCTTTCGGCATCATGGCCATGCGTCAGAAATACTGCATGCGCAGATTTGGCCCACGGGCTACGAAGTTTCGACGGTGGAGTGAGGCGTATGGACACGATTCGCGAGTTTCTGAAGAGCGCCGGATTGCCCGGTGAAGACGCGCCGGTGTGTGTGGATTCTCCGCTGCGGTTTCCCGATGGGGGCCAGTACCGGATTGAGATCCCATCGACAGAGGGGCCGCGTTCGCTGACCGCCGTGCTGGAAGAGGCGGAAGCGCGGCAGGTGCCGGTACACAGGATCAGCCAGGGAAGCGGCATCATGCTGTTGACCGACGACGAGATTGCCGAGATGGCGGCGATTGGCGCGAAGCACAGCATTGAGGTGAACCTGTTTCTGGGGCCGCGGGCAAGTTTCGACATTGGGGCGCAGGCGTTTTCGGCGGCGGGCAAGTCGATCGCGCTCTCGATGCGCGGGGCGAACCAGTTGGGGCAGGGGCTGGCCGATGTGGAACGGGCTGTCGAGTTCGGCATTCGCAGCGTGCTGGTGAGCGATTTGGGGTCGCTGGAAATGGTGGCCGAAATGCGCGCGAAGGGGCTATTTCCGAAAGATCTGATCATCAAAACGTCTGTGATGATGGCGCCGGCGAATCCGGCGAGCGCGCGGATTCTGGAACGGCTGGGCGCGGACACGATCAACGTCCCGTCGGACCTGACGCTGCCGCAAATCGCTTCGATACGGGCGGCGATCACGAATCCGATCGATTTTTATGTGGAAGCGCCGGATAACATTGGCGGATTCCTGCGGTACTACGAGATTCCGGAGTTGATCCGGATTGCGGCGCCGATTTATTTGAAGTTCGGACTGCGGAATTCTCCGGATGTGTACCCGAGCGGGTCGCACATAGAGAACACCGTGATCGCCCTCAGCAAGGAGCGCGTGCGCCGGGCACAAATTGCCTGCGAGCAGATTGCAAGGTATTGCCCGGAGGCGGTGATGTCGCCTTTGGGGGCGGCGGACCTGGGCGTTCCGGTTCCAACCGACAGTTAAGGGTTGGCTTCGAAGTACAGCCACGCTAGGGGACGGCGCCGGCGAACCATTGTGGCCGCGACACGAGGCACTTTCGCCACAAGGGGGTGAGGGACTGGACCGTCGCCGACATTCAGCGCGCCGCGAACGTCGGGAGTTCTGAACCTGCGGTTGTTCCCGGAAAACTGAGGGGCAGACAAGAGAATGGGGTGTCCCCAAAGAGAAACGCC
>JAEUQC010000128.1 GCA_016789905.1 Bryobacterales bacterium | reverse complement strand
ATGATCTATGACCCGGCGACACAGGCAAACGGCACGTACCCGAACGGGACGACGGGCCTTATCCGCCAGCCGTTTGCCGGCAACCAGATTCCGGTCTCCCGGCTGGATCCGGCGGCGCGGAAGATCGCGCAGTTGTTCCCCGCGCCGAACGTTTCGGTGGCGCCTGGAATTGCGTTGAACAACTACTTCACTACCACCAGCGGCACTGCGACTGTGAAACAGTTCGACGTGCGCATGGACCACAAGATCAGCGACAACGACAACATTTTCGGCAGCGTAAGCTGGTCGGAACGCAATCAGGTGAACGGGCAGCCATTGCCGGGAGCGCTGGACGCCACGTACTTTGCTTCCAACCTGGAAGAGACGCTCGCACGGAACGCGATGTTGTCCTATACGCGCACGTGGAGCCCGGCGATCGTGTCGGAAACTCGCGTCGGGTTCTCGCGCCTGGTGACATCGCGCACGCAGGCCGACCCGAACGTGGACCAGTTCAAAGCCTTTGGCATTGGCGGATATAACCCGACGGGTCCGTTGAACGGCGGATTGCCGTCGACGAACATCGACCGTTACAGCGGCTTTGGCGCGTCGGACTGGCTGCCATCGAAGGAATACAACAACGTTTGGGACTTCATCCAGAACGTGGCGATCCAGAAGAACACGCATTCGATTAAGTTCGGCGCCGAGTTCCGGCCGATCAAGTTCCCGTTCTTCCAGTTCCCGAGCCCGCATGGCAACTGGACGTTTAACCGCACGGAAACTTCGTTCCCCAACGGAACGGACGCGCTTTCGAACCTGACCGGCGACGGCTATGCGTCGTTCCTGCTGGGCCGCGTTTCGACCGGCCAGATGTCAACCACCAACTTTATCTCCTCGCAGAAGGAAGCCTGGGGCTTCTATGCGCAGGACGACTGGAAGGTGAACAACAAGCTGACCATCAACTACGGCGTCCGCTACGAGCTGTTCTCGCCGATTGGTGAGAAGTTCGGCCGGCAGGCGAACTTCGACTTCGACACGATGACGCTCTACATTCCGAAAGGCAAGGACCAGGATGCGCCGCTGCCGCCAAACTTCGCGACGGATTTCCGGAACGTGAAAGTATCGCGCGGCGAGGTGAGCCAGTATCTGATTCCGTGGGACAAGACGAGCATTGCGCCTCGAATTGGTTTCGCGTATCAGGCGATGGCGAACACGGTGGTGCGCGCCGGCTACGGCATCTTCTACGGCGGCGAGGAAAATCAGGGCGGCAACCCGAACCGCGGCGAAGGTGTTCCGTTCAATCAGACCACCACACTGGCACGGCCTCCGGCGGTTGGCACGTTTGACCCGAATCCGTTCTTCAACGCCAATGGCGGCGTCACCGGCGGATTCCCGGTGAACATCTTCAGCCTGAACGCCCCGATCAACTTCCGGAGCATTGCGCAGAACTTCCGGAACCCGATGGTACACAAGTGGAACTTCTCCATCCAACGCGAATTCAAGGGCGGCAACGCGTTTGAATTGGCGTATGTGGGGAACCGCCAGGCGCACCAACTGCACTTCAGCGACCCGAACGCGTGCTACAACGATCCGCGTCCGAACATTGAGTGCAACGTGCGGCGGCCGATCCCCAATATTGGCGGTGTGAACTACACCTCCACGTTCGGTTTCGGCAACTACGCGGGCTTGACGGCGAAGTTCGAGAAGCGCTATTCGCAGGGCTTGCAGTATCTCGTGTCCTACACCTGGGGCCATGCGCTGGCTACATCGGGCACGCCGTTGAGCGGTTCGTCGGGCTTCGGGCCGAAGGACGCGCGGAACTACTCCGAAGCCTATTCCAGCGCGGCTTGGGACATCCGCCACAGCATGACGAGCAGTTGGCTGTATGACCTGCCGATGGGCAAGGGCAAGGCGCTGAACACCGAAAGCAAGTTAGCCGACGCACTGTTGGGCAACTGGCAGGTGAACGGCATCTTGACGCTGCGCACGGGAGCGCCGTTCACGCTGGGAACCAACCAGTGCGTGGGCAGTTTCAACAACTGCACGCCCGATCTGGTTTCCGGTCAGAACCCGAACGACGCGCCTTCCGGCGGCCGCACGGCGGACCAGTGGTTCAATACGGCGGCGGTGACGCGGCCGGCGCCTGGCACCCCCGGGAACCTGGGGCTGCAATCGAACAATGTCCCCGGACAAGCCTACATGGACCTGTCGCTGTTCAAGGCCATTAACCTGACCGAGCGGTTCAAAATGCAGTTCCGCGCCGAAGCGTTCAACCTGTCGAATTCGCCGCAGTTCGGCGCGCCTAACCGTACGCAGGGCGATCCGAACTTCGGCCGGATTTTCGATACGCAGGCCGGAACCCAGCGGCGCACGCAGTTCGCGTTGCGGTTCATGTTCTAGTGTTGGCGTAGGTTCATTGAAGGCGGCCGTTGGAACCCGGGATGCAGTATTCTGGGGCCGACGGCCGCTTTCGTTTCGACTATGTACTTTTTAGCCGCGGATTGGATGGCGAATGCGCAGGCCGCGCTGGAGGCAGGGCGGCTGGCGGAGGCGCGCGTGCTTTTGGAAGCGCAGGCGGGGAATGGGAGGGCGCAGGCGCTGCTGGCACGGGTGTATTGGGGGTTGAAACTGACGCAGAAGGCGGCGCTGGCGGCGCGGGCGGCTGAGCGCATGGCGGGGGGCGCGCCGGCGGCGCAGCACGATTTGGCGTTGTATTTCGCGCAGTCCGGCCAGCGGAAACTGGCGGCGGTGTGGGAAGGGCGGTACGCCGAGTCGGGAAAGGCCGATGGGCTGGCCGGAGTGCGGGCAGCACTGTTGTTTGGAGAGGTGGGCGAGTGGGAGGAAGCGATTCGATTTGGGTTGGCGGCGCTGGAACGGGAGGACCGCCCGGATGTGCGAGTGATGCTGGCGCGGGCCTATGAGGCGACGGGAAAGCCGGACCTGGCGGTGGCGCAGTACAAGGGGCTGCTGGGGCTGCGGCCGTACGATGAGCCGGCCCACGCGGCCTACGGGCAGGCGCTGTTGCGGATGGGACGGTTCAACGATGCGTCGGCGTTTTTAGCGGAGGCGCGCGGGAAGTTCGACAAGAGTCCGCAGATTGAATTGGCCTACGGAGTGGCGCTGTATACGCAGCGGCGGTTCGCGGAAGCGGGGGAGCGGTTTTTGCGGGTGATCGAGTTGGCGCCGCTGGTGCCACAGCCCTACATTTTCCTGGCGCGGATGATGGACCAGTTGCCGGAGAAGGCGGGGGAGATTCGCACGCGGGCGGAGGCGTGGCTGCGAATGGAGGCAAAGAACGGATTCGCGCCGTATGTGTTGGCGCGGGCCGGGGCCACCGACGCCGAGGCGAAGCCGCTGCTACTGGAGGCGATGCGGCGGGACCCGAAGGTGTGGGAATTTCCGTTTGCATTGGGGCAGCTATTGGAACGGGCGCAGGACTGGGCCGGGGCGGCGGGGGCGTATGAGAAAGCGGTGGCCCTGAACGCGGCGGTGCCGGAGCCGCATTACCGCCTGGCGCGGGTTTACGGCCGGCTGGGGATGGCGGCGAAGGCGGCCCGGGAACGGGCGCTGCACGAGAAATTGCTGGCGCAGCCGAAGGGCGGAATGCAGTGAGGCGCCGAGACCTGTTGGCGTGGCCGTTATTGGCTCCGCTTGGGCTGGAGGCGGAAACCCCCGCGGTTCATTACAAAAGCGAACCGGCGCACTTCGCCTATTCGGGGCTGATCGCCAGCGGCCGTGACGAGTTTCCGGCCGATCCGCCAATGGAGACTGTGCCGGCGCGGCAGGATGGGCGGTTTGCCGATGTGACCGGGACGGTGCTCGATTGCGAACAGCTTTCGCGGGGCGTGCCGTACTGGATGGCACGGCTGGACGCGGCGACCGGCATTGATATCTATGGCAATCACGGAATTGCGGTTGGCGACATTGATGGCGACGGGCGGGACGAGGTGTATGTCTGCCAGCCGGCGGGGCTGCCGAACAAACTGTTTCGCTGGGATGGCGGGCGGTTTGTGGACATTTCGGCGGGGGTCGATTTGCTGGACGATACGCCGTCGGCGCTGTTTCTGGACCTGCGCAACCTGGGCCGGCAGGACCTGGTGGTTCTGCGCGGCAGTGGGCCGGTGCTGTTCCTGAACGATGGGAAGGGGCGATTCACTTTAGCGCCGGACGCGTTCCGTTTTGCCAATGCGCCGCAGGGCGGCTTTACGGGTATGGCGGCGGCGGATTATGACCGGGACGGGCGGCTGGATTTGTATCTGTGCTGCTACTCGTTCTTTCAAAGCGAGGCGCAGTTCCGGTATCCGGCCCCGTATTTCGACGCGCAGAATGGGCCGCCGAATTTTCTGTTCCGCAACCGGCTGGAGGCTGATGGGACGGGGTTCTTTGAAGACGTGACGGCGGCGACCGGATTGCAGCAGCACAACAACCGGTTCAGCTTCGCGCCGGCGTGGTGCGACTACGACGGCTCCGGCTGGCCATCGTTGTATGTGGCCAATGATTTCGGGCGGAACAATCTGTACCGGAATGCCGGGGGGAAGTTTACCGACGTGGCGGCGGAGGCCGGGGTGGAGGACATTGGGCCGGGGATGAGCGCCTGCTGGTTTGACTCGTCCGGCGATGGGCGTCCGGACCTGTATGTCGCCAACATGTGGACGGCGGCGGGGCAATCGGTGGTGCGCAGCCCGAAGTTTCCGTACGCGTTGAATGAGGCATGGGTGGGGCATACGAAGGGGAATTCGCTGTACCGGAATCTGGGGAACGGGAAGTTCGCCGCAGAAGGCGCGGCGATGGGTGTGGAGAAAGGGCGGTGGGGCTGGGCGGCGGACGCGGCGGATTTCGACAACGATGGAAAGCCGGAACTGTTGCTGACGTGTGGGATGTTGAGCGGGCCGAAGAAGCCGGATCTAATGGGATTTTTTTGGCGGCAGGTAGTGGCAAAGACGCCCGCTACGGCCGCGGCGAGCGCTGTTTATGAGAGCGGCTGGAACGCGATTAATCAGTTCATCCGGGAGGGATATTCGTGGAACGGGGATGAGCCGAATGTATTTTTCGTTCGGGACGGCGAGAAGTACCGGGATGCTTCGGCGGAAAGCGGGCTGAACTTCGCGGGGGATTCGCGGGCCTTCGCGATTACCGATTTTGATGGAGATGGGTGTTTGGATGTGCTGGTGAAGAGCCGGTTGGGGCCGCAGTTGCGCGTGTTCCAGAACCGGTGCGGGCAGGGGGCGGAGCGGGTTGGCGTGCGGCTGGCGGGGGTGCGATCCAATCGGGATGGAATTGGGGCGAAAGTGACCGTGGGCGGGCAGACGAAGTGGGTGACGGCGGGGTCCGGGTATCTGTCGCAGCATACGAAAACGCTCTTTTTTGCCGGGGGCGGGGAGGCTCAAATTGTGTGGCCGAGCGGGGAGCGGCAGGTGGCGGCGCTGGCGGCGGGCGCGGTGTGGACAGTGACCGAGGGCGGCGGCGCGGTGCGGGGAACGCCGTTTGCCGAGGCGCGAGTGGCGGCGCGGGAGGCGCGCGGCGACAACACGCCGCGGCTGCACGATACGTGGCTGCGGGACCCGGTGCCGCTGCCGGAGAAGCGGCCGGGGCCAGGGTTGTTCGTGTTAACGAAGACCGATCTATTGGCGCCGTATTCCCTGTTTCGGCGGTATCTGTTTGAGTTCCGTGCGCCGCTCGAGTTGCCGCTGGCGATGCTGCTGGACGCGGAGGGACGGGCCTGCAAGATCTACGCCACGCCGCCGTCGCAGGCGACGGTGGAGGCGGACCAGCGCTTGATTGGGAAGGCCGCCGTGCTGCCGTATGCGGGCCTGGCGCTGGCGCGGCCCCGGCGGGACTACTTCAAGCTGGGTGCGTCCTTGCTGTGGTGCGGCTATCCGGAGCAGGCGTTGCCATACTTGGAGGCCGTGCTGCGGCAACAGCCGGGCAATGTGCGCACGCTGGTGCTGGTGGCGCAGGTGCATCGGGAAGCCAAGCGGCTGGACAAGGCCTCGGCACTGTTGGAAGAAGCGCTGCGGCGGGAGCCGCGTTCGGCGGAGGCGTGGAACGAGATGGGCGGCGTTGCGATGGCGCAGGAGGATTACGCGGCAGCGATGGAACATTTTGAACAGGCGCTGGCGGCGAAGGATGGGCTGGTCTACGCGCTGCTGAACGCAGGGCAGGCGGCGGACAAATTGCAGGACACGGGCAAGGCGGCCGGCTATTTCCGGCGGGCGCTGGCGGTGGATGCAAAGTCAGCCGAGGGGCACCAGGGGCTGGGCCTGGCGCTGGCGAAGGGCGGGGAGGCGGGGGCCGGAGAGCGGCACCTGCTGGAAGCGGTGCGGCTAAAGCCGGAGCTATCGGCGGCGTGGAACAATTTGGGTGTGTTGTACTTGCAGCAGGGGGCGGCGGAGCGCGCGATCGCGGCGCTGGAGCGGGGCATTGCGGCGGCGCCGGAGGAGGAACTGCTGTATTTGAACCTGGGACGGATTTACGTGCAGAGGAAGCAGCCGGACGTGGCGCGGGAAGTGATGCGGCGGCTGCTGCGCGCGCAACCGGAGAGCCGCGTGGCGAAGAAAGCACTGGAGGATTTGGCAAATGGGCCCGTTCAACCGTAGACACTGGCTGGCCGTGGCGGCCGCGGCGGGGGCGGCGGGACAGCCGAAACCGAAGCTGCTGCTGCCCAGCGATCAGCCCGACGAGTTTCACTTGAAATTGATGTGGTACAACCCGGTGCCGCCGATTCAGCAAC
Organism: Bryobacterales bacterium; assembly: GCA_016789905.1. Taxonomy (GTDB): domain Bacteria; phylum Acidobacteriota; class Terriglobia; order Bryobacterales; family Bryobacteraceae. The sequence continues at coordinate 126,501 of JAEUQC010000128.1, read as the reverse complement.
AAACATGGCGGCTGCAACTGAAAGGGCTGGTGGGCAAGCCGCTGGCGCTGGGTGTGGCGCAACTGCGGGCGCTGCCGCAACAGACGCAGAGTTCGCGAATGAAGTGCGTGCAATGCTGGTCGTCGCGGGCGACCTGGGGCGGGTTCCGGTTCCAACACCTGCTGGACATGGCCAAGCCAACGGCGAAGGCGAAGGCGGTGCGGGTGGACTGCGCGGACAAGTGGTATGAGTACTTCACCATCGCCGACCTGTTGCAGCCGCATGTGATGTTCGTGATGGACCTGGCCGGGAAACCCCTGCCGGACAAACACGGGGCGCCGCTGCGATTGCTGGACCCATCGCGCTACGGGTACAAATCCGCCAAGCTGATTACATCCATCACGTTTGTGGAAGAAGGGAAAGGGAGCATGGCGTGCGATATTGGGCCGTATTATTCGCCGGACGGGCGCATTCTGGCCGGGTACGACACGCCGCTCGATCTGGGCGGGAAAACCAAGCGGAAAATTAGCGGCGGTGAGATTCTGGACTACTGAGCCATGCAGACTCGCGATTTCCTGAAACTGGCGGGATTGACGATTGCGCAGCGGATATTGCCGGCGCCGCTACTGGCCTTCTGGCAGCAGGCGGCGGGCGCGGCGGCGGCCGGGCGGAAGGTGATCATTGTCACCTTTGGCGGCGGCGTCCGGAAGGCGGAGACGTTTTCGCCGGAGGGACTGCGGAACATTCCGCGGCTGGCGGCGCTGCGGCCGTCGGGGTATTTTTACAGGAACTGTCTGAACGAAGGGGTGCTATCACACTTCAACTCGACGGCAAGTATTGTGACGGGTAACTGGCAGCGGGTGGACGATTTCGGGTTTGAAGCGCCAGGCTCTGCGACGCTGTTTGAACAGTATCGAAAGAGCCTGAAAGCGGGGCCGCTGGACGCCTGGGTGATAGCGACCAACAAAAGCTTCGCGGCGATGGGAGCAAGCGGCGCGCGGGAATACGGGCTGCCGTTTGGGGCGAATGTGGTGCTGCCAAAACAGTTGCTGCTGGAGGCGATCAACGACATTGTGAAGAAGCCGGCGGCGGGCGACCTGAGCGACCGCGGCGCGGTGCAGCAGCGGCTGGAGACGATTCTGCAGGAGGGCTATGAGGGCGTGGGGTGGACCATTTTCAAGGGCGGGCGGCAGATGGATAAGCACGTCCGGACGACGCTGACGCGGGCGATGGGCGAATTCATCAACGGTCCGGAGGCGCCAACGTCGGGCGATGAGCTGACATTTTTCATCACCCGGGAAGTGATGCGGGAGTTTGCTCCGCGGCTGTTGCTGGTGAATTTCTGGGACATGGACGTAGCGCATTGGGGCTCGTATTCGCTGTACTTGCAGGCCATTACGAAGACAGACCGGTTGACGGGAATGCTGTGGGATGAGGTGCGGGAGAACCCGAAGTATAAGGACAATACGACGGTGCTGATCCTGCCGGAACTGGGGCGGGATGGGGATGTGAATACGGCGAACGGGTTTTTGAACCACCGCAGCGGGGACGCGTCGTGCCGGAATACCTGGCTGCTGGCGCTGGGGGCCGGCGTGACGAAAGGCGCGACCGATACGCCCATTCGCCATGTGGACGTGGCAGCGACGGCGGCGAGTATTCTGGGCATCCGGGCGGAGGGGATGGCGGGATCGCCGGCGAAGGAGATTCTGGTCTAGCGCGTTATGCCGCCCCCGCATTTCGATTTCGAGCACGTCCCGGTGACCTTCGCCGCGTACTTCAACGAACAGTTGCGCGGGTGGGAGACGCTGTTTCCCGCCGAGCGCGAGTATTTTGAGCGATTGGGCGCGTATTTGGAAAAAGCCCCGGCGGAACTGTTTGCGCCGTTGGCGGCGCTGGAACCGCGGATGGGGGTGACGCCGAAGAGTTGGCCGCGCGGACGGTTCACGCTGGAACAGGTGGACTTTTTGAACCGGAACGCGTTGTATCCGGAGTGGCGGCGGGTGATCACTTCGATTTTTGAGAGCATCAACCCGGCGCTGGACGCCGCGGTGAAGGGCAAGCCCCGGCTGTTGATTGTGCTGGGGCCGGCGGACCTGCCGGTGGGGCCGGACCGGATGTGGACGCGGATCAAGGGCGGGCGGCGCGTGGCGCTCCAAGTGCCCGAGGATGTCTCCAGGTTCGGGCCGATGCTGCTGGACGGGCTGGCGGACCGTTGCGCGGCGGCGCGGGGGCCGCATTCGGCCTGGGTGGTGGAGACCGGGGAGACGCTGGGGGCGCCGTTAACACAGGCCACGCGGCTGAGCTACGACCGGCTGAAGCGGTACCGCGGGCGGCTGATGGAAGAGGTCCAGAAGATTGCCGAAAAAGGAGAGGTTCGCGGGCCCAGGCAGTTGGGGGAGAAGCTGCGGACACTTTCGCCGAAGGACGCGGAGTGGGCGGGGGATCCGGTGATGGCCGAGTTCGTGCGGGCGACCCTGCTGGCGGGAAACGGAACGCTGCTGGTGAACAACACGTTTGTGGAGTGGGCGAGCGTGCAGGCCATCCGGCGGGCCAAACCGTCGTTTCTGGCGGCGGGCTTCGGGATTCGCAACAAAGTGAAGCCGTTTAGCAGTTTGCTGATTTTCGCCGATCAGGACGCGGCCACGCCGATTCCAACGACGGCGGACATGCTTGGCTCCTACGTTGACCTGGAGGTGTTCTACCAGTACGTGTGGCAGGAAGCGGGCAAGTACGTGGAATACCGGAACAACACCGCGTACCTGTTCCTGGCCGAGGGGATGGACGAGATGTTATGCCTGGCCCCGCCGGACTTCACATTGCCCGGCGGACTGCTGCCGCTGCCGGCTCTGAACCGGGCGTGCGCGGAGTGGCTGGGCGTTTAGCCGCCGCCGACGAAATGGACGATCTCAACGCGGGCGCCGGGGCGGAGTTCGGTTTCGGGCCAAAAAATATTCTTTATTATCGCCCGGTCGAGTTCGACCGCGACGCGTTCGGGCGGAATGGAGAGAATGGCCAAAAGGCCTGTAATTGTTGTGCCCGCGGGCACTTGGCGGGTCTCGCCGTTGACGACAATTTCAATCATTTTTGTTTCGGAGAGTGGTTTCGGAGCGAAATTCTCGTCAAACCGTAATTTGACGCGGAACTTCTGCGATCATTATATTTTGAAGAGGGTAAACTCTCCCTAAAGAATGCCGACATCCCTGCAAGAAAGCTATATACCCGTTCTCCTGGCGTGGTTATTCGCCATAGCGAACGCAACCGGAGTTATTGTGACCGGCGCCCTATTGGGCAAACGAGTGCGGAACAAGTTCAAGGACATGCCCTATGAATCGGGCATGGCGCCGATCGGATCGGCGCGCGAGCGATTCAGCGTGAAGTTCTACATGGTCGCCATGCTCTTTATCCTGTTCGACATTGAAGCGGTTTTTCTTTACCCGTGGGCGGTTGTGTACCGCGACCTGCGATGGTTCGCGTTTGTGGAAATGCTGCTGTTTATAGTTTTAGTCCTCGCCGGTTTCATCTACATCTGGAAGAAGGGTGTGTTGGACTGGACGCACGCCGAGGAGATCGAACGGCGGTCGGCCGCTGGCACGCTGCACGAAGTTCCCACGTTGCACAAGGTGGACCATGCTGCCTGAGAATTTGAAAGAGAATGAGATTGCCGCGTCGCTGGAGCAGGCCGTCGCTGGTGCGCTCGCCGGGGGCAATACAGAACATAACGAATTAACGCTGGAAGTGGTTCCGGAAAAGATTCTGGACGTGTTGCGGGCGTTGAAGGCGCAGAAGTTTGAGCGGCTGTCGACGGTGACATGTGTGGACCGGTATCCGATGGAGCCGCGTTTCGACGTGGTGTACCACTTGCAGTCGGTGGCGCGGAACCTGTTTGTGCGGCTGAAGTGCCGTGTGGGCGGGGAGAAGCCGGAGATCGATTCGGCGACCGCGGTGTATGCGGCGGCCAACTGGTATGAACGCGAGGCATGGGACCTGTTTGGGGTCGTTTTCAAGGGTCACCCGAACCTGACGCGGATCATGATGCCGGACTTCTGGGAGGGGCACCCGTTGCGGCGCGACTTCCCGGTGCATGGCCACAAATACAGCTACCGGAACGAATAACGACATTGCCGAAAGCGGAGCACGGTTGCTCGCTTTCCCCCCTGCCAGCCGACTCCGAACGAGGGAGATCCCTACAACTATGAGCGAGACGCTAACACCTACCGCCGACACCGAAAAAAGCGGCCACACGCGCCGGATGACGCTGAACATGGGTCCGCAGCATCCGTCGACGCACGGCGTGTTGCGGGTGGTGCTGGAACTGGAAGGCGAGACGGTTCTGAAGTGCACGCCGGATATTGGCTTCTTGCACACCGGGATTGAGAAGCAGTTCGAATCGTTGAACTGGCAGCAGGGCATCACGCTGACCGATCGCGTGGACTACCTGGCGAACCTATCGAACAACTTGGCCTACAGCCTGGCGGTGGAAAAACTTCTGCAACTGGAAATTCCGCCGAAGGCGCAATGGATGCGGGTTTTGTTGTGCGAGTTGACGCGCATCAACAGCCACCTGGTGTGGCTGGGCACGCACTGTCTGGACATCGGCGCGATGACGGTGTTCTTCCTGTGCTTCCGGGAGCGGGAAGATATTTTGCGGCTGTTTGAGATGTTCGCCGGGCAGCGGCTGATGACCAGCTACATCCGTGTGGGCGGGCTGGCGCTGGACCCGCCGCGGGGCTGGGAGAAACGCGTCAAGGCCTTCATGGAGACGCTGCCGAGCCGGATTGACGAGTACGAATCGCTATTGAACGCGAACCCGATCTGGCTGAAACGCACCAAGGGCGTGGGGCTGCTGCCGGTGGAAGAGATGCTGGAAGTGGGCATGACGGGCCCGTGCATCCGCGCCGCCGGTTTGCCAATGGACGCACGCAAAATGATGCCGTATTCGAGCTACGACAAGTTCGACTTCGCCGTGCCGACGCTTACCGATAACGACGTATTCGCACGGTACGCGGTGCGCGTGGCGGAGATGCGGGAATCGATCAAGATTATCAATCAGGCGATGGCCGGCATGCCGGAAGGGCCGGTGCAGGCGGATGCTCCGAAAGTGATGCTGCCGGAGCGCGAGCGGATGAAGACGCAGATGGAATCGCTGATTTACCACTTCAAGATTGTGACCGAAGGGATCAGCGTTCCGGCGGGCGAGGTGTTCCAGGTGGTGGAATCGCCGCGCGGAGAACTGGGCTATTACGTGGTGAGCGATGGGACGTCCAAGCCGCTGCGGGTGCATATGCGGACGCCAAGCTTTGGCAACCTGCAGGCGCTGCCGAATTTGATTGAAGACCGGATGATTGCCGACTCCATCGCGATTATGGGCAGTCTGGATTTCGTGCTGGGAGATTGCGACCGATGACCTTTTCACCTGAACTGGAAGCGCGTTTCGCCGACCTTTTGACGCATTACCCGCCGGGACGGCAGCGCGGGGCGCTGGTGCCGATGTTGATGTACGCGCAGGACGAAGTGGGCGCGGTGACGCCGGAACTGATGGCGGAACTGGCCAAGCGGCTGGACGTTTCGGTGCTGCAGGTTGACGAAGTGGTTGGCTACTATTCGATGCTGCACAAGAAGCCGCAGGGCAAGACGCACGTGCAGATTTGCACAAACGTGGCCTGTATGCTGCGGGGCGGCGCGGAGCTTTACGATCACGCCTGCAAGAAGCTGGGAATCGGCCATAAACAGACGCAAGCGTCGGGCGTGTTTTCGCTGGAAGAAGTGGAATGTATCGGGGCCTGTTCGTGGGCGCCGGCGATTCAGTTGAACTACACGTTCCACCATGAAGTGACGACGGACAAGTTGGATCAGCTTTTGGAGGGACTGCAGTGAAGCTCTATAATCCGCCGAGCCCGTTGGAAACCAAGGTCATCTCAAAGCGGTTCGGGGTGGAGAACTCCTGGCGGCTGGATACGTATTTGGCAACGGGCGGCTTTGAAGCCTTCAAGAAAACCATGGAGATGTCGCCGGACCAGATCATCGATGAAGTGAAGGCTTCGTCGTTGCGCGGCCGCGGCGGCGCGGGGTTCCCGACGGGGCTCAAATGGAGCTTCGTGCCCAAGAACGTGGAAGGGCCAACCTACATTGTCGTCAACGGCGATGAGAGCGAACCCGGCACGTGCAAGGACCGGTTGCTGATTGAGCATGACCCGTATCAGATGATCGAAGGCATTCTGATCGCGGCGCGGGCGGTGGGCGCGTCGAAGGGCTGGGTCTACATTCGCGGCGAGTACCGCTATCTGATCGACCACTTGGATTCGGTGTTGAAGGAAGCCTACCAGCGCGGCTACCTGGGCAAGAACATCGCGGGCACAGGTTTTGATTTCGACCTTTACTCGCAGACCGGCGCGGGCGCCTATGAGTGCGGGGAAGAGTCGGCGCTGCTGGAATCGCTGGAAGGCAAGCGCGGAGTGCCGCGCATCCGGCCGCCGTTCCCGGCGGTGAGCGGCGCGTTTCAGCGGCCCACGGTGTTGAACAACGTGGAGACGTTTTCGTCGGTGCCGGAGATCATCAAGAATGGCGGCAAGTGGTACGCCGACTTGGGCACGCCGAAAAACGGCGGCACGCGCATGGTGTGCCTGGCCGGTCATGTGAACAAGCCGGGCGTGTACGAAGTGCCGCTCGGGATGAACATGATGTACTTCATCAACGAAATCGGCGGCGGCATGTGGAAGGGCAAGAAGATGAAGGCCACCATTCCTGGCGGATCTTCGTGTCCCATTCTGCGGGCCGATGAGTGCGACATTCCGATGGACTACGATTCGATGGCCAAGGCCGGAACGATGTTGGGTTCGGGCGGCATGATGGTGATGGACGAGGACACCGACATGGTGAAGATCGCCCTGCGCATTATGCGCTTCTACAAACACGAAAGCTGCGGCTGGTGCATTCCGTGCCGTGAGGGCACGACGTGGCTGCAGAAGATGCTGGCCCGCATTGTGGACGGCAACGGCGCGATGCGCGACGTGGACATGGTGGGCGATTTGGCCAAGAGCATGTTGGGCCGGACGTTCTGTCCGCTGGGCGACGCGGCGGCCATGCCGACGATTTCGATAGTGGAGAAGTTCCGTCCGGAGTTTGAGGCATACGTAGCCAGGAACCCGTTCGCCAATAGCGAACTGGTCCAGGTGGGGTAAGGAGTATTGATGTCGAACATGGTCAAGCTGACGATCAACGAGACGGCGGTGGAAGCACCGGCGGGGACGCTATTGATCGACGCCGCCAAGCTGGCTGGCATCGAGATTCCGGCATTTTGCTACTACGAAGGCATGTCGCTGCAGGCGGCCTGCCGCATGTGTCTGGTGGAAATTGAAAAGGCGCCGAAGTTGATGGCGGCTTGCGTTGTACCCGTGGCCGAGGGGATGATTGTCCGCACCGAATCGCCGGCGGTGGTGAAGGCGCGGAAGACGACGCTTGAGTTCCTGTTGACCAACCATCCGCTGGATTGCCCGGTGTGCGACAAGGGCGGCGAGTGCGAACTGCAGGACATGGTGTTCAAGTACGGCGCGGGCGAATCGCGCTTTACCGAAGTGAAGCAGCACGTGCCGGAAAAGCAGTGGAGCCCGGTGGTGTTCTACGATGGGCCGCGCTGCATTCTTTGTTACCGCTGTGTGCGTGTCTGCAACGAGGGCATGGGCGTGGGCGCGCTGGGCATTGTGAACCGCGGCGTGGCGGCGGAGATCGCGCCTTCGCATGGCGACCATCTGGAATGCGACGAGTGCGGATCCTGCATCGACATCTGTCCGGTGGGCGCGTTGACCAGCGGGGCGTACCGCTACAAGACACGGCCGTGGGAAATGGAGCATGTTGGTACGATTTGCACCCACTGTTCAAATGGCTGCAAAACCACACTGGGCGTGCGGAACAACGAGATTGTTCGCGGCAACAACCGGGACCGTTCGGGCGTCAACGGCGAATTCCTTTGCGTGAAGGGCCGGTACGCGTTCGATTTCAACCACCATCCGGAACGGTTGCAGACGCCGCTGCTGCGCGTGAACGGGAAGCTGGAAGAAGTAAGCTGGTCGCGGGCGCTGCAGGCGGTGGTGGAGAAGTTCAAGGCCGGCGGGAAGGCGGGCGTGGTTGGTTCGACGCGCATCGCCAATGAAGAAGCCTACCTGCTGCAGAAGTTCGCGCGGACGGTGCTGAAGACCAACAATATTGACCATCACCGGTCCGGCGACGTGGTAACGCTGCTGGATTCGCTGAGCGGCAAAACGGCCACGCTGGGCACGGCCGACGATTGCTACAACGCAAAAGCAGTGCTGATTGTGGGCGCCGATCTTTCGCAGCAGCAGCCGTTTCTGGCCAACCAGATCCGGGCCAACCACCGGCACCACAAGGCGGGCATTTATGTGGCCACGCCGGGCGCGGTGCGGGAAGACAAGATCGCGAAGGCTTCGGCGCGAACGGCGGATGGAAACTGGCTGCCGGCCGTCGAATCGATGGCTGAAAAGCTGAAGGGCGAAAAGGAACTGCTGGTTCTATTCGGCGACAGTGTGAAGGGCGAAGGCGTGCGGAAACTGGTTGCCTTCGGCGAATCGCTGGGCATTCCGGTGAAGTACATTTGCCTGGTGGATTACGCCAATTCACGCGGCGCCATGGATATGGGTCTGCTGCCGGACCTGGGGCCGGGCTATCACGCGGTGGAAGGCGCGCCCGGGTTGACGCTGCCGCAAATGATGGCGGCGACGGATTTGGACCTGCTGTGGGTGGTGGGCGCCAACCCGCTGGCGCGGCACACGCTGGCTTCGTCGAAGGCCTTTGTTGTGGTGCAGGATCTTTTCCTGACGGAGACCGCGCAACGTGCCGACGTGGTGCTGCCGGCCGCTTCGGCGTATGAGAAGAACGGCACCGTTACCAACGTGTGCGGCCAGGTGCAGCGGCTGAAGCGCGGCGTGGAAACGGTGGGCGCCAAAACGGACCTGAATATCATTGGCCTCATCGCCCGCGGCATGGGCGTGAATCTGGGCAAAGTGGACGCCGACGCGGTGTTCGCAGAGATTCAGAAAACGGTGCGCGGATACAACGTACCGTTGCCGGTGATCGTCACTGGCGGAGCGGCGCAAACGATGCCGGTGAATGGGCGAGTGCCGTCAACGGTGTTGCCGGAACTGATTCAATCTTCGCGCGACACGTTGTTTACCACGGGTACCCTCACCCGGTATTCGAAGATTCTTAACGAAGTGATGGAAGCTCCCGGCGGGCTGTACCGCTAGGAAGAGACGCAATGGACTACCTCCTCGTATCTATCATCAAAACACTGATTGTGGCCCCGGCGCTGCTGGCGACGCTGGCCTACATCGTCTGGGTGGAGCGGAAAGTCATCGCCCACGTTCAGCTTCGCGTGGGCCCGTATTTTGTGGGTCCGCATGGCTTGTTGCAGCCCATTGCCGACGCGGTGAAACTGCTCACCAAAGAGGACTTCATCCCCAGCGGCGTGAACCACTTCTTCTACTGGGCGGCGCCGTGGCTGGGCCTGATGTTCGCGGTCTCCGGCATTGCCGTCATCCCCTTCGGCCCGCAGGTGGATATCTTCGGCACCAAGGTGAACCTGGGCCTGGCCGATATCAACATCGGCCTGTTGTGGATTCTGGGCCTGGCCGGCATGGGCGTTTATGGCATCGCGCTGGCCGGGTGGAGTTCGAACAATAAATACTCGCTGATTGGCGCCATGCGCAGTTCGGCGCAGATGATCAGCTACGAGTTGCCGATGGCGCTGGCGCTGGCCGCGCCGCTGCTGCTTTCCAATTCCTTGAACCTGCGGGAAGTGATCGATACGCAGGCCGGTTTCGTATTTGGTTTTATTCCGAACTGGAACCTGTTCACGGGCTTTCAGGTGATCGGGTTCGTTCTGTACATGATCTGCGCGTTCGCGGAAACGAACCGCATTCCTTTCGACTTGCCGGAAGCGGAAAACGAACTGGTGGCGGGTTTCCACAGCGAGTATTCGTCCATGAAGTTCGCCGCGTTCTTCATGGCGGAATACTGCAACATGATCATCGTCTGTTCGGTGGCGACGGCACTGTTCCTGGGCGGCTGGCATCCGATTGTGCCGCAGGCGATCGCCGATTTCGTTCCCACGCTGCTGTTCGGCGGGTCGGCGGCGGTGCTGTTCTATCACGGCATGAACAACGCGCGTCCGAACGACCGGTATTCGTTCCCGGTGTTCGGCGTCATCTTCGCCGGTTTGGCGCTCCTGTTTCTCATCCCCGGTTTGGGGCCGATTCTGAATTCGCTTTTCTGGTTCCTGGGTAAAGTCGGGTTCCTGCTGTTCTTCTTCATCTGGGTGCGCGCCACACTGCCGCGCTTCCGTTACGACCAACTCATGAAAATCGCCTGGCTGTTCCTGTTCCCGGTGGCGCTGGCCAACCTGGTGCTGACGGCCTTCGGCGTGACGTTCTTCAGTAAATAGGGGACACATCAGACAATGGATCTCGTCCTATTCCTCACATTCGCCTTTATCGCGGTGGCCTGCGCGCTGAACATGTCGTTGCAGCGGCACCCGGTATCGAGCGCGCTGTCGCTGATTGGCGTGATGGTTTCGCTGGCGGTGCTGTATGTTTTGCTGGGCGCGGAGTTCATTGCCGCGGCGCAACTGGTGGTTTATTCCGGCGCCATCATGGTGCTGTTCGTCTTCGTCATCATGCTGCTGAACACAGGCGCGGAAAAACTGACGAAGAAGGCCGGGCTGGCGCATTTTCTCGGATTTCCGCTGCTGGTGACGCTGCTCGCCATCGCCTCCTGGGTTATTACCAACGCCACCTCCACCATGGCCCCGGTGAAGTTCGGCGCCTTCACCAAGGGCGGCCCGCGGGAAGTGGGCTGGGAACTGTTCACACGCTACCTGCTGCCGTTTGAGGTGACCTCCATCCTCATCCTGATCGCGATTGCCGGCGCCTACCGGCTGGCTAACAAGGAGATGGACTAATGTCCCTCTACGATCTATTTCCTCCGGAATTTTTCAAGCTCTCGGTGCCGCTCAACGGCTACCTGATCCTAAGCGCCATACTGTTCACGATCGGCGTTGCGACGTTTCTGTTCCGGCGCAATGTGATCACCGTCTTTATGGCCATTGAGCTAATGCTCAACGCCGTGAATCTGACCTTCGTCACCTTCTCCAACCATTTCGCCAAGGTGGACGGGCAGATCTTTTCCTTCTTTGTGATGGTGGTGGCAGCGGCCGAAGCGGCCGTCGGCCTGGCCATCATACTGATGGTTTTCCGCAACCGCGCCACGCTCCAGATCGACGACTTCGACACTCTGAAAAACTAACGCACGATGCAACTCTGGCTAATTCCACTCCTCCCGCTGGCCGGCGCCGCAATTAACGGTTTCACCGGACGCCGCACCAGCAAGACCGTGCAAACCGCGGTCGCCATCGGCAGCGTGCTGCTGTCGTTCCTTTGGGTCGTCAAGACCCTCATGGCCTTGATGCCATTGGAAGAGCGCTACGTGGAGCACTACTTCACCTGGATGGCCAGCGGCGCCTTCAGCGTGGGCGTCGACTTCGCCGTGGACCGTTTGACGGCGGTGATGCTGTGCGTCGTCACGGGGATTGGCACGCTCATACACATTTACGCCGCCGGGTACATGCATGACGAAGAGGGCTACTACCGCTTCTTCGCCTACTTGAACTTGTTCATGTTCTTCATGCTGATCCTGGTGCTGGGCGGTAACTTCCTGCTGCTGTTCGTCGGCTGGGAAGGCGTGGGGCTCTGCTCGTACCTGCTGATCGGCTTCTACTTCCTGAAAAAGTCGGCAAGCGACGCCGGCAAGAAAGCGTTCATCGTCAACCGCATCGGCGATTTCGGCTTCTCGCTCGCCATGTTCCTGATTGTGGTCACGTTCGGCTCACTTGATTTCCCAACGGTGTTCGCCAAGGCGCAGGCGCTGCCCGTCGAGCACTCCGTGGGCATCGTCACCATCATTTGTCTGCTGCTGCTGGTGGGCGCCACCGGAAAATCGGCGCAGATTCCGCTCTACGTCTGGCTGCCGGACGCCATGGAAGGCCCCACGCCAGTATCGGCCCTGATCCACGCGGCGACAATGGTGACGGCCGGCGTGTATATGTGTTCGCGTTCGGCGGCGCTGTTTATGAAAGCGCCAATTGCCATGGACACGGTGGCCTTTGTGGGACTGGCCACGGCGGTGATGGCTGCCACCATCGGCCTGGTGCAGAACGATATCAAGAAAGTCTACGCCTACTCGACGGTCTCGCAGCTTGGCTACATGTTCCTGGCGGTTGGCCTGGGCGCGTTTTCCGCCGGCATCTATCACGTTGTGACGCACGCCTTCTTCAAGGCGCTGCTCTTCCTCGGCGCCGGCTCGGTGATTCACGCTTGCCACCATGAACAGGACATGCGCCACATGGGCGGGTTGCGGTCGAAAATCCCGCACACGTTCAATGTGCTGCTGATCGCCGCCCTGGCCATTGCGGGCTTCCCGTTTATGTCCGGCTGGTATTCGAAGGAAGAGATTCTGGGCGCCGCGCATCACCATCACATGTGGATGTACTGGGCGGCCTGGATCACGGCCGGCATGACGGCGTTCTACGTGTTCCGCTCGATTTTCCTGACGTTCTTCGGCGAATACAAGGGCCATGCGCATCCGCATGAGTCGCCTTGGTCGATGATTGGCCCGCTGTATGTGCTGGCGGCGCTGTCGCTGGTCGGCGGCTATGTTTTCAACATCCCGCATATCCTGGAGCCCGTGTTCAAAGGCATTGTGCCCGATGGCCATATGGAGCATTCGCTGGCCGACATGATCCTGGGCACCTCGCCCGGCATCATCGGCATCATCCTGGCCTACGTCGTGTACGTGGCCAAGCCCGGCATGGCCGATTCCATCAAGGAATCGTTCAGCGGCATCTACAACGTGCTCTATAACAAATACTTCGTGGATGAGTTGTACGATGCCACGCTGGTGCATCCCATTGAGCGCACGTCGCGGAACTTCCTGTGGAAGATTGTGGACGCCGGTATTATCGACAACGGCTTCGTGCATGGCTTCAGCGGGGCGTCGATGAACTTCGGCGGCATGTTGCGGCAGTTGCAGGGCGGTGTCATCCGGAACTACGCGGCCTGGACGGTGGTAGGAGTGGTCTGCATCTTAGGCGCGCTGACGGTGATGGGAGGCGGACGATGAATCTCCTCGATTTCCTGATTGCGGCTCCGCTGGTTGGGTTCCTTTTCACGCTGGTATTGCCGAAGGAGAACAAGGGCCTAATCAAAATGTTCACGCTCGTGTTTTCACTGGCGGTGTTCGCGGCGTCGCTCTTGTTGATTGGTCCGGCGCTGGAACGGCCGTCGGCAATGACCTGGGTGACCGACGCGCCCTGGATCGCCTCACCGGCGATTCGTTATCACGTAGGCATGGACGGCGTCAGCCTGTGGCTGGTGTTGCTGTCCACCTTCCTGACACCGATTTCCATTCTGCTCTCCTGGAAGTACATCGACCATCGCGTCAAAGAGTTTTTCGCGTTCCTGCTGCTGTTGGAATTCGGGCTGATTGGCGTCTTTGTGGCGCTGGATCTGTTCCTGTTCTACGTGTTCTGGGAAGTCTGTCTGGTGCCGATGTATTTCCTGATCGGCATTTGGGGTCACGACCGCCGCATCTACGCCGCCGTCAAGTTCTTCCTCTACACCATGGCCGGTTCGGTGCTGATGCTGGTGGCCATCCTCTACATTTACGGTAAGGCCGGCACGTTTGATTACCCGGCCATTCTGTTGATGTTGGAGACGGGCAAGCTGGCATTCACGCACATGGAGGAGACGCTGCTGTTCCTGGCGTTCTTCCTGGCCTTCGCCATCAAGGTGCCGCTGTTCCCGCTGCACACCTGGTTGCCGGATGCGCACGTGGAAGCGCCAACGGCCGGTTCGGTCATGTTGGCGGCCGTCATGCTGAAGATGGGCACCTACGGCCTGCTGCGCTTCTGCCTGCCGATGTTCCCGGTGGCGAGCAAAGAGAATGCCAACTGGATCGCCGTGCTGGCCATCACCGGCATCATCTACGGCGCGCTGGTGGCGCTCGTGCAGCCGAACATGAAGAAACTGGTGGCCTACAGTTCGGTGAGCCACTTGGGTTTTGTCGTGCTCGGTCTGTTCTCCGGTAACCAATGGGGCCTGGATGGCGCGGTCTATGTGATGCTCGCGCACGGCATCTCCACCGGCGCGCTGTTCATGCTGGTCGGGTTCCTGTATGAACGGCAGCATTCCCTGGACATTAAGGACTACGGCGGCGTGGCAACCCCGGCGCCGTGGCTTTCCACGGTTTTCCTGGTGACGACGCTCGCCTCCATCGGCATGCCGCTGTTGAACAACTTCATCGGGGAATATCTGGTGCTGCAGGGCGCGGCGAAGATCAACATCTGGTGGGCGGTGTTCGCGGCAACGGGCGTGATTCTATCGGCCTGCTACATGTTGTGGATGTACCAGCGGACGTTTTACGGCGAAACGCCGGAGAGCGTGAAGCACCACGTGCACGACCTGGGCGCGCGCGAGTGGGCGTGCATCCTGCCCCTGCTGGCGCTAATGATCTGGATGGGCGTTTTCGCGCAGACCTTCCTGCCTTCGATCGGCGCATCGAACAAGACGATACTGGACCGGACCCAGCCCACCCGTAACGAACTTCGCGTCGCGCTTCCGGCGGCGGCTTCGACGGAGGTTGCCAACCATGGACGCTAATTTCTTCCCCCAAACCGCTGAACTTCTCCGCTTTCTGCCGGAAATCATTCTGACCATCGCCGGCACGCTGCTGTTGCTGATGGAAGGGTTCAAGAAGGACGGCGACAGCCGGTCGTTGATCGCCACTCTGGCGGCGGTGGCGATTGGCTTGGCCATGTATGGAACCGTGGTGGCCTACGACAACCCGGGCCTGGCGTTCAGCAACATGCTGGTATCGGACGGCTTCGCCGCGTTCTTCCGGCTGGTGGCACTTGGCGTGGGTTTGTTGACGGTGCTGTGCTCTTCGTCGTACCTGCAGCGGGAACGGTCCCATAGCGGCGAGTTCTACGTGCTGCTCCTGTTTTCGCTGGCCGGGCAATGCCTGATGGCGGCGGCGAATGAACTGATGATGGTGTTTATTGGCCTGGAAGTCAGTTCCATTGCCAGCTACATTCTGGCGGGCTACCTGCGCGATGATAAGCGCGGCAATGAATCGGCACTGAAGTATTTCCTGCTGGGTTCGTTCGCCACGGCGTTCCTGCTGTACGGTGTGGCCTGGGTGTACGGCATGACGGGCTCCACCAATCTGCTGGAAATCCGCGCCGCCATGGAAAAGGGCGTCCCGTCCATGACGATGGTGAGCGCGGCGGCTGGCCTGATGCTGGTGGGCTTGGCGTTCAAGATCTCCGCGGCGCCGTTCCAGGTTTGGGCCCCGGACGTCTACCAGGGCGCGCCCGCGCCGGTGGCCGGGTTCCTTTCGGCCGGCCCGAAGGCGGTGGCTTTCGCGGTACTGATTCGCGTGTTCCAGACGGCGTTTGAACCGATTGCGGCGCGCTGGGAGCCGGTGCTGTGGGTGATGGCGCTGTTGACGATGATGATCGGCAACTTCTCCGCGCTGTGGCAATCGAACATCAAGCGTATGCTGGGGTACTCCTCCATTGCACACGCGGGCTATGTGCTGGTGGCGGTAACGACGCACAGCACGACGGGAACCGCGGCGGCGATGTTCTACCTGGCGGCATACGGCCTTATGAACTATGGCGCATTCGCGATTGTCACCCATGTGGCCGGCAAAGGCGAAGGGAAAGTGACGCTGGACGACCTGAAAGGGCTCAGCCAGAAAGAGCCGGCGGTGGCCGCGCTGTTGACGGTGTTCCTGCTTTCGCTGATCGGCGTGCCGTTGACGGCGGGATTCTTCGGCAAGTTCTACATCTTCAAAGCGGCCATGGATTCGCACCTGGTGTGGCTGACGGCGCTTGGACTATTGAACTCCGCCGTCGCCGCCTATTACTACCTGCGTGTGCTGGTAGTAATGTACATGCACGATCCGGAAACGACCGAACACGTTACTGCGATTCCGGGCGGGCTGAAGCTCACCATGTGGGTAACGGCGGCAGCGACGCTGGTGCTGGGAATTTTCCCTGGGCTGGTGCTGGATTTCGCGGCGAAGTTTGCGGCGTTGAACAAGTAACCTGAGATCCTCGGCAGTTCAGCCGAGGATGTCCAGGATACGTTCTTCCATTTCGGCAGCGGTCTGCGCCACCTTCGCGTTGGCGGCGTGGGCTGACTTTGCCTCCAACAGCGCCACAACTTCCGCGCTGAGGTCGACGACATCTTCCGGCGCGCCGGCGTCGGCGGAGAGCGGCAATCGGGCGAGACGTTCAGCGACGCGCTGGACTCGCTCCTCTGCCTTTCTCAGGCCTTCCGTGGCTGTTGGAAGAATACTCATTCAATGGTCATATCGGAGCCACTTGAAATTGTTTTAACTATATTTGAAGCGAGATTCCGTCTTTCGCAAATCGTTCCCACCGATATGAACAAGCGTGAGTATGGAATGACCATAGCTACGCGACAGGTTCTGACGGCGGTGGGTACCGTGTTTTTAACGGCCGCCATCAGTTTGCTCATCGAGCGGCGGGTGATTGAACGCCAGGGCATGGAATTAACCCGGCAGACGATGCGCTCCGTGCTGATGGGGGCGGAGAGCACGCGGGCGTCGATTTCGAGGATGCGCGAACGGGGAACGTTTGACGATGCGCGGCTGGGCGCGAGCGCCCAGGGGAACGCGTACTTTCGAGAGACCGCGATCTATGAAACCGTGCCCGTTGTAGCGGCCTGGAAATCCATTGAGTTTGTCGCGCGCCAGGAAGGGTTTTCCTTCCGGGTACCGGCAGCGACTCCGCGGAATCCGATGAATGCGCCGACGCCGCAAGAGGCCAAGATCCTGGCGGCACTCAACGCGTCGCCGGGCGGGGAATACTTTCAAATAGACAATGCTGGCAAGGAGATCATTCTGGCGCGGACCATTCGGCTGTCGGAGGACTGCCTGCTCTGCCACGGTTCCCCGGCGACAAGCAAGCGCGGCGATGGCCGGGACCTTCTGGGTTTCAAGATGGAGGGGTGGCGGAGCGGAGAGGCGCACGGGGCATTTGTGTTGCGGGCCAGTATGGACCGGGTGGATGCGGTGGTGCGCGCCGGAATGAGGGAGGTACTGCTGTGGGTGGCGCCGCTCTCGGTGTTGCTGGGGCTGCTGGCGTATTGGCTAAGCCGGCGGTCCTATCTGGTGCTCACCGGATCGCTGGGGGGCGTATTGCGGGGCGCAGAGAGCGTGCTCATGACGTCTCAGCAGATACGTGGGACAAGCAGGTCGCTGGCGGCGGGGGTGACGCGACAGATCGCGGCTCTGGCGGAAACGGCGCAATCAGGGTATACACTGCTCTCACGGTCGCGCAAGAACTCAGAGGGCAGTCAGGAGGCGGTCGCCATCACTCTTCATGCCGACGATCAGGTTGCGGGCGTGGAAGCAGCCATGCGGCGGATGCAGGGGGCAATGGACGGAATCAAGGTTTCCAGCGACAAGATCCGGAAGATCATCAAAGTAATTGACGACCTGGCCTTTCAGACGAACCTGCTGGCACTGAATGCCGCCGTGGAGGCGGCGCGAGCCGGCACAGCCGGGCAAGGCTTCGCGGTCGTGGCCGAAGAGGTGCGGAGCCTTGCGCAGCGCTCCGCGCAGGCGGCCCAGGAGACATCGGCGCTGATCGCCGAATCGATTGGGAGCAGCCAGACCGGCAGTGAGCAACTGGCATGTGTAAAAGTGTCATTCGCGGCGATGACGCGCGGGTTTGAAGACATCCGCTCGGCGGTGGCCTCGGTGCGGGACGACAGCAACGGCCAGGTGCGGGAAATAGAGGGAATCTTGTGTGCCGTGCGGGAGTTGGAGCAGATTGCGGCCCAATCAAAGAACCATGCATCCGCTGGGGAGGCGGCCGCCGAGACCTTGAACACCGAGGCAAATTCCCTCCGCCAGACCGTGGAGACACTGACGGAAGCTGCGCGGTAACGGCTAGGAAAGCGGCTCGCCCATCAGAAAGACCACGGCGTGCTGCGATGCTTTTCTGTAGATGGGCTCGAGCGCGTCCAATAGCGGCTTCTGTCCTTGCCAGAACGGGAACGGACCCAGCCGGCGGGGAAGCGCGCAGGAGGTGGGCGGCGGGGTGACATCCCCCATCACCTCCTCCGGCAGGCGAACCATCCCCTTCCAATACGTATCGGGGTCGCAGGGCAATGGCTGCTTGGGCTCTTCCGGCTTCTCTTCCGCTTCGCCGTTGCGGGGGTGTTCGTTTTCGGCGGTCGAAATCTGCGGCAACTGCTTTTCGATCATCGCCAGCAGTTTTTCGCGCCTCATGCCGCGAAGGGCGAAAAGCAGGAATGGGTCGCGGTCGAACTCTTCGCCCAGCAGCAGATATACGGCGGCGCAATGTTTGCAGGGGTTCGCCGTATCCGGGCAGGTACACTGGGCCTGCAGGTCGCCTTCGGCGGCCGGGTAGAGGGACAGCCCCTCTTCTTCAAAAATCTCTTCGATATCGGCGGGCATTTCGCCAGCCAGCAAACGGGCGGAGAAGACGGCCTGTTCGGCCAGCCGGCCGGCGATTTTCGCCCAATCCGCTTCCGGCAGGGTGTGCATCCGGACGTCGATTTCGTACGGCTTGGGCCTCGACCCCTGCACGCGGGCGAGCACCTGGCCTTCTTCGATCTGAATGGAAAGCACGTGGCCCTTTTTGGCGTATTCCCGGCCGCGGTTCAGCCGGGAACCCATGTCGAAGCTCTCCAGCACTTCAATCCAACGGCGGGCCCACCAGTTTTCGCCGAACTTGCCGCCCTTGGATTGCGCCTTGATGCCGCTGGCGCGCTGGGGCTGGCGCCCGTAGGGGCTGAATGCGTTTTTGCCGCGAGATTGGCGCTGGCCGTTCCGGACGTTGCGCGGATTCGGCGCGCCCTGGCGGCGTCCGCGGCCGCTGGCGCTATTGCCACGGGGCGAAGCGGGCTGTGCGGAGGCAACGATAACGGGTTGAGGCGGCGGGGCCGATTCAGCCGGCGCGCCTTCTCCGCCCCCTTCCACCGGCACGGGTGCGCCGTCCAGGTCGGGCTTGGAGCCGCGCCGCGGCCGGAAGAATTTCCGGCGCCCAAATCCGCGGCCTTTTCCCCGGCCGCGGCCACCGCGTTCGTTCATCAGCCTTCCTCCACAGCGTCTCCGCTCAGGGCGAAGACGGACTTCAGTTCCTCGTTCGACAGCTCGGTGATCCATTGTTCACCCGTGCCGATGACTTCCTGCACAATGCTCTTCTTGCGCTCGATCATGTCGTCGATCCGCTCTTCCAGCGTGCCGACGCAGACGAATTTATGAACCTGCACGTTGCTCTTCTGGCCGATGCGGAAGGCCCGATCGGTTGCCTGATCCTCCACGGCCGGGTTCCACCAGCGGTCGAAGTGGAAAACGTGGTTGGCGCGCGTGAGGTTCAGCCCGGTGCCGCCGGCCTTCAGCGACAGGATAAAAATGCGGGGACCGTTGGGCGCGCTCTGGAAGCGTTCCACCATCATTTCCCGTTGGCGCTGCGGCGTGCCGCCATGCAGGAATAATACCTCTTCGCCATAGCACTGGAGCAGATGGTGCTGCAGGATCTTTCCCATCTCGGTGAACTGGGTGAACACCAGCGCGCGGTCGCCGGAGGCCATCACCTCTTCCAGCATTTCTGTCAGCCGGGCAAGCTTGCCGCTGCGGCCGGTGGCGGCGGAACCATCGCCCAGGAAATGCGCCGGGTGGTTGCACACCTGTTTGAGCTTGGAAAGCGTGGCGAGAATGACGCCGCGGCGGCCAATGCCGTCGGCGGTTTCAATGAGGCGGTAGGCGTCCTTGGCCACTTTCTCGTACAGTTCGGCCTGCTCCTTGGTGAGCGTGCAGAATACCTTGTTTTCCATCTTCTCCGGAAGGTCGGCGATGATGCTCGTGTCGGTCTTCAGGCGTCGCAGAAGGAAGGGCGCGGTAAGCCGGCGCAGGTTGCCGGACATGGACGGGTCGCGGCCCGTTTGAATGGGGATAAAGAACGTCTTGCGGAAGTGGTCGCGTGTGCCGAGGAAGCCTGGGTTCAGGAACTCCATCACGCTCCACAACTCACCGACGTTGTTTTCCACCGGCGTGCCGGTGAGCGCAATGCGGTAGTCGGCTTCGAGCGCGCGTGATGAACGCGCTTGGCGCGTTTCCGGGTTCTTGATGTTTTGCGCTTCGTCGAGAATGATGCCCGCCCACTGCACCTGTTTAATCGCGTCCAGGTCGCGCTGGAGCAAGCCGTAGCTGGTGATGACCAGCGTGTGCTTGTAGGCAAGCTTGGCGAAATCGTCGCCCTTTTCACGGCCGATGCCGTGGTGCAGCAGCACCTTTAATTTCGGCGTGAAGCGGAGCGCCTCCTTCTGCCAGTTGCCCACCACGGAGGTGGGGCAGATGAGCAGCGTTGGCCGCGTGACGCCTTCTTCACGGTCCAGTTGCAGCAGCGCCAGCGCCTGGATGGTTTTGCCGAGACCCATGTCGTCGGCAAGGCACGCGCCGAGTCCCCACTTGCGAAGGAACTTGAGCCACGAATAGCCGCGGATCTGATACGGGCGAAGCTTGCCCTTGAACTCCTTGGGCGGCGGCAGATCTTCCAGCACCGTGCGGCCTTCGAGTTGATCGAGCAGGTCCTTCACCCAGCCAGTGGCGATGACGCCTTCAATGGCCAGCGCGGCGTTGGTGTGGTAGTTGCCAAGCGCCATCTGAATGACTTCGCGAACGGTGGCATGACCGGTGACGTTGCGCCGCCAGAAATCGAGCGCGATGCCGATCTCTTCCGGCGTGACGTGGACCCACTGTCCATGCACTTTGCACAGCGGGGAGCGGAGGCGCTCCAGTTCCAGAAGCTCCTCACGGCTGACGAGTTTTTCACCGATTGCGATGCGCCAATCGAATTCAAGAATGAAATTGAGCGAAAGGCCGCCCTTCGGCGGATCGTCATCGGACTTCACTTTCGCGCGAGCGCTGAGGCGGGCGCGCGTGCCGTCGCGGGACCACCACTTGGGCAGTTCCACGGCGAAGCCGCCCTGTTCCAGCGAAATGGAGCGCTGCGTCAGGAAATCGTAGGCGCCTTGGGTATCGAGTTCGAAGCCGGTGGGGACGGAAGCGCGGAGGCTGGACTCGATGCGCGGCATGATGGAGGTGGCTTGCGTCAGCGAGGTAAGCAGGAATTCAAGCGTTGGCTGACGCGTGACGCCGGGCAGGCGTTCGCCGGTGCCGATCTGTTCGGCGCGTAGGAGCGTGTCGGGATTGTCGACGCTCTGCACCATGTAGCGGACCATCCACGTGCCGCTATCCTCGGCGGGCTCTTCCAGGCGGAAGCAGAGCCGGAAGGGAGCGTCGGCGGTGAGGGCGACGGGGCGGCGCCACTGGCGAACCTGTTTGGCGATCCGGTCCAGTTGTTCGGGGTAACCCTGAACCAGGCCGTCCTGGGTGGCCAGGGCGTGCAGCCAGCGGTCATGCGGGCTCTTGCCGCGGGGCGGGTTCTGGCCGGAAAAAGAACCGCGGACCAGATCGTCCACCATCCAGGCCACAAAGGCATCCAGCACAATGCGCGCCGGGGTGGTGGGGGAGTTGTTTTCGTCGAAGCTGATGGCGCGCGCCGAAGCGGGCATGGCGGCGGCGAGCGCGGCCAGGCGGTGGCCCTCCAGGCCGGGATAGACCGGCGTCCACTGCGCGGCGAAGCCTTCTTCCACGGCGTCCATATCGGGCAAAAACTGCTGCCGGGCCACCAGGCCGCCGGCAAAGCGGAGGGCGGAAACCCAAAATGTTACATCCGGGCCAATCATCAGGCCGGGGCGCAACATGCGCTGGCCGAAGGTGGCGGCAAGAAAGTCAACGGTTTCTTTGGGCCCTAATTGCATACTTGCAATGGACCACGGCGCCATGGTGAGCGTGTCGTATTCGGGATGCTCGGCGATCAACGCGCTTGAAGCAAGAGGGCTGTCTGGCGCACTGGGTGCCCACAGAACAGCGCGCTGCATTTTGAGCTTGGCCAATTCCCCGCAGTACGGAAGAGAGGCAAGCACCTCGCGCAACAGAACCGGCGGCGCCCCATATGGGTAATCCAGTGGCCCGCCACGTTGCGGCTTTCCTTGTTTGGCCGCTCCGTTGTCCTGTCTATGATCCGCCGAAGCCTCCAGCCAGATGGAGAAGTAGCCGTCGTGAACGCCGGCATGAAGGATCAGCATGAAAGAACTGTCTTCTCATTGATACCACGAACGCGACCCACTTCACCGGGCCGCTTCGCGTATGATCGGGAGACACCAAATTATGACACTAGACGCAACACCGCAGGCGCCGCCGCCACAGGCGGTAATTATGGACACTGTATTCAGCTTCTTCCGCGCGCGAACGATGCAGGTATTCGCGGAACTGGAGGTGGCGGACGCGATTGCCGCCGGGCGCGAGCCGGGCGTGAACCGCCGGTTTCTGGACGCCTGCGCGGCCATCGGGCTATTGACGCGAACGGATGAGGGCGCCTATCGGCTGACGCCCGCCGGGGAGACGCTGCGGAGCGATGTGCCTGGCTCCATGCGCGGCTTCGCGGCGGCCGTGATCGGCGGGGCTCACTACAAGGCGTGGGGAGACCTGGCGCACTCCGCGCGGACGGAGGCGTGCGCGGCGGACCGCGTGCTGGGCGAGGACATCTGGTCCTACTTCACGAAAACGAACCCGGCGGAAGGGCGCCTGTTCCAGCAGGCCATGGCCGGCAGCAGCGCGATGATTGTTCCGCAGGTGATTGCCAGTTACGATTTTCCGGAGTACGGCCTGTTTGTGGATGTCGCCGGCGGAAACGGTGAACTGCTCACCGCGATTCTGCAAGCACGGCCGGGTGCTCGGGGCATTGTCATGGACCTGCCGTTTGTGGAGGCGGAGGCGAAACGGAACGTGGCGGCGCACGGCGTAGCGGACCGTTGCGGTTTCGTGCCGGGAGACTTCTTTCAATCCGTGCCGGCGGGCGGCGACGTATACCTGATGAAGTGGATACTGCATGATTGGAGCGACGCGAAGGCGGCGATGATATTGGGATCGCTGCACCGGGCGATGCCGTCCCATGCGAAGCTGCTGCTGGTGGAAACCGTTGTGCCGGAGACGGAGAACGCGGAGTTTGGACGGCTGATGGATATCAACATGATGGTGATGTGTGGCGGGAAGGAACGGACGGAGCGCGAGTGGCGCGCGCTGCTGGGCGCGGCGGGCTTTGCGTTGTTGCGCGTGGTGCCGATGCCGGGGCCGGTTTCTATCGTGGAGGCGGTGAAACAATGAATGCGTCACCGGAACGGATCTTTGGGATGATGCAGGCCCACGTGCAGTCGGCGGCGCTGAAAGGCGCCATTGACCTGGGCCTGTTTACGGCCGTGGCCGAAGGCCATTCGACGGTGCCCGCGATCGCGGCGAAATGCGGCGCCAGTGAACGCGGCACGCGCATTCTGTGCGACTACTTGACGGTGGCCGGGCTGCTGACAAAGACGGCAGGGGCATATGGGGTAACGCCGGAATCGGCGGCGTTTCTGGATCAACGGTCCCCGATGTATTTGGGCTGCGCGGCGCAGTTCATGAATCACGCGATGCACTATCAGGCCTCCGCCGACGTGGCCAAGGTGGTGCGGCAGGGCACCACACTGCTGAACGGCCGCGAGATTCTGGACGTGGAAAACCAGGTGTGGGTGGACTTCGCGCAGGGCATGATGCCGATGATGTTTCCCGCGGCGCAGTTCATGTCGGCGCAGCTTAGCGCTCCGAAGCGACTGCTGGATATCGCCGCGGGCCATGGGATTTTTGGGGTGATGGCGGCCGTGCGTCATGCGGAGTTGCAAGTGGACGCATTGGACTGGCCGGCGGTGCTGGCCGTGGCGGAAAGCAACGCGCGCCGGTTCGGGGTGGCCGAGCGTTGGCACAAACGCGAGGGCAGCGCGCTGGAACTGGATTTCGGCACGGCGTATGACGTGATTTACCTCACGAACTTCTTGCATCACTTCGATACAGCCGAATGCACCGCGATTCTGCGCAAATGCCGGGCGGCGCTGCTGCCGGGCGGGACGCTGGCGACGCTTGAGTTCGTTCCGAACGAGGACCGTGTGACACCCGCGGCATCGGCGGCGTTCAGCATGACGATGCTGTTAAACACGCCCGCCGGGGATGCCTACACGTTCGCCGAACTTGCCGGGATGCTGCGCGAAGCCGGCTTCGAGAGCAACCAAATCCTGCAGGTTCCGGGCGGCGCCCAACAGGTGATTGTTAGCCGTTAATATAGATGGCAGTGAGACCTGCCATCCTCTTCCTCGCCATCCTGTTGCTGGCCGCGCAGAAGGACCCGCGCGCGCCCGGGCCGGAGTACTTTGCTTCGACCGTTGTGCCGGTGCTGCATAAGGCGAATTGCGAGGGCTGCCACAACGGCGGCGGCGTGGCCGCTGGGACGCGGTTCAAGTTTCCGGAGGGCGAGCTTTCCAAGGAGGAGTTGACGCGGTTCGGCCTGTCGTTGCACACGTTGATTAATCGTGCCGATCCGTCGCGTTCACCGCTGCTAGACAAACCGACGCAGCGCGTGGCCCATGCCGGCGGCCGGCGCATTGCCCCGGGTAGCGGCGATGAAGCGATCCTGCGCAGTTGGATAGACTACCTGGCGACGAACACGAAGCCGGCCGACCGTTTTGAAATTGCCGAACGCCGCGGCGACCGTAAGCCGGTGCTGCGCCGGTTGACCAACACGCAGTACAACAACACGGTGCGCGACCTGCTGGGCGACGATACGCGGATTGCCGAACAGTTCCCGCCGGAAGATTTTGTGAATGGGTTCCGCAACCAGTTCCAGTCGCAGAGCGTTTCGCCGATGCTGGCGGAATCCTACGCGGCGGGCGCGGAGAAGCTGGCCAAGAGCGCGTTCCGCGGCGGCGACACGCGCGGGCTGGTGCCATGCAAAGAGACGACGGCGGCGTGCGGCGCGGCGTTCATCAAAGACTTCGGAAGGAAGGCGTTCCGGCGGCCGCTATCGGACAACGAACAGGCACGGTACTTGAAGCTGTGGACAATGGGCGGGGCGCAGATGGTGGTGGAGGGCATGTTGCAATCGCCGAACTTCCTGCTGCGCACGGAGAACGGCGCGGATCCGGCCTGGCGCCCGTATGAAACGGCGAGCCGGCTGTCTTACGCCATTTGGAACAGCATGCCGGACGCGGAACTGTTCCGCGCGGCGGCGGCGGGCGAACTGGGCGCGCCGGAGGGCGTGGAGAAGCAGGCACGGCGCATGTTGCGGGATCCGCGGGCGCGCACCACTGTGGACGAGTTCGCTACCGAGTGGCTCCGGTTCGATAGCCTGATGGCGGCAGTGAAGGAACGCGCGTCGTTCCCCATGTACACGCCGGAACTGGCGCAGGCGATGACCGAAGAGTCGCGCAAGCTGGTGGAACATCTGGTGTGGGAGAACCGCAATTTCATGGAGCTGTATTCGGCGGACTATGCCTTTGTGAGCACGCCGCTGGCGAAGCTCTATGGCGTTCCAGCGCCGGCGGAAGAGTTCGGCAAGGTGACGCTGCCGGCGGAGTCGGAGCGTTCGGGCGTGCTGGGCCAAGCCATGTTTCTGGCGGCGACGGCGAAGCCGGCGGAAACCTCGCCCACGGCGCGCGGGTTGTTTGTTCGCGAACATTTTTTGTGCCAGGACGTGCCGCAGCCGCCGCCCGGTGTGAACGCGAATCTGCCGCTGAACAGCCGCGACAAACCGATGACCAACCGGGAGCGGCTGGGCGTGCACTTGGCCAATGAGAGTTGCGCGAGTTGCCATACGCTGATCGACCCGATTGGGTTCGGCTTTGAAAAGTTTGACGCGGTGGGGCAGCGGCGGGAGAAGTTGAAGATTGTGTTCACGCCGGAGAGGAAAGAGAAGGGCAAGCCGGAGACGGTGCTGCTGGACCTGGATACTTCGGGAAATATCGCCGGGGTGGCAAACTCCAGTTTCCGATCGCCCCGCGAATTGGGTACCATTTTGGCAGGGAACATGCAGTGCCAGCAGTGTGTGGTGAAGCAGTTGTTCCGCTACTTTCAGGGCCGGATGGAGAAAGCGGGAGACGCCGCTGTGATCCGCCGCTCGTTTGACGATTTTCGAAAGTCCGGTTTTCACTTCCAGGAACTGATGGTTTCAGTTCTTCGGTGGTCTATATTTCCGCCCGAGTCCTGACACGGAGTTAGCCAATGTCTGCTGTGCACACGAAAGATCGATCATTGCCGCGCCGCCTGTTTCTGCGGAGCCTTAGCGGTGTGACGGTTGGCCTGCCGCCGCTGGCGGCGATGTTCAACGCCAATGGCACCGCCTTCGCGGCGACGCCGAAAGCGGAGATCCCGACGCGATTCGTCTATTGGTTCAACGGCAATGGCGTGGTGGAGAAGTACTGGATCCCCTCGGAGACCGGCGCGGATTTTACGATGACGCCGTGCCTGGCGCCGCTGGCGCCGTTCCGCAACGACATACATGTGGTGACAGGTCTGGACAATCCGGCGGCGCGCATGCCCGGGCCGGGCAATGATCACCACCGCTCCATGGCCGCGCTGGTGAGCGGCACCCAGTTCACGGGGCGCGGCGCCGGCGGACCGTCCATTGACCAGGCCATCGCCACGCGAGTGGGAAGCGAGAACCGGTTCCGGTCGCTGCAGATTGGTGTATCGCAGGAATCGTTCGGCGAAAGCATTCAGCGCAATATGAGCTGGGCCGGGTTCGACCGGTCTTTGCCGCCGGAGATGCTGCCGAACAAACTGTTCGACCGGCTATTCGGCGCGCGGGATG
Source organism: Bryobacterales bacterium (assembly GCA_016789905.1). Lineage (GTDB taxonomy): Bacteria > Acidobacteriota > Terriglobia > Bryobacterales > Bryobacteraceae. The sequence continues at coordinate 99,659 of JAEUQC010000128.1, read as the reverse complement.
CGGGGTGGATTGCGCGGAAGAAGAGCGTATTGGACGCCGTGCAGGAAGACGCAGCGGGCCTGAAGAAAGCACTGGGCCAAGAGGACCGCACGCGGCTGGATGAGCATCTGTCGTCGGTGCGCGACGTGGAGCGCGCCATTGCCAGCCTGCCGCCGAACTACCGGCGCATCGATCCGCCGGAAGCCGAAGGCGACATGAAAGACTGGCCGCGCATCGCCAAGCTGCAGAGCGATTTGCTGGCGCACGCCTTTGCCAGCGGACAGACGCGCGTGGCTTCCTACATGCTTACCAAATGCCAGGGATTATCGCGATTCCCGTGGCTGGGCTACACGGCGGCGCGGCACCACGATTACACGCACCGCGACGGCAAGGCGCCGGGCTACGACGGGCCGGACGGGCAGCGCGTGATGCGCGACATTTGCCGCTGGCATGTGGAGGAGTTCGCGTATCTGATCGGCAAGCTGAAATCGATTCGCGAAGGCAACGGCAACGTTCTGGACCGCACCTCGCTTGTGTTCGTGCATGAACACGCCGAGGCCAACGACCACAAGAACAATGGCTACTCGGTGATTGTGGCGGGCCACGCCGGCGGACTGCGGACGAACATGCATACGCGTTCGACGGGCACGGTGAGCGACCTGTATCTGGCGGTGGCGAACAAAGCCATGGGCGCCGGGTTGCCGTCCTTCCCTTCGGCTACCAAGGAAATTCAAGGCATCTTCGCGTAATGGTTTCTCGCCGCGACTTTTTGCGGGCCGCCGGCGCCGCCGCCGTTGCGTCCGCGCAACCGAAGCGGCCCAATGTGTTGTTGATTCTCGCCGACGACCTGGGCTTTGAATGCCTGGGTTGTTACGGCGGCAAGAGTTACCGAACGCCGCACCTGGACCGCATGGCGGCCGAAGGCGCGCGTTTCAATTACGCCTTCGCCCAGCCGCTGTGTACGCCGACGCGTATGCAATTGATGACCGGAAAATCCAACTTCCGGAACTGGAAGGCGTTCGGCGTGATGGACCCCAAGGAGCGCACGTTCGGGCATCTGTTCAAAGAGAACGGCTACCGCACGGCGATCGCCGGCAAGTGGCAGTTCTGGAGTTACAACCCGCCAGGGTTTGAACCGGAGTGGCGCGGCAAGGGACAGCGGATTGAAGACGCCGGGTTTGAGGCCTACAGCGTTTGGCACGCGCAGCACACCGAGGACAAGGGTTCCCGCTACGGAGACCCGACGTACTACGAAGACGGCGTGCTGCATAAGAACCAGAAAGACAAGTACGGGGACGATATCTCGGCCGATTTCCTGCTGCGCTTCATTGAGAAGCACCGGGCCGAGCCGTGGTTCGCCTATTACCCGATGGCGCTGACCCATGCGCCATTTACGCCAACCCCGAAGAGCGCCGATTGGAATACCGATAAGCGGTTGAAGAACGATACGAAGTACTTCAAGGACCAGGTGGAGTACATGGACGGCATTGTGGGCCGGATGATTCAGCGGATTGACGAGTTGGGGCTGGGCGAAAATACGCTGGTGCTGTTCTTCGGCGACAACGGCACGCTGAACACGATTCACACGCAGTTGGAGCGGGTGGGGACTGCGGTGACGTTCCAGGGCGGCAAAGGCGATACGACAGAGGCGGGGATGCGCGTGCCGCTGCTGGCGCGGTGGAAGGGGCGTGTGCCAGCCGGGCGCGTGATCGACGATCTGGTCGATTCCTGCGACTTCCTGCCGACGATTTGCGAGGCGACCGGGGTATCGGCAAAGTCAATGGGGCCGCAGGATGGCCGGAGCTTTTTGCCGCAACTGCGAGGCGGGAAGGGCCAGCCGCGTGAGTGGGTCTACACGTGGTACGATCCGCGCCCGGGGCACGACAAAGAGCGCTGGACGAAAACGAACCGCTACGCATTCGACAAACGCTGGAAGCTGTATGAAGACGGCAAGCTCTACGACTGGGCGGCCGACCCGCGCGAGACCACGCCGGCGGAAAACGCAGCGGCCCGTAAGAAACTACAGGCCGTGCTGGAGAGGTACAAGAAAGAAGAAACCGCTACGCGTTCGCGGTAGTGGCCATTCATCCGTAGCCCCGCGCGAGACGATGCCGGCGGAAAACACCGTGGCAGGCCACCGCCGGCGCGGGTAGAACAGGGGCCTAACCCGTTGTGGGGGTGGGGCTGCCGCGCGTCTTGGGACACGTTAAAACGTGTCCCGTCGGGGGTTGGGTTGCATGTGGGGTTTCCCGGCGAGGCGCTTGGGGCTGGGGTTACACAGCAGAAAAAGAAGCCGCTACGCGTTCGCGGTTGTGGCTTGGAACTCTTCGTAGGTTCCTTTGAAGTTGGTGAGTTTACCGCCTTCGAGGTGCCAGATGCGGGTGGCGGTGTCGGCGACAAGGTCTTCGTCGTGAGTGACGAGAATGACGGTGCCTTCGAACTTCTGAATGGCGAAGTTCAGCGCGTTGATCGCTTCCAGGTCCAGGTGGTTGGTGGGTTCGTCCATCACCAGGACGTTCGGTTTTTCCAGCATCAGGCGGCAGAAGATGAGCCGCGCGGCTTCGCCGCCGCTCAACGCTTCGGTGGGCTTCATGCCTTCTTCCCCGGCGAAGAGCATTTGGCCCAGCACGCCGCGGATCTCTTCGCGGCTGGCCTGGGGGTCGAACTGGTGCAGCCATTCATGGGCCACCATGCCGGGCGTGATGGTCTCGCGATGATCCTGGGCGAAGTAGCCGATTTGCACTTCGTGGCCCCAGGTGACCACGCCTCCGCCGCTGGCCAGGTCCGGCTCTTTGTCGAACGGGCCGGGGCCGTTGGCAAGCAGAGCTTTCAATAGCGTCGTCTTGCCGGCGCCGTTGCGGCCAAGCACGGCGATTTTTTCGCCGCGTTCGAACATGCCGGTGAAGCCGCTGAAGATCTTGTTGCTGTCGTAGGCGCGGCCGAAATCCTTCACCTCCAGCGGCACCCGGCCGCTGGGCCGCTTCATGTGGAATTTGATGAACGGCCGGGCGATGTTGGAACGCGACAGATCGCTGGTCTGCAGACGCTCAATTTCCTTCTTGCGCGATTGGACCTGGCTGGCGCGGGTGCCGGCGCTGAACTTCTGCACGAAGTCCTGCAACTGGGCGATCTTCTTTTGGCGCTGCAGATTGTCGGCCTCAATGCGGGCGCGGATCTGCGTCTTTGCCAGCACCATGTCGTCGTAGCCGCCGGGGTAGGTGATGATGGTCTCGTAATCGATGTCGGCGATGTGGGTGCAGACGCTGTTCAGGAAGTGGCGATCGTGCGAGATGACGATCAGAATGCCTTTGTAATTGTTGAGGAAGTTCTCCAGCCAGTGGACGGAATCCAAATCCAGGTGGTTGGTCGGTTCGTCCAGCAGCAGCGCTTCCGGGTTGCCGAACAGCGCCTGGGCAAGGAGCACTCGGACCTTCTGGCCGCCCTGGAGTTCGCTCATCTTGCGTTCGCTGACTTCGTCGGGAATGCCGAGGCCCTGCAGGAGAATCGCGGCGTCGGAGTCGGCCGAGTAGCCGTCCTCTTCGCCCACGATGCCTTCCAGTTCGCCCAGGCGGATGCCATCTTCATCGGTCATGTCCGCTTTGGAGTAGAGCACTTCGCGCTCCACGAGGGCGGACCACAGGCGCTTGTTGCCCATGATCACGGTATCGATCACGCGTTGGTCATCGTAGGCGAACTGGTTCTGGCTGATGACGCCGATTTTCTTGGGCTTGTTGACGGCGCCCTTTTGCGGCTCATTCTCCCCGCTCAACAGTTTCATGAACGTCGACTTGCCGGCGCCATTGGGGCCGGTTAAACCAAACCGGCGGCCCGGCTGGAACGCGGTCGACACTTCTTCAAACAGAATTTTTGCGCCGAAGCGCATGGATACGTTACTTACAGAAATCATTCCGATGGTCTTTGCGGGGAAAAAAGAGGGGAGAGTGTAGAGCTCTCCAACCATTATAGAGGCCTTCAGGAACGGGCGCCCAGAATGCCTTTGCCCGATTCGAAGCGGCGGCCCACCTGGGCGATGGTCATGCGTTCCGGCGGGAGTTTCAAGAGTTCGCGGAGGCGGACGGTGGATTCGACCCCGGTGCAGTGGGCGGCAAGGAAATAGGTAATGCCCATGGGCGCGATTTGCTGGGCCGTCCAGGTGAGCTTTTCGTCGTTCGCGTCGAAGAGGTGGAAGCCGCCAATGACGGCGTAGATGTTGGTGTTGCGGATGGCCTTGCGGGCGTAGGTGAGTGTGTTGACAATGCCGGCGTGGCCGCAGCCGCTAATGACGATTAGGCCTTGATTGGTATCGATGACCATGGCCTGATCTTCGGGCAGCGTGTCCTCTTCAATGCCATCGGCGGCGCGGAGGCGGGTGGAGCCGGACCAGTTCCGTTCGCCGAACACGCGCGGAACGGGCCCGGTGAGCCAGACGCTGGGCGCGATTTGCGTGGGCTTGGCGATCTCTTTGAGCTTGGCGCCGGTGGCTTCGTATTCACCCTTGATGAGGACGAAATCGTTGGCGGGCTGGCGCGGCAGCAGAATGCCTTTACCGCCGTAGGCGGTGGCGATGGCCTTGGGGTCCCGCGTCATGGCGTCGCGGCGCAGGGTGACCAGGCCGCCGGTGTGATCGCGATGGTGGTGGGTGAGAACCACCTCCGGAACGCCGGCCAGGTCCAGCTTCATTTCGCGCAGGTTGTTCAGCACCGTTTCGGGCCGGTTGCCGGTGTCGAAGAGCGTGCGTTTGCCGTCGACGGTGACCATGGCGGCGAAGCCCCACTCGCCGTTGAAACTGCCGGAGAGCATGGTGGAGAGCACCGTCACCTGCACTACTTGCGGCCGCGCCGGTTGCGCGGCCAATGCGCCGGCGAGCGAGCTAAGCGCGGCCCTTCGCGTGATTGTCGAGGATGTATTCACAAGCCCTCACGGTTAACGCCATCATCGTCAAAGTCGGGTTCTGGCAGCCGGAGGAGACCCAGGCGGCGCCGTCGGTGACGAAGAGGTTGTTCATTTCGTGCGCCTGGCACCATTTGTTCAGAACGCTCTTCTTCGGGTCGGTCCCCATGCGGGCGGTGCCGATTTCATGGATGCAAAAGCCGGGAACACTGGGCGTGCGGCCGGTGATCTGGACGTTTTTGGCGCCGGCGGCTTCCAGCATTTCGCCGGCCTGGATTTTGCCGTCTTCCCACAGCTTCAACTCGTTTTCGCCCCAGCCGGCGTTGATCTTCAGGATGGGCACGCCCCAGGCGTCGACGCGGTTTTTGTCGATTTCCACGCGGTTTTCGTGGCGCGCGAGGCATTCGCCCCACAGGCCGATATTGATGCCCCAGCGGCCGTTGCGAACGGCTTCCTTGTACTCTTTGCCGAAGCCTGGGGCGCCGAAATCGAACGACGGCGAGGAGCCGCCCTGGTAGCCGTAGCCGCGGATGAAGCCGTTGGTGGACTTTTCCTTGATGTTGCGGAAGCGCGGGATATAGATGCCGTTGGGGCGGCGGGGCGGCCCGGCCCAGGGGCGCGCTTCGATATCGGGCATGGTGCCGGCGGCGCCGCCCTGGTAGATGTGGTCCATCAGGTAGTGGCCGAGGGCGTCGTTGTTGTTGCAGATGTTGCTGTTCATCAGCAGGCGCGTGGATTCGAGCGTGGAGGCGCAGAGGACGAAGATCTTCGCGCGGACTTCGCGGACGTCGCGGGTGGTGCGGTCAATGTATTGGATGCCGCTGGCCTTGCCGTCTTTGGTGAGGACCTTGGCGGCGACGGCGTCGGTGACCAGCGTAAGGCGGCCGGTGGCCTGCGCGTCCTTGACGGTGGTGAAGGGGCTGGAGAAGTAGCTGAACGTGACGCAGCCCTGTTCGCAAGGGCCACAGAAGTGGCAGGCCTGGCGGCCGTTGTGGGGCTTGGTGAGGATGGCGGTGCGGCCCATGGTGACGACGCGGCCGAACTTGGCCTTCACCTTGTCGCGCAGAATCTGTTCGCCGCAGGTGAACTGCATGGCGGGCTGGAAGATGCTATCGGGCAGGTTGGACAGGCCTTCGGCCATGCCGGAGATGCCGACGTAGCGTTCCACTTTTTCGTAGAAGGGCACGAGTTCCTGGTAGGTGACGGGCCAGTTATCGCCGTAGCCATCGTGGGAGGCGCCTGTGAGATCGAGTTCCGACATGCGATAGCTCTGCCGGCCCCAGGAGTTGGAGCGGCCGCCGAGCACGCGCTGGCGGATCCAGTTGAACGGTTTCTCCTGCACGTAGGGGTTCTCTTTGTCGTTGACGAACCACTTGTAGTTGCCTTCGCGGCAGGCGTAACAGAGGCCCTGAATGGGGCGGTCCTGCAGGATTTTGGGGTTCTGCCCCATGTAGGGGTACTGCCAGGTTTGTTTGTGTTCGGTGAAGTCGCGGGCGGTGAGTTTGGGCCCGGCTTCAAGCATGGCGACGCGGAGGCCGCCTTCCGTTAGGACTTTGGCCGCCCAGCCGCCAGTGGCGCCGCTGCCAACCACTACCGCGTCAAATACCTGTGTGTCACTGCCCGAAGCTTGAAACATCGCCGATCAGTATATCGCGATGGCAAGGGGAACGCTTACAATCGGGCATGGGCTTTGCAGGACTGCGCATTCTGACGCTGGAATCGCGGCGTTCCGAGGAGATAGCGACGCTGGTGCGGAAGCAGGGCGGGGAGCCGTTCGCGGCGCCATCGATGCGGGAAGTGCCGATTGCGGACAACCCGGAGGTGCTGGCGTTCTACGAGACGCTGCGCGCGGGGGGCGTGGAGATGGTGATCCTTTTGACGGGCGTGGGGGCGCGCGCGGTGGAAACCATTGTGGCGCCGCACCATGGGGCGGGGGCGTTTGCCGAGGCGTTAAAGCGAACAACGGTGGTGCCACGCGGGCCGAAGCCGCAAGCGGTGTTGCGGGAATGGGGCGTGCCGTGGGCGGTGAGTGTTCCTTCGCCAAACACGTGGCGGGAGTTGCTGGCGGCCATCGCGGGGCGGCCGGAACGGCGAGTGGCGGTGCAGGAGTATGGCAAGCCGAACGAGGCGCTGCTGGCCGGGCTGCGCGCGAGGGGCTGCGAAGTGACGGCGGTGCGCGTGTATCAATGGGCGCTGCCGGAGGACACGGGACCGCTGCGGGAGGCGGCGCGCCGGCTGGCGGAGGGCGGCTTTGATGTGTTGCTGTTGACGACATCCATGCAACTGCCGCACCTGGCACAGATGGCGGAGGAAGAGGGCGTGGCGCCGGCATTTCAGGAGGCGCTGCGAAGGATGGCGATTTGCTCGATTGGGCCGACAACGTCGGAATCGCTGGAAGATTTGGGGCTGCGGGCTGATATGGAACCGACGGCGCCGAAGATGGGATTGCTTGTGAAGGAAGCGGGGGAGCAAGCCGGTGATATTATTGCCCGGAAGCGAGGGCATTGATGCAAAGAAGAGAATGTTTCCGGCAATTGATGGGACTGGTGGCGGCGTCTCCGCTGTTGGCGCAGGACGACGACGTAATGGGGCCGGTGAATGTGCATGAGTTTGAGGAAGTGGCCAAGCGGAAGCTGCACCGGCTGGCGTATGACTTTATTGCCGGAGGGGTGGAGGATGAGTATACGCTGCGCGCGAATCGGGAAGCATTCGGACGGGTGACGATACTGCCCCGGGTTATGGTGGATACGACCGATGTGTCGACGGAGATTGAACTGCTTGGGTTGAAGCTGCCAACGCCGATCATCATTGCGCCGACGGGCGGGAAGAATCTGGTGCTGCCGAACGCCGATGAGGTGGTGGCCAAGGGGGCGCTGGCGCGCCAGACGCTGATCTGTTCGGCGACGGGAGTGCAGAAGCTGTTGGCGGAGGGCAAACCGCTGCAGTGGTGGTCGAACACGATTGGCCATGCGCAGAAGGCGCAGGCGGCGGGGTACGCCAAGCGCGTGGAGGACGGGGGCGGGAAGGGGATTGTGGTGACGGTGGACAACGCCTATCAATCCAACCGCGACCGCAACAACCGGAACCGCTTTGACTATGGCTTTATGCAATTTGGCGTTCCGAAGGACGCCGAGACGCGAAAACCGGTGAACCCGGCGCGGGCGGCGATGTGGGGGCCGCACACGCCGTCGATGACGTGGGACTACATTAACTGGCTGAAGGGCGCGGCGAACATCCCGGTGATTGTGAAGGGCGTGCTGCACCCGGAGGACGCGGCGCTGGCGGTGAAACACGGGGCGGACGCGGTTGTGGTGTCCAACCACGGCGGGCGCCAATTGGACGGGGCGATGGGGGCGCTGGACGCGCTGCCGGATGTGATGGAGGCGGTGGGCGGCAAGGTGCCGGTGTTGATGGACGGGGGCATCCGGCGAGGGGGCGACGTATTGAAAGCGATGGCGCTGGGGGCGCGCGCAGTGCTGGTGGGCCGGGCGCCGCTGTGGGGGTTGGGCGCGTTCGGACAGCCGGGCGTGGAACGGGTGTTGCAACTGTTGACCGACGAGACGCGGCTGGCGATGGCGCTGGCGGGGAAACGGCGGGTGGCGGAGATCGATCGAACGATTGCGCGGAGGATGACGGTGTGGCGGTAGTTTTCTTTTTGCTGGCGGTGATGGCGGCAATGGGGCAGGAGCCGCACCGGTGCGCGGCGTGTCACATAGAAACGGTGACCGATTTTCAGACGCACCGGCACGCCAAGGCGGGCCTGGATTGCGGGATATGCCATGGAGCTTCGGAGAAGCATCGAACGTCTGTGGGCGCGGTGCCGCCGGACCAGGTGGCGGCGCCGGCGGAGGTTTCCAAGCTTTGCGGCAACTGTCATCTGGCGGAAAAGCAGCAGTACGAAGCGAGCGCGCATGGCCGTGTTTACACGAACGGCAAGAAAGTGAAGACGGCCAACTGCAACACCTGCCACGGCCATCACGCGATGCGCCCGTGGGCGGCGCAGGTGGAAAATTGCCAGCGCTGCCACACCACGCTGCCGGCATCGTGCAAAGCGACACCGGCGGCGGTGAACTCGCGGGTGGCTTGCATGAGCTGCCATGCGCGCCATACGCTAGCAGTTAGCAGCCGGTGAGCGAATGGCGCAGAAGAAGAGTTTCGCGCGGATGGTGGGCGAGTATTCGAACCTCGCGCTGATCATCCCGTCGTCGCTGCTGGTGGGGTATACGATTGGCTACTTTTTGGACAAGTGGCTTGGCACGCACTTCTGGTATATCGTCTGGCTGCTGATAGGCATAGTGGCGGGGATGATGGAGCTGATCAAGAAAGTGCTGGGGGATTTCCAGAAAGACCAGGACGCCGGTGGCGGAGAAGAGTGACGCGTTCGCGGCGATGGTGGAGCGGTTGGGGCGCTTCATTGGGTTGGTTGGGGCGGTGGCGTTTCCAGGGGTAGCGTACCAGTGGGGGTGGCCGGGCGCGCTGGCGTTCGCATTTGGCGCGGTGGCCGCATATTTCAATATGCGCTGGCTGGCCGGGGCGCTGCTGCGGCCAACGGCGCCGGCGACGGGGCTGCTGGTGATTCGGTTCGGGCTGGTTGGCGGGGCGGCATATGTTATCCTGGAAACATTCGGGATCAGTCCGCTTTTCATCCTTGCGGGCCTTCTAACGGCATCCCTCGCCGTCGTCCTCGAAGTCCTCTTCCAACTCTTTTATGCACGAACATGAACTGTGGGTGACCGCTCTGTTTAACGATCACCTGGCGGGCGTCGCTAACGCGATACTTACCGCCGTTGGCCAGCCGGAGCAGGCCCGTCCCTGGGCGAACTATATGACGATGCAGCTTGTCGTCGCCGCTTTTATTGTTGTGCTGTTCGCCGTACTTCGGCCGCGGTTGTCGATGGACCGGCCAGGCGGCTTGCAGCATGCCTTTGAAGCGATTCACGGATTTTTGAGCGACCAGGCGCACGACAACATACACCACCACCGGCAGTATGTTCCGTTTTTTGGCACGATATTTGTGTTTGTGCTGTTTGCGAACCTGATTGGAATTATTCCGACGTTTGAATCGCCCACGATGTTTCCGCCGGTTCCGGCGGGCCTGGCGCTGGCGGCGTTCCTTTACTACAACATTCAGGGTTTCGCCGAAGGCGGCATTGGGTATCTGAAACAGTTCGCCGGCCCGAACATGGGGTTTGGCTTTATTGGCAACACGCTGATGGCGTGCCTGATGATTCCGATTGAAATTGTCAGCCACTGCGCGCGGCCGATATCGCTGACGATTCGTCTTTTCGCGAACATGTTTGCCGGTGAACAGGTGACGCTCGTGTTTTTGAGCATGACCTACATTCTGGCGCCGGTCCTGTTTATGGGCCTCCACGTTTTCGTTTCTTTCGTGCAAGCCTACGTGTTTGCGTTGCTGACGATGATCTACGTTGGCGCCGCGACTTCGCACGATCACTAAGTTTTCATACCGGCATTTTGCCGCGCCAGTGTGAGCCTTGCTCCCTCCCAAGGGCTGCACCGAACCACCTCCTGAGCGCAAATCATAACCAAGGAGAAGTACTCGAATGTTCACCCGTTTGTCGTTGCTTGCTTTTGTTCTGCTCGCCGTTGCGTCGCCCATGTTCGCCCAGGGCCAGACCTCCGGCGGCGGCATTGTTCTCACCAACGCGTTTTCGATGGCCCTTGCTTCCGGCCTTTGCGCTCTGGCGCAGGGTAAGGCTGTGGCTGGCGCCGCCGAAGCGATCGCGCGCAATCCAGGCGCGGGCGCTGTGATTCGCGGCTTGGGCCTGCTGGGCCTGATCTTTATCGAATCGCTGGCGCTGTACACCCTCGTCATCATCTTCGTCAAAGGCTAAGCCTTCGGCGATTTCGCCTTCAGGGCGCGGCGTGCCTTCAGGCCGCCGCGCCCTTTGTATTTGCAGGACGGTATTCATGATCAAATTCCAAGGCATCTATCCTCCCATCGCCACCCCGTTTAACCATGAGGGGGAACTGTACAAATCCAAGGTTCAGCACAACATTGAGAAGCTGAATACGGTGAACCTTTCAGGCTACGTGGTGTGCGGGTCCACGGGCGAGAGCGTGATGTTGACGACGGAAGAGAAGCTGCGGATGTTTGAATGGGTGGCGCAGTGGGCCAAGCCCGGGAAGCAACTGCTGTGCGGCACCGGTGTGGAGAGCGTGCGGGAGACGGTGGCGCTGACCAACCAGGCGGCGGAGATGGGCTACGTGGCGGCGATGGTGCGGACGCCGCATTATTACAAGAATCTGTTGAGCAACGCCGAGGCGCAGGTGCGGTATTTTCGAGCGGTGGCGGACCAGGCAAAGATTCCGATCATGATCTACAACTGGCCGCAGGCGACGGGTGTGGACATAGCGGCGGAGGCGGTGGTGGCGCTGAGTGAGCACCCCAACATTGCGGCGATCAAGGAGAGTTCCGGCAACCTGGAGAAGCTGATGAAGATGATCCGGGAAGTGAAGACCGGGTTCCAGGTGCTATCGGGGAGCGCGCCGACGCTGTATCCGTCGCTGAAAGTGGGAGCGGTGGGTGCGGTGCTGGCGTTTGCCAACGCGGCGCCGTATGCGTGCGTGACGATATGGGAAGCGTTCCGCACGCGGGAAGAAGAGGCGGGGATGGACTGGCAGGGGCGCATAGCGAACCCGGCGGCGCTGGTGACGGTGAAGTACGGCATCCCCGGATTGAAATATGCGATGGACCTGAATGGTTACTACGGCGGGATTCCGCGGTTGCCATTGATCCCGGTGCCGCCGGCGGTGCGAGTGGAACTGGAAGGGGCGTTTGACGGGATAAAGGGGTGAGTTAGCCCCTGGTGACCATGTGGCCGACGATATCGAGCCGGTGGTGGCCGCGGCCCTGATCGTTGGGCAGGAGGCAGATCTGGATGAGTAAATCGCCGTCGAGCACCTTCACGGGGATGAGCGTCCATTCCTGGCTGCCGCCGATTTTGGTGGTGAAACTGGCGCCGTAGATGGTGGTGGGCGTAGAAAGACCCATGGGGCCGACGATCTCTTCGATGATGGTTTTCAGGTTGCCGATGACCATGTTGGCGAGTTCGGCGATGGCATCGAGCACTTCGTCGTTGACCTCGTCGTATTCGGACATGAGGAACGCGCCAGCCAATCGGCGAGCCAAGTCTGGTTTGCAGGTGAGTGCCCCGGTTCCGATCCAGGGCCCGGCCATGCCGATGAGGGCGACCACGCCATCGCTTTCCTGCAAGGGGTGACCGATGAGTTTCGGTTCGCCGACTTCGACAGGGCAGCCAAGCATGGTTGTGCAGACGTTTTCGACGGAACTGCGAACGCCCGCCTCCACCAATTTGTTCATCTCTTCGCGAGTCATGGTTTCTCCCCCTTGGGTTGCAGCTTGTCCGGGCGTCCGAATTAGACGAGGCCGACGAGTTTTTCTTTGATCTGGTCCGCGGTGAAGGGCTTTCGGACGTAGCCAGCGGCGCCCAAGTCGACGGCTTCGAGGACCTTCTGTTGGCTGCCCTCTGTGGTGATCATTACGACAGGTATGGATTTCCACATCGGGTTGGCGCGCATCTGCGTCAACAGCTCAATACCGTCCATGTTGGGCATATTGATGTCCGAGAGCACCAGTCCGACGTTGTTGGCCTTCAGCCGCTCGATCGCTTCCAGACCGTCACCTGCCTCCAGGATTGTGCCGAGCGGAAGTTCTGTTTGGGCCAGCACTCTCTGTAGGATTTTGCGGATCGCCGCCGAATCGTCAACGACCAGTACATCTAGTGGCATCGGGTTTCTCCCTCTTTCACGTGCGCGGCGTTGGTGTGTGTGTGACGCGCTATGTCTCCCATTTCGTCAGGCGGAGGGGAAAATTGAGAGAAAGTGGCGAAGAGAATGCGTAATGACTGTAAGGAGAGGCGCGCGTGCGGCTGATTCCCTAGTGCGGTTACGCGGCGCCGAGGCTAGGCAGCGGCGCGTTGGGAAAACCACCTAGCGCCGCCGCGTGGCATGGGAGAGGGGTAGCGGCGGGGCTTGTGCGGAGATTTTGCCATTTGTCTTTATTATCAACGAGTTGGGTTGGTTCGTTCGTTGGTTCACTCGTTGTTTGTTCGGTGTTCGTTTGCTGTTCGTTTGGCGGCGGCCTGCTGGGCGGCGGCTTCGCGAGCCGCCAGGACCTGCCTCCACTCTTCGGCGATGGCAAAGGCGTCCGGGGAGCCGTAGCGCTCGCAGCCGGCCGTGTAGGCGGCTTCAAAGCCGGCGAGCGTGGCGGGGCCGGAGAGCTTGCGTTTGACCACGTCCTTGCAGATGGTGTTCAGCAACGGGAGGTCGGAGGCGGCGTCGGTTTCGATAAAGTCGGAATCGGTTCGTTTGGCCATTTTGCAGAGGATGATCTTCAAGTCCTCGGCGAGATAGGCACTTTCGTAGACGAGCTTGAGGAGCTTTTCGGCCTGGTGGCAGCTTTCGCTCATCTGGAGGATTTCCGTTTCCACGTGCTGGAACTGGCGAGAGAGCATTTTGCCGTAGTTGATAACCAGGTTGATCTCACAGGCGCCGCGGCGGAGCAGATCGCGGCCCTCATAAAGCTTGGTGGCTGTGTTGGAACTGCCGTGCGGGAAGCCGGCGACGCTGGCGACAGCGACGGGCGAGGCGCCGAGAATGCGGACGGCCATATCGACATCGCTGGGGCGAACGACCACGGCGCCGAGGCGAGAGGAGAGCGCTTTGCGACAGGCGGCGTCCACCTGCTCCTCATTCCAATCGGGGCGGGTGAGGGTGAGTTCCAGGCGGCTGGCGACGTCCTGATACGTGGCTAGCGGGGCGCGTTCTTCTGGTTGAATGTAGCTGTTCGGATCCACAATGTTCCCCATTCTTTCAGGCGGGTGCGGCCTTTGGGCGTGCCGGCGAACCAATCTTCGTGATGGAAGTTGGCAAAGTTGCCCTGGCCGCGCTCCTTTTCGTCGATGTCGCCGAGGGCGATGTTCAAGCCCATGGCGCGATCGCCCATTTTCGTATCGTAGAAGACGCCGGGAGTTACTTCCAGGCATGGATTAAAACTGACGGCCCATTCGATGATGTAGCCTTTGCCGCCGGGCTTGGGTTTGGCGGCGCAATCCATGGCATGGGTGACAATCCAGCGCTGGTAGGTATTCCAGGCGGCGAGTTCGCGGCGCGGTTCGCCTTCGAGGAGTCCGCCGGCGCCGATGCCGCCGAGGCGGGACTTGGTGAGATTGCAGACCATTTGCCAGCTATGGCCATTGCCGGCGGCGTTTTCTTCGGGAGAGGTGTACTTGTTCGTCGCGTTGATGAGCAGTTCGATCTCGTCGCCAAACCAGGGGAAGCCGGCGCGGCTGAGTTCGTGTGTCTTGGGGTTTTCGGCGGGGATCCAGCGCGGGGTGTCGATGCCGTAGAGCACGTCGTCGGTAACGTCGAAGGCGAAATAGAGCCGTTTGCCGTCGTGTTTCACGTAGCCGGTGACGGCGAGGTCCAAACCGTCAATAACGGGGGAGAAGGTGGAGATCCAGACGCCTTTGACGCCGCTAAAGCTGGTGGCATCGGCGTATTCATTCGGGGCGATCTGGCCATCGAGCTTGGGCGTGGCGCCGCGAAAGGCTTCGAGCGAGCGTGGAAAATCCCCGGCGAAGAGAGAGGCGGAGAGCAGGAAGAGAGCGGCCCGCATCAGCGCTTCTTTGTGTTACGGGCAGGGGGGCGGGCCGGGGCGTTGAGGGCGGCGAGTTCGGTGCGGGCTTTGGCGGCGTTGTCGTGGTTAGGGAACTTCTTAACGAGGGAAGTGAATTCCTGGCGGGCTTCGGCTTTGAAGCCGGCTTTGACGAGGGCGCGGCCTTTCTGAAGCATGGCATCGGAGGTTTTGGGGTTGTCGGGATACTTTTCAAGAAGGGCGTCGAAGGCCATAAGGGCGCCGTCAAGGTCGCCGCGGAGGTATTTGATTTCGCCGATGTAGTATTGGGCGTTGGGGGCAAGATCGGTATTGCCGAACCATTTTAGGTAGTTCTGGAACTGTTCGATGGCAAGATCGGAGTTGCCGGCGGACCGATCGCGCATGCCGCCGTTGTAGAGGGCTTCGGCGGAGACTCCGGGGGGCGGGCCGTTGGGATTGGCGGCCGCGGTGGGGGCGCCGCCGGCGGCGGGCGGGGGAGGCGGGGGAGAGGCGAGAGTTTTGATGGCGCTATTGATATCGGCGATCTGGTTTTGGAGCTTGCCCATGCGGGAGGAGAGATCGGTGATGGACTCGCGGACGCCGGCAAAATCGTTCGACATGGTATCGACTTTGGCGCCGAGACCGGCGACGGGAGCGACGAGGAGACGTTCCTGCTCCTTCATGCGGTCGCGCAGGGCATTGTCGAGCACGGCGACGGCGGTGTTGGCTTTGTTCGCGGAATCGAGGATCTGTTGGACGAGGACCTGCATGGCCGTCATCTTTTCGTCGTGTGAACGCTGGAGAGCTCGAATGTCACCCTGCATGAGGAGAAGGTCCCGCTGGATTTCGAGGATCTTTTCCTTCTGCGAAAACGCCGGGATGGCGGAAAGGAAGAGCAGAGAGAGGAGGAGAAAGGGGTGCTTCATATCGTAAGGCCGGTGCGTAACAGAACGGGGACGAAGCGAACTTCGTCCCCGTGGCTGGTTAGTTGATAGCGAGCATTACTGCCCGGTGAAGTGGGCGCGGCGGTTTTTCTGCCAGCAGGACTCGTTGTTTTCGGTACACTGCGGGCGTTCCTTGCCGTAGCTGAGGGTACGGAGACGATCGGCGGGAACGCCGAGCTGGACGAGGAAGTCCTTGGCGGCGATGGCGCGGCGGTCACCGAGGCCGAGGTTGTATTCGGCGGAACCGCGTTCGTCGGCGTGGCCTTCGATGGTAACGGTACCGGTGGGGTAATCCCGGAAGATGGTCTTCAACTTATCGGCGTTCTGGGTGAGGACATTGCGGGCGTCTTCACGGATATCGGACTTGTCGAAATCGAAGAAGACATCCTGGATTTCGCGAGCGATTGCTTCACCGAAGGTAGCCTTCACCGTGGGGGTGGGGGGCGGCGGGGCGGGCTGCGGCGCGGTGACGTTGACCGTAACCGATTCGGTGACGGGGCCGCCGGCGTTGGTGGCGGTAAGAACGTAGGTGGTGGTGCTTGAGGGGAAGACGGAACGGTTCCCGGAGATGACGGCGGGCGTCGCGCCGCCGGCGGCCGCGTTGCCAACGACACCGAGGCCCTGATTGATGCTGACGCTTTCGGCGCCGGTCACTTCCCACTTGAGGGAGGAAGCCTGGCCGCGCTCAATGCTGCTGGGCTCCGCGGTGAAGAACTTCACGATGGGCTTGGCGGCCGGCGGCGGCGCGGGTTTTGCGACCTCTGGTTTCGGCGGCGGGGGCGGCGCGCCCACCTTCTTTTTACAGCCTGCCGCGAAAAAGCTTAGACAGAGAGCGAGCGCTAACGCACCTGCTTTGTTGGTAGTCATCCTGGATTCTGCCTCCTAGAAAAATTCTGCTGCGGTCGAGAAATCATGAGTGCTGGCTTTGGGCCGGGTATTACTTTGACCAAGCCGGCTTTTCGTTCACGCCGGCGGAAGTCAGTTGTCGAAGTTGAGTGCCATCAGCGAGCATCGACCAGATTTGGCTGCGTCCGCCGCGGTTGGATGAGAACACAATATGCTTTCCGTCCGGAGCCCAGGTGGGGTTTTCGTTCCGGCCCGCGCCGCTGGTGAGCTGTACGTACTCGCGAGTATTAACATCCATAACGAAAATGTTGAAGTTACCGGGATCATATCCTCTTGTCCAGGCAAAGGCAATGTGAGTGCCCTGCGGATTCCAGGATGGATTGGTTGCTTGCCCTTCCCCGGTGGTGAGGCGCTGCACATCCGCACCGTCACTATTCATTCTATACACTTGCGGGGACGCGCCGCCTCTGCCGGAGACAAAAACAATCTCGGTTCCGGTCTTGGGATTGATCTTCGGTTCGACCTCGACGGACCTGGTATTGGTCAAACGGCGGATGCCGGAACCGTCGGCGTTGGCCATGTAAATTTGCGAAAAACCGCTTGCAGATGAGGAAAAAGCAATCTGTTTGCCATCGGCGGAGTAGGAGGCATTCTGGTTGGTGCCGGCCCTTGGATTGAGAAAAGGGATGCGCCGGAGGGTCTCCAAAGAATGCACTAAAATTTGTGGCTGACCGAGGGCCCAGGAGGTAAAAGCGATGCGAGTGCCGTCGGGGGAGACCGAAGGCATGGTGGAAATGGACTTGTAGTTGGTGATCTGTTTCTGGCCGGCGCCGTCGTAATCCATGCCCCAAATTTCTTTCGTGCCGCTGCGATTGGAGACGAAATAGATTTTTGTACCGGCGAGGGATTCGACGCCGAACTGCTTGAGGACGTCGGCGGCGAACTCATGGGCCACCTTGCGGGCACCGGATTCGTCCATGGGGCCGAAGTAGATTTTGCCGAAGACCTGGGCGGCGGCGACGTCTGGCTGGTTGACGTTGAAGAGCCAGCCGAAGAGGACCATTTGGCCGTCCTGTTCGGCGGCGTAGCCGAAGGTGAGGTAGTTGGCATTGACGGGCGGATCGGACCAATCCTGGAGCCAAGGGGCGGCGTTGCGATTGTTGGGATCGTATTGAAGGGGTTTGCGGAAATCCTGCGGCTGTTGGGGGACGCGGGTGGGGTACATGCTCTTGGGCGCCATTTTGAAAACGGCGGCGTCTTCCAGATCGCGGAAGAGAGTGCCATTGAGCACGCCCATGAGGGGTTCGGCGCGACCGGCGCCGCGCATGTCGGGAACGGCGATGACCGCCTTTTGCGAGCCCATGATGGCGCCAACGATATCGGGGCGCTGCTGCGCGATAGAGGCAGCGGCGATGGCAAGGAGAGAGAAGATAATTTTTTTCATCGCTGTAGTTGGAAGGTGAATTCAACGTTGGCCGAATCGCGTTCAAATTCGCGCGGCAATTCAGGAAGCGGAGACGAATCTAAGACGGCGCGGCGTGCGGAAAAGTCGAGGGAAGGGACGCCGCTGGATTCAACGATACGGACATTGCGGACCTGGCCGTTGCG
The DNA here is from genome assembly GCA_016789905.1 of Bryobacterales bacterium. GTDB lineage: Bacteria > Acidobacteriota > Terriglobia > Bryobacterales > Bryobacteraceae. The sequence continues at coordinate 81,752 of JAEUQC010000128.1, read as the reverse complement.
CATGATGTCGAAGTTCACGGTGGCGGGCCTTGCGTTGCGGGCGACGGCATCGACATCGTTGGTGCGCCACTTTTCGGAGATGCGGCGGCGGAGGAGATCGGCATACGCGCCGAAACGATTGCCGAACGGGGTTCCGGTGCCGACGCCGACGCCGCCCGCGCCGACGGTGCCAAACATGGGATTGGACATGGCCTGGCCGACAGTGGTGCGAATCTGGTTTTGCCGCAATTCGTCGGAAGAACGGTATTGATAGCGGCTGGTCTGGCGTTCGTTGGGCTTCTTGATGTTCTTGCTGTTGAGGGAGATGGCGTCGGGGTCTTCTTTGGCGACGCGATCGCGGTCGCGGTCCTTTTGTTCGGCTTTTTCGACTTCCGATTCGGAATCGTCGGCCTTGGGATTGGGCCGGGCGTTGCGGGAGGGGAGGGGGATTCGATCGACGGGGGTGACGGCGAAACCGGCGCCGGGAATGGCGTTGGGATCGCCCCAGACATCGCGCGGGCCGAAGTGGACGTAGCCCCAGACGACGGCGAAGCCAACGAGAAGTCCATGCAAAACGACCGAGCCGGCGAGGCCGGCCTTGAAGTTCTCTTCGCGCTGGACGGTGGTGTTCATTACCTGCGGCGGGAAGCCTCATCGAGGGGCTGGGTGACCATGCGAACGTCCAGTTTGGCCTGGCCGAGTTCACTGACGACCTGGGCGATGGGGTCCCAGGGAGTGGCTTTATCGGCGCGGACATAGACGGCTTTCTGGCCGGGGAAGCGCTTCTTCACCAGGTCGCCGACATCGTTAATATTCACGTCCTTTTCGTTGAGCTTCATTTCGCCGTCCTTGGAGATGGAGACGACGGGAAGTTCCTGGGCGGAATTGCGAACCTGTTTGACCTTGGGAACGTCGACTTCGAGGCCAAACTCCATGACGTGAGCGGTGAGCATGAAGATGATGAGGAGGACGAGAACGACATCGACGAGGGGGATGATGTTGATTTCGGCGAGGGAGTCATAGTGGCCGCGCCGTCCGCGCCCGCCGTGCTTCATGGAGAATGCCATGGTTTATGCCTCGTAGACGCGTTCGATGAGGTTCATGAATTCGAGGCCGAAGTCTTCCATGCGAGCGCCGAGATCGCGGATGACGAAGCCGAAGTAGTTATAAAAAATGGCGGCGGGGATGGCGGCGAACAAACCCATGGCGGTGGCGATGAGCGCTTCGGCAATGCCGGGGCCGACGGCGCGAAGGCTGGCGGCGCCGGCGCCGGTGAGGGCCTGGAACGCATCGATGATGCCCCACACGGTGCCAAAGAGGCCGATGAAAGGCGTGATGGCGGCGATGGTGGCGAGCCAGCTCATATTGGTTTCGAGCCGGGCGAGTTCTTCCCCGGCACCGATCTGGAGGCTGCGCTCGACGGCGGTGCGGTTCTGCAGTTGCTTGCGGGAACGAACCTGGCGATCGACCTCGGTGTACCCGTAGTCATAGACCGTGACGAGGGGCGCGGAGGGGAACTGCTGGCAGGCGGCGGAGATGGCTTCGAAGCCGCTGGCCTTGCGGAAGGCGCGGAGGAACTTGCCGTTTTCATCGCGGGCCTTTCGCAGGCGGGTCCATTTGCTGAAAATGATGGCCCAGGAGTAGCAGGAGGCGGCCACCAGGAGCAGCAGCACGGCCATGGAAAGGGGCTTCGAGGTGCTGACCAGAGACCAGAGGCTGGGCGGGGCCGGGGCGGCGGCCGCGGCGAGGGCGGGGAGGAAAAGGTTAATCAACAAACTCTCCAAGTTCCCATTTTAAGACGCGCGAAGGGGCGGGAAAGCCGGGTGGTTAACATTTTTGCATGGAAATGTTTCACTTCTGGTAGAGAACGCGGCCATTGAAGACGGTGAGGGCCACTTTGGCGCGGTGGATGTCCATGGGGGGGACGGTGAAAAGGTCCTGATCGAGAACAACGATGTCGGCGAGGAGGCCGGGGCGGATGGAGCCTTTGCGGTGCTCTTCGCGGGAGGCGTAGGCGCTATTGACGGTGTAGGCGCGGAGAGCGGTATCGACGCTGACGCGTTCGGCGGGAATCCAGCCCTGCGGGGGAAGGCCGGTGGTGGTGCGGCGATTGACGGCGTTGTGGATGCCGCGAATGGGATTGACAGAGATGGAGGCCGGCCAATCGCTGGAGAAGACCAGGCGGGCGCCAGCCTTTTCGAGACTGTGCCAGGCGAAGCCGCGCTGGGTTCGCACAGGGCCGATGGCGGCGGACCATACTTCGATGGTGGCCGGGTCGGCATGGATGGGCTGCATGGAGGGGAGCACGCCGAGGGCGGCGAAGCGGGGCAGGTCGGATGGGTGGATGGTTTCGATGTGCTCAATGCGATGGCGGCTGGTGGCGGGGAGGTTGGCGTAGCCGTCGAGGGCCATGCGGACGGCACGATCGCCGATGGCGTGGGTGAATATCTGGAGGCCGAGCTTATCGGCGATGGATACGGTTTTGGCGAACTGTTCGGGCGTCCAGGCCGCGCTGCCGCTGGTTGCGGGGCGGTTGGTGTAGGGATCGAGCATGGCGGCGGTGTAGGACTCGATAACGCCGTCCATCATGATTTTGATGGCGCCAGCGCTGATGAGCGGGCCGTTGTATTTGCGGCGAAGCGCGGCGAATTCAGCGAGCGTGGCTTCCGGTTCCATAGGGCCAATGGACATGGCGAAGGTGGCGCGAAGGGTAAGCTTCCGCTGGCGTTCGAGTTCCTCGTAGAGCGCGAGTTCGTCGAGCGAACCATTGGCGTTTTGAATGGACGTGATGCCGAGCGAGGCGGCCAGGCGGAGGCCGGACTCCAGGGCACGCAACTTTTCGGGCGTTCCGGGGACGGGAAGCAGGCGCCGGACGAGCGACATGGCGCCTTCTTTCAACGCGCCGGCGGGTTCGCCGGTTTTGGAATCCCTGACGATTTCGCCGTAGCCGGAGTATTTCGTTTCCCTGGTGATTCCGGCCAGTTGGAGGGCCTTGGAATTGACCCAGGCGGTGTGGCCGTCGTAGGCACTGAGGTAGACGGGACGATCGGGGATGATGGCGTCGAGGTCCGCCCTGGCGGGGAGGCGCCCGCCTGGGAAGCAGAGATATTCCCAGCCGCGGCCGGTGACCCACTTGTCGTTTGGATGGGCGGCGGCAAAGCGTTTGATTTCGGCCTGGATGGTTTCCAGGGTGCAGATGCCGGTGAGATCGATTTGCGAAAGGCCGAGCGAACCGCCGAGGAAGTGGAGATGGGCGTCGTTGAAGCCGGGGATGGTGAGGCGCTTGGCGAGGTCGATTGGACGGGCGCTGGCGGCGAGTTTGGCGATTTCGGCGTCGGTGCCGACGGCGACGATGGCGTCGCCTTTGATCAAGATTGACTGCGCCCAGGGCCGGGCTGGATCGGCGGTCCATACTTTGCCGTTGCGGAGCCAGAGATCATCGGCGTAAAGGCAGCAGGCAAAGACGAGGAAGAAGCGCATTAAAACGAGAATCGCACACCGAGCTGTACGCGGCGGGGATCGGCGGCGGAGGTAAAGCCGAGGGGCTCGCTAGGGCCGCGGTCGTCGCGGCCGCGGAGATTGAACGGGCCGGAGATGTTGCCGACGACGTTATTGACCGAGGTGTAGTTCAGGTTGTTGAACAGGTTGAACGCTTCGGCCATGAGTTCGATTTTTCTGTTCTCGCCGGCGGAGAAGCGGCGGGAGACGCGCATATCGAAGGCGGCGAAAGATGGGCCGATGCCGGTGTTGCGGCCGGCGAAGAAGGGCCGGTCTGTGGTGTTATGCCGGTCGTTGTTGAGTTCGGTGCCGGCAAGCAAATTGAAGGGGCGGGCGCTAGAGTAGCGGAAGATGGGCGTGAAAAGCGTATCGGCCCAAAGCTTGTTGGCGTTTTCCGGTGTTTGAAGCACGGCGTAGGCGACGGCCTTGTGGCGCTGATCGAAGCTGGAGAGGGCGCGTTCGGCCCGGCGGCTGGTTTGATCGTTGGGTTGGAAATCCGAGTTGAAATCTGTGGTTTCGTCGATGGCTTTGGCGAAGGTGTAGTTGAAATGCAGGGTGGCGCGGGCGCTGAAGCGGCGCGTTGCTTCGAACATCATGCCGTGATAATCGCTGGTGGCGGAGGATTCGTAGAGGTTTTCCTGGAATACCAGCGGATTGACGAAGAAGCCGACGCCGGTGGGATTGGCAGCGAAGGGGCCCCAATCGCGAATGCCTTTGGCGGGATTGACGGGCGCGGGGAGGAGGTTGATGTCGCGGGAAGTGGTGAGGTGGAGGCCGCGGACACCGACGTAGCTGAGGGAGACGGCGAGGTTTTTCGCGACCTCTCGCTCCACGCCGAAGCTAAGCTGCTGGGCGTAGCCGTTGACGTAATCTGGGGCGGGGCGGAAGAGAACGGTGAGCGGAGGGCGTGGGCCGGTTTGGCTGACGTTGATGCCGAACTGGCGGAGGTCGGCGGCGGTGATGGAGCGCGTGGGGGTGGGGATGCCGATGACGCCCTGGGCGCGGAGGGTGGAAAAGATGTTGATGGGACCGTTGACGGCGGTGGGAGTGGCGGCGTTGAGGACCGTCAGGACCTGGGCGATCTGGCGGCGGCCGTCGATTTCATTGAGGGCTTTGACGACGTAATCGATCTGGAAGTCGATGGGAGTATAGAAGATGCCGTAGCCGCCGCGAATGGTGGTGCGGCGATCCTTGCCGGGGGCCCAACTGAAGCCGAAGCGCGGGGCGATGTTGTTGGTGTCGGTGGGCAGCGGGGCGAGGCGATTGTCACGTTCATAACGGATGCCGTAGTTGAGGGTGAGGCTGTTGACGGGGGTCCAGGTATCCTGGGCGTAGAGGGAATAGAGCGGGTAGGTGGCGCGAACGATGGGGTCACCGAAACCCTGCTGATAGCTTTGGGCGAGGCCGAGGTTGAAGGCCTGGAGCGAGTTGATGGTGGTGGAGGCGAGGGCGGCGTTGACCAGGGCGCCGGGCAGGGTGCCGAAGGTGAAGCGTCCGCTCATGAAGGTTGCTGAATCCTGGGTGATGTTGCGGATGAGCACGTTGCCGCCGAATTTGAAGGCGTGTTTGCCGCGGAAAATGCTGACGTTGTCGGCGATTTCGTTGCGGCGGGAGAGCGTGGTGGCAGGCAGGTACCGATCGCGATTGAAGCTGCCGAAGCCGGCGATATCGAGCGAGGGGCCGAAGGGATCGGTGCTGGCGGTGATAAGCACGGAATGGTTGAACTGCGCGCGGAATTCGTTGACGGCGCTGGCGGAGAAGGAATGAACCCAGTTGAGGAGAAGGTTGTGATCGCGAGCCTCCTGAATGAATCCGCGGGACTGGCCGACGAGGGCGCCGACGCCTTCGTTGGAGTCGAACAGGTTGGTGGCGTTGTAACGGAAGCTGCCGGAATCCTTGTCGCTGAAGCGATGGTCGAGGCGGAGCAGGCCTTTGTGATCGTCGGTGCGGAAAGGAAAGATGCCGGAGTTGCGACGGAACATTTCCTGCGTGGCGGCGGGGGTGGAAAGCGTGGTGCGCAGTTGGGCGGCGGCGGCGGCGGGCAGGCGCTGGAGGATTGCCTCCTGCTCCCGGGTGGGGCCGAAGATGGAGAGGTCCGTGAGCACGGGGACGGTGCGGTTCTCCCGTCTACGAAGGCGTTCGTAGGAGAGGAAGTAGAACGTTTTGTCCTTGACGATGGGGCCGCCGATGGTGGCGCCGAATTGCTGGCGGTTGGAGTCCGGCTTGACGCGGCGGAGGGTGTTGCCATCGAGGGCGACGGCGAAGGGATCGGTGGCGTCGAGCGACTGATGGCGGAAGAAGGCGAAGGCGGAGCCGTGGAGTTGATTGGAGCCGGAGCGGGTGACGATGTTGATGACGCCGCCGCGGGCGGAGCCGTGTTCGGCGGAGTAGTTGGACCGGTTGACCTGGAACTCCTGAACGGCCTCCTGGCTGACGGTGGGGCGAACGCCGCCGCCGGGATCGTTTGCTTCGCCGCCGTCGACATTGACGCTATTGCCGCGGCCGTTGCTGCCGTAGAAGGAAAGGCCGGAATCGGGGGTTTGTTTGACGCGGAAGCTGTTGGAATCGGCGAGGGCTTTGGAATCGGCGACGCCGGGGGCGAGGAGGGAAAAAGTGAGATAGTCGCGGCGGTTGATGGGTAGATTGCGGACGGAATCCTGAGTGAGGGTATTGGACTGCTGGGTGCGCTGGGACTCGATTAGGGGCGCTTCGGCGGAGACGGCAATTTCGAGTTGGGCACTGGCGATTTCGAGACGGATATCGAGGGTGGCTTCCTGGCCGACGGTGAGTTCGAGGCCACGGCGCTTCCAGGGCGCGAAACCCTGTTTGGCGACCTCCACGGTGTAGGCGCCGGGAGTAACGAAGGGGAGGAGGTAGGCGCCATCCTTACCGGTGACGGTTTCGAAGCGGGCATTGGTAGCGTTGTTGATAACGACGACACTGGCCTGGGAAACTCTCGCCTGGCTCGCGTCTTCCGCGACACCGCGAAGGCTGGCGGTGGTTTTTGATTGGGAGAACAGGACCAGGGGAGCGAAAAGAATAGGAAGCCAAGTTGTGACCGGGCGCATCGGGTCTCCTAATGAATCAGTGCGATTCGGGCGATGGGTTGCAGGGAAGCAGGAGCCGCGCCAGACAGCCCCGCGCCCCGTCCCGATTGGTTAGCGACAAAGTGCCGCCATGTGCCTCGACGATTTGGCGGCACAACACGAGGCCAATACCTGAACCGCCGGGCTTTGTAGTGAAGAAGGGCACGAATAGATTCGCAGTGGCGGCCAGTCCCGGACCATCGTCTTCGATATCGATGACTAACTGCCAACGTTCGAAGCGCCATCTTACAACAATTGTCCCCCGGTTTGTATCCATCGCGTCGGCGGCGTTACGCAGCAGATTAATAATTACTTGTTCTAATTGGTCGGAATCGGCCTGGATGACGAGATCGGGGCCGGGTTCGACAGTGACCGGGACGCGGGTCTCCATGCGGGCGGTTCGTTGCAGCACAGGGGCAATGGGCAAAGGAGCGAGGACGGGGCGGGGAAGGCGCGCGAGCTTTGCATAGGCGCCGATGAAGCGCGCCAGGGATTCGGCGCGGCTGCCGATGATACTGAGTCCGCGGGTCATGTCGTCGTGCCAGTCGGCGGGGAGCGGGTCCTTTTTGAGGATGGTTTCCAGGCTGCCGGCGATGGATTTGATAGGGGTAAGTGAATTGTTGAGTTCGTGGCCGAGGACGCGGACCAGCCGCTGCCATGCCTGGAGTTCCTCTTCGCGGAGCGGGCGGGTTAAATCGGTAATGACGAGTAAGTGGTGCGGGAGGCCGCCTTCGCGGAAGGAAGCCCGGGTGATGCCCCAGCGGCCGAAGCCTCCGGGGAATGCCCGCTGGACGGTGCGGGAGTCGTCGCCGGTGAGGAAGGAAGCGAGGTCGAGTTGGGCGGCGTGGCGATCGATGGCGCGTTCGGCGGGGAGGGCGAGGAGGCGTTCCGCGGCCCGGTTGAGCAGTTTCAGCTTCTGCGATTCATCGAAGGCGAAGATGGCGACGTCGATTTCTTCCATTACTTTTCGCAGGAGCGTGGTGGCCTCCATGGCGCCGAGGCGCTGCGAGCGAAGTGTGGCGCCCATTGCATTCACCTGCTGCATGACGTCGGAGAGCGCATCATCGCCGGTGGCGCCGCGGGCACGGATGGAATAATCGCCTTCGCGCATGGCTTCAAGCAGGTTGGCGATGGTGCGCAGCGGGTTGGCGACACGGTCACGAACGGCGGCGGAGAAGCCGAGCCAGGAACCGCCGAGAATGAGGCCTGCGGTCCAGAGGACCTTGGGCGGATAGTCGCCCGTGCAGAGGATAAAGGCGGAGAAGATGACGGAGGGGAGTCCCGCGGCGAGAGCCAGCAACTGCGTGCGGCGTTCGTGGGAGATCCGCTCCTTGTGCTCCATGTTAGAGGCCGTAGCGCTCCAGGCGGCGGTAGAGGGCGCTGCGGCTGAGGCCAAGCACACGCGCGGCGTGGCTGACATTGCCGTCGTTTTTTGCCAGCGCTTTTTTGATAAGGAACTGTTCGACCTCTTCAAGGCTCATGTCTTCCAGGCGGCCGGCAGTTTCGCGATTGGCGCGAAGAGCGAGATCGACGGCGCGGATCTGATCTCCCTGCGCCAGCAGCACGGCGCGTTCCACGACGTGGTTCAGTTCGCGGACGTTGCCCTGCCAAGGGTTTTCGAGCAACAGTCGCATGGAGGGAGAATCGAACCCGTTGAGATTTTTGCGGTAGCGGCGGGCATGCGCGGCCAGAAAGTAGCTGGCCAATAGCGGGATGTCCTCTTTTCGATCACGGAGCGGCGGCAGATGAATTTCGATGGTGTTGAGGCGGAAGAGCAGGTCCTGGCGAAACCGGTTCTCGCGGACTTCGGTATCGAGATTGGCGTTGGTGGCGCTGATGATGCGAACGTCGACACGCTTGGTTTTTGACGAACCGACGCGCTCCATTTCGCCGATTTCGAGAACGCGCAGGAGCTTGGTTTGCAGGCTGATGGGAACGTTGGCGATTTCGTCGAGGAAGAGCGTGCCGGTGTCGGCGAGTTCGAAGCGGCCGACGCGGTCGAGCTTGGCGTCGGTGAACGCGCCTTTGACGTGGCCGAAGAGTTCACTTTCAAAAACGCCTTCGGCGAGGCCGCCGGCGTTGACGGTGATCATGGGTTTGTCGCGCCGGAGGGAAAGCGCGTGGAGAGTGCGGGCGACGACCTCCTTGCCGGTGCCGGGTTCGCCTGTGACGAGCACGTTGGCATCGGACGGGCCGACGCGGGAGATCATGTCCAGGACCGGGCGCATGGCGGCGCACTCGGCGATCATGGCGGGCCGGCCGTCGCTATTGAACAAACGATTTTCCGCTTCCAGACGGGCGCTGCGGCGCAGGGCTTCGCTCAGTTCGATCTGCGTTTTGACGATGGCCAGGAGACGGGCGTTTTCCCAGGGTTTCTGGACGAAATCGCGGGCGCCATGGCGCATGGCTTCGACGGCGAGTTCGACGGAGCCCCACGCGGTCATGACAACGACGGGGAGAGACGGATCAATCCCTTGCAACTGCGCCAGGAGGTCGAGCCCCTCCTGGCCGCTGGTGGTGTCGCGCGTGTAGTTCAAGTCCATGAGTAGGCAATCGAACTCGCGAATCTGGAGCGCGGCTACAACGGCGTTCGGCGAGGAGGCCGTTTCGATGTGGTAGCCCTCGCCTTTCAGCAGGAAACGGAGGGCTTCCAGAACATCAGGTTGGTCGTCAGCGACGAGGATTCGACTTTGTTTGTTAGTTTTGTTCACAGGCCGTTCGGCTTGATTGGGAGCAAGCTGACTTCCATTGTGCACGGTTATGGAATCATGAGGTTGGAGGCGCGGCGGTGTCCGAAAGCGGGACGGGTGTGCGGATGCGGACGGTGCGCTACTGCGCTTTGCGGATGTAGATTCTGCCGTTCATGCTGCGCATGGAGATTTCCGGCCCGCCGCCATTGATTTGCGCCGTCACGGTATGTTCCAGATCCAGTTTGTACTTGGGACCTTTGTCCCGGCCGGATTCGGTGCGCTTGACGCTGGTGGCAACCTGGACGTCGAAGTCGCTAAAGGTTTCGCCGCGCTGGTTGTTGATGCGCAGGTCGGCCTTGGCAGTGGCGGGGAGCGTAAGGTCAATCTGGCCGTTCATGGTGCTGAACGACATGGGCTTGCCGGAAGGCACCTGTTTCATGTTGGCGGTGAGGCGGCCGTTGAGCGAGTGAGCAACGACGGGGCCGGCGGCGTCGACGATGAGGATGGAGCCGTTGACGGTGTCGGCATTGATTTCCCCTTCGACGCCTTCCACGCGGAGTTCTTTCGCATTGACGGACCGAATGTGAACGGAACTTGTCTCCGGCACCAACACCAAGTAGGAGTTGTTGCCGTGGGGGGACTTGATGGTGACGACGTTGTTTTCCTCTTCCACGTTCACGCCGCCACCGCCGGAGAGAATCTGCTTCATGCCGTTTGGCGCGGGCTGGGTGCGGGGAGGGCTGTCGTCGAGGTCGACGATCACGTCTTTGCCGGTGTGGGCTTTGATTTTGATGGAGCCGTTGACGGTGGAGACCTTCACCAGCGCGGGGCGGGCGGGGTCTCGCAAAGGCACGTTGATTCGCTCGGCGCAGAGTGGGAGCGCGAGCAGAAGGAGCAGGCAGCGCATGTTACGGCCGTCCCTTCGCCAGAGAGTGAATGAGGATGGAGCCGTTGACGGTCTCCGCGACAATCTTAGGGCCGCCATTGCCGGCGCGCAAATCTCCCGACGTGCCACGGCGATGGATTACCTTCATCCCTTTTGCTTCCGAAGTGGAATTGCTGGGGATGGAGGTCATATCAAAATCGGTGTAGGCCTTGCCGTTCACGGTTTTCACCTTGAAATCGGCGCTGAGCGAGGGCTGGAAATATAGATCGAGTTTGCCGTTCACGGTGCGGAAGACGGTATCGGCGTTCGGGTTCCTGCTGTAGACGGCCTGCACGGAACCGTTCACTGTCTTCACGTCGCCGGAACCTTCCACATCGTTCATGCGGATGGAGCCGTTCACGGTGCTGAGGCTATAGCGGCCAGTGGTGCCGGTGGCGTGAACACCGCCGTTCACGGATTGCAGTTCGATGCGGGCATCCCGCGGGACGGAGACCGTGAACTCGTGTTCGACGCGCGTTTCGTCCCAGTTCCAACGGCGACGGTCTTCCTTGCGGGACTGGCCGCCGCGGGCGCCACACTCGGTGGCCGACCACGGGCCCTTTACTCCGGCACGAACCGTTCCAGGTTCCTGAGCGAAGACGACGTCGGTTTCCTTTTTGAGTTCTTCCAGGCGTTCGCGGGTGGGCGCGGCGATGCGCTCCCGAACGGAAAAGCGGACCTCGTTGCTATCGGACGCGGTCACATGAATGGAGCCGCTAAGGGTGCAGATCTGGACTCGCCGCTCATTGCCGGTGAGCGGGAAGCTCTTTTCGATCGTACGGGTGGACTCTTCCGCGGACCAGAGAGCGGCCGCGGCGAGCAGTAAAAGAGAGTATTTCATTGGTATGGATTTCCTTGTTGGCGTTGATTTGAGAGCAGCGCTTGGAGGTAATCGCGAACGTTCTTGTCGAGATCCCGGTGGGTTTGAAGAGCCATCAGGCGGGCGCGGATGGCGGGGTCCTTTCGGCTGGCGAGGAGGTCGATGACGGCGACCTGGACGAGTGGTGAATCATCGCTATCGAGCAGGCGCCAGGCCGAATCGGTGACATTGGGTGAAAGCGGAAACCGGCGCAGCGCTTCGGCGGCAGCCAGGCGGACGTCGACGCTTGTGTCGTTGCTGAGGGTGCGGGCGAGCGCATCCACCACCTCCGGGCCGGTGGCTTCCAGCGCGGTGCTGTAGCGGATGCCGCGTAATCGTTCGCTGGCCGATTGTTGATCGAGCAGTGATAACGCGACGACCTCGCGGAGGTTGCGTACTTCGCCGCGCAGACTGGCGATATCGGCGCTGGGGAGGGAAGGGGCCGTGTAGCGCCCGGCAAGAAAACTGAAGGCGGCGATTGCGGCGGCCGCGGCGACGGCAAGCCAGGGCCAGCGGGGCTGGGCGGGCGCGGGGCGCAGGCGTTGTTGGAAACTGGTCCGCAGCGCTGGGGAAGGGGCGGCCACCGGCAACTCGCCGAGCGCGTCCCACAGCGCGGCGTTGGCGCGGCAGGCGGGGCATTCGGCCAGGTGGGCCTCCGCGCGGGCGCGCTCCGGGGCGGAGGCGGTGCCGGTGAGCGTATCGGCAATGGAAGCGGCAAAGTCAGAACAAGGCATTGCTAGTTCCTCCCGCCCACGGCGAAAAGGCCCGGCCGGCCGGAGAGCCGTTCATAGATTTCCCGTAATTGTCCCAGCGCCCGGAATACACGCACCTTCACTGTGTTTGTCTCCACGTCGAGCAGTTCGCCGATCTGTTCATATTTCAAGCCTTGAAACCGGCTGAGCACCAATAGTTCCCGTTTGTCAGGAGGCAACAGCAGTAATGCGCGATGCAACAGCGCGTGCTCTTCGTCCTGCTCCAACTGCCGCCCGGCGGGCGCGGGGATGTCCATCTTCTCCGGCATTGCGGTTTCCCACTTGCTCCTGCGTGTGTGATCGATGAATGCGTTATGAGCGATACGGTACATCCAACTCGTGAACCGGGCGTCTGGCTGCCACGTCTCGCCCCTGCGCAGCATCCGCAGAAATACGTCCTGTGTGAGGTCCTCACTCAAGGCGGCGCTGCCGGACAGGCGAAGGAAATAACGGTACAGGGCCGCGTGATGGCGGTTGAACAGCTCGCCCAGCGCAGAGGAATCCCCGCCCTGGACCGCCGCCATCAGTTGCTCGTCCGTATCGCTCAACAACAAGTCTGCTCTCACTCTCTGTTACGGTTGACGGCGGCGATGGTTACAAAAAAAGCCGGTGTGCCACCATGGGCGCACCGGCGTAGGGGAAAGCGGGGATTCTATTGCGATTCCACCCAACCGTCGCGGAGTTGAATGATGCGATTGCCGTGTGCGGCGTTCTTTTCGTTGTGGGTTACCTGGACAATCGTGGTGCCTTCGCTGTTCAGTTTTTTGAAGAGCTGCATTATCTCTTCGCCTTGCGAGGAGTGCAAGTTGCCGGTGGGTTCGTCGGCCAGAATGATTTGCGGGCTGCTGACCACGGCCCGCGCCACGGCAACCAACTGCTGTTGGCCGCCGGAGAGTTGATTCGGAAAAAGATCCTTTTTACCGACGATCTGGAAGCGGTCGAGCACATCGGCCACGATGCTTTCGCGTTCGCTGCGCCTGATGTTGCGGTACGTCAGCGGGATTTCCAGATTCTCGTAGACGGTCAGGTTATCCAGCAGATGGTAGCTCTGGAAGACGAAGCCGAAGTGAGCCTTGTACATCTCCATGCGGTCCTTCTTGCCGAGCGAGTGGATGGGGCGATCCATGAGCCAGTATTCGCCGCGCCAGGACGCATCGTGCATGCCCAGGATGTGCAGCAGGGTGGATTTCCCGGCGCCGGAGGGGCCCATGATGGAGATGAATTCCCCGGCCGCGATATCGAGGTTCACCTGGCGCAGAACGTAGGTTCGGGAGACGCCATGTTCAAAGTATTTTTCGACGCTCCGCAGACGCACGAGCGGGTTCATGCCGCGGGCGCCTCCTTGGACTCTTCCACAATGCGGCCGTCGAAGAGGTGGATTTCGCGGTCGGCGTATTTCGCGTAGCGCGGGTCGTGGGTCACCATGCAAATGGTGGCGCCGCCGCGGTGGAGTTCGCGGAGCAGGTCCATGACCTGTTCGCCGTTCTGCGAATCGAGGTTGCCGGTTGGTTCGTCGGCGAGCAGAATCGAAGGGTCGCCCGCCAGCGCTCGCGCGACGGCCACGCGCTGCTGTTGACCGCCGGATAGTTGCGACGGGTAGTGCTTGATGCGGTGCGACATGCCGACGCGTTCCAGCGCCTCCAGCACGCGCTTCTTGCGTTCCGCGCCGCTCATGCCGCGGTAGGTGAGCGGCAGTTCCACGTTTTCAAATACCGTCAAATCGCCAATCAGGTTGAACGCCTGGAAGATGAACCCGATCTCGCGGTTGCGGATGCGGGCGCGCTCGGCGAGTTTCAAGTCCTGCACCGGCCGGCCGTTGAGGATATAGGAGCCGCCGCTGGGCGAATCGAGCAACCCGAGAATCGCGAGCAGCGTTGACTTTCCGCAGCCCGACGGCCCGGAGATCGACACATATTCGCCGCGTTTCAGGTTCAGGTGAATGCCGGCCAGGGCGTGCGTTTCCACTTCATCGGTCGTGAACACCTTGGTCACGCCGTCCATCATGAGAAGAGCGTCGCTCATTCGAAAGAGTCCCCTATTTTTTGAGTTTGATGCGATTTTGCGAGTCGTGCTGCGACATGTCGGAGAGCAGCACGGTATCCCCGACGCTCAGTCCTTCGACAATTTCGATGTGGTTCACCGAGGCCCGGCCCAGCTTGACGGGCACGCGGATGGCTTCGTCGGTTCCGGGCACCAATTTGAACAGCGTGATGGTGCTCTGCGGCTGCCCGTAGACCGGACGGCCGACGTAGACGACGTCGGCGATTCGCTCCAGATCGACGGTGCCATCGACACTCAGATCGGGCCGCGCACCGGCGGGCAGCGCGCCTTCCAGCTTCACGTCCACGGTTACGGTGCCATTGATGGCCGCTGGATCAATACGTGAAACGCGGCCCGGAATCAGGCCATTTCGCGTGTCGATGGTCGCCTGTTGGCCAATGACAATATCCTTGGTTTGTGTTTCGGCGATCTTCAGTTCCGCCTTCAACTTTGTTGGCTGCGCCACCTTCGCCAGCACGGCGCCGGGCAACACTTTCTGACCGACTTCCACGGCCATCTGCTGCAACACGCCGGCCGCGCCCGCGCGCACCTTGAGCTGCATCACCTGCTGTTTTTTCAGATCCCAGGCGGCGCGCAGTTTTTCGATCTGCACCCGCTGGCCAGCCATCTGGGCTTCCACGGACTCGGTGAAATTCTCCACGCGCTGGCCCTCAATTTTCGTGCGTCCGTTGAGTTCATCCGCTTTGGCCTTGGTGAGCTTGTATTCCAGGTCCGCTTTCAGGCCAAGTTTGATGAGCGCCTCGTCACGATCGGCCTGCAACTTGGCTTGCGTGAACTCGCTCTGCACTTTTGCCAGGTTCGACACCTGGTCCAACCGCTGCGATTCCAGGCGGACCTTCAATTCGCGAATGTTTGCTTCGGCTGCTTTCAGTTGCCATTCGGCGTCGCTGGCGGCCAGTTGCAGTTCGGGGTTGCTCAGTTCCAGCAGCACTGAATCGGCCTTGACGATGGCGCCGGCGCGCATGTGAATTTTTTCCACGCGGCCTTCGGAGATTGCCGGGACAAAAAGAATTTCTTCCGGCACGAGTGTTCCCATGCCGCGCACGTTACGCAACATTGGGCCGCGCTTGACCGTATCCGGCCAGACGGTGGAGAATTCCACCGAGACGGCGGCCGGCTGCAACTTGCCCAGCCAATAGGTGACGCCGCCCGCTGCTGCCAACACAACGGCGCCGGCGATGATGCGCCGGATTAATTTCTTTTTTGCTGCTCCCTCGCGAGGTACGTCCATGCTGGTTTCCTGCTCCTCTGACAGGGCAAATCCGCGGCCAATTCCCGGCAAGCGCGTAGATGCTTTCGCTTCATCACTTTAGCGCAGGCGCCCGGCCGGGCGATAGGGTGCGGCGGTGTCCGCTTGTGGGACACCGTGGCCAGTTTCGGAGCGCTTGCCAGCCAGCAGAAGGAACCGGGCTGTCCGTTGACCATTCTGGTGGTGCTCCACTGTGACTACAGAGGTGACCTTCAAAAAAAGAAATAGCCCCACGCTTAAGCTCAGCCAACGAAGCCGTCCTACATGCAGGCGTACCGTTCGGTACAGAACGACTGCGCCGGCGAGTGGCAGCAGTTCTTCCGCCGCCCGTTGCAGGGACACGAGCGTGTTTGGCGAAACCGAGTCGCTTAATAGTGCAAGCAGCGCCAACTGGGTTCCAGAAAGCAGCAGGAATAGCCCCAGCGACACGCCGCTGGTAGCCAGGAAAGGGTGGCGAAGCCAGAAAGAGCAAGCCGCGCGCCGCGCGTAGAACTGGTGCGCTAACTCCTGCGGAGAACCCAGCCGGTCTTCCGCCAACTCCCGTGCCTGATTGTGCGCATAGCCGTCGCCAATCAGTTCCACCATCGCTTCTTCTACGTGACCGGAGACCTCCTCCAACGTGTGCGCAACGTAGGCTGGGGGCAGATCGAGGCTGCCGAGTTCCTTCCGCAGACGCTCAAGCGGGCGCATCGCCATCTCCTAGAACAAGTCGAACCGCGTCCGCCGTTCTCCGGAACTCGGCCGCCATTTCCACCAGGCGCTTTCGGCCCGTGGCCGTAATTTTGTAGTAGATCCGGACGCGGCCGGAGACCTCCTGCTTCCGTGTGCTCACGAGTTTGCGGGATTGCAGGCCGTGCAGAACTGGATAGATGCTGCCCTCGCCGAAGCGGAGCGTTTCGCCCGCCGCCGTTTGAATCGCCTTCACCAGTTCGTAGCCGTACATCTCCCGGCCGGCCAGCAATCTCAGCAGCAGCAACTCTGGCACGCCGTTCTGGAAATCGGGATTCGTTCGCGCCATACCTGGAATCATACAGTATCCGGGAACGGCAACGCGCGGCGGTGCGTCATCGCATATACCTGGATATTCCAGGTATCAAACAAGGCAGGAGCTTTATGAACGCAGCCAAGCTATTTTTGGGGATGCTGCTCGCCACGGCCGCGCTTCCCGCGCAGCGGGTTTTCGTTGAGGCGGATCCGGATTTCTATTTTGACCGGGGGCTGACGGTGTCGGCGGGTTTCAAGCCGGACGCTGCGTCCCGGTGGGCATTCCTAGGCGATTTCGCATCCCGCAAGGCGGGCGCGGCGGGGGCTGGGCGGCGGCTGGAATGGCGGGCGGGCGCCGGAGTCCGATACCGATTCTATGGGAAGCGCAACGGCTTGTTTGGCCAGTTGAACGGGTCTGCGGACCGTATTCGGGAGCCATTGGGGACAGCGGTAACGCCGACGGTGCGGCCCGGGATTGGCGCGCAGTGGTTTCCGTGGAGGGCGCGGGGCCTCTATGTTCTGCCGCTGCTGGCACTGGAGAACTATGCCGGGCGCGCCGGGAAGCAGCCGCGAATGGAATTCCGGATCGGCAAGCAGTTCTAGCCGGGATCAACGCGGCAGGAACGCGCGGGCTTTTTCGTCCATCCGCTCGGCGTCGCGATTGCGCTTGGCGCCGCGCAGCAGTTTGGCATAGGCCTGGTACAACTCTCCAACTTGCTCGCGCTGGCTGTCCGGCAACTCCGCCGCGAAGGAGCTCACTTCAATCAGATAGCGCTCCCCGGCGTCGTAGCGCTGCTGCGCGAAATGAATGTAGGCGAGTTCGGCCAAAGCCAGGCCATGAATCGCGCTACGGCGCATTTGGTTCGCCTCCAGAATCGTCACCTCTTCCACCAGCAATCGCTCGGCTTCCGTGAACCGGCCTTGGGAATGGAGCGACTGGCTGAGGTGGTGCATGGATTCCAGCGCGAGCATGCTTTTGGCGCCGAATTTGGCGGAGCGCGCAGTGAACGCTCGCCGGAAGAGCGACTCCGCGCCGGCGGCTTTGCCTTGCCGCAGAAACAACACTCCCATGTTGTCCCAGGCGGTGGCGGCCTGCGGGGAGTCGGCGCTTAGAACGGCATCGTTGATGGCGATGGCGCGCCGGAGGTGCGGCTCCGCCTCCGCCATCCTGTTGGCGGATAGCAGGAGTTCCCCCAGGTTGTTGAGTCCGGCGGCGAGCGAGGGATGGCGTTGTCCTACTGACTCGTCCCACAGTTTCACCGCGCGGGAGATATAGTCCTCCGCCGTTTGCACGCGATTCATTTTCCGATGGAGTGTTCCGATGTTATTCAGCAGGCTGGCCAATGCGGGCCGGTCAACGGGCGTCTGGGCTTCGCGGATCGCGGCGGCTTCCAGGTAGAGCTTTTCGGCTCCCTCCAGGTCTCCGATATCCTGCCGCAGCGCCGCCAGATTGTTCAAAGATGTGGCCACGTCGGGATGATTCGGCCCCAAGATGTCGCGTTTGATTTGCAGCGCGCGCTGGAACGAACTCTCCGCCTCTTTTGTCCGGGACTGGGCCCGCTGCACCTCACCCAGGTTGGCCACCGTTCGCGCCAAGCCCAGATCGGCCGATTGCAGGTGCGTTGTGCCGAGGTTGTTGAGCGCCACCGCTATCCGAAGTTGATTCTGCCGCGCCAGCGACTCCCGGATGGCGAGAGAGGCGCGATAGGCCGTTTCAGCGTCGGCAAAGCGGCTCAGTTGACGATACACTTCGCCGAGATTGCTGAGCGTTGTGGCGTGTTCGTCGCTCACCTCGCCGGCGGAGCGAATCCAAATCTCCGCGGCCTGCTTGTATTTCACTTCCGCATCGGCGTAGCGGCCGGAAAGGTAGAGCATGGCGCCGTGGTTGTTACGGCATTTCGCCTTTAGTAGCAGCGGAAAGGAGAAGTGCTCCGCCGCTTCGGTCAGCGTCAGGTAAAGGGAATGCGCCGCATCAAAATTCTGTGTCCTGGTCATCGCGCCCGCTTTGGCCAACTGCAATTCCCAGTCCTCGGTCCGTTGCAGTTCCGCCACCTCCACCGCGGACAAAGGGGCTAAGGCTGCCAGCGCTAATAGTGTCAGAAACCGCATTGCTTCCACTCCTATGGGTGGCAATACGAGCCAACCTCACTTTCGTTCAGTGATTGGGACGAAGCGCAAAAAATCGGGGCGAACCGCACTTCGATTCTGGCCACGCCGCGGGGTTTGGGCGCGGCCTGCGCAATAATGGTAGGAAGTGACTGCGCTCTCTCTCGACGAACAGGTCACCTACCTTCGCAAAGGCTTTTCGGAAATGATCCGGGAAGAGGATCTTCGTGAGCGGCTGAAACTGGGCCGCCCGTTGCGTGTGAAGGCAGGGTTCGACCCCACCGCCCCAGATCTCCATCTGGGCCACACCGTATTGCTGCGGAAGATGAAACACTTCCAGGACCTTGGCCACCATGTGATCTTTCTGATCGGGGATATGACCGGGCTGATCGGCGACCCAACGGGCCGCAACCTGACGCGACCGCCGATGACACGGGAAGATATCGACCGGAACGCCGAGACCTATAAATCGCAGGTGTTCAAAATTCTCGATCCGGAGAAGACCGAAGTCAGTTTCAACTCGCGCTGGCTGGAAGAGATGAAGTTCCAGGACATGATCCGGCTTTGCTCCCACTACACGGTGGCGCGCATTCTGGAACGGGATGACTTTGCCAAGCGCTACCAGGACCACACGCCCATTTCGATACACGAGTTTCTGTACCCGCTTGCCCAAGGCTACGATTCGGTGGCGTTGCGGAGTGATGTTGAACTAGGCGGCAATGACCAGAAGTTCAACTTGCTGGTGGGCCGTGAATTGCAAAAGACCTACGGGCAGCCGCCGCAGATAGTGGCGACGGTGCCGTTGCTGGAAGGGTTGGACGGCGTCGAGAAGATGTCGAAATCCAAGGGCAACTATGTAGGCATCACGGAATCGCCGGAAGAGATGTTCCGCAAGCTCATGTCGATTGGCGACGACCTGATGCCGCGCTACTTTGAGCTGTTGACGGACAAGAGCGTGGCCGAAATACAGCAGTACCGGAACGCCCATCCGAAGGAAACGAAGATGGAGCTGGCAAAGCTGATCATCGCGGATTTCCATTCGCGGGGGGAAGCGGAGCGGGCGGCGTCGGAATGGGTACGTGTTGTTGCGGGCGGGGAAGTGCCCGCCGATATTGAGTCGGTCTCGATTAGCGAGCCTTCTTTGCGAATCGACAAAGTGCTGGCCAAGGCCGGCATCGCCGCGTCGACCAGTGACGCGAACCGGCTGGTGAAAGCCGGGTCGGTGGAAGTGAACGGCCGGAAGATTACGGAATTTGTCGTGCTCTCCTTTCCAGGGGAATATGTGCTCCGTGCCGGCAAAAAGTGGAAGAAGGTAACAGGATGATTCGCCCCAAGCGGTACCTGATGAAGCTGGCCGAGCGCGAATTGCAGCTCGGCGACCGCACGCTCATCATGGGCATTATTAACGTCACGCCGGATTCGTTTTCCGACGGTGGACAGACTATGGATCCGGACCGCGCCGCCGCGCGGGCCATTGAATTGGAAGCAGCAGGCGCCGATATTATCGACATCGGCGCGGAGTCCACCCGGCCGGGTTCGGAACGCATATCCGAGGCCGAAGAGTTGCGCCGGCTCATCCCGGTGTTGAAGAAACTGAAGGGAAAGCTCAGTGTGCCCATTTCCGTGGACACGAGCAAATCCGCGGTGGCCGCCAAGGCGCTGGAAAACGGCGCGGAGATTATCAACGACGCCAGCACGCTGACGTTTGACATGGAACTTGCGAAGGTGGTGGCCGATTCGAACGCCGGCCTGATTCTGAACCACATGCGCGGGACGCCGGAGACCTGGGCGAAGCTCGGCACGATGGCGCACCCCATGAAATCGGTGATGGAGGACCTGGAGGCCGGCGTCAATCGAGCCCGGCGCGCCGGCGTGGAACGGAGCCGGATTATCCTTGATCCGGGCCTGGGCTTCGGGAAGCGAGGTGAACAGAACTACGAGTTGATCGCGCGTTTGGGAGAGATGGCGGCGCTGGGGCTTCCGGTGCTTGTGGGGCCGTCGAGGAAGTCATTCCTGGGGCAGCAGGAGACGCTTGACGCGGACCGCGCCACGGCGGCCGCGGTGGTGGCTTCGGTGCTTCATGGAGCGCACATTGTGCGTGTGCATGATGTGTCCGCCATTCGCGCCGTGCTGCAAACGGCTGATGGCATTTTGCGAAGTGTGGAAGTGGAAGAGCCGGCGGAGAAGAAGCCGCGCAAGGCTGCGGTCGCACCGCGCGATGTGGAGTTCGGCGACAAGCGGGCCCCGGAATTTACGGAAGGGAAGCCGTTGCGTCCGCCGCGCGCGGCGGCGCCGGCATCGGGAGAAGTGAAGCCGTTCGAGGAGCGTCCGCGACGGGCTTACGATGAGGAGCGTCCGCGACGGACTTATGACGAAGACCGTCCGCGACGGACTTACGATGACGAGCGTCCGAAGCGGTCATATGACAACGACCGCCCGCAGCGCAGCTTCAGCGGCGACCGTCCGCCTTCCCGCCGTTTCGACCGTGACGAGCGGCCGCCGCGCCGTTCGTTCGGGTCCGATGATCGCCCACAGCGATCCTACGGATCTGATGATCGTCCCAGCCGCCCGCCTTACCGGTCCGACTCCGGTGGCGACCGTCCCAGTCGCCCGCCTTACCGGTCCGACTCCGGTGGCGACCGTCCCAGCCGCCCGCCTTACCGGTCCGACTCCGGTGGCGATCGTCCCAGCCGCCCGCCTTACCGAAGCGGCGACGGCCCGCCTCCCAAGCGGTTCAGTGGCGGCGACAGCCGTCCGCCGAAGCGCTTTAGCGGCGGTGGCGATGATCGCCCGCCGTTCAAGAAACCCTATGGTGAGAAGAACGCCGGGGACCGGCCGCCGTTCAAGAAGAAGTTCGATTCAGGCGGGGGCGGAAAGCCGCCGTATCGCAAGGATTCCGGCGGCGGTTTCAAATCCAAGGGCAGCCCGATTCGCAGCCCCCGCCCCAAGCGGGATAGCTAAACGGAAAAGAGCGGATGGCCAAACGTCATCCGCTCTTTTTCTTGAAGAACTCGTTCTAGAATTCGAAGTCCTGCTGGCGGCTGACAGCGCGGCCGCGCGGGTACACCGGCTTCTCTTCATCGAGTTGCACATCCACGGTCATCTCCGCTTTCTGGCGCGACAGTGTCACTTTCAACGGACGCTTGTCCTTCGCCGCCCGAATGGCCGCCGAGATGTCGCGCGGGTTGCGAACCTTTGTCTCTTCCACGCGGACGATCACGTCGCCGGCCCGGATGCCGGCCTTGGCCGCGGGCATATCCTTTGGCACGCTGCGCACTAGCACCCCCTCTTTGACCCCGAAGAACTCGGCCAGTTGGTCTTCAATCGCTTCGCCATCGATACCGAGCATTCCGCTCCGCCAGCCCATCATCGGTTGCGGAATATCAGGCATGCGGATCTCCGGCATGTTTCGCATCTTTTCCCGCAGCCGGCCCATTTCCCGGTCCATTTGCGGCATTCCCAGCATTCCGCCCTGGCGTTCGCCGATTGTGGCGGAGATCGTTTGGCTCGATCCGGCTCGCACCACCTTCAGCTTCACTTGCCTGCCCACCGGCGTTTCCCGCACGAAACGGACAAACTGTTCGGCGCCTTCCACACGGTTGCCCTGGTATTCGAGCACGGCGTCGCCGGCCTTGATTCCAGCCTTCTCCGCCGGGCTTCCGGTGTCGACGCGGGTCACTTCCACGCCCGCCTCTTCCTTCAGCTTCAGTTCCTTGGCGCGTTCGCCCATGATCTCTTTCACGCCTATGCCCAGATAGCTGACCGGTCCGCCCATGGTGATCACTTTGAACCCGCCCTGCGCGGGCGGCGGCGGCGGAGCGGCGGGCGCAGGGGGCGCGGGCTGCGCGAAACCGGGCAGGCTCAGCAAAACAGCCAGGCCCGCGGTGGCGGCGCCGGCATTTCTAAATGGATTGAAACGGACAAACATGGTGATGGTTCTCCCAGAGTACATTTCCGGCATTCCGGCCGGCCGGTTCGCGGTGCGTGGTGGCGCGCCGCGTTCATTGTGGATTCACTCCCCGTGGAGTTCGTTTCCACTCCGGCCTATCTCAACCGGTACGCTATTTCAGACGAAACACTCGCGGATTCGTCACGGCGTTGCCGCCTTAAAAAGTTTCAAGCGAAGCGTTC
Source organism: Bryobacterales bacterium (assembly GCA_016789905.1). Classification (GTDB taxonomy): domain Bacteria; phylum Acidobacteriota; class Terriglobia; order Bryobacterales; family Bryobacteraceae. The sequence goes on along the minus strand of JAEUQC010000128.1, from coordinate 59,432 downwards.
ATTGCCTGCAGGACGGTCCGGCCGCGCTGGCGGATGTAGGAGTTCTCCTCCCGCCGCATCATGTCCTGCAGCACGCCGGCCAGTTCGGATTCATTGCGACGGGTGTTTACCAGCAAGTCAATGGATTGCGTTCGCACGGTGGCGCTCTGGTCCGCCAGCAGCACCTTGGTCAGCGCGCTACGCACTTCCATCTCACCCGCGTAGGGCTTCAGCGCCTCCAGCGCCTTCAGCCGCACGCCTTCATTCGGATCGGAAACCAGCGCGCGAACAAACGCCTTGCGCACCTCTTCCCGTTCGCAGCGCGTTTTCAGATACTCCACCGAATCCACGCGCAGCCCGGGATCGTTTGGCGAACGGGTCGCCGATAGCAGCATCTCGCGCACCATGCGGTCGTCCACGCGGCCGGCGATCTCTTTCTGACTCACTTCGTCGTAGACAATGCGCACCTGCCCGTCGGAAGCAGGTTCAATGAACCGCACATTCCGGGCCACCGGAGCGGCGACGTTCGTTACCGGCACGAGCCGCGCGCCAAAGAACCCGGCTGCCAACAGCCCCATGGTCATAGCCGGTTTGGCCACCCATGTCCCGCCGGAGAACCACCGGCGCCAAAACGGTTCGCTGGTGGAGACTTTCGCCATTACCGCCACCTGTGCCCGCAACTCCTGGCGGCAGGCCGACAGGAGTTCCAACGACGGGGCCACGGCCTGGTCGTCCGCCGCGGCGTGCAACTCCGCCAGCGCCGCCTGTTCCAACTTACACGCTTCACAGACGGCCAAATGGGCGTCGACGGACTCCTCCTGGTCGAAGGTCAATTCGCCGTAGGCGTATAAAACCAGCAGATCGCGAATCTCATCACAGGACATGGGGAACCTCATCGTGCGGGTACATCAGGCGTAGTCTCCCAGCGCGGCGCGCATCTTCTGCGTCGCGCGGAACAGACAGTTTTTGGCGGCTTCTTCGGTGGTGCCAAGCGATTCGCCGATCGCGCGCAGGCGCAAGCCCTGGAAGTGGCGCAGTTCGAACACCATGCGCTCGCGCGGGGTAAGATCCGACAGTGCCCGGTCAATGCGAGTGCGCAGTTCGCCAGTCAGCAGTTTGCGCTGGGGATTATTGTCGGCGCGGTGCTCTTCCACTGCTTCCAGCAGGTTATACTCCCCGCCGGCAGATTCGGCCACGGCGCACTCCTCCCGCCGCACTTTCCGCTTTCGCAGGTGATCCAGGCAGATGTTGGTCACGATCCGGTAGAGCCACGTGGGAAACGAGCAATCAAAGCGAAATGAATCGAGATTGCGGTACACCCGCAAAAAGGCCTCCTGGTAAACGTCCTTGGCCTCTTCCGGAGACCGGAGCAGGTTCATGGCGATGCGCAGCACATTCTGGTCGTAGGAATGCACCAGCGTGGCGAACGCATCCTGATCGCCCTGCTGCGCCGCGCGAATAAGAGAGGCTTCATCCATCACTGTGGGAGAAGCTACCGCGGCCGTCGAAATGGATTGCTTGAGCACCAACTACCCTATGGACGCACGCGGGCGAAAAACGTTAGAAGGGTCACGAAAAAAAATTCGGGACGGAGTAAAAAACTATATACTAGCCAGCGATTCCCAATTGGAGGATTCGCCGTGTTCTGGCTTGCTCCGTTTCTGCTCTTTCAACTCCAACAGCCCCTGGATATTCCGGCCGCGAACCCGCACACCACGGCCGCCGACATCGAACAAGGCAGGCGCCTCTATATGGGCCGCTGCGCCGGTTGCCACGGCCCCACGGGCGATGGCGGCAAAGGGGCGAATCTCGCGTCGCCAACCCTTTCCCGCGCCGCCGAGGACCGTGCCCTCTACCGCATTATTCGATACGGCATTCCGGATACGGAGATGCCCGGCTCGCTGATGGATTCGCTCGAACTTTGGCAGACTGCCGCGTTCGTCCGTTCCCTGGGACGGGTAGCGGTTACGCCCGTCACGGGCAACGCCGCCAACGGCGCGCAGATTTTTAGAACCAAAGGCGCGTGCCTGGGCTGCCACGCCATGGGCGCCGAAGGCGGCCGCACCGGCCCGCCGCTTGCCGGCATCGGGGGCCGCCGCAGCGCCACCCACCTGCGGGCGAAAATCGAGAACCCCGCCGCGGACGTTCCCCACACGTTCCGGTTGGTCACGCTTACCACGAAAGCCGGAAAGACACTCCGCGGCATCCGGCTGAACGAGGACACGTTTTCCATTCAACTCCGCGATTTTTCGGGCAATCCCCACTCCGTCTGGAAAGACGAAATCGCACAATTTTCCAGTGAGAAGAAGACCAACATGCCCGCCTACAAAGGCCGGCTGACTGAGGCGGAACTGAACGATCTGGTCGCTTACCTGGCGAACGAAAAAGGTGCACAATGAGACTCGCCCTGCTGCTTTTCGCGCTCCCTGCTTTTGCCCAGGTCACCCATCAGCGTCTGCTGAACGCGGAAAAGGAACCCGGCAATTGGCTCACGTACTCCGGCAATTTTGCCGGCCATCGCTTTTCGCCCCTCAAACAAATCAACGACCAGAATGTCGCCAAGCTGACGCCCGCGTGGGTCTATCAATCGAACTCGCTCCAGAAGTTCGAAACCACTCCGCTGGTGGTTGATGGCGTCATGTACATTACCGAAGCGCCTAGCCATGTCACTGCGCTCGACACGCGTACTGGACGCACGCTTTGGCGCTACCGGCGCACCATGCCCGACGACGTTCGCGTCTGTTGCGGCCAGGTGAACCGGGGGGTGGCGATCCTGGGCGATATGGTCTACGTCGGCACGATCGATTCTCATCTGGTCGCGCTGGATTCCAAGACCGGCGCCGTGCGCTGGGATGTCGCCGTTGCCGACAACAAAACCGGGCATTCCATCACCGTCGCCCCATTGGCGGTGAAGGACAAGATCATCATTGGCATTGCGGGCGGCGAGTATGGCATTCGCGGCTTTCTGGATGCCTACGACGCCAGGACCGGCAAGCTCGCCTGGCGCTTCTGGACCGTGCCCGCCGCCGGCGACCCGGAGGCGAAAACCTGGGCCGGCGACAGCTACAAGCGCGGCTCGGCGGCCACGTGGGTCACCGGCGCCTATGATCCGGAGACCAATCTTCTCTACTGGGGTACCGGCAACCCTGGGCCGGACTGGAACGGCGAAGTCCGCGCCGGTGACAACCTCTACTCCGATTGCCTGATTGCGCTGGACCTCGATACCGGCAAACTCAAGTGGCATTTCCAGTTTACGCCGCACGACGTACACGATTGGGACGCCACGGAGGTTCCGGTGCTGGTGAATGCTGAATTCCGCGGCCAGCCGCGCAAGCTGTTGCTATTCCCCAATCGCAACGCGTTCTATTACGTGCTCGACCGCACCACTGGCCAGTTTCTGCTGGGCAAACCATACGCGAAACAGACCTGGGCCAAGGGGTTGGACGATAGCGGGCGGCCCATCCGCATCCCCGGCACATCGCCGACTGTGGAAGGCACACCGGTATGGCCCAGCGTTGCCGGCGCCAACAACTGGTACAGCCCCAGCTATAGCCCCGACACAAAATACCTCTACGTGGCGGCCCGCGAGGCCGGGTCCATCTACTACTTCGGCAAAGCCGATTTCAAGCCTGGCGAGCAGTTCAATGGCGGCGGGTTCAAGGCGATTCCCGGCGAGGAGGATTGGGGCGCCATCCGCGCCTTCCGCCCGGCCACCGGGGAGGTGGCGTGGGAGTACAAGATGTTCACGCCGCCGTATTCGGGCGTGTTGTCCACGGCGGGCAATTTGGTTTTCGGCGCCACGGCGGAGGGGCAGATCTTCGCGTTGAACGCGGCCACGGGCAAGCCGCTGTGGCGGTTTCAGGGCGGCGGCACCGTTCGTTCGAATCCCATCAGTTACATGAGCGACGGCAAACAGTACGTCGCCATGACCATGGGCAATTCGCTCTACGTGTTCCACTTGCAATGAGTTGATATACTCCCATCGATGCTCCTAATCCGCTTGTTGCTTCTGACCGCCTTGGCCTCATTCGCGCAGGATAAGGCGTTTGTGCTGGCGCTGGATAAACAATGGAGCGACGCCATCGTGAAGAGCGACACGGCGACGCTGGAAAAGCTTCTGGCTGATGACTTGGTCTACGCCCACGCCACAGGCATCGTAGACACAAAGAAGAGCTACATCGCCAAAATCAAGGAGCGCCGGCAGGTCTACAAAAGCTTTGAGCAGCGCAATCCCGTCGTCAACATCTATAAAGACTCCGCCGTTACGTTTTCCCACGTGCGCGTGACCGGAACGAACCAGGCAGGCGCCTTTGACGACAAAATCATGCTGATTCACTTCTGGGTGAAGCAGAACAACGCCTGGCGGCTGGCCGGGCATCAAACCACCAAGATCGACAAACTTCCCTAATGCCTATCATCGATACCCACCATCATTTCTGGAAATACTCGGCGAAGGAATACGATTGGATCAACGACGAAATGAAGGCGATCCGCAAGGATTTCCTTCCCGCCGATCTGCTGAAAGAGATCCGCGCCGCCGGGGTTGACGGCGTCGTTTCCGTCCAGGCCCGGCAGAGCGTGGAAGAGTCCGATTGGCTGACCGGGATGGCGGAAAAGAACGACTTCATCAAGGGCGTTGTGGGCTGGGTGGACCTGCGCGACAAAGGCGTTGAAAAGGATTTGGAGCGGCTCTCCAAGCACAAGAAATTCAAAGGCGTGCGCCACGTGGTGCAAGGCGAGCCCGACATCAATTTCATCCTGGGCGCGGCCTTCAATGAGGGGATCAAGAAGCTGGCGAAGTACGATCTTCGCTATGACATTCTGATCTTTGAAAAGCAACTGAAGCCGAGCATCCAGTTCGTGGACCGGCACCCGAAGCAGGTGTTCGTACTGGACCACATCGCCAAACCGCGCATCAAGGAACGCATCCTGAGTCCGTGGCGGGAGAACATGCTGGAGCTGGCCAAACGCCCCAACGTTTACTGCAAGATCAGCGGCATGTTAACCGAGGCCGACTGGCGAAAGTGGACCGCGGCTGACCTGGCGCCGTATTTCGATACGACACTGGAAGCCTTCGGGCCGAAACGCCTGATGCTGGGAACCGATTGGCCTGTGATGCTGGTAGCGGGCAACTATAAGCAGTGGGTGGACATGGTGAAACAAGTAGTCGGCCGCTACAGCGCGGCCGAGCAGGACCGGATTCTCTACAAGAACGCGGTGGAGGCGTATAAGCTGTAGCCCTACCGCCGGCCCATTGCCAGATACGACACGCAGCAGGAGACCCACAGCAGTTGGGCCACCAGCAGATGCCCGATTTGTAGAACTCCCGGCGCCGCGAACACAACGTTCAACGCCCCCAACAACACCTGCACGCCCGCCAGCATCAGCGGCCAATGGAGCAGTCTCCGCATCGCCGCGTCGGCCGCATAGCCGCGGCGGATAGACGCGGTCACCCCGCTCAAAAACGCCGCGCAGAAGACCGCCACGAACGGGTGAATCACTCGCAATCGCACCAGGAAGTGCTGCCCGGTGGTCAGGTCCTCCCGCACCTTGGCCAGTAACGACCCATCGAGCGTTGGCCGCAACGGGAACAACGTATCCCCCAGTGCCGTCACCGCGCCGGTCATGTTCGTCAGGACAAGTATGCCCATCGCCGCCAGGAACAGACCCCTGGCCACATGCTTTGACGCAACCACCAACGGCGCTGCGCGCCACGCCATCAGCGTCGCCGCCGCCATCAGCGCCAGCGTGTTCGCCAGGTGCAGCCCAATTACGATTGCCCGGCTCACTGACGCGTCGTTCACCACCAGTTCCTTCTTCACCAGCACCGCGCCCACGAACCCTTCCACCAGAATGAAGAACATGGTCCACAGCGCCGCCCGCAACACGCCACGGTCCCCCATTCGCCACGCGGCGGCGATAAACCCGATGCCGAATATGCCGCACAAAGCGCTTGTCACGCGGTGGGTGAATTCGATGATGGTCTTCGTCTGCGGGGCCGTTGGCAATACGTCGCCATTGCACAGTGGCCAATGGTTCCCGCACCCCGCTCCCGCCCCCGCGATTCGTACCCAGGCGCCAAACAGGATCACCGCAATCAAATAGGCGGCGAACCACCACGCCAACCGGGAAAACGCGCTTCGCTGTTTCATTTATCTCCAGCGTAACGCCGCGCACCGTCATCACGAAAAAGCAGATGCGCCGGTCACCCGAACGCCGGAATCGGAAGTCCGCTCCGCGCAGCGAATAAGCCGTAAGCAGGACTCCCGAAGCGGATGGCGTTCGGGTATATAGAGGCGCACTAGATACGGGCCAAGCCTTCTATGGCTTGACTCTACTATCAAATGCGTAAACCAACGCCAAACCGGAGCATTTGTTTACAAGAGTATCTTGTCGTGAATAATACCCGCGATATCGGTCAGCCGGAAGTCACGTCCGCTGTGCCGGAATGTTAGCCGGTCATGCTGCATTCCCAGAATATGCAGAATGGTCGCGTGCCAATCGTGAATGTGCATACGGTCTTCCACCGCGTGGTAGCCGATATCGTCCGTCGCCCCGTAAACGAAGCCCGGTTTCACTCCGCCGCCGGCCATCCAAACGGTGTAGCCGTAGGGGTTGTGGTCGCGGCCGTTGCCGCCCTGGCTGATCGGCGTCCGCCCGAACTCGCCCGCCCAAATCACCAGCGTATCTTTCAGCAAGCCGCGCGATTTCAGATCCTTCAGCAAGCCCGCAATTGGCTTATCCACCTCAAACGCATTTTCGGTGTGTTTCGCGTACAGGTCCCCGTGCTGATCCCACTTATAACTATGGGTACACTGCACAAAACGCACGCCCTTTTCGCACAGCCGCCGCGCCAGCAGGCACTGCCAGCCGAAATCGGCCGTTTTCGGATCGTCCAAGCCGTAGAGCTTCTTTGTCTCTTCGCTCTCTTTGTCGACGGCGAAGATCTCCGGCGCTTGCGTTTGCATCCGGAAAGCCAGTTCGAAGGCCTGAATCCGCGCCTCCAGGTTGGGGTCCACCGTCCGGACTTCCTGGTGTTTCCGGTTGATGTTTTGGATCATGTCCAACTCAAACCGCTGCTGCTCGGCGGTCAGGCCCTTGTTCACCAGATACTGAATGGGCTCGGACTTAATCTCGTCCACCTTCATGCCGCTATGGCCGATGGGGGTGGCCTGGAATGCACCCGGCAGGAACGCGGCGCCGAAATTCTTCGCGCCGCCGTGCGATAGCGTTGGCTTAATGGTGATGTAGCCGGGCAGGTCCTGGTTCTCCGTTCCCAGCCCATACACTGTCCAGGCGCCCATGCTTGGACGAACGAAAGTCGACGACCCGGTGAAGGTCTGCAGCAGCGCCGCGCCGTGGTCCACGCCTTCCCCAACCAGCGAGCGGATAACACACAATTCGTCCGCCATATTCCGCGTGTGGGGGAACAGATCGCTTACCGGAATGCCGCTTTTCCCGCCCGGCTTGAACGCCCAGGGCGATTTCATCAATGGTCCGGGCGATTCATCGGCGAAGGCCAATGGACGCTTGATGGGCAGCGGTTTGCCGTGGTCGCGGTCCAGGCGCGGTTTGGGGTCGAAGGTGTCAATGGACGAAGGTCCGCCGTGCATGAACAGGAAGATCACCCGTTTTGCCCGCGCCGCGTAGTGGGGCGCTTTTGCCGCCAGCGGGTTTGTGCCGCCGTCGGCGCCCTGCAGCAGTTGGGCCAGCCCAAGGGTGCCCAGCCCGCACCCGGCTGCCCGCAGCGCGGCCCGGCGGGACATTGGTCTTTCACGTCTTGCGTAGAGCTTTTGAATGGGGTCCATGGCCTAGTCCACGTAGATGAATTCGTTGGATGCGAACAAAATGCGAGTCATGCTCTGCCACGCGTCGGAGTCGATGGTCTTCGGGAATCGCTGCCGGAAACTCGCCGTATAGCTGATGGCATTGTCCGTTTCGGCGGCGGTGGGGGTGCGGTTCAGCACGCGCAGGTAGATCCGCTCCACTTTTCGCTTGCTGTCCAGGGCGTTGTCGGCAAGCACCGCTTTGGCAACCGTGTCCGCCTGGTCGGCCACGAACTTGGAGTTCATTAGAAACAGCGCCTGCGGAGCCACGTTGGTGACGTTCCGCTTGCCGGCCGGCGTGGTGGCGTCGCCAAAGTCGTACAGGTTGAACAGCGCGGGCAGGTTGGCTCGCCGCAGCGGCATGTAAACGGTTCGGCGCACCTGCTCTTCCGGGCTGATGCTCAGCCGGCCGTTTGAATTCTCGCCATCGGTGCCGAACCCGGATTGCAGACTTCCGCCCATTTTCAAGTCGAGTTTGCCGCTAATGGCCAGCATCCCGTCGCGCATCTCCTCCACCAGCAAACGCCGCCGGGGGAATCGTGACAGCAGCTTGTTGTCGCCGTCCGCCTTCGCTTGTTCCGCGCTTGGCGTGCTGGCCATCTGGTAGGTGCTCGAATGCAGCAGCATCCGGTGCATTTCCTTCATGCTCCAGCCCTTCTCCATGAACGCGGCGGCCAGGAAGTCCAGCAGTTCCGGGTGTGTGGGCCGTTCGCCCATTTTGCCGAAGTTATCCGGCGTGCGCACAATCCCCTCGCTGAAGTGCCCCTGCCAAATGCGGTTCACCATCACCCGCGCCGTCAAGGGGTTTCGCTCGCTTGCCAGCCATTCCGCCAGTTCGCGGCGCCCGCTTCCCTCCCGCACCACTGTGCGGTCCTTTCCTGCGATCACCAGTGGAAACGTCTTCGGTGCTTCCTCGCCCAGCGTGTTGTAGTCACCGCGCATCAACACCTTTTGCACCACGGGCTTGTCGTCTTCCACGGCGCAAGCCATCTCCGGCTCCGGCGGCAGCGCATTTTTCAGCTTCTGCTGTTCGGCGCGCAAAGCCTTCAACTCTGCTTTCCCCTCCACCGTCGCCACCGTGTCCACCATCCGCGCGTTGACCCCGAATGGACCGGCGTCGGCAAAAACGTCCCGGAAGAAGCCGTCTTTCTCGTTGATCAGCTTGGGCATCTCCGAAAGCATGTTTTTCTCTTCAATCTGCCTACGCTGCACCACGCGATAGCGCGCCATGCGCTTGGACCAGTTTTCCAGGTTCGCCTTTGCTGAGGCCTGAAGCTCGGCGGCAATGGCCAGCGCTGCGGCCTCGTCGGCTTTGTGGAACGGCTCCAGCCACGGCCGCGGCACTTCGCTTTCGCCGAAGTGTTTTATCCACCGCTTGATGATTCTCGGCTCCAGTCCTTCAACCGATTCCAGCTTCTTCCGCGCCGCCATCATGTAGGCCGGCAGTTTCTCAATCAGCTTGCCCTGGTACAAATGGCGTTCGCGGTCAGTGACAATGTCGATGTCCACGCCCTTGTTCGCCACCACGGACTGCGCCTTTTCGTAGACTTCAAACTCGGCCTTGGAAACGAGCGGCGTAAACAGTAGTTTGGAGACGTGTGTCTCCGCGTCCCGGAAGCTCTTTGTGGACGCAAACATCCCGATCAGGCCGTAGTAGTCCTTCTGTGTCAGCGGATCGAATTTGTGGTCGTGGCACCGGGCGCAGGATAGCGTCACGCCCAGAAACGCCTTGGACATTACGTCCAACTGCTCGTCCCACACGTCGTAGAGCATCTTTTTCTTATCCTGCTGCGCGATCGCCTTGGCCCCCAGCGCCAGGAACCCGGTGGCGATGACGCCCCGCCGATTCAATGGCTCCCCATTGGCCGCCGGCAGCAGGTCGCCGGCAATCTGCTCCTTCACGAACTGGTTGTAGGGCAAATCGTTGTTGAACGCATCCACCACATAGTCGCGGTACTTGTAGGCATACGGATAGCGATGGTCCTCATCGTTGCCTGTCGAATCGGCGAACCGCGCCACGTCCAGCCAATGCCGGCCCCACTTTTCCCCATACCTGGGCGAGGCCAGCAGCCGGTCCACAACGCGCCGGAATGCGTCCGGCGACTGATCGGCCACAAAATCGCGAATTTCCTGTTCAGTGGGTGGCAGGCCATGCAGGTCGTAGGTGACACGGCGCAGCAGCGCGTACTTGTCCGCTTTCGCCGCCGGACGCAAGCCCTTTTCCTCCAGCTTTTGCAGGATGAACGCGTCAATCGGAGAACGGACCCACGCCGCGTCCTTCACCGCCGGGGCCTTCGCTTTCTTTACCGGTTGAAACGCCCAGAACTTCCAGTCTTCGTCGGAGATCGCTGTGCCGTTCTTTCGCGTGCCGCCGGTGGCGGCGGCAACGGCATCTTTTTTGTCCATCCCGGGCCATGGGGCGCCCATCTTCACCCATTCGCGCAGTTTCTCAATCTCATCGTCCTTCAGCTTGCCCGTTGGCGGCATTTTCAGCGTGCCTTCGTAGCTAAGCGCCATCAACAGCAGGCTCTTTTCCGGTGATTCCACATTCACCAGCGAACCGCTGGCGCCGCCGGCGAAAAACGCCGCGCCTGTCGACATGTCCAGTCCTGAAGTCTTCGCCTTCGCGTTGTGACACATCTGGCACTTGCCTGCCAGCACCGGCCGGACGTTCTTTTCGAAATACTCGGTCTGCTCGGCTGTCTGTCCCCAGATCGTCATCAGTCCAGCCGCACACAGAGATACCAATGCTCGTTTCGCCATTCCGCCTCTTGCCACTAAAATATCAGATAACCCAATACACTGGAGGCAGTTGGACCACCAATTCTACATGCGGGAGGCACTCGCTGAGGCTCGCCGCGCCGAGGCAAGCGGGGAAGTGCCCGTGGGGGCCGTTCTGGTTCTCGGCGGCGAAATCGTCGCGCGCGCCCACAATACCCCGATCGCCGCCAACGACCCCACCGCCCACGCCGAAATAAACCTGCTGCGTTCGGCCGCGGCGACACTGGGCAACTACCGGCTGGATGACGCAACGCTCTACGTCACGTTGGAACCCTGCGTTATGTGCGCCGGAGCGCTAGTCCATTCCCGTGTCAAGCGCTTGGTATTCTCCGCCAGGGATCTTCGCTTTGGCGGTGTTCGCTCCAAGTTTGCAGTTGCCGATTCCGACCTGTTAAACCACCGCATCGACATCGTGGAAGGCGTGCTGGCGGCGGAGGCTACGCAACTGCTCCAGGCTTTCTTTCGCTCCCGCCGTTCCTGAAAATGAAAAGGGGGCCGGCGTCCTTGCCAGCCCCCTTTTGCCCGCGGATCGCTTCGACCCGCTACGCCGCCATCGGCGGACGCAACGGCATCGGACCCACTCGTGGCGGCGTGAACGCCACCACATCCCGTGTCGCTCCGTGGAAGTACTCATCGAGCGGGAACAGCCCGTACGGTTCCACTTCCCGGAACGCTTTGCCCAGACGGGCTTCCATCTTGTAAATGTAGTGAAAGAAATCGCCACGGTCCATTTTCAGCCGCACGCAGCACAGCCGCCAATCGGCGCCCAGTAAATAATGAAATCTAAAAATACGGTATTCGTCATCGGACAATAAGCGGCGCACCATCAGCAGAAAATCGGCGATGTACTCTTCGTCCTTCCGGCCCCACGTCATGCTGCGTTCACGGCCACCCGTGAAATTGAACGTGCACTGTGACAAGTGCTTTTCCTGCTCAACGCTCTTCCGGAACCGCCGAAAGCAGGCTCGAAAGATCGAGCGCAGTACACAATTGCATGGGGCTTCCTTGCCCTTCTTCACCGGCCGCAAGCCCAATCCATGGCAGGTTGTGCATTGCACGGATGCGAGTCCTATTGTTTCCGACCGTGTCCATTCCATTTCCTTTTTGACCTCCAGAAGGTGTCCTTCGTCTCCACCAAAGGCACCTCGTTTCATGTTCCTTAGTCAATCTATTCTGATTTCAAATTTAGTCAATACAATCCCCTATATTTTCTCAAAAAAATTCTTATTAAAAACAGATAATCAGATAGTCTCTATTGAAAACAAAGGTGATAGCCGTAGGTCCCATTTGCCTTTTCTCCCGCCATTAGTAATAATCAGGAAAAAGAACTTCGAGTTTTTCTTTTCCCCTATTTCCCATGGAAATCGCCCCCCTGAGTTTCGCCACGTTGCAGGTTCGGCTCGTCGAACATCTGCGCAAGCGGATTCGCAACGGAGAGATCTCCGAACGCAGCCTGGCGCGGCTTACGGGCATCTCGCAGCCGCACATCCATAACACGCTGAAAGGCGTTCGTGCGCTCTCGCTGGAGCTTGCCGATGTCATACTGACGCACTTACGTCTTACGCCGCTTGACCTTTTGAGCCGAGAGGAACTCACGCAGTACCTGAGCCGGACGAGTCCCCACCGGCAAGTCCGGTTGCAACCGGTGCCGGTGCTAAGCGGACTGCTCGGATTACACCAGCCGATTCCCCGGAAAGGGCCGCACCGGGAGGTGCACACGGTGCCGTATCATCTGACGGAGGCGGCCACGGAGCCGCTGGTGGCGAGTCTGGCCGGCGACCCGGAGATGGAGCCGCTGTTTGCCGATCGGGATCTGGTGCTATTGGATCAATCGGAAACGGCGCGGACGCTGGTGCAGCCGGAAGGTTATTATGTTGTGCGTACGGGGGACGGCCCGTGCGTCAGGGCGCTTCGGCGGCAGGAGGATACGCTGTTCCTCATCTCCGAACGCCATCGGGAGAACGAGGCGGCCTGGCCGCGGTTGACGCTGGCCGGCGTGGACATGCTGGATATCGTCATGGCGCGCGTGATCTGGCTAAACCGCCGCCGCCGCTGGGAAGATCACGTCGCCTGAGCCGCGCCGGGCTATGCTTCCAGCCGGTACAGGTGCTGGTCGCCGCGCAGCAGCAATGCCTTGCCCGCCACGGCGAATGACGCCAGCGTGCGCTCATTGATGGAGTTCTTCGCCAGCTCGCGATACTCGGTGCCGGGCGCGATGACGGTACATTCGCCTTCTTCGCTCAGGAAATAGATGCGGCCGTCGGCGGCCAGCGGCGATGCCGAGTGGTTGCCGCCAATACGGTGTTGCCAGTGCGGTTTGCCGGACTTGGCGTCCAGGCATGTGGCGATGCCGTTGTCGGAAATCATATAGATCTCATCGCCGGCCACCACCGGCGAAGGGGTAAGGGGAACGGCGCGCGGGTGGGACCAGGTGACGTGCGATTTGGTGACGTTCCCGCGGCCATCGGGGCGCACCGCGAACAGTACGGGCTGAAAGAATCCGGAACAGATGTAGACGTGGCCGTGCGCATAGACGGGGCGGGGCACGTTGGAAAAGCCGTCGCCGTACTCGATATGCCAAAGCGGCTCGCCTGTGCGCGGGTCGTAGGCATAGGCGTGGTGCGCCCCGGGGCTCACCACCTGCGGCTTGCCATTCACGTCGATGATCAGCGGCGTCGTGTAAGCCTGGTTGCCTTTGCCGCGCGGCGTCTTCCAACGAACCTTGCCCGTGGCGGCGTCCAGCGCCACTACGAACTGGGCGTCGAAGCCGTCGCAACTGATAATCAGCAGGTCTTCAAACAGCGCGGGCGAACCGCCCGGGCCATGCTGCGGCTCGTATTTCAGCGTCTGCTTCCACACCGTCTCGCCCTTCGTGTTCAGACACGCCGTGCCATAGAAGCCGAAATGAACGTAGATCTTGTCTCCCCGCAGGATGGCCGTTGGTGAGGCGAAGTTGTTCTTCTTGTGAATGCCGGGGCCAAGGTCCTTGATTTGAAAAACCTCGGTGTCCTGAAGCAGCTTGCCGGCATTGAGGTCCAACGAGAGCAGGCGCAGGGATCTATCGCTGGCCGTTGTCAGCCAGATCACGTTGTTCGCAATGGAGGGGCTGGACCAGCCGGCGCCGGGCAACCGCGTCTTCCAGCGGACGTTCTGCGTGTCGCTCCAGTTGAGCGGAAGCCCTTTACCGGTGGAGTGGCCCTGCCCGCCGGGGCCGCGAAATTGCGGCCAGTCCTCGGCCAGCATGGGAAGCGAAAGCAGAAAGGCGCGTCGGTACATGCAGTTTATTGGAACACACTGTTTGCCGTTCGCCGCTGGTGTTGATATAGCATGTGAAACATGGTGCGCGCCGTTGCGTTTCTTGCCTTGGCGTGCCGCCTGGCCGCGCAGTCGGCCGACGGCGCCCCGCTGCTCCGTCAGGTGGCGGAGACATTGCGTTCCGCCCGGCAATTGCACTTTGAGACCGTCACCGACACGGAACTCACCAGCGAGCGCCACCGCTCCTGGCAGCGCGGCACGGAGGTGCTAGCCAAGGACGGCCCGTCACGACTGCGCTTCGAATTGAGCGATTCCACCGGTTCCTATGTCGCCGTCAGCGACGGCGTCACACTTTGGCGCGCCGCGCCCGATACGCGTGAATTCATGCGAGGGCCGGCTGCCGACACCAAGGGCGGCGGCCCCCTTGGGCAGATGGCATTGCGCCGGTCGGAACTGGCGCTTAAGTACATGGTGTCGCGGCTGACGGACCGCTTGCTGCGCGCCGAATGGCTTGGCACCGAACAGGTGGACGTGGCCGGGCGGCAGGTGGCGTGCGCCGTGGTCCGTGCCGACTACCAGCCACACGGCGGCGCCATTGGCATCGACCGCTGGACGCAGACGTTCTGGATTGACCGCGCCCGCCTGATCGTGTTGAAGTCGGAGTCCGTTTCGAGCGGCCACCAATTCCCGGATCGTCCGTTTGAAGAGACAGCCAGCCGTCACATCACGCGGTATCGCGTTGCGAGCGTGAACGAGCCACTTCCGGCCGCGCTCTTCTCCTACACGCCGCCGGCGAACTACCGTGAAATGGATCGTCTGGAGCGCGCCTTCCCGCGGCCGTCCAAAGAGTTAATCGGAACAACGGCGCCGGATTTGTCGCTGCCCACGCTCACCGGCGAGACGTTGCGTTTGCAGGATCTGCGCGGGAAAGTAGTGCTGCTCGATTTCTGGGCCACCTGGTGTCTGCCGTGCCGCGAGCAGATGGCGAAGATGGCGCGGCAGAAGATGGAAGGCGTGTTTGTCCTGGGTGTGAATGACGACGAGACGCCCGAAAAAGCGCGCCAATTCCTGACGGAGAACAACTATCGCTGGCCCAGCCTTTACGATGGCAAAGCGGGTGACGCGCGCCGGCTTTTCAAGGTCTCCGCCATTCCGGCGCTCGTCTTGATTGATAGAGAAGGCAAGATCGTCGCCTATGAGGCGGGCGCCGCCGATAGCGCGGACGCAGCCATCGCCTCGGCGCTCCGCGCGCTTGGGCTGTAGGCCAGCGGCTTCCGCTGCGCGCACCGCCATTTCCGCGGGAGGCGCCAACCCAAGGTTCGCCGCCTCCGCCGCAGCGCGCCCTCATGATCCCTGCATGACGGCGCGACGGATCACGGCCGGCAATCCGTTGACCCCTACTCCGCGCTGCGCGCCGCGCGGAATCCCACCATCCGGAACGCCTGGAACGAGGGCCATGCGCCCGACCGCGCGTAACTCCGCAGGTCCTGCCCCTCAAAGAAGAACGACCCGCCGCGCAGCACGCGATACGCGCCCTTTTCCGGGCCCGGCGGATTCTTCTTCGGCGACACGGCGTAGTAGCTACGGCTGTACCAATCCTGGCACCACTCCATCACATTTCCCGCCATGTCCATCGCGCCATACGGCGACACGCCTTTTGGGTAGCTGCCCACTTCTTTGCCGGTGTCGAACTGTTGCGCGCCGGCGTAATTGGCGTGGTCGTAGTCGATCGTGTTGCCCCACGGAAATCGCCGCTGGTCCGTGCCGCGCGCCGCCTTCTCCCACTCTGCCTCCGTCGGCAGCCGGTACTTCTTTCCCGTCTTCTTGCTCAACCAGTTGCAGTAGGCCGTGGCCGCGTCCCAATTCACACCCAGCACCGGATACTTATCGCTTCCAGGTGTGGCGCCGCCATGGTTCATTGCCTGCGTCCAGTACGGGCTCTGGTCCTTCGGAACCACGCGGCCCGTGGGCCATAACTTTACATCGTCATAGTCCGGATCGTTCTGGAACTTCTTCCAGTCGCCGTTGGTCACTTCAAATTTGGCGATGTAAAAGGTGTCCAGATAGACCTGGTGCACCGGGCGTTCGCGCGATTCGCCATCGCCGAAGTTGTCGCCCATCTTGAAATTACCGGCCGGAACGATAAGGAAATCGCCATAGCCTTCGTTGATCACCTTGGGCGCATCGGCGGCAAAGGTGCTGGCGGCCAAAAGTAGCAGTAAGGAGCGCATGTCTACTTCGTGCCTCCAAAGTATCCGCCGACCTTTAGGAAGTGTTTCAATGCGTCCATCCAGGGAGAAAATTCCGGGCTTGTGGTGGCCGCGCCAAACCCATGGCGGCCCTTCTGGTAGATGTGAATTTCGGCTACGCCGCCGGCGCGATTCATGTCCAGAAACAGTTGCGCGCTGCCATTGGCCGCGCCCTTGTCGTAGGCCGCCGCCAGGAGAAACGTAGGCGGAAAATTCTTCAGGTTCTCATTCGGTGTGGCACGCCCGGCGGAATAGACCATCAGCAGGAAATTTGGCTTCGAATCCAGCCGGTCAATCGGGTCCGCCGCGTTAGCGTCGCCCGGTCCTGACGCCGCCGCCACTGACCGCGCCATGGACGACCCGGCGGAAAATCCGGCAAACAGTATCTTTGACGGGTCCAGCTTCCACTCTTTCGCTCGCGAACGCACCAGCCGCATCGCCCGGTTGCCATCCAATACGCGGGCCGCCTCGCCATAGCGCGGGTTTAGCCGGTAGGTGAGCACAAAGGCCGTTGTGCCCCAATCGTTGAAGCGTTCGGCGACTTCAATGCCTTCCAGTCCATACATCAACATGATGTTGGAGCCGCCCGGCGCGATCACCACCGCCGTTCCATTGCTCTTTCCCGGCGGCGGCTCAAAGACGGTGAGGAATGGCGCGTCCAACGGTCCGTCGCCGGCCGCCAGTGGAACCTTGCCGGGTTCCCACAACGGTATGTTGTAGTGCGTCTCGCCCGCCCACGCGGCCAGGCTCAGTACTGCGACGAATAGTGGTTTGCACATCCGCTCCAAAGTCTCTTACTTGCGCCGGGCCTATGTCAAGCCAAGGGCATTTGCTTTTCGGCTGCTTGGGGGTGTGGCCCGGCTGGGAGCGAATGCGGTTTGCCTGAACATATCCGCCACCGCACGATCCGGCGCACGCTGGCGGAAGCAAATCACCACTGGGCCGCAACTTCAGGTTTCCACGCCGCCCAATCTGCGGATTTCGCCCTGGCGGCGCGATTCGGGCCGATGGCGCCGAGCGGGCCCGCCCGTGGCACGCTGAAGAAATGGCCTATGGCATCACCGTCCGCCGCCGCGTCGAGTTCTCCGAAACCGACATGCTGCGCATTGTCCACTTCAGCAACTACTTCCGCTTCATTGAATACGCCGAGACGGCGTTCTACCGCTCGCTGGGCGTTTCGCTCGTCGGCTGCGGCGTCGGCTGGCCGCGTGTGCACGCCGAGTTCGACTACAAACGCCCGCTCCGTTACGAAGACGAAGTAGAAATTGCATTCTTCATTCAAGAAAAGCGCTCGCGAAGCCTGGCGTACGCCGTCAGCATTCGAAAGGTTGAAGTCGATGGTGTTGTTGAAGCCGCTCGTGGAAAGCTGGTCGTCGCCGCGGTGCAGGAGGACCCCGCCACTGGCGCTCTTGCGTCAGTCGCCATCCCGGAATCCATCGCCCGGCTTATCGAATCGGCCCCTCCGGAAGCGCTCGCGCCATGGATGCGTACCCCTTCGCGCGCGTGATAGCTTAAAAGGCTTACTGTGGTTTCTGGAAAAATCTTCATTCTGGCCATCGCGGGCGTGTTGTCCGCCTACGACGCAACCGACGTTTTCTCTTACGTCAAGAAGAATTGTGTTGCCTGTCACAACGCGACGGTCACCTCCGGCGATGTCAATATGGCCGTGTTTGAAACGGCCCAATCGTTCGATGAAAGCCGGGAGATTTGGGAAAAGGCCGTCGCCAAACTGCGGACCGGCGAGATGCCGCCGCCTTCGATGAAGAAGCCGCCCGCCGCCGAATCCGCCGCGCTTATCCAGTTCCTGGAAGCCGAGTTCGCCCGCCAGGACCGCTCCGCCAAACCCGACCCCGGCCGCGTCACCGCCCGCCGCCTGAATCGCACCGAGTACAACAACACCATTCGCGATCTGCTCGGCGTGGATATTCGGCCCGCTGATAGCTTCCCCAACGACGAAGCCGCCTATGGGTTCGACAACATCGCAGACGCGCTCACGCTTTCTCCGGTGCTGCTCGAAAAGTACCTTTACGCGGCGGAACGCGCCGTTCGTACCGCCATCTTCGGACCGGAAAAACTCAAGCCGGCGGCAATCCACTATTCCGCCCCGGTCCGTTTGAACGATGTGGTCGAGCGCGCCGGCCGTCCCAAGGACATGTTCCACTACGATGAGTCCGGCCTCAGCACGCGGCACTCTTTTCATGTGCTCCATCGCTTCGCCACCGATGGCGAGTACAGCTTTCGCATTGTGCTGAACGGGCACCGTCCGAATGGGTCGGAAGCGGCCACGCCCGCCTTCTGGATCGACGGCAGGAAGGTTCAGGATTGGGCGGTTGACGCGACCGATCTCGAAGGGCAGATCGTTGAAGTGCGCGCCAAAGTCACCGCCGGGGAACACCTGCTCTCCTGTACCTATCTCAAGAATTTTCACGGGCTGCCGCCGAAGTATAACGGGCCCTCACCGTCCACGCGGCCGGCCGAGCCCATGATCACCACGCGCGGAAAGCTCACCGAAAAGGACATCGAAACCCTTCGCAAATACGGCACCAAGATCAAGACCGACCGGATTGAGACCCGCATCGATAACCGGTTCGAGTCGCTCGATGTCGGTGGGCCGTTCACGCAGCCCGATGGCCCTTCCAAGGAAAGCCTGGCGCGCGTTTTCACCTGCCCGCAGCAGACGCAGGGCTGTGCCCAACAGATCGTTGCCGGGTTCGCGCGGAAGGCGTTCCGGCGGCCTGTTTCCACAGCCGAAACGGCGGCCTTCCTGAAACTCTACGCCACCGCTCGCAAGCAGGGCGATAGCTTCCAGGAAGGGATTGCCGTTGCGCTTCAGGGCGTTCTCGTATCTCCTCATTTCCTCTTCCGCGTCGAGCGTGAACCTGTGGTCAACGCCAGCAAGACCTACGGACAGATCGGACAGTTTGAACTCGCCTCGCGCCTGTCGTATTTTCTCTGGAGCAGCATGCCCGACGAAGCGCTGCTCACCGCCGCCGGCCAGGGCCGCCTTCGCCAGCCCGCTGTTCTCCGCGCCCAGGTCCAGCGCATGTTACGCGATCCAAGGGCGAAGGCGCTGGTGGAGAATTTCGCCGGTCAGTGGCTCCAGTTCCGCAATATTGATGTGATGAAGCCCGACCCCGGCAAATTCCCCGATTTCGATGAAAGCGTGCGCTACGCCATGCGCCGCGAAACGGAACTGTTTTTCGAAGAGATGGTGCGCCAGGATGGAAGCGTGCTGGACGTGATCGACGCCCGCCACACGTATTTGAACGAGCGGCTGGCGCGGTTCTACGAGATCCCGGGCGTCACCGGCCCCGAGTTTCGCCGGGTCGATATGAGCACCAACCCGCGCGGGGGCGGCGTGCTGGCGCATGGGAGTGTTTTGACAATTTCGAGCTATTCCACCCGCACTTCGCCCGTTTTGCGCGGCAAATGGATCATGGAGAATCTGTTGAACGCGCCGCCGCCCCCGCCGCCCCCGGCCGTGCCGTCGCTTGACGACAGTGCTGTGGGCCAGGCCGCGTCGCTTCGTCAACAAATGGAGCAGCACCGCAAGAACCCGGCTTGCGCGTCGTGCCATTCCAAAATGGACCCGCTGGGCTTTGGCCTGGAAAACTTCGACGCCGTTGGCGGGTGGCGCACGATGGACGGCAAGTTCCCCGTTGATGCCACCGGCACGCTGCCCTCCGGCAAGGCCTTCACCGGTCCGGCGGAGTTAAAGGCGAGCCTGCAAACAGGGCGCGACGCCTTCGTAAAGGGATTGACCGATAAACTGCTGACCTATGCGCTGGGCCGTGGCCTGGAGCGCGCGGACCGGCCAGTGGTTGCCGCCATTGCCGCCAAACTGCCGGCGAGTAACTATCGCTTCGGCTCGCTCGTCCAGAGTATCGTGGAGAGCCTGCCCTTCCAGCAGCGCCGGGCGGTGGCCGTCGCGTCCACGGGAGCCAAATCTGAATGAGCGCCGTGACAAAGGCCCTTCTTTCTTCCTGCGCCAGTGAACGCTCGATGCTAATCCGTATACTTGTGGGAGTAGAACCCAAATGACGTTCCTCACCGGAAAACACCTCGACCGCCGTATGCTGCTTCGCGGCGCCGGCGCGGCCATCGCCATGCCGTTCCTGGATGCCATGCGCCCCGCTTTGGCCGCGTCCGCAAAGGCCACGAAGGCCCACCGCCTCGGTGTCGTCTATGTTCCCAACGGGATTTGGATGAAGGATTGGCTGCCCGAAAAGACCGGCGCGGACTTTGCGTTCCCTCGCATCATGAAGCCGCTCGAAAAATTCCGCGAGGATATCGTCGTCGTCTCCGGCCTTTCCAACCACGCGGCTGTGAAAGCCAAAGGCGGAGGGCACGCCAAAGCTTCGGGCAGTTTCCTTTCCTGCGCGCAACCCAAGTACACGGCGGGCGCCGATGTGCGCGCCGGCGTGACCTTCGATCAGATTGCCGCCCAACAGTTCGCCGCCGATACGCGCGTGCCTTCGCTCCAGTTGGGCTGCGAGGATTCGCGCATGATCGGCAATTGCGACACCGGCTCAAGTTGCGCCTATACCAATAGCCTTTCGTGGAAGAACCCGGAAACGCCGTTGGCCGTTGAGGTGAATCCGCGCTCGGTCTTTGAGCGCCTGTTCGGCACCGTTGATCCGAGCCTCGATCCCGCCACCCGCGCCCGGCGCGCGCTGTACAAGAAGAGCATTCTCGACATGACGCGGGAGTCAACGAAATCGCTTGTCGGCGCGCTCGGCGCGCAGGACAAACGAAAAATGGACGAATATCTGACCTCCATCCGCGAAGTGGAAACCCGCATCGCGAAGGCGGAGACCGATCCGGAAGTGCCGCTTGGCGAGAAACCGTCAGGCATTCCGTTTGCGTTTGTCGAATATGTGAAGCTCATGTTCGACCTGCAAGTCGTTGCGTTTCAATCGGATATCTCGCGCGTTTCGACCATGATGCTGGGCCGTGAAGGCAGCGTCAGAACCTACCCGGAGATTGGCGTTCCCGACCCGCACCACCCCCTCACGCATCACCGCGGACATCCGGATTTCATCGAGAAGATCATCAAAATCAACACTTTCCACGTGGAGCTTTTCGCCTACTTCGTCGAACGCCTAAAGGCGACGCAAGACGGCGACGGAACGCTTCTTGACCACTCGACCATTCTCTACGGCGGCGCGTTGAGCGATGGCAACCAGCACTCGAATCACAACCTCCCGCTGCTGGTGGCGGGCCACGCCGGCGGGCAAAAGGGCGGGCGTCACGTGGCCGCGAAGCCGGAAACGCCAGCGGCGAACTTGTTTGTGGATATGCTGAATCGCTCCGGAGTGGGTGTGGAACAGTTCGGCGATTCCACCGGACGGCTCGACCTGAACGGGTAGGCTCGGGACATTCCTAAGCTCCCGTAGCGTGGAGCTTCGCCTTCTTTTCGCCGATAGAAAGCGCATATGAAGGCGCAAAAACAGCACTTAAACGACGCAAAAGCGCTACATAAAGCAGGTAAATGGCACCAAGCGGAGGCCATTTACCTGCATTTGTTGGACACGAATCCAGGGGATGTGGAGAGTCTCCACCTCCTCGGACTGCTTCACGCCGAGACGGACCGGGTGGACACGGCGGTGCAGTTATTGCGCGTTGCCATCGGAATTGAGGGCCCCAGGCCCTATTTATGCCGTAATTTAGGGATCATTTTGGAGCGCGCCGGGGATGGGACGGCAGCGGCGGCGTGTTATCGCCAGGCGTTGGAAGAGGCGCCTGAGGATCATGAACTTTGGGCCGGTCTGGCCAGGCTGCTGACGGTGTTGAATCGCCACGCGGACGCGGCCGCGGCGTGGCTATGTGCTTTGCAATCAGCGCCTTCCGAGGCGGGTTGTGACGTGCAGTACCGGCTGCCATTGGCGGACGCGCTGGCCCTGGCCGGGGAGCGCGCGGCGGCTGTTGCGCACTATGATCAGGTGCTGCTGCGGGAACCGGAGAACGTGGCCGCTACGTTCCATCGTGCTGTCGCGTATATGCAAGAAAACGATGGGGTTACGGCAGTTGCTGGGTTCCGCCGCACGCTCGCGCTCAACCCGCGTCATGCGCGCGCGGCGAACAATCTGGGCATTCTGCTCCAACTGGAAAAGGATTATTCTGGCGCCATTCGTTGCTACCGGACGGCGATCCGGGAGGATGGATCGTTTCTGTTGGCGCTCTACAATCTTGGCCTCGCGTGGCTTGAGTTCGCGCGGCCGCTGCGGGCGATCTGCACATTTCGCAAGTTGTTGAAAATAGAGCCGGAAAATCGTGCGGCGTGGACGAATTTGGGAAATGCCTGGCTGGCCTGCAACCGGACGGACACGGCGATTGAGTGCTATCGGCAGACGCTCAAGCATTCGCCGGGGGACGCGGCGGCGGAGTGGAATCTAGGGATTGTGAGCCTTCTGCGCGGTGATTTTGGCCCTGGCTGGGCAGGGTACGAGCGCCGGTTTGACGTAAAAGACGCCAAGGCACGGCGCCATCAGGAGATCCGGCTATGGCGCGGAGAACCGCTCGACGGCAAAACGTTGTTGTTCCACGCGGAACAGGGTTTGGGAGATACTTTGCAGTTCATCCGGTATGCGCCTGTCTTCGCGGCGCGGGGAGCGCGGGTGGTGGTGGAGTGCCAGCCGGCGCTGCTGCCGTTATTGGAAGGATTCGCGGGGGTTGACGAATGGCTGGCGTCGCCGGTGGGGGCGGTGCCGGCGGCGGACTATCAATTGCCGATGATGAGCGCTCCTCACCGGGAGGAGACAGCGTTGGCAACAATTCCTTCGGTGGATGGCTATTTGCAGGCGCCAGCGGAGGCGGTGGCGCGGTGGGCGCAATGGCTGGGGGCGAGGGGAGCGAAGCGACGGGTGGGGGTATGCTGGGCGGGGAATCCGCACCATAAGAACGATAGAAACCGTAGCGTGATGCCGGAATTGCTGGCGGAGTTGGCCGGCGTGGAGGGCGTGGAATGGGTGAGTCTGCAGAAGGGGCATCCGGCGCCGGAGACCCTTGCAATGCGGAACGCGGCCCGAGAACTGCGGGACTTCGGCGACACGGCGGGGTTGATCGCGAATCTTGATCTGGTGATCAGCGTGGATACGTCGGTGGCGCATCTGGCGGGGGCGCTGGGGAAACCGGTTTGGGTGCTGCTGCCGTACGCACCGGACTGGCGGTGGATGCTGGACCGGGAGGATTCGCCCTGGTACCGAAAGGCGCGGCTGTTCCGGCAAACGAAGATGGGAGACTGGGGGACGGTGCTGCAACGGGTGGCGCGGGAGGTGATACTGGAGGCTTGAGCGAAAAACAGATACTCATGAATGACTTCGGCCGTCAGTGGGAGACAGTCCGGGCCGATGCTGTGCGAGTGTTCGACGCCGTCGGCCGGAGCGGCTGGTACATTCTGGGAGAGCGAGTCCGGCGGTTCGAGGCCGCGTTGGGCGCTTTCTGGGGATTGCCTGAGGCGGTAGGCGTGGCCAGCGGATTGGACGCGATCGAGATCGCGCTGCGTGCTGCGGGTTTGCGACCGGGGGACCGCGTGTTAACGACGCCGCTATCGGCGTTCGCGACGACGCTGGCCATTGTGCGCGCGGGCGGTGTGCCGGTGTTTTGCGATACGGACGCGTCGGGGTTGATTGACCTGAACGAGGCGCGGTCGGCGCTGCGGGCGATGCCGGGGATCCGTTATTTTGTGCCGGTCCATTTGTACGGGTTTCCGATCGATGCGCGCGGGATTCGGTCACTCATTGAGGAGTTCGACTTGCGGTGCATCGAAGATTGCGCGCAATCGATTGGGGCGACCGAGGCGGGCCAGGCGACCGGGTTGACGGGAGTGGCGGCGGCGACCAGCTTTTATCCGACGAAAAATCTGGGGGCGATGGGCGACGGAGGCGCGGTCTTGACGGCCGATGTCGGACTTGCGGCTCAGGTGCGCGTGCTGCGGGATTATGGCCAGTCGGCGAAGTACCGGCATAGCGAGATTGGATGGAATAGCCGGTTGGATGAGGTACATGCGGCGTTGCTGGAGGAGGTGTTTTGGCCTCGGCTGGCGGCGTGGACGGAGCGCCGCGGGCAGATTGCGGCGCGATATCTGGGCCGCTGGCAGTCCGAACGTGTGCGCCCGGTGGCGGCCCCGGATTCATGTTCGAGCGGATGGCGGCCAAGCTGGCACCTGTTCCCGGTGCGGGTGGCGGCGGAGCACAAGCAGAGCTTGATCGGCTGGCTGCGGGCGCGCGGCATCTTCACCGGGGAGCACTATCCCGTGCTGATTCCGGATCAGGAGGCGATGCGGGGTGTGAGTTCGGCGTGTTTTGGCCCATTAGAGAACGCCAGAGGGCTCGCAACAGAGGAACTCAGCCTGCCGATTCACCCGTTTATGACCGATGAGGAGGTAGACAGTGTTGCTGACCATGTCGCTCGGTGGCGACCAGAGTAGCGAATGTTGCGAGAGTGTCATTCCTGATTCGTCAGGAGTTCACATGCGTTTCGTAGTCTTTACGCATGCGTCTATTGTTGCTTGCAATGGTTGTGTGTTTAGCCGGCTGGGGGCAGGGATCGTGTGATCTGGCCGTCACTGTCGAAGACCTTACGGGTGGCCGAATCGCGGGCGCCCGCGTAACCTGGAAGCCCGCCAACGGCGCAACCATTCAGGCGCTGACCGATGCCAAGGGCGAGGCGGCGTTAAAACAGACCGTTTGCCAGCCAGGCAAAGTGGAAGCATCCTTCAGCGGCTTCGAGACCGCTGGTGTCGCGACCGTCGCGGGAGGTACGGCCAATCTGGTACTGCGGACGCGTTCGATGGTGGAGCAGGTGCAGGTGTCTGCAACGGCCGACATGCTGCAGCCTTCTCGGGCTACGCAATCGGTGTCGCTGACCTCGCAACAGATACAGTCGCTGCCGACGGCGTCGCGAAACATCACGCACTTGCTGGTGGCCGAAGCAGGCGTGACCGCGCCGCTGCCGGACCGGACAGGCAAAGGGATGAATCTGGCCACGGCGCCGGGCGCGCAGGCCGACGACGCGACGCAATCGCTGAACCCATCGGTGAACGGGGCGCGGCCATCGAATAACTCGCTTTCGCTGAACGGAATCGACGCGACGAACATGATGAACAGTGGAGGGGGTCTGGGCAGCAATATTCAGATCCCGCTGGACTCGCTGGAAGTGGTGGAGATGCAGACGGCGCTCTATTCGGCGATGACGGGACGGAATGGCGGCGGGAACATTCAGATGATTACGCGGGGCGGGAGCAACGATTTTCATGGGTCGGCGTATCACTTCTTCCAGAACGAGAAACTGAACGCGAACGAATTCTTTCTGAACCGTGCGGGGACGGGGCGGCCGAAGTTTCGGCGGAACGAGACCGGTGTTACGTTTGGCGGGAAGATACGGAAGGATCGCACGTTTTATTTCGGGTCCGTGCAGAGGGTGGAGTTCTTGTCTGGCTATGCGGCCAGAGCGATTGCGGCGACAGGAATACCGGAGGGATTGGGCGATACGCGGACGCGGGAATCGATTGCGGGCGTGGCGAACCAATGGCTGCAAAGCGGGGCGCAGACTCCGGGATTCGCGGCGCGGTTTCTACAGAGTCTGCGGGCGTTTCCGGCCGAACAGGTGGCGGGGTTGGAGCGAAAGTTCTTTGCCGACACGGCAACGCCGGCATTGCGTTTGCTGACTCCATCGGACATTCATCCGGTGGCGATCAATGTTTTGAACGTAAAGCGCAACGGGCAGTTTCTGCTGCCTTCGGCGACGAGTTCGATGCCATTGCTGCCGGGAACGCTGAGCTATGGTACGGAGCGATTATTGCAGCAGTCTTTCCCGACAAAGTTCCAAACATGGTCAGGGACGGGGACGATTGATCACTCCCTTTCGGCTTCGAGCCGGCTGCGGTTGAATTACACCAAGGCCGCATCGTTTGTGGAAGAAGCGTTTGGGTGGGCGAACTCGTCACCCTCTCCGACGCAGGGACAAACGCCTTCGTGGGCGGCGTCGCTGAACTGGACGCGGACGGTTGGCGGGCGTTTCGTAAGCGAGTTTCGCGGCGGATTCTTTGAGCTGTTCAATACGCGAATCTCGCTCTATCGGGATATTCAGAACTCGACGCTGGGGATATACAATCCGTTGGAGAAATCAATCGGAGGATTGGCATCTTTGATGCCAACGATCGATATCAATACACAACGATCCACTTCGGGAATCGGGAATGCGTGGGACTTTTTCGACCGGCAGCGAGTGGTGAACCTAGCCGAGACGATGAGCTACACAACTGGCCGGCACACGCTGCATTTCGGCGGGGAGTTCCGGCGCCCGGAGTTGAAGGGTGAGTATATGGCGCGAACGAATGGCGACCTGGACTATGACAACTGGGTGCTATTCTTCACCGGACATGGGGCGGCCGGAGGCGGCAGCGATTTGGACCAGGGCGATACGCGGCGACATTTCCGGATGAGAGACGTCAGCCTGTTCGTACAGGACGACTGGCGGGTGCGGAAGGGACTGACGGTGAACGCGGGAGTTCGTTACGACCTTTTCGGCAATCCGAACGATGTTCAGGGGCGGATGGGCAACTACTACACGCAGGAAGCGGCGGCGGCGTTAGGACTGAAGCCGGGGTTTTACGTCGATGAGGAGAGTCCGTTCTTCCAGCCGAATTTCAATCCGCTGCAAATCGGCATTCTGGTGGAGCCGGGTGTGGGATTCAATCTGGACCAGGTTTACAAGGCTCCATGGCGTTCGACGATTAAGCCGGACCGCAATAACGTGGCCCCGCGGCTTGGGATGGCGTGGCAGCCAACGTCAAAGCTGGTGTTGCGCACCGGATATGGGATCTTTTTCGAGCGGGTATCGGGCGCGATCAAATCGGACCTACAGCTATCGGCGCCGTTTTTCATCTACCAGAATGTACCGGCGCCGGCCGATATGGCGGACCCGTATCCGCGGCTAAATGTGAATCCGTTCCAAATTCCACTGAATGTGACGATTGCGAAGAATGCCGCGGGAACGCCGAGTTGGCGGCGGTTCGATGGGTCGGCGTTTCCGGCCACATCGCCGTTCAGCGCGAAGAACAACACCTTTGTTGACCCGTTCCTGAAGACTCCGTATGTGCAGCAGTGGACAATGAACGTGCAGTACGAGTTGGACCGGGGGAATTTGTTGGATATCCGGTATGTGGGATCGCGCGGGGTGGGACTGTTGGCGCGGCTGAATCTGGCTCAACCGCAGGACCCGCGGGTGATGCCGGTGAATGGTTTTGACTCGTTGATCAATTCGGCGGGCGCTGCGATTTCGCCGGATTTTTTTGTGAAACCGGAGTTTCTGGGGTTGAACCGGGCGGGCGGGTTCCGGCAGCGCGGAAACTGGGGGAAGTCGTCCTATCACGGGTTGCAAGCGAATATGCGTCGCCGGATGGGGAAGCTGGTTACGGGGAACTTTTCGTATACGTTCGCCAAGTCGATCGACACGGTGTCGAGCGATGGGGCGATCGTGGAGCACAATGCGTTCAACATCGCGAATAACCGGGGACCGTCGGACTTTGACCGGGCGCACCGGTTTACGACGGCGTACGTTCTTGAGATTCCGGCACCGAAGAAGTGGAAAGGACTGCTGGGAGGCTGGAGTGTAAGCGGGCTGGCGACGCTGCAATCGGGGGCGCCGTTTTCGTTGATTGGGAATTCGACGCGGAACGCGACGTTCGCGCAGCCGACTCGGGTTCGTTTGAGCATGGCTCCTGGAAAAACGGCGCAGGACGCGGTGAAAAGCGGGCGGGTACAGGACCGGTTGGGGGGATATTTTGATCCATCGCCTTTTACCGATTCGCTGGACCAATGGGGCAATAGCGGACGGAATATTCTGCGGGGCCCAAGCCAGATCCAGTACGACTTCATGTTCGGCAAGCAACTGGCGGTGAAGGAACGGTACAGAGTGGAGTTCCGGTGGGAGATGTACAACGCATTCAACTCCCCGGTGTTCGCCAATCCGGCATCGACGTTCGCGGCGAACGGGCCTGGGACGGCGGGGGTGATTTCATCGACGATCGGCGGACCGCGCACGATGCAGACGGCGTTGCGGTTGAAGTGGTGAGTGATGAGCCGGCACAGACGTGGCGCGGTTTCCCCCAATTGGGGGATTGAGAATTGCGCCGGCCGGGTGATGTGGGATATCCGCGGTCTCGGTTACCGTAGGCTATGCCAGTTCCCACAGAAACACCATCATTGCGAAGAGTACTGAAAATCTACTCGCTGCTGTTGTTCGCCGGGGGAGGCGTTCTGTTGTTCGGGCCGACGCCCGCGCACACGTATGCACCGTCGACTCCGTATGCGGGGAATACAATATTGCGCCTGGTCGGCGTGATGTTTGTTGCCTGGGCCTGCTTCGCCAGGGCGCTCGCCGGCGTAAGCAGTCCGGCTGAGCGCAATCGGGGTTTGCTGCTGTTCTTCTTCGGCCAATGGGTTACCGCGTTGCTTTTGTTGGCGCAGTACCAGGCCATATTCGATGGAACACTGCCGACCTGGCCGGCGGCGCTCTTTCTTACGTGCGCATTGTTGATCACCTTGTGGCGTCTGCAAAATCGCGGTACGTTCGCCGGGCACATTGCGGCCGCTGGGCTGCGTTCCCGTTACGAGGACGAAATCCGGCGCGCGGCCGGGCAGGAGGAGCGAAACCGGCTAGCGCGCGATCTGCATGATTCGATCAAGCAGCAAATCTTCGCGATTCAAACGAGCGCGGCGACGGCACAGGCGGCGATGGGGACGGCACCAGAGGCGGCGGCACTGGCGGTGGAGCAGGTGCGCGGAGCCGCTCGCGACGCGATGACGGAAATGGATGCAATGCTGGATCAATTGCGAGCGACACCGATGGGGATGAGCGGACTGCTTGCTGCGCTGCAGCGTTTGCGAGAGACGACCGCGTTCCGTACGGGCGCGGCGGTGGATCTGGTCACCGCAGGGCTTCCCTCCGACGAGGCCACGTTGCCGCCGGGGACGGCGCAGGCGCTGCTTCGAGTGGCGCAGGAGGCGCTTTCGAACAGTGCTCGTCATGCCCGCGCTTCGCACATTTCGATTCGATTGGAAGGAACCTCGCGGGACCTTTCGATAACGATTCGGGACGATGGCGCGGGGTTTGATCCAAGTTTGCCCGCTTCCGGAATGGGGCTTCGAAATATGGGGGCGCGCGCCGCGGAATTGGGAGGGGCGTATCAACTGGAAACCGCGCACGGGGCCGGGACGTGTGTGCGGATATGGGTGCCGCTCGTAAGCGAGAGAGAGGAGGCGCCAAGGCAGAACCGGTTTGTTTTGGTGGTACTGGCGCTGTTGGCCGCGGTTGGGCTGCTTTGGGTGAGCGGGGAGAGAGGGGGTAATTCCCTCCAGCCGGTGTTGATGGGAGCGATTGTCGGGGCGGGCACGATCTTTCTAGGGCTGTATTTCCGTGCCCGGCGGAAGGGACGCCGCAGAGTGGCGGAGGTATGATTCCGGCCGTTACGGCGAGCCGGGCCGAAGGAACGGCGGCGGGATACGTCGCCGAGGGCGGTGGGTGCGATACTGGCTGTCGCGGCGAAGCGGGCCGGGGGAACGGCAGCGGGATACGTCGCCGGGGGCGGCGGGTGCGAGACTGGCTGTCGCGGCGAAGCGGGCCGGGGGAACGGCAGCGGGATACGGCACCGGGGGTGGCGGGTGCGAGACTGGCTGTCGCGGCGAAGCGGGCCGGGGGAACGGCAGCGGGATGCGGCGCCGAGGGCGGCGGGTGCGAGACTGGCTGTCGCGGCGAAGCGGGTCGCGTTGATGCAGGTACGTCAGAGACGATGCAGGCTGTTCGATGGAGCCGCCTTGAGGGAGGAAGCACCGCTTGCGGATTGTGCTGGAGAGAGACCAAGGAGCGCCAAGGTTCGCGCGCTGGTGTTGGGTACTCCGATGGAGGCGTTGCCTGATGGAGGGCGCATTTCTCCGGTGTGGCGCGCGCTATGCAACGGTTGCGTTCCGGCTCCTGCGAGTCGCCGCTGGGTGCGCGGATTACGGCCGATTGTGATGGCCGCGAACGATGAGTGTGCGCGGGGCGGTGTTGATGGGCAGGCTTCGCACCGCCGGAAATGCGGGTCGCCCATGGCGCGCGGCGGCATAGAATGGAGCAGACATGAGCATTCGCGGCGTTCCGATTCGCGTTGCGTTACTGGACGACCACCGCGTGGTGACGCGCAGTTTGCGGGCGTATTTCGATCTGTTCGGCGATCTCGACGTGGTGGGCGCCTGCGCCACTGGCGAAGAGTTGCTGGCGAATTTGGCTGAATGGAGGCCACGCGTTGCCGTCGTCGATCTTCTGCTTCCGGGCGGAATCGATGGTATTGAGACAACTCGTCGGATTCGCGCGCAGCGGACGGACACGCAGGTTGTTGCGCTCACCGCGTCAACGGATGAGCCCAGACTGCTCGCCGTTCTGCGGGCTGGAGCGGCCGGCTACATCAGGAAAGATGCTGAGCCGGAAACGCTACTGGCAGCCGTACGGGCGGTGGCGGCGGGTAAACGCTATATCGACCCAACGGTGTCCGGGCTGTTGGCACAAACGGCGTTGCCGAGGGAAGAATTGTCACCGAGAGAAGTGGAAGTGCTGCGGCAGGTTGCGTTCGGCCGTTCAAACAAAGAAGCGGCCGATGCGTTGGGAGTGAGCGAGGAGACGGTGAAATCGCACGTCTCGCGGGTGCTGGCGAAGTTGGGGGCGGAGAACCGGGCCCAGGCGATTGTGCAGGGACTGCGCCGCGGGGTCCTCTCGATGGATGAGATCTAGCCGGCATGGGTGGATTACAGACTTGGGCGGCAAACTTCGTTGGCGCCGCACCCGAAACCGTGTTTTCCTATGGCTGAAATCGGCGGGCCTGGGGGCCCTTGGGAGCGCTTCTGACTTGCCCGCGCTAGAGGCGTTTCGATGATTCCGGAGCCGGTAGCCGGGCGACTGCGGCCTTGCCGGCTGGCCGCTACGCATGGAACCCGCGGCCTGCCAACCCTGGTGGTGCTTCATCCCGGTGGGCGATCCCCCGGTTTTGCGGGGCAGCCATAGCCGTTCGACAAATCCGGCTCTATGTCTCCGTCCGTCGTTGCCTGGCCTGTTCCGGCTACCTTCTTGCGGGCGGACAATGGTCCGGTCGATGTCGAACGGACTACCCCCCGGATTTCGGCTGCGAGGACGATTGCGAAACAGCCCTTTTAGGGGCCAGCAATCAGAAGGTCTGCGGCCGTGGTGGAGGATCGTGGCTGGCACGGTGGAGTGACCGGTGGCATGTCCGTTGGCCGGTCAGCCGTTCGCGTTTGCATCGCTGCCAGAACGCGGGCTGGATTTGTTGGCCCTGTGTGCGCGAGACCGTGGAAAGGAAGGTCCGCGATGCGGTGGCAACAGTACGCGTCCGGCCAGCGCGGCGGTGCCAATCAAGGCGGCCCGGCCGCGTTCCGGCGCGGTTCCGGCACCTCGGCTAACCGGTGTTTCCAATCCGGTGCGGCGTATTTACGCTCAAAGGCGAGCACGTTCTGTTCGTATCGGACGAGGAGTTGCCGCTTCAGTTCGGGTTCGGCGAACGAATATTCCAGACTCCAACGGCCGATGCGAACCACTTCGTCCCAGGTAAGGTTGAATTGCGTGACGGCGGCGAAATACTCGTCGGTCAGGTTGGAACGGAGAATGCCGCGGTCGTCGGTGTTCAGGCTTACCGGGATGCCCTGGCGCAGGTAATAGGGGAGCGGGTGCCGCTTGAGGTCTGGCACGTAGCCGAGAGCACGGTTGCTCATGAGGCACACCTCGATCATGTAGCGGCCGGTGCGAAGTAGCTCCATCGCCTTCGGGTCGAGGCGGGCGTTGATGCCGTGCCCGATGCGCGAGGCGCCGAGGGAGATCGTATCGGTCACGTTGGAATCGGCATTCGCGCTTTCGCCGGCGTGGAGGCTTAGATTCACCTGCGGGTACTCGGCGCGGAGCCCGCGCAACGTGGCGGCAAAGCGCGCGGGCGCGCCGGCCGGATTGTCTTCTCGGCCCACAAGATTGACGCCACGCCAGAGGTCCATGTTCCGGCTGACGAAGGCGAATCCGTCGCGGAGATCGGCCTCGGCGCGGGCGCCGAAACGGAGCGTGGAAACCTGCATACGGACTGCTACTCCGGTGGCGATGGAATCCGGCTGGGCCAGGCGGAGGCGGAGCACTTCGGCGCCTTGATCGGCCGACAGGCCGGGAAAACTGCGCGGGTCGGCCTGTGTTTCCAGGTATAGGGCGTTTTCGCTTTGCAACTGCTGTTGGGCGACGACGAGCGCGTCGGCGATGAGTTGGGGGTCGCGCTCCAAGTCGCCGAGGCGCGGGACGGCGCGCTCGAAAAACTCATCCTTCGAGGTGGCCTTGCCGGCCTCCCTTTCGCTGAGCGTGATGGCGGCGAGCCAGGCTCGCCTTTGCGCGGCGGTGAGCGCGCGCATGGGCGCGAAGTCGCGCTGTGCACAGGCGGGGAGCGCGGCGACGGAATCGCTACGGAGCACGGTCCACGGCAACGTCTCTCCGCAGCCGGGGCGCACACGCGTTTGATAGTCCCCCTTGGCGGCACGTTCCAGCCAGAACGTCATGGGGACGGAATATTCGTGGTGATTGTGGATATCGCCGCCCTTGGGCACATCCCAAAGCAGGCGGTACAGGTCCGCCTTCGATAGCGATTGGGTGAGAAACTTCCAACGGGCCTCGAAAGGGGATTGGCCGGCACAAAGGCCAGCGGTGAGCATCAGCGCGATGGCCGGGCCGCGAAACATGTTAGTGGCAGCCGAGGCAGGTGAACTGTTTGCCGTGACAGGTGAAGCAGGTGGAGCGGTCGAGGCCTGCGTTCTTGCGGTTATGGAAGTCAATAAAATCGCGGCTGTGGTTGGCGGGCTTCAGCGCGGGTACGTCGCTATGACATTTTTCGCAGGTGAAGGGCGCCTCCATTTTGTTGTGGCAGACAAGGCAATCGGCCATGGCCGGGTGGACGCTGGCGGCGCGGACGTCGTCGGACTGTTCAATGCCATGGTGGCAACTGGCGCAGTTGTTCTTTGTGTCGAGATGCGTGGGCGGCTGGACGGCAAGATACTGCTTGGAGGCAATCGCGGCACGGAGGAGGGGGGTGATGTTGCCGAACTTTGTATGGAGTTGATGGTTGAAGCTATCGACTTTCCGGGGGAGCGAGGGGCGGGCAGTGCGACCGTCTATGTGGCAACCCGCGCAGGCGGCGGCGGGCGGGAGGTTATCGTCGGCGGCTTTGGTGCTGGTGTTGATGGACGGGTGGCAGGTGACGCAGGTGAGGTCCATGGCCAGGTGGAAGCGGTGTGAAAAGACCTTCTGCTGCGCGGCCGCCACGTTGGCGAGCAGGATGACGGCAACTAGCCCTTGTAAGAGATGCGCCACACTTTGTTCCCGCCATCATCGGTCAAAAGAATGCTGCCGTCGGGTTGCTGGAGGAGGCATGTAGGGCGGCCCCAGACCTCGCGCTTGGCCGGGTCAAGGAGCCAACCGGTGAGAAAGTCCTCCTTGGGTCCGGCGATTTTCCCGTTCCGAAAAGGCACAAAGACGACGTTATAGCCGACGCGCTTGGACCGGTTCCAGGAACCATGCTGGCAGATGAATGCTCCGCCACGATATTTGGCTGGGAACATGTTGCCGGTGTAGAAGATGTGATCGATGACGGCGACGTGGGCGCCGAGGATCATGTCGGGCTCCAGCGTCTTCGCCACCATTTCCGGACCTTTGCCCTTGTTCATGGGGTCTTCGTTGGAGCCGGTGTAGGCGTACGGCCAGCCGTAGAAGCCGCCCTTTTTGATTTTGGTGAAGTAGTCCGGGACCAGGTCGTCGCCGAGTGTGTCGCGCTCCTGGATGGCGGCCCAAAGGTCGTTGGTGCCGGGATAGAAGCGCAATCCGATAGGGTTGCGGGTGCCGGTGGCGACGGCTTCGTGGCCGGTACCGTCGAGGTTATAGGCGTGGATGGCGGCGCGGCGCGGATCTTCGCCGACGCTGGAATTGGATTCCGAGCCGACGGTGACGTAGATGCGATTGGCCTTGGGATCGATTAATAGAGTGCGGGTGTTGTGGCCTTTGCCGAGACCGGCATAGCTGACGAGTTCTTCGCCCTTGCCGGCGGTTTGGGTTTTGGGGTCGTAGGCGTAGCGTTTGATGGACGTTGGCTCGCCGACGTAGAGAAACCCTTTATGCAGGGCGAGGCCGTAGGGACGGTCGAGCCCTTCGATGAGCCTCTTCTTTGACTTGCCGTCGGGGCTGAGGACAAAGACAGTGCCGTTGGCGACGGTATCGGAGAGAATGATTTCGCGCGACGGGCCGTGGACCATGAAGCGAGGGCGGGCGAAATCGCCGGTGGCGAACTCTTCAATGGCAAAGCCGGCGGGGAGGCTGAGTTGGGCGCCATCGGGTTTGGCGATGACTTGAGGCCGGTTGTTGGAAGAGGGCGTCGAGTAGGGCGCGGGAAGGTCGAACTTCTTCTTCTGCGCGAGGGCGAGGCCGCTGGAAGCCAGGGCCGACAGGGCGAAAGCGCGTCGCTTCATGGTGGTGAACTCCGAAGCAATCAGTGTACCGGAGTTTCGGTAGGCGCCGGTTTGGCTTTGAGGTTCTTTTCGTTGTAGAAGTTCATCAACTCGTTCCACTCCACAAAGACATGGCCGCCCCGGCTGGCGCGGGACTTTTCCCAGGAGGCGAGGGCCTCCATGGCGGCATGGTCAATATAATGCAGGCCGCGGACGTGGATGTGGGTTTCGGCGACGGTGGGGATTTCTTCGAGCGCGTCGGAGAACCGGGGCAGGTTGATGAAGCTGGCGGAGCCGATGAATTGCACGTCGACACGGTCGCCGATGGGGTCGGTATCCACCTTGACTTCCAGGCTGGAGATGGCCCATAGCAGCTTGATGATCGACAAAACGAGGCCGAGCACGATGCCGGTGAGCAGGCTGGAGCCGACAATGGTGAGGGTGGTGACGACGGCAATGGCGGCGACATCCCAGCCGTAGCGATTGAGTTGGCGGAAGGTGGGAAGATCCAGGAGTTTGATGCCTGTGAAGACGAGAATTGCGGCGAGGCTGGCGGTGGGCACCAGTTGCAGGACGGAGGGGAAGGCCAGGATGAGGACCATGAGCCAAATGCCGTGGAGCATGCCGGACATGCGGGTTCTCGCGCCGGCGTTGACATTGGCGGCGGAGCGGACGATTACGCCAGTCATGGGGAGAGCGCCGAGAACGCCGCACAGGGAATTGCCGATGCCCTGGGAGAAGAGCTCACGGTCGTAGTTGGTTTTCTTTCCGTCCTTGACCATCTGATCGACGGCGGCAGCGGAAAGGAGTGTTTCGGCGCTGGCGATGAAGGCGAGCGCGAGCGACTCCCAGAAAATTTCCATGGAGAAGAGGCCGAGGAGGCCGGCTGGGTTGGTGAAGGTGAGGGAATCGACGAGGTTGGAGGGGAGCTTCACATAGTGAATTTGCCACTGGCCCCACTGGGCGAGGCTCGTTCCGGCGATGACGCCAAGGAGCGCCCCAGGGACGGTTTTGAACTTTCCTTTTGCAAGGAATGTCCAGGCGATCATGACGCCGAGGGTGACGAAGCCGACGATGGCGGCCATGTGGTGATCATGATCGGTGTCCTGAAAGAGCAAGGCAATCGATTCGGGCATGGCGAGGATATTGGCGATGCCGCTGGCCTTTGGAGAATGATCGACCATGACATGGAACTGAGCGGCGAAGATGAGCGCGCCGATGCCGGCCAACATGCCGTGGATAACGGCAGGGGAAATGGACCGGAAGAGTTGCCCGGCGCGAAGGAGGCCGGCGGCGACTTGGATGAGGCCGGCGAGGAGGACGATGGGGCCGAGCATGGCGATGCCATGTTCCTGGATGATCTGGAAGACGATGACGGAGAGGCCAGCGGCGGGGCCGCTGACTTGAAGCGGGCACCCGGCAAATGCGCTGACGATAATGCCGCCGATAATGCCGGTGACAAGGCCCGCGGCCGGCGGGACGCCGGAAGCGATGGCAATCCCCATGCAGAGAGGAAGAGCGACAAGGAAGACGACGACGGAGCTGAGAAGGTCCGCGCCCAGAAACTTCTTATCCATACGAATAGCACTCCAGACTAAACGGCAGCCAATCGCGGCTCGGCGATAGGCAGGGTCTCAAGGGGGAGGAACTGATGCCGGGACTGGCACCAAGCCTCAATTTCACCCTGGCCGATCTGGTAGATCCAGCCATGCAGTTGCAGGCCGTTCTTGACGATGGCGGCGGCGACCGAAGGATGAGTACGGAGGTTGTCCATCTGGGACAGCACGTTTTGCCGGGCGAGTTCCATGACCTTTTCCTCGTCGGATTGTCCTTCACAAATGGCATCGACGACGGCGCGGGCGCGGTCTCCATAGTGGAGCCAGTTGGCGACCGTCTTCATTTTCTGCACGCGATCCGGGTGGAGGAGTCCGTGCATGACGCCACAATCGGAGTGGCCGCAGAGAATGATGTGTCTTACCTTTAAGGCGGTGACGGCGTACTCGATAGTGGCCGAGACGCCGCCGTTGATATCGCCGTGAGCGGGAACGATGTTTCCGGCATTCCGGCAGATGAAGAGTTCGCCCGGGCGTGTCTGCAAGAGGAGAGCGGGATCGATCCGGCTGTCCGAGCAGGTGATGAAAAGTGTATCGGGGGTTTGGCCTTTCGCCAGACGCTGAAAATCTTCCTGATGACCGGGATACACTTCCGTGCGGAATTTGGTGTATCCGGAGACAAGTTTACGCATAGAGACTCCTGGACCCTGTGAGGTTCGGTTAAAGGGTGAATGGGGAAATGGAGCGAGGGCTATGTGCGAGCAGGGGGCGGGCGGGGAAGGGTGCGGGGGTGTACCGGCGGTTGGACAGGGGCGTCCTGCGCCGGAAGCACGGCCAGTTCCAGGGGCTGGAAAAGAGGCCGGCTGATTGCGGCTTCGACCGCTGGCGGCGGGTCTGAAGCCTGGAAGGACTTGACGAAGGCGACCTGCAAGGCGCAGGGTTCCTGCGACAATCCGGGGCAGACGCGGTGGCGCGGCTGCCGCTGGGCGCGGGAGCGCTGCTGCTGCCGGGTGACCCTGTCCGACGGTTGGCCGGCGGAGATGGAAAAACCAAAAGACGCGGCAAGGCACAACGCCACCGCGCTTAATCCCAGGTTCCGAAATGGACGGGCTGGTTTATCCATCTTCACTATTATATCGATCAACGCTAATATGTCATGAACGAATGTGCTTTAGTTCGATGGTGTGATCGAAGGGCGTGAAACCGGTGAGGAAGAGGCTCGGGCCTTCCAGGCGCGGCCTGGCGCCGCGGACTTCGAGGTATTTGTGAAGGCCGAGGCCGGGGCCGATCTGGACGCGGTCGCCGCCGGCGGCAATTTCGGCATGGCCGTTGGAAAGCAGCCAGGCGTCTTTGAACGCGCCGATTTTTTCGGCGCCGGAGATGGCGGCGCCCTCGCGGAGGTTGATCTCAACCGTCAGCGGGACTTCATCGGTACCGTTGGCTTCGATGCGGAGTTTGCAACCGGCGTTGGTTTCGGTGACGGTGACTTTGTAGTGAAGGTTGCACACCTCGGTCCGTTCGCGTTCGTGGCGGGTGTCGTCGTATGTTTCCGTGGTGATCTTGCGGGGCGGGGTAAAGGGCTGGTAGTAGCCGGCATCCATGCTTTGGGTGAGGATGTAGCTGCCGTTTTCCCTGGTCATCGTTTTGGCGACGAACTGGCCCTTGCCGAAAAAGGCGGAGGAGAAGCGGACGGCGTTGACAATGGCCGCGCCGTGGCGATAGGTGAAGAAGCGGTCGCGTGCGCGGAGGATGCTGATGCTCTTTTGCCCGCGGCGAATGCGGGCGAGACCGATGGTGTTAAAGAGCTTTTCGTAGTTGTCGGGAAGGGGCTTGGAGGGGGGAAGTCCGGTGAGGAACTGCGGCCAGCGAATGAGATGGGAGGCAGAACCGTAGACGGGTTCGAACTGGCGGGAGAGATTGGCGTAGTGGCCGTTCTGGTCCTTCCAGGCCATGTAGGTTAGCGCTGGCCAATGGTTGTAGAGGGTTCCCCTGGTGTTGAGATCCTGGCGGCGCGAGATTTCGGTGACCACTTCGCCATCGGCGTGGATGAGATAGAGCGAAGCGTCCAGGTTCTTGCGAACGGGTTCGAGGTATTCGGGGCGATTCAGCCAATCGGCGATGAGGACGAGAGCGCGGTTGTTAATGCCGTTGTAGCCGATGGTGGAGCGTTCGGTGTATTGGGCGTCGGCGTCGATATCGATGCCTTCGGCGAGCCATTGTTCGGCGCGGCGAAGGTATTTGGGTTCGCCAAAGAGCTTGTGGAGACCGGCGAGCGCGGAGGAGGCCACCCAGCGGTGGTTAGGCGTGTGCATACCGCCGCGGACGAGGCCGTCCCCAGCGCGCTGGACGGCCGGGAGCATCCAGTTTTCCAGATCCGGGAAGCCGTACTGGCGGGCGTTCATGAGGGTGATAACGGTGGCCTGCATGATGAAAGCCGTGTCCGGCGGGGAGTTGAAATTGGTAAAAGGCAGATCCCAGTTGCCATCCTTGGTCTGCATGCGGCCATAGGCGATGGCGGCCAATTGCATACGTTCGGCGACGCGCGCGCTCTTATAGTGGCGTGACTGGGGGAGGATGTAGGCGGTGAGGAATCCATCCAGCAGGCCCGCGGGCGTGCCGCCGTAGAAGAGGCCGTCGTCGGTGGCATAGCTGCCGTAGTGCTTGTCCGATTTATCGAGGATCTGTTTGGCGATGTAGGTGTCGACGGCTTTGTCGAGACCATCCACTTTGGCTTGGGAGAGCTTGGGCACAGCAGTACTCTGCGCCAACGCGGCGGGGGCCAGAAGCCCCGCGGCGAGCATGTCACGTCTTTTCATAATCTCTACTTTTGTTGGGAACGGAACGCTTCGCGGGCTTCCTTCATGATGGGCCCGTAGACCAACTTGTCGAATGGCGGACAGCCGGCCGGGAACTGGCCGAGCGGGTGATTCTTTTGCCGCATGAGAAACGTGCAGTAGGTGAGCGTCTTGCAGACGCGGATCTCGTCGAGTACGCCTTTTTCGAGAGCGTCAACGGCGAAATCCGGGTACGACAGCGCGTTGCGGCCAATGCCGAAAATTCTGATGCGGCCCTGTTCGATGTTGTGGGCGGCGGCGTTGAGGGCGTAAATCTGCAGCCAACTGTAGCCGGTGCCGACCATGGGGAGATCCGGGAACGTTTGCTGCAGTTCGCCGGAGATGCGGAAATGGCGATCAACGCCCACGAGCGGGTGCTCCGGCATTTCGTAGTTGCCTTCGTCGGGCTTTTCGAAGGGGCGGCCGATGTGGGGGTTGTAATAGGGGCAGCCGATGGAAACGTTGAGCAATTGCACGCCCCAATCCTTGAACCAGCCAATGGCCTGTTTCACTTCCGTGAGGTCTTCGGACAGCGGGTCTTCGGGGTTCACGCCCCAGCCGTAGGGGTAGGGCGTTTCATAGGGAAGCGGCACGCCCAGCTTCGATTCGGGATCGATTTTGTAGGGAACGCTATCGAAGCAGCCGAGGCGCATGGCGATCAACATCTCGCCATTGAATTCCTTCTTCACCTTTTCAATGACGTTGCGGATGAAGCGGGTGCGATTTTCGAGACTGCCGCCGTAGCGGCCTTCCCGGGTCTTGGCGCCCAGGAGTTCGCTGAGCAAATAGCCGTGGGTGACTTTTAGATCGATGGCGCGGAAGCCGGCTTTCCAGGCGAGTTTGGCGCCGTGGATGTAGTCGTCTTCCAGTTGTTCGAGCTCTTCGTCGGTGATGGGGGCTTGGGAGGCGGGGGTGCTGGTTTTGGCGTCGATCAGCGGGTTGTGATAGGCGATGATGCGGTTGGGGTAGGAGTATCGGCCGGAATGGGTGAGTTGGACGGGGATGCAAAGATCATCGGTGGTGCCGAAGCGCTCTTTGTGGATGTCGAGAATTTTGTGAAGCAGTTGCGCGTAGGCGTCGACGTTGCCATCGTGGAGCCAAAGCTGGCGGGCGTTGGCGCGGCCGTCTTTGCGGATGGCGGTGGCTTCAAACCAGATGAGCTTGGCGCCGCCGGCGGCGAAGCGCTCGTAGCGGCGCCAAGTGAGTTCGCCGGGGTTACCGTCGAGATCCGCGTCGCAGCCTTCCATGGGGTGGATGGCCATGGAGTTGCCAAGGGTGATTGACTTGCCGATGGGAACATTGCGGCCCAGGAGCTGTTTCAGACGCTCCTTGTCTTCAACAAAACGAACGAACTGTGTGCGTTGCTCAGCGTCCTGCTTTAGCTGATCCAGACTCTTGTACGAGAAGTGCTTCATCTTTCTTTCCGTGCGAGGGCAGCAAGAAGATTGCCGCGGCGCCGAGAGCGGCCATCGCAAATACTATGTTAAGCGCAACGCCATAGCTGCCCGCGGATTCGCGGATGTGAGCGACGAGATAGGGGAACCAGGTCTGGCCGATGGTGTCCGCGGGGAGGATGATGGCCATGGCGCGGGCGAGCGAGTTGACGCCGAACTGTTCGGCGGCCATCAAAGGGATCAGCATGTAGTCCGCACCCATGCCGAAACCGAAGAGAATGGCGAAGACGTAGACGAATTCGGGGGATTCCGGACGGACCAGGAAGAGCAAGGGAATGGTGGCGGCGACCAGGAAATACGTGGTGACCATGACGTACTTCTTGTTAAACCTGTCGGCGAGATAGCCCATGACGATGCGGCCGCCGATGGAGGAAAAGAGAATGAGCATGTTGGCGGTGCCAAAGACGCCGTCGAGCACCTTCTGGTCTGTGAAGCCCTGATCCTTAAAGACCAGCTTCATGTGGAAATTGATGGAGCCGATGGAGCCGATGGAGCAGAGGCTGCCGAGCATGAGGAGCCAGAAGGCCTTTTTGCCGAGGAGGTCGGAAATGCTGCGCGAGGGCGGCGGCTCTTCACTGGCGAGGACGGGGATGCCGTCGGGGTACTGGCCCATTTCGGCGGGTTTATCTTTGAGAACGAAGAAGGCGATGGGGATGACGAGGAGAACGGCGCAGCCGGTCCAGAACAGGGCGTCCTGGAAGTTGGTGGCGGCGGTGATGGGAGCGGCGAAGTACTTGACGACAAGACCGCCGAAGACGCCGACGCCGAGATAGGTGGCGGCCATGGCCTTGCCGCGGCTGCGCTTAAACCATTGGGAAATGATGATCTGGTGAGGGATGGGGCCGGAAAGGATATAGCCGACGGTGTAGAGCGTCCACATGCCGTAGTAGAACGTCAGGCTGCCGGTCATCTTGCTGAAGCCGATGAAGGCAAGGGCGGTGAGCGCGACACCGATCATCATCAGCTTGCGGGGGCTGAAGCGGTGCATGACCGTGGGGCCGACCCAGAGCGTGAAGATGACGGCCAGGGGGAAGCCGAGCGTCATTTCCGGGCGGGTCCAGCCGAAGGCTTTCTGATAGTAATCGTAGTAGAAGCCCATCCCGTAGTACGGGATGCCGACGGCCAGGCCAAACGTGAAGAAGGCGGCAATCGATATCCACCAGCCGTAGAAACCCTTTTGTTCCGCGGGAACTGCGCTCATGAAACCCTCCGTGACGAATCACCTTTTATACCACAGGGACCGGTTTTTAGAGGGTCCGGAGGTGGAACCCGCCGTCCACGTTTAGTACTTGCCCGGTGGAGTAATCGAGCAGTCCGTCGGCGATGGCGCGGACTGTTTTCGCGCAATCGGCCGATTCGCCCATGCGGCGCTGCGGCAGCAGGCCGTTGGCAATGCGCTCCTCGTAGAGGCTTTCGACGGCGGAGATCATGTCGGTGCGGATGATGCCGGGGCGAATTTCAAAAACCTGGATATTGCTTTGGGCAAGCCGGGCGGCATAGAGCGCGACGGACATGCTGAGGCCGGCTTTGGAAATGCAGTATTCAGCGCGGTTGACCGAGGCGGTGTACGAACTGATGGAGGTGACGAAGGCGATGCGGCCGCCGCCCTGTTCGGCCATCCATTTGGCGGCGCCCTGGGTGAGGAAATGCGGGCCTTTGAGGTTGGTGTTGATCAGTTCGTCGAAGCTATCTTCGGAGGCGAGCAGAATATCGTTGCGCTCGCGCTGGGCCATGCCGGCGTTGTTGATAAGCAGATCCAGGCGGCCGAAGGTTTCGCGGGTGAAGGCGAGAAGCGCCTGGCGATCGTCGCGGCTGGCGATGTCGCATTGGAAAATGGCGGCGCCGGTTTCGGCGGCGAGCGATTCGGCGGCGTCGCGGCGGCCGCGATAGGTGGCGACGACGTTATGGGTTTTGGCCAGTTCGATGGCAATACCGCGGCCGATGCCGCGGCTGGCGCCGGTGACGATGGCGACGGGCTTGGTTTGAGTGAGGGCGTTTTCGATACCGGCGGTGATCTCTTCGAGCGTGAATATTTCGATGAATGCCTGGTTGTTGACGAAGACGGTGGGCGTCTTGACGACGCCGCGGGCCTGGCCTTCGCGGAGATCGGCATCGACGGCGGCGGCGAGTTTTTCATCGGTCAGGGCGGGGAGGAGGCTGGCCGGGTCGACGCCAACGCTGGCGGCATATTCGCGGACGCGATCGGGCAGGGAATCGACGGTGGTGGCCTTAATCCGCTCCAGAATGAACGTCCGCCAGCCGGAGGAGAGGCCGCAGGCGACTTCATCGAAACGGCGGCCGATTTGGGCGGCGGCCTTTGCCCAGGCGTGTTTGGCGAGGGGAAAATCGCGGTGAACGAACTGGACGCGGCCGCGATACTTCGGCAGCAGCGAGGACTCCAGCATTGTGTTGAACCGGGTGCAATCGCCGCATTGCAGGTTGGTGTAAATGGTAACGGTGACTTTGTTGTCCATGCCCAAAGGACTATTTTTTCACACGGGCGGCGCGGACGGTCTCCATAAATTTTTCTGCGATCTGCCGGCCACGCTCCAAGCCCTCCCCGTAGACGTTTTTGCGCTCGCGCGGCGTGAGGTGGCCCCCGACCTTGTAGAGCCGCTCAAGCGAGCGGCCGACGACCCACGTGCCGGCGTAGGAGATGCCGGCCTTGCCGATGACGCCGCCGCCGAATGGAATCTTGCTGACCAGTTCCCGGGCGATGGCGCGCCAGCCGAAAGCGCCGGCGATGACGCTGGCCACTTGCGCCTTTTGCTGGCGGTAGCCGATGGGATGATCATGCGCGCCGGCGAGCAGGAACGCCATGCGCAACTGGTTGACCGTGAGGAAGGCAGTATCGCTGGCGAATTCGCCGACGGCGAAGGGCAGCGCGAGGACGCTGGGGACGATATTGGGCAGCGAGGTGGTGATGGAGAACAACACGTTCTCGTTGCAAATGGCGCTGATGATCTTTTCCGAAACGGTGCGGCGAAAGGGCAGATAGTGGCGGCTGAGCGCGAGGCCCAGTTCATCGTGTTTGGCGAGGATTTCGTCCACCGTGCGTTGGGGGTCGTTCGGATAGTAGGTGAACGCGTTCTCCGGTTTGTTCCGCATGCCGCCTTCCCAGATTTCCAGATCGAGCCGCGCCGGCGGCGGGGGCATGTCGGGAAGTTGGGGGCCGAGCGGATGGACCATGGCGGCCAAGGTCTGGCGTTTGGCTTCGGAGATTTCAACGGGCGCGAGCCAGAACCACATTTCGTTCAGGCGCGATTCGCTAGTGGCCATGAGCCCGATGTGGACTTTTCGATCGGCCATGCCGCGCACTTCGTCCGGGTTGACGGAACGGATGGCTTTGCCGATTGTCGCGAGGAAGGAGTTGACCATTTGTGTTTAGGATGGGCCTTCGGCGCCGCGATAGCGGAACAGCACCCGGACCATCTGGCGCCATTCTAACGCGAGGCCTACACGCTCCACCGCTATGTTGGATGAGAAGAAGCGGAGAATCGTTTCGGTTGTTGGATGAAAGTTGAGGGCGGGGGCGATGAGGAGCAGGCGGGGCGGATCGGGGCGGAGTTGTATGCCTGGGAAGTAGGCGCGGGAGGCGAAGTCACGCTGGGCGGCGTGGTGGGCAATGCGCATCCAGTAATCGAGAGCCTGGAGCGGGAGGTGAATATCCTGTTCGGCCTTGAGCTCGAGTACGGCAAGGCGGCCGTCGAAATCGACGGCGAGGATGTCGGCGATGGCGCGATCGACGCCGGCGACGGCGATGACCTGGCCGTAGAGCGGAGCGGGCTGGAGTGTGGCATCGACGGCGTCGAGGTGGCGGCGGATCTGGGAGTCGAGCCAGCCTTCGGCGTTGCGAGTGTAAAGGGGATTGAGGCGATCGGGCGAGGCGGCGCTGCGCAGACGGGCCATTTCGGCGATGGCGGCGGGTTCGGGGACGGGGAGACCGCGGAGGTGTATGCCTTTGGCGGTGACGTCGGCTTCCGGGTGCAATGGCGAACGCTGATGGGGCTGAGCGGGGAGCAGTTCGGTGTGGAGATTGCCGCAATCGGCGGGGTCCAACTCCTGGCTGTGGCCTTCCATGGAGTAAGTGAACAGTTGAAACTTGGCGCCGGTGAGCCAGCGGAGGCGGAGGGCGGTGGAGGTGAGGGCGGATTGGGGGAGGAAGAGGGCGAGGGTATCAAGTTGAAGGGCGGGTTCGCGGCGGCGAAGGTAATCGAGCCAGATGAGGCCGTAGGTGAGCGCTTGCGACGGGTCGGCGGGGCTTGGCGCGGCGCCGATAACGGCGACGGCGCGTTTGCCCTGGCGAAGCAAGGCGCGGGGGTAGTTTGCGGAAAGGCTGTGTTCGAGATCGAGGTCGGCGGATAGATCAAGCAGGCGCCAGCCGGGGAACTGTTTGCGCAGCAGACCGCGGAGGTGTTCGCGGAAGTGGTGGCGTTCGCCCTGTTTCCGCAGCGGGGCGGAGGCGGGTTTGGCTTGATCG
Organism: Bryobacterales bacterium; assembly: GCA_016789905.1. Lineage (GTDB taxonomy): Bacteria > Acidobacteriota > Terriglobia > Bryobacterales > Bryobacteraceae. The sequence goes on along the minus strand of JAEUQC010000128.1, from coordinate 14,509 downwards.
TAGAGGACGATCATGCCGAGTTTGCCGCCGAAGCGTTCGATGGTAAGGGTGAGGCGGCCGGGGCGGTCTTCGGAGATGGCAATGGCGCGGCGGTGGAGTTGTCGATTTTCGTCCCAGGTGGAGACAAGCAGGGCACCGGCTTTCTGGGCGAGTTCGAACTGGCCGGGCTGGAGGGGGAAGGGAAGTTCGCCTGGCTCTTGCAGGACCGGTTGGCGGGAGGCGGCGAGAAAGGATTCAATCGCTGCCTGGACGCTGGCGGGTTCGCTCCGCGCGGACCGGGTGGCGGGTCGTGGCACTACCCGGATTATAGAATGGAGGCGGATGGGATTACAGGATCGATGGGACGCGGTGCGCGAACGGATGACGAAGGCGGCGCAGCGCGCGGGGCGAAAGCCGGAAGCAGTTACGATGCTGGCGGTGACCAAGGTGTTCCCGGTGGAGACGCTGCTGGAGGCGTATTCGTTGGGGATGCGCGAGTTCGGTGAAAACTACGTGCAGGAGTTTGAACGGAAGTTCCCGTTCGTAGCCGGATGCGAAGGGGCGCGATTTCATTTGATTGGTCATCTGCAATCGAACAAAGCCCGCAAGGCGGCGGACCTTTTCCAAGTGATCCAAACGGTGGATTCGGCGAAACTCGCGCGGCGGTTGGAACTGCCGCTGGAAGTGATGATTGAGGTGAAACTATCCGAGGAAGAGTCGAAGCACGGGGCGGCGCCGGAGGAGTTGGGGGCCCTGGTGGCGGCAGTTCGAGCCCTGCCGAATCTGCGGTTGACGGGGCTGATGACGATGCCGCCGTGGTCGGAGGACGCCGAAGCGGCGCGACCCTATTTTCGGCGCTTGCGAGCGCTGGGGGAGCAGTATGGGTTGGAGCAGTTGTCGATGGGAATGTCGCACGACCTGGAAGTGGCGATTGAGGAAGGATCGACGATGGTGCGGGTGGGTACGGCGCTGTTTGGGTCGCGGAAGGCGCTGCTGTGACGGTGGGCTTCTTTTCGCCGATGCCTCCGGTGCGTTCTGGCGTGGCGGACTACGCGTTTGCGCTGCTGGGGGCGCTGCCGGAGGAGGCAGTTCTGGGCGTGGATGGGGACGTGAACCTGTACCACATGGGCAATAACGGGCTGCACGCTGCTATTTATGCACGGGCCATGGCGCGGCCGGGAGTGGTGGTGCTGCATGACGTGGTGCTGCACCACTTTCATTTGGGAGCGTTTTCGCGCGAGGCGTACATCGATGAGTTCGTCTACTGTTATGGCGGCTGGTATCGGGGAATGGCAGAGGCGTTGTGGGACGGGCGGTCGCGGTCGGCATCGGATGAGCGGTATTTCCGATGGCCAATGCTGCGAAGGCTGGCGGAGCGTTCCCGGGCGGTGATTGTGCACAACGCGGGGGCAGCGGAGATGGTGCGGCGGGAGGCACCGGAGGCGAGGGTGGAGGTAATTCCGCACCTGCCGTTGCCGGCGCCGGCGGTGGACCCAGTGGACGTGGAGCGTTGGCGGGCGGCGCGGGGCGTGTTGCCTTCCCATACGCTTTTCGGGTTGATGGGGTACCTGCGTGAGTCCAAACGGGTGATGGCGGTGCTGCGGGTTTTTGCGCGGCTGCGGGCGATGCGGGGGGATGTGTGGCTGCTGGTGGCGGGGCAGGTGGGGTCGAGCGATTTGGAACGGGCGCTGGAGCCGCTGACCGGGATTCCGGGCGTGCTTCGCGAGGCGCATTTGCCGGAAGCGGAGTTCCAGATGCGGGCGGCGGCGTGCGATGTCGGGGTGAATCTGCGCTATCCGGGCGGCGGGGAGAGTTCCGGAATGACGGCGCGGTGGTTGCAACTGGGCCGGCCGGTGCTCGTGTCCGATACGCCGGAGAATGCGGGATTGCCGTGCCCAAGGGTAGCGACGGGTGGCAGTGAAGAGGAAGAGTTAGCGGCGCTGATGTTGTGGCTGGCCGATTCGCCGGTGCGGCGGCGGGAGTGCGGACGGGCGGCGCGGGAGTGGTCCGAACGGGAGATGCGGCTGCCGGCTATTGCGGAGAGTTATTGGCGCGTACTATCGGCATGTAGACGTGGAGATTCCTGAACTGCGCGGTGGGGGCGTAGTTGGCAGTGACGAACTGGTGCAAAAAGCGGAGTTCGAGGCGGTTCGGGTCAGAGGCTGGCCAGATGCGCAGGTACTCGCTTTTGGCGATATCCATATAAATGATCTTGGACGGAGGCTTGTTGCGGATGTCTGCGGCGGCCTGCTGCTCGTCGGCTAGAGTGAAAAGACCGGGTTGGAGGACGCAGAAGCGGGAGACATTTTGAGCGCGGGTGAGGAAATAGGCGATGGGCGGATAGGGGTAGACGAAGAGCCGTTCGCCGGGCTGCACATTGCTGGTAAGCCAACGGACCATCTCCGCGCTGCCGGGATCGGTGCGGACGCGGCCAATGGGAGTGTCGATCTGTTCGGTGGCGCTGCGCTGGACAATGGCGCTGAAAAGGAATAATCCGGCGATGGCGCCAATGGGGAGCACGGTCCACCGGGCGCGCTGCAGGAACGATGCGGCGATGGGGTAGAAAAGCGGTACGGCGAAGACCAGGTGGCCGACGTCGAAACGTGGAGAAACGCCGGCGATCATGGAAAGCCCGCAAACGGCGAAGTAGATGAGATTGCGGTCTCGATTGCGCAGGATGAGAACCCCGCACAGCGGCGGGAGCCACACGGGGAGCGTCATGCCGACGACGATGAGGCCGCGGATGAAGTATTCGAGGGCCCCGGAGGCGCCATCGAAGAGGGCCGGGTAGCCACCGATGACGGCGCCATAGCCCATCGTGTTTGCTTCCGAATAGTTGTCCTTGGCCCACAGAAGATTTTCGATGAAACCGGGGAATGAACCAGTCACGAGGAGGGCGATGAGACCGGCGGCGAAACCGGCGGCGCCCCCGGCGACGACGCGCCAGGCGGATTGGCGAATGATGAGCGCCGCGCCGGCGGCGGTAACGGCGGTGAGGGCAAAGATGGGAGTGGTCCAGACGGAGAGCGCCAGCAGGAAGCCGCCAAGCACGCCGCGGCCGCGCCAGATGGCCACGATGCCAAGAATGGCGTAGGTATCGGCGTCCCAGCGATGGTTGTTGGTCATCATGGCCGCGTCGGAGACGTTGAATGCAAGGAAAATGGCGGCGGCGACGCCGGCCGAAACCGCGTCGGAGAGTTGGCGAGTGACGAAATAGATAACGGTGGCGAGGATGGCGATTTCCACAGCGAGAACGACGTGGGCGGCGGCCAGAGAGATGCCGGCCACTTTGAAAACAATCGCCAAAAGCCAAAAAGCGCCGGGCCCGGTGATGCCGAACAGGTCACGGTAGAGGACCTCGCCCTGCGCGATGCGGGCCGCATGGTCAAGGTAGATACCCTCGTCGTTGATGAGGATGAGCCGGTCCCCCGCCAGCCACCACACCACGGTGAGTGCCAGGAGGAAGACGGCGGCCAGGACCTGTGCCGGGCGGAACGCAATCATGAGCGTCTATCGGACGTTTTGTTGCCGGTGTTTAGTGCAATATGTTACGTTGAAGGTTAGTGCGCCCCGCAAGTCTTCCGGGACCCGTGCGCTCTACCCCCTAAAATACCCAATGGAAGCCACGTTACACGCGCTCGGCGAGATCGTGTTGAAAGGTCTGCCGACGTTCTTCCTCCTGCTTTTGCTGCATTTTTATTTGAAGCGGACGTTCTTTGCTCCGTTAGAAAAAGTGCTCGCCGAGCGGTATGAGGCCACGACGGGTGCTCGCAAGCAGGCCGAAAGCGCGATGGCGCGGGCCGAGGCGAAGGCCCAGGAATACGAAGAAGCTCTGCGCGCGGCGCGGACGGAAGTCTATAAAGAGAACGAAGCGCTGCGAAAGCAATGGCGTGAGCAACAGACGGTGATACTGGCGGAAGCGCGAGCGAAGGCGGATTCGGCCATAGCGATTGCGAAGGCGGAAATCGCCGGCGATGTGCGGTCGGCAAAGGCGTCGTTGCAGAGTGACGCGGACCGGATCGCCGATGGAATCGCCGCGGCGATTTTGCGGAGGGCTTCGTAATGCGCCGTCTGATTTTGATTTTGTCGATGGCCGCCATCGGTGTGTGGGCGCAGGAGCATGGCGCTGCGCCTGCGCATGGCGCGCCCGCCGCCCATGGAGAAGCGGAACACAAATCCAGCGGCCCGGCGGAAGTCTCCATTTGGTGGAAGTGGGCGAATTTCGCTATTCTGGCCGGCGGTTTGGGCTTCATGATTGCCAAGAACGCCCCGGCTTACTTCGCATCCCGGAACGAAGAGATTCGCAAGGGGTTGGAAGAGGGCGCCGAGTTGCAGCGTGAAGCGAACGCGCGCACGGCGGCGATGGAAGCGCGGCTGAAGAATCTGGACGCCGAGATCGCGGAGCTGAAGACGAAGGCCAAGGCCGATATCGCCGCGGAAGGCCACCGGATTGAAGCCGAAACACAGGCGGCGGTGGCGAAGTTGCAAGCGCACGCGGAGAGTGAAATCGCCTCGGCGGCGAAGTTTGAGCGGGCACAATTGAAGACCTACGCGGCGGACCTGGCGCTGAAACTGGCCGAAGAGAAACTGCGTGGCCAATTGAACACCCATGCGGATGCCGGATTGATCCAGGGCTTCCTGAAAGGGTTGAACTAGACCATGTCCCAGGCAATCGCATCCCGGTTTTCGCGCGCGCTGTCGGATATTTTGACCGACATGGCGGCGGCCGATGACGCCGTCGTGAAACTTCGCGCCTTCGACGCGCTGCAGCAGGCGTCGCCGGAGTTGAAAAACATCCTGATTTCGCCGGCCGTTTCGTCGCGAAAGAAGAAGGCGGCGGTGGCGCGGTTCGCCTCGGAGCTGGGTTTCACGCCGCTGCTGAAGAATTTCTTATACGTATTGATCGACCATCGCCGGACGGCGATGTTGAGTGAGATCGTGGTATCGCTGCAATCGCAACTGGATGAGCGAAAAGGTATCGTCCGGGCGCGAGTGGAATCGGCCCGCCCGTTGGACGAAGGCCAACGGCGAGAGTTGGAAGCGGCGCTAGGCCGGGTGACCGGCAAACAAGTGTTCGGGCAGTACGCGGTGGATGATGCGTTGATCGGCGGTCTGGTCGCGCGAGTCGGTTCGCGGGTATATGACGGTTCGGTGCGCGGCCAATTGCAGGCCATGCGTGTCCGTCTGGTGCGGTCCTAAGTCAAGTTCCTTTAGAGAAAACGTCACACAGTATGGCTCAAATTCGGGCAGATGAGATCGCGCGAGTCCTGCGCGAAGAGATTGAAAACTACGACCAGGCGGTTAACGTCTCCGAGACCGGTTCGGTGATCTCGGTCGGCGACGGCATTGCCCGTATTCACGGCTTGGAGCTGGTGATGGCGGGCGAACTCATTGAGTTCTCCGGCGGCGTCACCGGCCTGGCGCTGAACCTGGAAGAAGATCAGGTGGGCGCGGTGCTGATGGGCGACTACGAGCACATCGGCGAAGGCGACGAAGTGCGCCGTACGGGCCGCATCATGTCGGTTCCGGCGGGCGACGCGCTGATTGGCCGCGTGGTGGATGCCATTGGCGCGCCGATCGACGGCAAGGGGCCGATTGTCACCACCGATTTCAATCCTGTGGAGCGGCTGGCGCCCGGCGTTATTGCCCGCAGCCCAGTGAAAGAGCCGATGCAGACCGGCGTGAAGGCCATCGACGGTATGATCCCGATCGGCCGAGGCCAGCGCGAATTGATCATCGGCGACCGCCAAACCGGTAAGACCGCGATCGCGCTCGATACCATCATCAACCAAAAGGGCGGCGACGTTATCTGTATTTACGTCGCAATCGGCCAGAAGCGTTCTACGGTGGCGCAAGTGGTGCAGACGCTGACCAACTACGGCGCGATGGACTACACCATTGTGGTGGCGGCCACGGCGTCCGATCCGGCCCCCATGCAGTACATCGCCCCGTTCGCCGGTTGCGCGATGGGTGAATTTTTCCGTGACCGCGGCCAGCACGTGCTGGTGGTCTACGACGATCTTTCCAAACACGCCGCGGCGTATCGCGAAATTTCGCTGTTGTTGCGCCGTCCTCCGGGCCGCGAAGCCTTCCCTGGCGACGTGTTTTATTTGCACAGCCGCCTGCTGGAGCGCGCCGCGAAGCTGAAGACCGGCGGATCTCTGACGGCTCTGCCGTTCATTGAAACGCAGGCGGGCGACGTTTCGGCCTACATTCCCACGAACGTGATTTCGATCACCGACGGGCAGATCTTCCTGGAAGCCGATTTGTTCAACTCGAACATTCGGCCAGCCATCAACGTCGGCATCTCGGTGAGCCGCGTGGGCGGCGCCGCGCAGATCAAGGCCATGCGGCAGGTGGCCGGTTCGCTCCGTCTGGAACTGGCGCAATATCGCGCGCTGGCGGCGTTCGCACAGTTCGGTTCGGAACTCGACGCGGCTTCGCAGAAGCAGTTGGCCCGCGGCCAGCGGCTGACCGAACTGTTGAAGCAGGCGCAGTATCAGCCGCTGCCGGTGGAAAAGCAGGTGTTGATCATTTATGCCGGCACGTCCGGAGCCACTGATGATATTCCGGTGGAGGCTTGCCGCCGGTTTGAAACCGAACTCTACGCGTTTGTGGAGTCGGCGTATCCGAATCTGCTCCCCTCGATCAAGGAAAAGCGCGAGCTGACCTCCGAGATCAAGGACGAGTTGGCCAAGGCGTTCAAAGACTTCAAGGGCCGATTCCAGGCGTAAGCCATGCCATCGTTAATCGACTTCCGGCGGCGCATCCGCTCGGTTAAAAATACGCAGCAGATCACGAAGGCCATGAAGATGGTCTCGGCGGCGAAACTGCGCCGGGCGCAGGAAGCCGTTATCGCGGCTCGTCCGTTTGCCAATTCGTTGCGCCAAATGCTGGCCAATGTGGCGGGCGCCACCCGCGGCAGCGAGACGGCAAGCCAGCATCCGCTACTGGTGGAGCGTCCCGAGGAACGCGTGCTGGTGATCGTGATTAACGCCGATCGCGGCCTGGCGGGCGCGTTCAGCACAAACATCAACCGGGGCGCGCAGAAGTTTCTGGTGGAAGATAAAGCGGGCAAAACGGTGGAAGTGGAAGCCATCGGGAAGAAAGCCCGCGACTACTTCCGGCGGCGAGGCTTCACGATTGCCGGCGAGTACTTCGGCCTCACCAAGTCCCCCAAATACGCCGATGCGGCGGCGATTGGCCGCAAGGTGGCCGAGCGGTACGCGAATGGCGAAGTGGACTCGGTGTATCTGATCTACAACGAGTTCAAGACCGTGATGTCGGCCCGGCTGGACATCATGCAACTTCTGCCGGTGCCGCTGCCGCAGGATCACAGCGGCGTGGACTACATCTATGAACAGCCGGCGGAAGACCTGCTGGCGACGCTGCTGCCACGGTATGTGGAAGTGGCGATTTACCGGGCGATATTGGAGTCGGCCGCGGCTGAACATGCGGCTCGCATGACGGCCATGGATTCGGCATCCTCCAACGCCGCCGATGTGATTGAACGGCTGACCCTGTACATGAACCGTGTACGGCAGGCCAGCATTACCCGCGAAATTATTGAAGTCGTCAGCGGCGCCTCGGCGCTCGACTAGGAGCGCCCCGCGCGCGCAAGGAGTTTTGATCGAACCATGTCTACCGCCACTACCGCCGCCGGAAAAGTCATTCAGGTTGCCGGCCCCGCCATTGACATTCAGTTTCCGGAAGGCAATATACCGCCCATCCGCACTGCCATCCGCATTACCAGCGACGGGTTTTCGGTTCCCGCGCCAATCGATATTATTTGCGAAGTAGCGCAGCACATTGGCGAAAACCGTGTGCGCACCATCGCGCTCCAGCCCACTGAAGGTCTGGTGCGCGGGATGCAGGCCCTAAGCCTGGGCGCGCCGGTTTCCGTGCCCGTAGGGCCGGAAACGCTGGGCCGCGTGCTGAACGTTATCGGCCAGCCTGTGGATGAGATGGGCCCGGTTCACGCGAAGAAGTTCTATCCCATTCACCGCCAGGCGCCCGCGTTCGAAGAGCAGGCAACATCGCAGACGATGCTTGAAACCGGCATCAAGGTCATCGACTTGATCGAACCCTACCTTAAGGGCGGTAAGATCGGGTTGTTCGGCGGCGCCGGCGTCGGCAAGACGGTCGTCATCATGGAGTTGATCAATAACATCGCCACCAACCACGGCGGTGTGTCGGTCTTCGCCGGTGTGGGCGAACGTACGCGCGAAGGGAACGACTTGTGGCTGGAAATGCAGGAGTCGGGGATCGTTGACCCGGCAGACTACACGAAGTCTAAAGTGGCGCTCATTTACGGCCAGATGACCGAGCCGCCAGGGGCGCGTTTGCGCGTCGGCCTGACGGGTTTGACCGTCGCCGAATACTTCCGCGACGAAGAAAACCAGGACGTGCTGCTCTTCGTGGACAACATCTTCCGCTTCACGCAGGCGGGCTCCGAAGTATCGGCGCTGCTGGGCCGTATGCCTTCGGCGGTGGGTTACCAGCCGAACCTGGCGTCGGAAATGGGCGAGTTGCAGGAACGCATTACCTCCACCAAAAAGGGCTCCATCACCTCGGTGCAGGCGATTTATGTGCCCGCCGACGACTATACCGATCCGGCTCCGGCCACCGCCTTCACCCACTTGGACGCCACCACGAACCTTTCGCGAGACATTGCTTCGCTGGGTATCTACCCTGCCGTGGATCCGCTGGCTTCGACCTCACGAATCCTCGATCCGCAGGTTCTGGGCGAAGCCCACTACAACTGCGCGCAGCGCGTGAAGCAGACGCTGCAACGCTACAAGGACTTGCAGGACATCATCGCCATTCTGGGTATCGACGAATTGTCCGAAGACGACAAGTTGATCGTGTCCCGTGCCCGCAAGATTCAGAAGTTCCTCTCCCAGCCGTTCCACGTTGCCGAACAATTCACCGGTTTCAAGGGCAAGTACGTCAAACTGGCCGACACCATCAAGGGCTTCACCGAGATCTGTGACGGCAAGCACGACGATGTTCCGGAGCAGGCGTTCTACATGCAGGGCACTATCGAGGAAGTTCTCGAAAAGGCCGAGCAGATGAAGAAGGGCAAGTAGGTTCCGGGTATGGCGGCTACGTTTGCACTGGAAGTCGCGACCCCGGATCGCCTGTTGGTAAAGGACCAGGTAACAGAAGCGCAGATCCCGGGTCTTACCGGGTATTTGGGTGTTTTGCCGGACCATGCCGCCCTGCTGAGCGAACTGGGCAGCGGATTGTTGACCTACGTCATCGACGGCAAGACGCGTTCGGTCGTCGTTTCCGGCGGATGGGTGGAAGTCCTTCCAACGGGAACCCGCGTGCTGGCGGCGGTAGCCGAACGGCCCGACGAAATTGACTTGAAGCGGGCGCAGGAAGCGCTGGACCGCGCAGAACGTCGGCTGAAGGAAGCTGGCGATTGGGATATCGCGCGAGCCCTTCGGGCGGCTGAGCGGGCCCGTGCGCGACTGGAAGCCGCGTCGAAGACGGGTCGCTAAAGCCAATGGCTAATCGGCGGTGGCTCTGCTAAACTAATGGAGTTGGCTTGCCGGGTGGGCAAGCTGACTTTACCGGATCGGGCCGTAGCGCAGCCTGGCTAGCGCGCTTGCTTGGGGTGCAAGAGGTCCCGGGTTCAAATCCCGGCGGCCCGACCAATCGAAATCCTCCCAAATCGCCTCCCTCTTCCGGGAGGCGATTTTGTTTATGGTTGAGAGAAAAATGACCGGCTTATCCAGGCGGCTGCTCGTATTCCCAGCGAAATTCTTCCCGCCGCCGGACCGTTTTTTCCGTCTCACGCTCCGCAAGAGTCCGCCGCCGCGCAGGCACCGCACGCGAAGCACACCGCGCCATCCGCTCGTTTGTAAGTTGTTGAATTGTAAGCAGAAATTCACCCACGCCGCGATGTTGCCGTCGTGTATCTGGAGCCTGTTTCGCACCGCGTCTGGCGTGTAAAACAAACGTAAGTCGGTGGCAAGATACAAGCCTGGAGCCGCGAATGGTTAGCCATAGTTATGTAAGTGCTGGTATAGTAGGGCCATGTCAGTTGAACTTGACCACTCGATATTACAAGCCGCACTGGAGGGCTTCGAAAGCCAGTTAGCAAAGCTGAACGCCCAGATCGCCTATGTCAGGAGCCAGGTGCCCGGGACGAAGAAAGCGGCCGACGCGCATACAGGAGTGGACGTTGCGCCGAAGGTGCGCGGCCGGAGGAAGGGACGGTCCGTTAGCGAAGAAGGCCGGAAGCGGATGGCAGAAGCGCAGAAGCGGCGCTGGGCAAAGGCGCGCGGCGAGGCCTAAGATTGGGGAAGCGTAAGTAGCGGTCTTTCCGTTTCAGAGCCCGTGGGCGGGATTGTATTTTGGCTCGCCTGCGGATAGCCCGAATTCTAGTTCGCCAGGGCCTCGCGGGTGAGTGACCGGCATGCGCACTTACTGTGTCTGAGCGGAAACAGAACGCGGTGTTATTCCATCGCTTAGGTAATGGCTGGGCTGGTACGTGGTGCCTGAAGGCGCTCAGCCGGAAGGCGAGTCAAGGGGTTTCACGACGCCTAAGTTCCATGGGAACCTCCGGGCGCGGCGCCTTTTTTTCCACAAGTGGAGAGTGGATTTTCTTCGCGTCAATGTAGTTCAGGAAACGCATTTCCCTCTTGGCCTTTTCCGCGGGGATGGCGCCAAGCATGGGGATCGGGGGAAGGCCCAGGGTGTGGTGCCAGTTGAGCCGGAGAAACACATCCTGGCCGGCGACGGCCTGGATGGCCACCGGCACACTTTCATTGGCCATAAAGGTGTGGCGGCCTGGGGGGGATCGACATGGCGAAGAATCTGCCGCGCTTCAGCTCAGCCACCTGGACGCCATCGCAGGATACGGCAATCCACGCGGAAGCTTCCGAGTGGCTGGGAGCAAAGACATAGACGCGGCCGGGTTCCTGGGCGAATTGAGGGAGCAGCGTGAATAGTACGGCCGCCGCCAGACGCATCACGTTACTCCGGCTAAACGAAGGTCTTGAATTCCATTACGTCACCGTCCTGGACAACGTAATCTTTGCCCTCGGTACGGAGCTTGCCAACGGCGCGGGCGGCGGCGAAGCTGCCGAGCTCCACCAGATCGGTGTAGGCGATCGTTTCGGCGGAGATGAAGGCCTTTTCGAAATCCGAGTGGATGACACCGGCCGCCTGCGGGGCCTTGTCGCCGGCGTGGATGGTCCAGGCGCGCGTTTCTTTTTCGCCGGTGGTTAGATAGGTACGGAGGCCGAGCAGGTGGTAGGCCGACTTGATCAGGTTACCGGCGCCGCCTTCGGTGACGCCGAGGCTTTCCAGGTACTCGGTGCGTTCTTCCGGAGGTAGGGTCATCAATTCGGCTTCGATCTCCGCGGAGACAACCACCACTTCGCAGCCACGATGGCGGACGGCGAGTTCCTTTACCTTCTGGACCCAGGGGTTCGCGTCGGGGTTGGCAAGATCGCTTTCGGCGACGTTGCAGGCAAATAGGGTGGGCTTGGCGGTGAGCAGGAAGAGCGGCTTCATCAACGCCTTCTCTTCTGCGGTTGTTTCCAGGCTGAAGGCGTGCAAACCGCTGGAGAGATGGGGCTCCAGGCGGTCGAGGAGTTCGAGCTCAGCGGCAATCTTTTTGTCCCCGGATTTGACGGCCTTCTGCTGCCGCTGCCGGCGTTTTTGCACGCTTTCCAAGTCGGCGAGAATGAGTTCGGTGTCGATGACTTCGATGTCGCGGACCGGATCCACCGTATCCATGACGTGTTCGATGTCGGCGTTTTCAAAGCAGCGCACCACTTGGACAATGGCGTCCACCTCGCGAATGTGGCCTAGAAACTGGTTGCCAAGGCCTTCGCCCTGGCTGGCGCCCTTTACGAGCCCGGCGATATCGACGAACTCAAAAACGGAGGGGACAAGCTTCTGAGAACCGCTGATCTTGCTCAATACGGCCAGGCGTTCGTCTGGAACGGTGACGACGCCGTTATTCGGTTCAATGGTGCAGAAACGGTAGTTGGCGGCCATGGCCTTGCGGCTTTGGGTCAACGCGTTAAACAGGGTACTCTTGCCGACATTCGGCAGGCCAACAATTCCGGCGCAAAGCATTCCCCTTCATTCTAGCGAATGGCGGCGGCATATCATTTCAAGATGCGGCTTTTTCTGGCTTTGTTGGTTGGCGGCGGCCTGTTTGGCGCGGAGTGGCATGGGTTTGAAAAGCGGGAGTTCACGGTGGACGGTGTGGCGGGCTATGTGGTGCTGCCGCAGGTGGCCGCGCCGGGCAGGCCGTGGCTATGGCGGGCGCGTTTTCCGGAGTTCAACCCGCGGGCGGCCGAGGGGCTGCTGGCGAAGGGGTATCATGTGGCCTATTACGACCTGCCCAACGTCTTCGGGAGCCCAAAGGCGGTGGAGAACTGGGACCACTTCTACGCGCACGTGCGGCGCGAGTTCGGGCTGGCGGAGAAGATGGCGCTGGAGGGAGTGAGCCGCGGCGGGTTGTTTGTCTATAACTGGGCGGTGAAGAACCCGGAGAAGGTGGACTGCATTTACTGCGAATCGCCGGTATGCGACATGAAAAGCTGGCCCGGCGGGAAGGGCAAGGGGCAGGGCAGCAAGAGCGATTGGGAACAGGCGTTGGCGGCCTATGGGTTCACGGAGGCCCAGATGATGGCATTCGCGGGGAATCCCATTGATACGGCGGCGACGCTCGCGGCACGGCGGATTCCGGTGCTTCACGTGGTGAACGAAGCCGATGCGGTGGTGCCGCCGCGGGAGAACACGGCGGTGTTCGCCCAACGATACAAGGACGCCGGCGGGGCGATTACGGTGTACCAGAATACCGGCGGGCCGGCGTCGCTGCACGGACACCATTTCCCTTTGGATGACGCGGCAATGGAGGTGAACTTCGTGCTGCGCCATACGCCTGGGATGACGCATTTGGCCGGGACGGGGCTGACGCCGCATGGCACGGAGTTTTTCAAGCTGCGGGATGGGCTGCGCAACTCGTTGGCGCGGTTCGCCGCCGGTGGCGAGGCCAGGGTTGTGTTTCTGGGAGGGTCAATCACGGAAGGAAAGGGCTGGCGGGACGCGGTGTGCGCGTGGCTGGCGAAACGGTTTCCCCGGACGAAGTTCGACTTTGTGAACGCGGGGATTTCTTCAACCGGGTCCACGCCGGGTGCGTTCCGGTTGCGACGGGACGTTTTTGGGCGCGGGCCGGTGGATCTGCTGTTCCAGGAAGCCGCCGTTAACGATGCGACCAATGGCTACGGTGCACGGGAGCAGGTGCGCGGGGTGGAGGGGATCGTGCGGCAGGCGCGCAAATTAAATCCGGCGATCGATGTGGTGCTGATGCACTTTGCCGATCCGGAAAAGGTCGCCTCGTACCGCGCGGGCCGAACACCGGAAGTGATCTCCGCGCATGAGAGCGTGGCGGGCCGGTACGGGGTAGCGTCGGTGGACCTGGCGCGGGAGGTGACCGAACGATTGGAGGCGGGCGAGTTCGACTGGGACCGGGACTTTGTCAATCTGCATCCATCGCCGTTCGGGCACGGGGTGTATACGCGCTCGATCGTGCGGATGCTGGAGGCGGCGTGGCGTGAGCCGGCGGCGGGCGTGCGGGCCCATGCGATGCCGCCGCCGCTGGACGAGCGGTCGTACTTCCGCGGGCGGTTGGTGGAGCCGCAAGCGGCGCGAGGCTGGCGTGTGGAGGCGAATTGGCGGCCAACAGACAATGCCGCGACGCGGCCGCGGTTTGTGGATGTGCCTGTGGCTGTGGGCGACACGCCGGGGGCTGAATTGAAACTGCCATTCACCGGTACCGGGATCGGCATATTTGTGACGGCGGGACCGGACGCCGGAGTGGTGGAGTTCAGCGTGGACGGCGGAGCGTGGCGGCGGCAGACGCTGGCGACCAAGTGGAGCAAGGGGCTGCACATTCCTTGGGCGTATGTGCTGGATGGGGACTTGAACGATGGGGCGCACGAACTGCGGCTGCGTGTGGTGACGGGCGTGGCGCGGGTGGTTCATTTCCTGGTGAACTGAAGTATGCAACGACGGACAGACGAGTTGCCGAAGGCATTGAAACGGGAGATACGGGACTTGGGCGCCGTGCTCCATGAACGGCTTCTGGCGGCGGAGGTGCGGAAGCTGGATGCGGAATTCGCGCGCTGGCGGAACGGGGAACTGGATGCGATAGAGCTTTCGACCGTGATTCACAAGTTCCATGAAGGACCGCCGCGAAAGCTATGGCTGCGGTTTAATACTAACGACGTAGGGAACCTGGGGTGGGATTTATCGCGGGCGCTGGCCGATGGCACAATGCGGACGGAGGAGTTCAGCGTGGAGGCGCTCAAATTCTTGGGCCACAAATAGCGGAACGGCCGCCCTTGCAGGCGGCCGTTCCCTGGAGTTTCTACATAAATTCAAGCGGCGGCGGCGCGAGTCATCGCTGGCGCGGAGATTTCGAAACCAAAAGGTTGTAGCAATTGGGGTTGTTCGGCCATTTCGATTCGTAGCAGGGCAATGAGATCGAGACAGGACG
>JAEUQC010000107.1 GCA_016789905.1 Bryobacterales bacterium | reverse complement strand
CCTCGATGACTTTGTAGACCAGCACAATGAGAATCCCAAGCCGTTCATCTGGACGGCGAAGGCGAACGACATCCTCGCGAAGGTGCTCCGGGCCAAGGAAACCCTCCATAACGGTCGATCTGTGTGAAGCACCACACTAGTTGGTTGGTTCGTTCGTGGTTTATTCGTCGCGCGCGCCGTTTCGCGGAGGGACGTGCGCGCGGCGAAAAATCCCGTGATTAGTCGAAGTAGCCTTTGGCCAATTCCGGCTTCACATTGATCGCCTGGCGCCAATAGGACTTGGCTTCTTCGTTCCGCCCTTGGGCCTTGAGCGCGTGGCCAAGATTGAGAAGGGCTTCGGCGAATTGCGGGCGCTCGTTCAACGCTTCCTGATAGAGCCGGATGGCGTCATCAAGCTGACCGGACTTCTGCAGAAGCAAGCCTGTGTTATAAAAGACCTCCGGAGAGCGTTCGCCCACGTCGATCAACTGGGCCTGGAAGTCGAGAGCCTTTTCGAAGTCCTCCCCCTCTACGGCGAGACCGGCGAGGCCGCGCAGGGCTTCGACGGACTTCGGTTCCTGAGCCAGCAATTTCTGGAATGTCTCCGATGCGGCGGTGCGATTTCCGCTCTTCCAGCGGGCCAGGCCGAGGTTGATGAGCGCTTCTTTCCAGTCGGCGCGTTTGCGAAGACAGGTTTCAAAAGCCTCTTCGGCGCCTTTGTACTCGTTGCGATCCAGTTTCAGGAAGCCGAGGCGGAACCAGGCCTCTTCCCAGTCGGCGTTTTTGGCTAGCAGCTTCTGGTAGAGCTTTTCGGCCTCTTCCTTCTGACCCTGCATTTCAAAGACGGTTGCTAGATTGAACAGGACTTCGGGGAGTTCCGGAGCGAGATTCAACGCCTTCTCATAGGCCTCCTTCGCGCCCTGGAGGTCGTTCATCTCCTGCTTCACGGAACCGAGATTCGAGAAAGCCTGTTTGGCGTCGGGCCGGATGCGCAGTGCCTCCGTGTAGCCCTTTACGGACTGGTCGAGCCGACCAAGTTTTTGACTGGCGACGGCATAGTTGTACCAGCGTTCGTAGTGGTTCGGGGTGAGATCTACCAGTTTTTGGCAGAGTTTGGAGGCGGCTTCATAGTCGCCGCTTTGGAATGAGCAGGTGGCAAGGCCTTCCAGCGCGGCCTGGGAGTACGGCCGGAAGACAAGGAGTTGATCGGAGTACTGGCGGACCTGATCGTAGTCCTTACGGGCGATGGAGATAGCAATGAGGTTCGTCAGGGCCTCTTCCGATTTCGGATTCGCCGCCAGCGCGGCCTGGTAGATTTCCGCGGCTTCGTCGAAACGCCACAACAATTGCAGCGCGACGGCTTTGCCAAATTGGGCGGTTTCGTCGGAAGGGTTCTTCTTGAGGTACTTTTCGAACTCGGCCAGGGCGGGCTCGGCTTTTTCCAGATGGAGAAGGCAAATACCCAACCCAAGGCGGGCCTCGGCGCGATCGGGTTCGGAAGAGAGTGTTTTTGTAAAGCCCGCGGCAGCGGCCTCCCACTTGCCGAGCTTTTCGTGGGCCACCGCCTGGTTAAACAGGGCGACGGTGTTATCCGGCGCCATTTCGAGCAGGGTTGCGTAGGTTTTGACGGCGTCTTCGAACTGTTCGAGTTCACACTGGAGATGACCAATGGCGGCCAGCATTTCGGGCTGTTCCCCATGGGTTCCGATGCCACTTTGCAATTCGCCGAGGGCTTCCTTCAGCTTGCCCTCCATATGCAATGCCACGGCGCGGGCGAGAACCGCCGCGGCGCCATCCACAGGCGCGCTGGCCGATCCGTTTCCTCCACGATTGCCGGTGCGGGAAGGTTGATTTTTGCTCATATTGCTCACTCTCTGCCTGGGTACTAGCGTTCGAACTTGGCGACCTTTATTCAGATCCCTGGCTAGTTATCGGCGGCGGAGCCAAAAAAGAACAGAGCTTGCCCAAAAAATCATTCTGATGGAACACGCGGATTCCATAGATTCGCGGGCGGTCGTCGCCGGCGCCTAGCAGTCCCACGCCGCCGTCTTGGAGGCGGGCGTCGTTAAACGTATCAATCACCTGATCCTGGAGGTAGGTGGTTACGCTATCCCCGCGGGTCTCGACCCGAATGGCGAACAGCGTCTGATTCGCGCTGGCGTGGGGCAAGGGAAGCCGGGTGACGCGACCGGTGCGGCCGTTGACAACGCTCCAGCGCTCCAACTCAAGTTTGGTGAGCGGGGCGCCTGGAGTGACGTTAAGGCGGGCAAAATGGTAATTCTGCGGGCTGGAAGCACGAACCACCCATTGAATCGCGCGACGATCGATAGCGGCCTTCATCTCAAACACGTAGTCGCGTAAGGGCACGCTGGGCTGAAAGATTGCCATCTGGCCAGGGCGGACGGTTCCGGCGCGATCGTACGACCAGGAACGGGCCCATTCGCCTTTTCCTTCCCAGAGGCTCAGTCCATTGTGGAAATCCTCTTCGAAGTCGACGCTGGCGCGACCCGCAATGCGGGAAGTCAGGAGGTCCCAGCGTGAAGGCTCCGCAGCCGGAACGAGTTTAGCGGGAGCGACGACGGCGGAGGCGGGGGATGCGGAACGCGCTACGGTGACGCTGGCGACGGCCGCCTTGGATTCTTCCGAGGGTGCGTCGGCTACGGTCTCGATTTCTCGCGCAATCGGCTGGGGATTGGACTCCGGGCCTGGGCTGGACGGGCGGGCGAGCGCCCAAATACCGACGATGAGCGGAACGACCATGGCGATCCACTTCAGGTCAGACGGAAGATACGTGAACCGTGTCCATAGGGCGCTGAGACCCTCGGCGGAGAGGCGTTCGCGGATCTTTCGACCCAACTGTTGGGGCGACAAGTGGCTGGGACGGCGTTTGCCATCGTCGAAATCGATGAAAGGAGAGCGAATGAGCGGACGCGAGGCCCACAGGCCCATGGGATAGGCCAGGGGCTTGCCGCCCAGCGGGCGTGCCATCGGCTGGGCGCCAGGAACCTGGAATAGCCGAACGGGAAGACGGCGTAGAACGCGCGCGGGTCCAGTTTTGCCGGGGAGGGGAAACGCGGGCGCCGGACAGAGGTCCGAGGCCGGGCTGATGTCCGGGCGCCAGCCTGTGATGGCGAACGCGGGAGGCGAAAGCGTGACGCAACGTTGGTTCGACGAGCCCGCGCCGAACGCTGTGGCGGTGGCGCCGGGCCGGCGGGGCAGCCGGACGCGGAGCACGGTTTGAAGAGTTTGCAGTGAACGCGCCGCGTGGGGAAACGGCGCGGGTTCGGGGCGGGGAACTGGGAAGACCGTAGGTTCCAACGCGGGTTGTCCAGTGACTGCGTTGAGGGTAAAGGCCGGGCGAGCCGCAGTGATCTCCGCCGAAAACCAATGCTGGCTGTGGTGCGGAACAGCGACCACGCCCGCTTGCCTTGGCGGGGGAACGGCCAGCCCGTGGGCGGAAGGCAGGGAGTGCTTTCCGGCTTGGATGCCTGGCGCGCGGAATCGAGGCGGTATAGATCCGAATTCCCAGGTGGACTGCCAACGCGCGGAGGTCCGGCCAGCGGCAGGGACGGGAACCGGAATCGGCGACACCTTCCAAATCTGTGCCAATGCGCCGGCGATCTTTGTGGATTTCCGGTCCGGAAAACGGTGTCTGGCCGCGCACGTCAGTGCTAATGGCGCCGATTTCTGAATGGCACGCGGTGCGGCACCGCTGGGGGACGAGCGCAAGGCAAGCTGGCCGACGGCGCCCGGCGGAAGCAAGTCGACCGCCGCTGGACGCGGTCTGTGGCCAAATGCCATCGGAACGCCGGGAAAATCGATTGGCAGGGAACGGCTCGGACTGCGTACCGGATCGCTTGGCGGAGGAATGGGCGAGACTTGGACATAGGCCGCCGCCGGGACCGGAGGCGCGAGCGGAGTGGCATCGAGAATGTCCCAAAGCTCGGCGGAATGGTCAATGACAGGTGGCGGAGAGAGCGGAGCGAGCCGGGAAATTGGGAACGATACCTTCGCCGGGGCCGTCAACGGAGCTTGCGGTGTGGCGGTGGGGGAAAAACGTCCAACCGGCGGCATAGCAGGCAACAGGTTGCGAAGTGTTGACACCACAGCCAGCGAGTGGACCGCGCGCGAGCGGGGCCTGCTTGGCGATTTCGGCACAATAGCAGGCAGCACGGTTGTTTCGCCCATGTGCGAACACGGGGATTTTAGCGGAAGAACGGTCAGCGAGGAAAGCCGTGCGACGGGCCGTGAAGCCCATTTTCCTCGTTGCGACGGCCTGGAGGCCAGCGACCGGGGGAATACGATCCGGACCTGCGGGAGTTGCCCCACCACAGCGGCCGCCAAGCGGCTAGCCGCAGGCGCGCCGGCGGGTAGACGGATTAGCCGGGAGACCAGGGGCATCTCCGCGGAAAGCGAGGCATCCCGGTCGCGGAAGAGCAGAATGGGGGCACAATGAAGCGCGTCCGGCGAAGCCAGCGTCCATTTTTGAGCGGAAATCGGGGGCGGCAGAAAGGGAAGTGCTCCGCCCTCCAATGACATCGATGCTCCAGCATAAGGGTCGAGCGTGGCCACGGCCGATTGGCCACCCGGCGTCCGTTGGTTGGTCTTGGCGGCGGCCACGCGCTGGGTCCGCTGGTTGGCGGGTTGAGTTTCGGCCAGCCGTCGCATTGCGAGTTCCTGCTCTCCCGCGTCGGCGAACCGATGGGCGTCGGAGCAATATTCGGCGTCGTTCAGGCGCCGGAGCAGCGAGATGGCTTTATTGCAATAGCGACAACGCAAGGTCAGAATCCTCGGGACTTGGATATCTCCCATCCCTAGCGTAGGCCCCATTGGAGAGGATTGCTACCCAGTGAATGACCGTGTTTTCCTAGGTTTCCTACGTGATTCCGGCTTCCCCGTGAGTGAAATCCCCTAGAACTTTCGGATTTGGGGGAGAGAATTTTCAAGTCGGCGCGCCACTACTCCAGTAGAGGTGCCATTGGAACTGCTGGTAGTGGGCGTATCCCGGCGGGCGGATGGCCGATCACTGATCGGATACGGCCAGGTGCGTCCGGGCAACTGGGGGTTTACGCGGCTCGTGGCACCTACGCCGAGCGGGGTTCTGTATCCGGAACACCACCGGATGGGGGAACTGGTGGAGCCGCGGCCATACGACCTGATTCGCGTAGAGGCGCCGTGGGCTGACGGACGGGCCGGACAGCCGGAGAACCGTGTGGTGGACGACACGCCATGGGAACTGCTGGAGCGCCCGGCATCACGCGGGTATCTGGAGCGGCTGGAGGGAGAAGAGGTGAGCGAAGGTCCGCTGTTTGGCACGGAAGGGCGGAGTGTGCGCGACCGGGGGGACACGGGCGGGGAGTCTATTCTTTATGTAGCGCCTATGGATCCGCGAGCCATTTGCCGCTGGGACCCATCGAGGGAACGCTATCTGGCACGGCTGGGTTTCCGAGCCGGAGGTGTGAGTTATGAACTGCCGCTTACGGACTGGCACTATGCAACAAAGCTGCGATCGCGAGGGGAAGGAGAGTGGGACCTAACGCGGTTGGGCTGCCGGGCGCCACATGGGCTGCGCCTACTGGTGACGCTGGGCGAGCCCTTCCACGGGTGGCGTTACAAGATGGTGGAGAGCATACTGGCGCAGCGGACGCTCGCCCGATTCGCGGCCAGTGCTTAGGGTCGACTAAACAATAACTAGTCAGCGACATGCGGACTTCGATCACAACAGTCTCGAATGCAGCTTTCTTGAGAAGACCTCCTTCGGTCTTTACCCCCAGAAACTAATGGTGTCTGGGTGAGCTTGTGGGCGAACCTCGCCGCGCATCATTGTGATATAGTTCCGAGTGTAGAAGCTTTCGAATCGGAACTATATCATTATGCGCCCGCCTTCTTTTGACTCCAAGACCCTTCGCCGCTACCTCCTGGCCTGCAAGATCGCGGATCTTCCGCAAATGCGTGAAGCTCTGGGCGGCGCCTCGTCGCTCACCGTCCTGCGTAAACTCAAGGCCCTTCAGTATGCCTCCAGCTATAGTCATCGCGGAAGGTTCTATTCACTCCGAGAGATCGTTCGCTTCGATGATCGTGGACTGTGGTCTCACGACGATGTCTGGTTCTCTCGACTCGGCACTCTTGTGGAAACACTCGCCTCCTGGGTCGAGCGTTCTCCCCAGGGCTATTTCGCCGATGAACTTGCCGACCAACTGCACGTGGAGGTTCAGGACCCTCTCCACGATTTAGTGCAAAAAGGTAGATTGCGCAGGAGTCTCGTCAATGGCCGGTTCCTCTACACGGCGGTTGACCCGCGATCCTCAAAGGATCAGATTCGAGTCCGCAGCGCGACGGCCACCGTCCCCCTCGCCGTCCACGCCTCCGCGGTTCAGGTGTCTCCAGAAGAACTGAAAGCCGCAATCCTTTTGTTCTACAGCTTGCTCGATGAACAGCAACGCCGCTTGTATGCCGGCCTGGAGTCGATCCGTTTGGGGCACGGCGGCGATACGCTCCTGGCGGAGTTCCTGCAGTTGGATTCGCACACCGTGGCTCGCGGGAGGCAGCAACTCCTGGATCACGATGTCTCAACCGGTCGCACGCGACGCCACGGCGGCGGACGCCCCTCCATCGAAAAAAAAGACCCGACATCGTCTCGCTGATCGAATATCTTCTCGATCACGATACCGCTGGCGATCCGATCACCGGGCTCAAGTGGTCGCGCATCACCACCGGCAGAATCGCCACCGCATTGTCGGACTACGGCATTCAGATCAGTTCCAACACCGTGGCACGGCTTCTGTGTCCTTCCGGCAAGCCTGCGTGACGAAGAACGGGCGCTCTAGCTAGGTTCAAATAGTCGCTGGGAGGCGACTGGAGATGAACCGAAGAGAAAGTAACCGGGTAGCGGCGCCCATCGTGGAATTGCAGCGCGAATTG
>JAEUQC010000084.1 GCA_016789905.1 Bryobacterales bacterium | reverse complement strand
TCCCGATTGAGACGCGAACTGCTCTGCACTGCCACAACCGCGGCCTATCAGGTTCCGGGCTAGCCCTGGACCAATTACAACCTGCGTAGAGTCGGCGCACGTCGCCCCACAAGCTTGCGCCAGCAGTGTCGCGAACGCCTTCTGGGCGGCACAGCGAGCTGACGTCGGCAGCGTTACCCAGTAGTAAGAACCATCCTCCGCCTTCACCGAAAACGAACCAAACTTACTTTTGACGACGTCAGGCAAACCGTCCGCGATCACTACCCTCACGTGATGACTCCCTTAATTTTGTTAGTGGGTATTCGGACAGAATTGTCGCATTCAATTTCTTGAGGATTGTCCCGACGTACTCCTACCGCTCCAGTACCCCCATCCAGGCTGGGCAAATCTCTCGAAATCCGATATCC
This sequence comes from Bryobacterales bacterium, assembly GCA_016789905.1. Taxonomy (GTDB): domain Bacteria; phylum Acidobacteriota; class Terriglobia; order Bryobacterales; family Bryobacteraceae. Next base: position 9,328 of record JAEUQC010000084.1, on the reverse strand, counting down.
TCATAGAGAATTAGGCGGGAGGAAAACACCCGCAGATCGGAACAATCCTTCGATACATGGCTAATCTGTATATTTTGGCCGTATACCCGCCCGGGCCGGGCGCTACTGAAATCTGTGGTGGTTTTGTAATAACCTCTGATTCCGGTGATCAGCTTGAAATTGCGTTCAGACGCGGCTGGGAGGAACTATTGGATGACGATGTCACCGCCGCTGTCCTCAATGGAATGGAGGTGACCTTTGAAGACATCGCCGCACACAAAACCATAGCCGCTCTCGTCGCCCATCTGGAGGAGACCTACTCAAACCTGATCAGGCCGCTTAACCAAATGAAGCTGTATTCCGATCTCCCCCTGAACGAGCAAGCGTCGCTCCTGCGGCGCGGTCTGCTTGGAGAAGCCCCACCAGCGATAAACTGACGAAGTCGCGGAGCCGTAGACGCTCAAGGAAATGAAACAGCGATGCGCCGCGCCGTTCATTGCGAAAGGTCAAAGCAATCCAGCCGATTTAAGCAGTTCACTGTGCCCAACTGCATCCGGCTTCGCGGCCGTTGTGCCAACCGCCCCACCACCGGTTCTCCTTGCGGGCACCAGAGTCCTCCGATGCTCGGACAACGAGGAACGGCCAGCAAACACAAAAGAAGCAACAACGCAGGACGAGGATCAAAAAAATGGCGCGGCTCAGACTCTTGCCGCGCCTTAAGATTCATCCTGATCGGCGGGAGAGCCTATCACATAGTTAGTGTCTCGCTGGCCGAAATACTCTCATGGAAATTTCGGCATCGCATAAGAAGGACAGCTACCCCTTCGCCTTCCGCGCGGCGGCCCACCGCTTCTTTTGCGCTTCCGCCATCCGCGCACGCGACTCTTCGGAGAGCACACGCTTTTTGCCTACGGCCTTGGTGGCTCTTGGCTTCTTGAGAATTGTCTTGGTGGCCTTCAGCGACGTACGGCTTTTCACATCGGCAATCATCGCGTTCAAGTTAGCCAGTCGGATCTCGAGTCCTTCGAGTGCGGCGGCGAGTATCGTTGGATTCAGTTCCATCCGGATACTCTATCATCGGTGCGGCGGAGGGAAGTTATAGCATTGGGTAGTTCTGCCAGAATGGCTCTTTTTAGTTGGGTGCTCGTCAGCAATCGCCGGTTTCGCGGCGCACTGCCCCAGGGTTGCAAGCGCTTTGATCGGAGTTTGGGATCTGCACGGGCGTCCGTGCGGATAACAACTGAACAAGGTGCTAGCGGTCGCCGTAGCCAAACACGTCGTCGAGATCCGCATCACACTCCTCAGCAGAGGCGACTTTCTCCGGCTCGTCCGGTTTCTCCTCCGGCTTTGCGATTTCGTCAGGTTCAGGCATAGTTTCGAGTCTTTGCTCCTGACCACTACGTTTTCGCGGGCAGACGCTTGCTCCAGGTATTCGAGTGAACGGCCAAGCTTGCTTCTACCGCATTCATTCTGACTTCCCACGCCACAAAATCTCCAGTTGCGTATCCCTTTAGAGACTTCTCGAAGAGCCGCGCCATCCGTTTATGAGCGTTCAGGTGGAGAAAGTACGTGTTTATCAACTCGCCGTTCTCGGGCAGATCAAAGAAGTTGACCTCGAACGAAGCGTTCTCAGGCTGGGGGTGTTTGAAATGGCCCGCCAAACCGAAAATACTCCCGTGAATCAATCTTGAGCAAAGATCGTAGGTATCCTTGAGTTCGCTCAGGATTGGATCGTGATCCGCATGAGCGCTGTCGGGGAAGAGGTCTTTGGCCTTGAATGACCGCCGGTACCTCGCGTAGGCGCTATCACCCATTGCGGCATTTTGCCAATCCTGAATCAGATTGTGGTGCTTCATCATTCGGACGGCGAATGCACAGGATTCAATCGCTCGTCTCAGATGGGTGAGGGAATCGCCCCGATAGGCGCGGAACAAGGTCAATACGCCCAGTGATAATTGGCGGCGGCAAAAGCCCAGCTCGTGGGCGGCTGCAATCATCGAAATGGACTCGTCAGAGTTCACGCCGCTGGGCGGCCATCGCAGCTGAGGCGGCAAAAGTTCATAGAGAGTTTCAATCTCGCTGACAAGACCGGTAGATTCCCGTAACAGGCGACTTGACTCGGCAAAGTTCAAGGCCTCGGCCCTAGACAGTTCTTCCAAAGATGTCGGCATCTCGGCTCCTATTTACGATCTGTACGTTTGGCGTAAAGTATACCTCGCAAAACTCCCTCACGAGGAGCTTTTCCGTCGGACGATCAACGCGGTGTTTACTATCGTAGATTCGCGTCCGATCCTGGAGGCGGCGTTGGCTTGGCAATGATCGAGGAACGCGAGCAACCCTCGGTCAAGGAAGCGTCCGTCCCGAAGACTGGGACCCATTCAATTGAACCCTATGGTGAACCCGTAACCGAATCCGCTGTCTCTCGCGACTTCGAAACTTCATGTAGATTTCAAATCGCTTAGCGAGTTCGCGCTGGAACCGAACTCGATATCCTTGCCCCCAAAGACGGAACCAGGACACCCGGCGGTAATTGCTATTGAAAGCGCCCCCCATCGCCACCTCCGAATGCTACGCTCCAGTCGATCCAGTCTGGCCTCGGGTGTCATCTAGCGCTCCTTTGCTAAGGAGACAACTATCACGCTGCGCGTAGGCGGCAATTCATCTAAGCTGCGTCGCTAACGTGCCGCGCTGTTGGGGTCCCGCGCGAACAACCAGCCTGTTGTTGTAAACTGCCTCGATATCTATGGGTTGGGATAAGGGGATTTTCGAGTACACCAAAAAGCTCCACATGTACTCCGGACTGCTGACGTTTTCCGCGTTCCTGGTATGGGGCGTTACCGGTGTTGAAGCGATGTTCCTCCCAGCCGCCGGCGAATTCCGGCCGCCGCCGGTAACCGGCACCCAGGAGGTCGCCTACCAGGCGCCGGGCAATCTCGATGACGACAAACTCTCCCGAGCCATCTACGCCGCCGTAAAGATCCCGCTCGCGGCCGGCCGTTACAATGTCCACCGCGACGAGCAATCGCATCTGGCATTCAACGTCTTCACCATCAACGGCGGTCGCGAAGTCACGTTTCTGGAAGAAAAACGCGTCGTCCGTATCGATCACCGCCGCAACTCTACCCTCAGCTACCTGTCCTCCATGCACACGGCCCATTCTGGCCGCCACCAGTTGACGGTGATGTCGTCTCTCTGGGGCTACTTCAACGAGTTCTCCACTTGGGCATTTCTCTTCATGACCTTTTCCGGCCTGTACTTGTGGATCGCCACACGTCCCGGCCTGCTCTGGGCCCAACTGACGCTGGCAGCCACCGTCGTTGTCACTGCGGCCCTCTGGTTCGCAATCCGGTGAAACTATGTTCCGTTTGATGCGCAATATCCACCTTGGCCTCGGGCTGGGATTATTCCTGATGGCCCTGATCTTCGCGGTCAGTTCGCTGACGGTGATCTTCCGGGGGCGTCTCGGCCAGCCGAAAATGGAGGTCACAGAAACGGTCGTCCAACTCCCCTCGGCCGCCCTGGCGACGCCACGAGCCGCCGCGATGGAACTCATGACTTCGCACGGCCTCCGTGGCGATCTCCGCGAGATCAAGGAGAAGGGTGGCACCGTCACGTTCCGCATCGTGAGGCCCGGCGAAGTTGCTGATGTCAGCTATCCGGCGGCCACCGGCGAGGCGAAGATCGCCGTCCGCCGCCAGACGGCGCTAAACACCCTAATGGCGCTCCACACCAACCACGGCGTCTGGCACGAATACATGCCGGCCAACCTCTGGTCAGTGCTGGCCTTCTGCACCTCCTCAGGCCTAATCCTTTTGGGCGCATCCGGCGTCTACCTATGGTTCAAGCACTATAACGAGCGCCGGATCGGCACAGTCCTGCTCACTTGCAGTCTCGCCTTCGGGCTCGTCGCGCTCTACCTGACGCGGCTGGAACAGTAGCCTCGTCAACGCGCTTCTCCGCGCCAAATAAGGAACCTGCCGCCAATCGCCCATTATCAAGCGAATAGTTCTTTTGGCTCTGAATGGCAAAGCATCGAGCGGCCTGCCTTGGTAGGAACATTCGTCCGTTGAGGCATTGAAAGACGGAGAGTTACGGACCGACGTGTTCGAAACGTTCGAGCTGGTAAGGCGCTTGAACAGCGGGCGGGCGGAAGTGTTTGAACCCGCTTCTACGGCCAGCCCCTCGGCAACGCCAACGCACCGTTTGGTGAGCGCAGGGAGGTGGAAGATACTGAGGTTAATGAAGAACAAGCTAACTTCCTGGCAGATTGCGTTGCCGCGGAAGCAGTTTCCGCCGCGCAGTTTGCTCGGTGCGGGTTCGATGTGTCCGTACAATACGGAGCGAACCAACCGGAATATGACCTCATCGTTGCACAGGGTGAACGGATGCTCAAGGTATCGGTCAAGGGCAGCCAGGACGGTAGTTGGGGCCTCACACAGTCGTTGCTGGCGAACGCCGATTATTACGGTGCGATTGATACCTGGCTTAAACGGCATGGCTCACGAACCGTCTTCTGTTTTGTTCAGTTCAAGGGCGTCGCGCTCAACGAAATGCCGAGAACGTACCTCGCGAGACCAGGAGAAGTTGCGCAACGCATGCGGGAGACTGTAGGCGGCCGAGGAGACACTATCCTTTACGAAGAACATACCTGGGGGCCTCGCGCGGCGGGTGCTGGCACCGTGGAACGAATCCCCGAATGCTGGCGATTCTCTGAAAAACGTCTGGAAGCGTTGCTGCACGGCGACTAATAACGTGTTGTATCTGGGCTAGCCTTCCGACTTGTTCTCAGGGTCCGCATCGGAGGCGATCTTGCGTCTGTAGAGCCGTTCAAATTCCTCAAGTTCCTCGACCCGCTCGAAGTTCCTAAATCGGCTAGTCCATAGCATGCCGTCAGCCTTCAGTATCCCGAACTCGATCTCTGAAGGGTGCGCTGAGAGTCCCGAATAGATCGGCCGACAGAAGAAATAGGTGCTCGCGTGCTGCTGGCAGTACCGTTCCATGCGCCGCCATAGTCCGCCTCGGTTTACGTGGCGAATCTGCGGGATGATGTTGAGGTCGAGGGCGCCACCTAACGTATGAGCAATTGCGTGGCCTCGGTCGTACTGCCCTCGCTGCGACTTTTCTACCGCATCGACGGGGCCAAGCGTTCGCCCTCTCAATCTAGAGTCCAGCCGCGGCTTCGCGATGGGCTTCGAGAATCCGTGAACGGCAATCAATCTGTCCGCCACTGCCGCGGCTTCGGCTACCTGTCCCTTCTGGACCAACTCCGTGCTGAAATCCCAGAGGTATTCGAACCCATCAACGTCGACGCGATGAACATTTGGCTTGTGAGGCAGTTTCGCCATGTATGCATCGAGCCACACATAGGGTAGTTCCTCGCGCAGGTACTCCTGCGCGTTCACGGAATCATCGGATGCGGCACCTTGAAGCACCCGATCATAGTCAATCATCATCTGGACTTCTTACCTTTGGCTGCCGGTCTGATGCTCGCGGGCGATTCAATCGCAGCCATAAACGGTCTCAGCGGCGCGCATGCAATTCCGATTCTATCGCGCATTGCGCACTTGCCCTGCCACCTCAGGATCAACTTCATCCACTCGTCTATGTAATGATTGAGTTGCGATTTGACATGATAAGAGTCGCCGCGGTTTTAACGGCGTTCACATGCCAATTGACGAGAAGTTCCACGCTGCGTATCGCCAGCTTGAAACGCGAATGAGGGCACTCGCCGAGTCCGACGGTGACGTCTTTCTTCCCAACCCAGAGCCAATCGCTCCTGTCCAGTACGTTCTGATCTGCATGGAACCGTCGCTTGGCTGGTGGGCGAAGTCGGCGGACGAAGCGCGGTCACGGGTTGATGCAGGTTTTCGAAACTTCTTGTTCTCTCCCGAGGATTTCATCCTGCATTTCTGCGCGCAACGCTACCTCTGCGGAACGGGGCAGCGCTATTTCATCACGGACCTGTCGAAGGGCGCCATGCTCGTCAGCCGCGCAGGTGCTGCCAGGGCTGAGCGGTATGACCGATGGTACGCGCTGCTGCTGGAGGAACTTAACCTCTGCGCTACTCCCGACGCATGCATCGTCGCGGTGGGCAACGTCGTGTCGCAGCAGCTGCTTCGGCGGCAGTTCCAGAGGCCCTTCACTCGGGTAATCCACTACTCCGGCCAAGCGGGACCCGCGAGACGAGCTGGGATCGTTGGCCATGAAGCCTCCTTCCAGGCTTTTGTTGGTTCGGTCTCTTTGGATGATCTTGTAGCCACGGCTGCGGCCACCCTTGAGGCGGCCGGCGTTCCACAGAATATCCGCGACGAGGCGTTGGCACGGCTGGCGAAGAGCCAACTCACTGTATCCCGCCAGCAGCTCATCTTTAACTACAAGCGGGCGTTTGAAGCGATGCGCGTCCCAGTCGCCATCACTTGATCGGGTGCGCCGACCGCTCTCCCCGCTCGTACCGCGCCAGGGTCCCCGGATCCAACCCCATCTTCCTCGCCGCTTCCTTCTGTGACAGCCCTTGAGACGTCCGCTGCCATAGCAGCCGCTCAGCTGCGTCCGTCGGCTCGGGCACCGGATTGTAGCCAAGAAACTCAATGACGCCCGGCATAGCGCGGAAATCCGGCGCCGTCGTATTCGCCTCCCAGTTGTATACGGTGGATTCCGTAACACCCAACTGGGCGGCCACATCCTTCTGGCGCAGCTTCAGCGCCAAGCGCCGTTTCCGTATGTGATCGCCGAGGGTCTCCGCCTTCGCAGGGACGCGAATCACCGGTCCGAAGTAGCAGCGCGGCAGCGTGACCGGCAGCGCGGTGCCGGGTTGCCCAAACCGGTAATGGACGACGGTGTTTGTCATCACACCGGTCTCACCATCAATGGTCTCGACCTCGATCCCGCCGACCAAGATTTCGACCAGCCGGCGCTTTATCTCCCACTCGATGGGCCCGTCCAATCGTTCACGAAGTTCTACCAGCAGCGACTCGACCGACCGTAGCGTTCCGGCGATCGAGCTGGCTTGGCCCACCATTCCACGAAGCTGCTTCGCTTGGGCGTTCAGGGCTGACTCCTCTTTGGCGATCTCGTCCATTTGGGTGTCGAGGTCCTCTTCCGATAGGCGTCCGCGCCGGAAAAGCCCCACAACCCGTCCACGTTCGGCAACCTTCTGGGCGAGAAGTCCCTCAAGCCGGGCGAGCTTGTCGGCGGCGCCGGGGCCTCCGGTGGTTTCGTCGGCGAGCTTCGCATGCAGCTGGGCGAGGACGGCCTCGGGGTTGCGCAGAAACGCCTCAACGTCCGCCCAAACCTGCTGTTCCAATAGGTCGCCCCGGACCGACTTGGCGGCGCAACGTGGGGCACCGTTGAGCAACGCTCGCGTATGCATGCCGTTGCAGCGATAGTAGAACTCGCGCTTCCCATTCTTGCGGGTCGAGGCGGTCCCAATATAGGTCCGGCCGCAGCGCGTGCATTTGATCAGGCCGCGCAACAGATAGTCGTTCTTCGCGCTACGCTGGCTGAACAAAAGGTTGGCTTGCAAGCTGGCCTGGGCCTTCTGCCACAGGTCGTCGCTAACGATCGGTGGTACCGAACGGATGATCGGAGCCCGTTTGCTTTTCGTCCGCTTGCCGTATTCGTGGGCACCTTTGTACGTCGTGTTGACGATCAATCCGCGAATCCGGCCCGGACCCCAGAGCCCCGATGTGTTGACCTTCCGCTTGCCGCGTAGGAGCAACCGGTTGTCGCGAGTGTATGCGCACGGAACCCGCAATTCGTTCAGTCGCTCCGCAATGATGCGGCAAGAACTCCGTTCGACGGCAGCCATCCGAAACACCTCGCGCACTACGTCGGCCTCAGACATCGTCACGCCAGGAATCTGATCCTCAGAGACGACGAGGTGCGCGTCCCGTTTCTCGCCGACCTTGCGATAGCCGTATGGAACGATGCCGCCGAGCCATGCGCCTGCCTGGGCGACGCGCTGTGTGCCGGCCACGGACCGCTCGCGAATAACGTCTCGTTCGTGGCTAGCGAAGCCGGAAAGCATCGTTAGCATCAGCCGCCCGGTCGTCGTGCCGGTATCGAATTCCTCCGTCATCGATTTCACCCGGACGCCGAGCTTTTCGAGTTCATCGACGGCGTTGAGAATCAGCTTAGTCTCGCGGCCGAGGCGGTCGAGCCGATAGACGAGAAGCTGGTCGAATTTGCGGAGCCGGGCGTCGCATAGGATTTGGCTGGCTTCGGGCCGGCGATCGACCGGCACCGTCCCGGAAATCCCATCGTCGGAGTAGATACGGAAGATTGAGAGGTCGTGGAGCCCGCAGTAGCGTTCCGCGAATTCGCGCTGCGTCATGATCGATTGACGTTCGCGCTGTTCTTCGGTAGAGACTCGGACGTATACGGCGACTGGCATTAGTGGGTCACCACATGAATCCCTTGGTCGGGGACGAAATGCAAGTCGTGTTTTCGGGGCGCCAGCAGCAGGCGGATCGCCGCGGCGAATTGGTCAAGATCCAGCTGTTCTGGATGGAATTCCCTGGCGAAGGTGGGGCCTTGGGAGTGCGGAGTGCGGTCGCGCATGGGTTTGTCTTTCGACACCCACGACGAGGTCCGCTTTGCGGTGGCTCGGTCGTCTGGTGATCAGTGGATTGAAGCTGCCGAGCGGCGACTTCTGCGTACTATATACGCGGCCGGGCGGGGAAGTGTCCGATGGAAAGTGCGGAATCCGTGAGTGTTGGCATACTAAGCTCTTGGAATAGCAGTAACGCCGACGGAGTACGGCGCCACCGCGGAGACCGCAGCGCGATGCGATTTGAGTTTCAGGCATGCCGGAGGAATAAATAAATGAATGAATCGCTCGATGAGCTTCCTGGGCTTGGTTTGGGGAGCCTTTCTTCAGTACCAATCGCCTCGGCGATTGCTCGCGCCCGCTTTGTACATAGGCTTAATTCGCTTGCTCGACATGATTTGGATGCCCTATTACGCACGGGTATGCCCTATTACAAGGGTTTGGTGGCCGTTGGCAAGGCCGACATTCCCGAAGATCGGAGTGATTTTCCCTATTTTGTTCTACGAACCTCAGGCGTGGACGACGTGGCGGGAACTGCATGGAACAAAGAAAAGGTCGTCGACATCCTCCACTTTGACGACTTGGCCGCCGCGGTTGCTCATGTTAAGGAGGCCGCACTGCTTTACCTGGAAATCGTCCGATGGTTAACGGCTAGGAATATCAACCTAAATCCGGCAGTAGAACGGTCGGAACTGGCCTAAACGCATGAAAACATACTTTTTTGTCGCTGGTGCGTCGAGCACCAAAAGGGTTGTGAGGAGCAGTTGGGTTAGATGAGCAAAATCAGTAGTTTGCATTCGT
>JAEUQC010000081.1 GCA_016789905.1 Bryobacterales bacterium | reverse complement strand
CGGTGTGAAGGTGGAGGTGAGGCTGATCAGCGCGCTGTTGGCGGGGTTGGAGCTGAGCGTTCGCGGCGGGAAGGCCGGGTTCAGCGCCACCTGCGTGGTGTTCTTCAATTCGCGGCCGCCGTAGCGGCCATAGAGGCGGTGTTTGTCTGTCAGGATGTGATCAATGCGGCCGAACCAGGAGTTGGCGTTGCTAATCGCTTTGCCAACGCGGAAGTAGTTGTTCACCAGAGAAGCGCCTTCTCCCGGGCGGTTGGATTCACCATAAAAGGGCACCACTCTCGTTGAAATTGGGTGAATTCTCGCCGACGGAATCCGGTTTCCGGGGAACGCGTCGCGAATCAGCGATCCCTGAGCGGCCGGGTTCGGCCGCGTGGTCGTGTAGTCGTAGATAACGTTCAAGCGCCCAGTGCGATCCAGCGTCTGCGAAAAATCGCCTTGCTTTTGGAGCGCGGTTGGAACGGTGGCCAGCACCTGGTCGGGGCTGCCCTGGCGCGTGCCTTCGTAGATGGCGTAGAAGAACGTGCGGTCCTTGATGATTTTGCCGCCCAGCCCGGCGCCGAATTCGTTGCGCTGGAAGAGCCCCTTGGGCACGCGGTTCCGGTTGTTCTGCCAGCTATTGGCGTTCAGGCGGTCGTTGCGCAAAAACTCAAATGCCACGCCGTGCCACTGATTGGTTCCCGATTTGGTGGCGACATTCACGATGCCGCCGGCGGCGCGGCCGAATTCCGCCGAGTAGGTGGAGGTTTCGACCTTGAACTCGCCGACCGCTTCAATCGGCACGGTGTAGGCGTTGCCGGATTCGGTGGTGCCGCGGGATTCGCCGCCGTCGATGAGCACGCCGTTCTGTTGTGCCAGACCGCCGTTGATTTGCGAGGTGGTGGAGACGCCGACAATGTCCTGGCCCGTGCCGCGCTGTCCGCTGGTTGGGTTGACGCCGGGCACGGTGGCCGCAAGCGCCAGCGGGTTGCGGCCGAGCAGCGGGAGTTCCACGACGCGGCGCTCTTCCACAACCTTTCCCAACCCGGAGGTTTGCGCCTCTAACTGCACCGCCGTGGCGGTGACTTCCACCGCGTCTGTTACCGCGCCGACTTCCAGCGTGACTGTGACGGTGGCAGTGAGGCCGACGGTTAAGCGCAGATCCGACAAACGGTTTGTCCGGAAGCCCTGCTTGTTCGTGGTAACTTCGTAAAGGCCCGGCGGCAGGGCGGGGGCGTAGAACAGGCCGGCCGAGTTGGTCGTCGTGCGGGTTGTGACATTGGTTTCGGTGTTTCGAATGGCGACGGCGGCGTCCGGAATGATGGCGCCGGTGGAATCGGAGACCGTGCCGGTCACCGTGGCGCGTTCCCCCTGGGCGAGTGCCGCCGGGCTGAAGAGAGTGAGAAGAGCAAAAAGTGCAATCTGTATAGTTCGCATGGCATTTAACCGTCTCTCCATATATCAAGAATTGAGCCCCGGTTGAAGAAGGGGATTCAACATATCAGAACGAATTTTCACGAGGCGCTGTGATATGGTGGCCCGGTGACACTTCAACGCTTATTTGTTTCGATACTGCTGACCGGCGGTGTGATGCTGGCGCAGGCCTCCGCCCCCGCCGTTAACACGGACATGTACTACAAGCTTGGCCCGGATTCGATGGCCCAGGATGGCGTGCCCAAGGGCGTAATCAAGGGCCCGTTTCAGTTGCCGAGCGAAGCGTATCCGGGCACGTTGCACGACTATTCGGTCTACGTGCCGGCGCAGTACGATCCGGCGGTGCCGGCGGCGCTGATGATCTGGCAGGACGGCCCGGCGATGATCGCGCCGGAAGGCGACGCGCGAGTACAGAACGTGCTTGATAATTTGATTTATCGCCGCGAGATTCCGGTGATGATCGCGGTGTTCATCAGCCCCGGGCGTCGGCCCGATCAGCCCTCGCCCACGCCGCGTGAGTGGGGCGACCGCACGACCAATCGGCCCACCGAGTACAACGTGCTTGATGACCGCTACGCGAAGGTGATCACCGATGAACTGATGCCGGTGCTCAACAAGGAGTACAACATCTCCAAGGACCCGGAGCAGCGCGGGCTGGCGGGGGCGAGTTCCGGCGCCATCGCTGCGTTCACGGTGGCGTGGCACCGGCCTGATCAGTTCCGCAAGATCCTGAGCATTGTTGGCAGCTTTGTCGATCTGCGCGGCGGGCACAAGTATCCGGACTTGATCGCCGCGAGCGAGAAGAAGCCGTTGCGCGTGTTTCTCGTCGATGGCCGGAACGACAACCGCGGCCAGCGCCCAGGGGGCGAGTACAACCAGAACCGCGACTGGTTCTACCAGAACGTGCGGATGATGAAGGCGCTATCGGCGAAGGGCTACGACTTGAACTACTCGTGGGGCATTGGCCGCCACGGGCAGAAGCAGGGCGGCGCGATGATCCCGGAGATGATGCGGTGGCTGTGGCGCGATCACGCCGTTTCCACCGACGTGAACGACACGGTGGAGCGCTCGTTCCGCGCCCCGGCCAAGCCGAAAGAGTAGCTACTCGCGCAAGCCGAATGTGTAGAGCGTGTGGCCATTGGCGATGGTCACACGCTGCTTGCCATCGACGAGATAGGTCACTGGCGAAGCGGCGGTCTGGCCGCCGAGATAGATGTTCCAGAGCAACTTGCCATTGGCGGCGTCGAGCGAGAAAAAGTGGCCCTCGCGATTGCCCGAGAACAGCACGCCGCCGGCGGTGGTGACGATGCCGCCATCGCTCACGTCGGTCATCTTGTACTCCCAGACCTTGGCGCCGGTCGACGGGTTCAAGGCGCGGACGGCGCCGTAGCCGGTTTTGGGGTCGCGGCGGGCGATGCGGTCGCGGCGCGTGGACTGCACGTCGGCCTTGATGCCGCCGCCGGCGTACCACTTGCCGAGTTCGAACTCCTGATTCCAGGAGAAGTAGAGGCTGGAATAATCGTCCCAAACGTTCAGGTAGAAGAGATCGGTTTTGGGGCTATAGGACGGCGCGAACCAGTTGGTGCCGCCCTGCACGCCAGGGTAGATGACGGTGCCTTGCGGCGTTGGAATTTTGCCGGGGACGCGCATGGGGCGGCCTTTGTCGTCGAGCCCGGTGGCCCAATCGAGCTTCACGAAAGGCGTGCCCTGGAGGAACTCGCCGGTGGCGCGATCAATGAGATAAAAGAAGCCATTGCGATTGGCCCAGAGCATCAACTGGCGCATGCGGCCGCGCCATTGGCGATCGACAAGTACGGGCGTTTGGACGGCGTCCCAATCCCATTCGTCGTGCGGGGTGAACTGGAAGTGCCATTTCAATTTGCCGGTGTCGGCATCGAGGGCGATGACGGAACTGGTATAGAGGTTGTCGCCGGGGCGGACCTTGGCGTTCCAATCGGGG
>JAEUQC010000071.1 GCA_016789905.1 Bryobacterales bacterium | reverse complement strand
GTTGTCCTCGCTGAGGATCGCCTCGGCGAGGTCGCGCTTGCTTTGCTGGAGTTCGAGAATGCGCTCTTCGATGGTGTTCTTGGCGACGAGGCGATAGGCGAAGACGGGGCGGGTTTGGCCGATGCGGTGGGTGCGGTCAATCGCCTGGGCTTCGACGGCGGGGTTCCACCAGGGGTCGAGGAGATAGACGTAATCGGCGGCGGTGAGATTGAGGCCGGTGCCGCCGGCTTTCAGGCTAAGCAGGAAGATGGGGCAATCGGCATCGGCCTGGAAATGCTCGACACGTTTTTGACGATCCGTGGTGGCGCCGTCGAGATACTCGTACTTCAGGCCCGCCTCATCGAGGCGCGGCTTCAGGAGCGCGAGGAGGCTGGTGAATTGCGAGAACACCAGTGCTTTGTGGCCTTCTTCGGCGATTTCGGTGAGTTGATCGAGCAGTACATCGAACTTGGCGCTGACGGGCTCCGCCGCCACAGTAGCGCGCCGCCTTGAACTGATTGTGGTTCACGTACCCAAAAGATTGCGGCCGTTCCCAGATCATTTTCCGGGCCAGGCTGTCCCCGCCCAGCAGCGCCTGTACGCCAAGGTTGCTGGCGACTTACTTCTTCGGGAAAACGGGCAGGGTGAATGGCTTCTCCGGCGGCGGTAGCGTCGATTGGGTCACGCTAATCAGATCGAAGTTCTGATCTAGGATCACTTCCACGTCGAAGCGGTTGCGCAGCAGAAGACGCCAGTTGGAGCCCTGTTTGGTGATCGAGGCAATGGTGTTATTGGTGCTTGGGCAGAACGAGTTGAAATCCTCACATCGAAACTCCTGCCACATTTTACGGACTTCCACCGGGGTTTTGCCACCGGAGACCTTTTTCTCGTCAAGAAAGGGCACCAGCTTTGTGGCCTTGAGTGAGCGCCCGTCTTCCAGGAGCGCAAGTCCTTGACGGATTTCATCGATGGATGCCGATACCGCGGCATCCGCGGTTTCAGCACGCCGCCGCCAAACTGATGCCGCAAGGACATCACCGAACGCGAATTCGACTAGACTCGTTGGCTCGGCGAATACCACGACTCTACGTTCTTTCATCACCTTCAGCCGATTCCCAACGTTTCCCAGTTGATCCGAATTGACGTTGATGGAGTGCCAGAGATAGTAACCGCCCTTGGGATCGTGAACTACGGTCAACTCAAGACGTTCCTGCTTCTTTCCGCGTGGATACGTTACATCAAGCGTGAGCCGCGATGTAGTTAACGTCCTCGCTCCGATGGAATCGATTCCGGAAATCTCGTCTTTGGATTCCGAAGACGCCTGAGGCGTCACTTGAGCCATTAGAGACACACTAACCAGAGTAAGCATTAAGTGGGTAGTTCGCACGTGTGCCTCCTTTCAAGGTATCGTACGGGTAGACTGTGGTTCGAAGAGGATGTTCGTTGAAGGTGCTGGTATTGTCGGCCTGAAAACGTGCCACCTCTCGGACCCTAGCTCGCTCTCAAACTGGTAGGCGTATCCGGCGATGGCCGAATTCTCGAATCCCCCTTCTGAGCCGAACCTGCGTCCATAGGACGGATCGAAATACTGATCGCCAGGTAACGGACCGCCATCAACGAGGGGTACCTTGACGACGAAGTGAAATTGAAAGACCTTTTCCACTGGGGTAAATGCCGGTGTAGTCGTGGCGACCCCATTCTGCCCGGATAATCCTGCTAGATTCGTCAGATCGCCGTATCCACTTCGCGGGGGGTACATTAAATCGCCGATGTTCAGATTCATGTTGTACTGCCAGGCTATTTCCATCGGATACGATGGCGAGCCTGAGGGGCATGAAGATGTGCCGATGAAGCACCAGTTATTGACCACCATATTTGACCAACTGGTGGTTGGAGTCGGCTGATGGCGCGCTCTAATTGTCGTCCAAGCCGAGCCAATTCCGTTCACGGCTAAGGCGCTCTGCATCAATAGCTCGAACGCACCGCATTGGGCGGACTCTGAGAACATCACCCCGCCAGACGGGGCAGGTGCCGCATTCACCACGGCCAATAGCGCGCTGGTAGCGCACGTGGTGAATCCAGTCGAGTAGTACCGCATAGGGCGTGAGTCCCAAGTCCGCACATTGTTCGGACCGCTCCCGCCCGCGGAGAACTCCGCCCAAGTGTTCGCGAGCGCAGTACCCTGATTAATCGCACCGCCGCCACCGACGGCCAATTTGACATACGTCAACATAAGCGGCCCATATACCTCGGATTTGGGCAGGGTTGTGGGCAGAATGCTCGGCGCCAGCGTGACATAGATTGGGTTCGATGAAGTGCCCGCATCCGGACAGAGATGGACGCACGAACCGCCAGTCTGGCCGATTCTTCAAGTAATCTCCAGGGGGTTGATGAACTGAGTTCTGCCGGCTAGGAGCGGCGTACCGGTTGAAACCGGGGCGGAGAAAGTTGCAGCTCCCCCGGTTATCGATACACCGCCGGTGGCGGTAAATGTTCCGTGGGCCGCCGTCGTTCCCTCGACGTAAAGCCCTGTGAGCCCTTGGGGCGGAGCGGGAGTGAGCGAGAAGACTGCCGTTCCGCCCATCGTGTTGCCGGAGACGTAGACCGCGTGATCCCCGGCGAATCCAATTTGCGGACAGACAACGGTTGCCGACGCGGGCGGTGCCGGATAGATTGGCGTGCTCATGGGTGTATAGTTCATCACGCAGTCGCGATTGTATGGCACGCTATCGCTGAAAGAAAAACTCTGCAACATGGCACGCGTAACAAAGAGTTGCGAACTGCTGGATGCTGTGATGACGCCATTTACGGTATTCAGCGTGACGCTGTGAGTTCCGGTGCTGGCCGTGATGTCGGCCTGGAAAGAAGCATTCACCTGGGCGTCGGTCGTTGAGGCTATCGACAGGAACTGCAGGCCGGTTCCATTGGTCTGTGCCGATGTCGCAGTTCCAAGGCAGGACCCGTTAATCGTGACGTCGTCTTTGGTTCCGGCAATAATCGTGTTGGACGTCTGCCCGTTTACCTGGATGCTGGACATCGCCGGCGTACAGGCCGGCACCTGCTGAATGGACGCGGTAGGGTTGCCGCCGGTCGTTCCTGAACCGTTCGACCCTGGACTCGCGGTAAAACCTGAAACCGGGTTTGGAGAGATGACAGATATGCGGCCGCCACCGCCACCGCCACCGGGAAAAGTCGTTGATCGCTCCGTTAGCTTAATTACAGGAGGGAGTTGCACCCCCAGGCGCGATACGCCGACGGCCTTTCGTCGAGCATAATGCCGTCGCCATCAGTTGGGAAGCCTTAGAATCCGGATGTCCAAGTCCTCAAGGGCGCGGAACAGTAGGAATCGTTGGCGGCGTTGGATTGATCAGTTGATTTCTCATCGAGGCCCACCAGGATTTCCAGAATTTAAGGTGTTCGGTTTGATCGGCTCGGCCGAGCCAGCCAGTGCTCAGGGAGTACTTGTCGGTTTCCATGGTCCGGTGGGGCTGAGCGCCTTGCGGTATGAGAACCTGCCCATTCGTAACGTTATACGCCGTAGGGATGGGCAGATTATCCACAAAGCGGCTTAATCCTCCGATCGCATACTCACGGGTTCTTGGATCTATGGCATCCAGCAAGCCTGCCAAGAATGGCAACGACTCTCGTGAGTGGATGTACATCAGCGCCATAGCCGAACACCTCTGCACAGCCACGTCGGATGATTGTGCAAGCCTTCCCAAGTACTGAACAGCTCTTGGGTCGGAATTAGTCCTGCCGCATATTGAAGGAACCAAAATCCCACGAGCTTGTAGCTTAAGTACTAAATCGAGATTATTAGCGATCTCTGCAAGCGTCAGGAGGTCGTCGTCCGGACCAAATGTACGGCTAAGGCCGATGAATCTTATCTCGGGATCGGAGCTAGTTCGAAGGCTTAAGTAGATATCACGAAGGAGCCCGCTCTCTGTTGCGCCCTGGAGCCCATATGCCAAGGTGAAAAGCTGCTTACGGTCTGAATAACTCTGAATCGCCGCGGCCATTTCGATAGCGATCCGGTCATTTGCCGTCCGTGGCGGTGAAGACGTAACCACAGCGGCGGGCGAACTCAGCTTTGAGATTGGCAGGTAACCGGAAGTCTCTAGCGCGGCAGCGCCAGGAAGTAAAGGAAGAAGCCTCCATTGCGTGCCTGTTCTCTGTAAAAACCAGATACCATAGTGCCCTCCGAGGCTCCCAGATAGTGACAAGCCCATCCTTCCGGACACGTTGACTGTCGCCCTGCCGATAAGGTCTCCCTTGAGTATGCGAGTGACCGAGAGCACAAACGATAGTGAATGTCCAGCTTGCTTGCCGGAAAACAATTCGCCCACTACCACGGCATCGGCGCGATCCGCAAGCCTGTCGGTTTCGCCCTTATCTGCCCAAACACTCGATGAAGCGGTCAGAGTGATCGCTAGACAAAATACCAGTTTAGCCACAGTCGAATCTCCTTTCATGCCCGAATCTTTCAAGCCGCCGGGGGGCAGGCGGCGGTCTGTTTTGAACACCCCGGTTGATTCTTTGGGTACTGACCGGTTTCTGATCACGTATTCGTGGTTCACGCCTCCGACGGAGGAAGTCAATTTATGTGCGCGCGGTGCGGGTGCGTCAGGACAGCAAGTAGTCGAGGTCCTCTTTGCGGAGGGTGGCGAGGGAGGCGTTGTCCTCGCTGAGGATCGCCTCGGCGAGGTCGCGCTTGCTTTGCTGGAGTTCGAGAATGCGCTCTTCGATGGTGTTCTTGGCGACGAGGCGATAGGCGAAGACG
>JAEUQC010000069.1 GCA_016789905.1 Bryobacterales bacterium | reverse complement strand
AATGCCGCGAGCACCTGAATGGCCCGGGAGAAGCGGGATCGGAAACGGAGCGTTGCTCGTTGATAAGGGCCATTTCCGCTCGGCGTCGGTCGCTTTTTTGGCGATGGGAACCGTTCTGGGGCGGCTCATTGGTCCGCAGAGCCCGAGCCGTCGTGAGGTTGATACACCGCTAGCCACCCGGTTGGCCACCAGGGGATCGAAGACGATCGGTATAGCGGGCCCGATTTTTCTCATGACGTATCCTGGGCGCGCATCAGCCACCGGCAGGCGGGCAGGATCTGAATTCGCTGCATCACTATTCCGGGTTCCGGACTATGCCGGGTGATTTGGTTTTCGTGCCCTTGTGCAGTGGTTTGACGTAAATCTTCCCGGCATAGTCCGGCGGTGCTTTCCTGAAAGGCTTGTCAGGAAGGAGAACACCGATGGAGCACGTTTTCAAGGAACACCGACTATGCGAGCAGGATGGCCCGCTTGGGCCGTATCTCGATTCGTACGCCTCTGAGATGCGCAGCGATGGCTATACCCAGCAAACGAGTGAGGTTCAGATCCGCCTGGTCGTCGACTTTGGCCGATGGCTGGCCAAACAAGGGATAGAGGCAGTGGAGATTACAGCAGCGCTGTTTCAGCCTTACCTTCGTGCGCGCCGACGGCGTCGCCGACCCGCGCGACACGATTTATCTGCTTTGCAACGGCTGCTGGATTTGTTGGTGCGGCAGGGAGTGGTTGCAGCACCCATAGCGCCAGCCGCGGCACCGGCAGACTGCTGGCGGAGTGAGTTCCGTCTCTACTTACAGCAGGAGCGGGCATTGAGTTCCGCGACACAGACCAATTACCTGCCCTTCGTCGGCGAGTTTCTCAAAGAGCATTTCGGCGACGGGCCAGTCGACCTCGCTCGTCTGTCTGCTGCGGATGTGACCGAATTCGTGCAGCGCCGTGCGGCTGCCATTCAGAGCAGGCGCGTCCAACTGATGACGACGGCGCTAAGATCCTTTTTACAATTTGCCCGCTATCGAGGAGCCATCGGCATGGATCTCGCCGCCTGCGTACCCGCTGTCGCTAACTGGAAGCTATCGGCCATTCCGCGCGCTATTCCGCTTTCCCAGGTGGAGCTCGTGTTGGCTTCCATCGATCGGAAAACGGTGATGGGACGCCGTGACTATGCGATTCTCCTCATCCTGGCGCGCTTGGGTTTGCGCTCCAGTGAGATCAAGACGCTCACGCTGGAGGATCTGGATTGGCAACAAGGATTCATTACGGTGCGGGGGAAAGCGGGCCGTTACTCGCAACTCCCCCTCCCGGTCGATGTCGGTGAGGCCATCGCTGACTATTTGCGTCATGGACGGCCAACCGTCAGCAGTAGGTGCTTGTTTGTCCGGCTGAGAGCGCCATTAGGAGGTTTCAAAGGTCAGTGTGGTGTCGGTTCGGTGGTGAGACACGCGCTGGAGCGGGCCGGCATTGATGCCGCTCGTAAAGGAGCCCACCAGTTCCGTCACGCGCTCGCCTCTCAGATGCTTCGGCAGGGAGCATCGTTGTCTGAGATTGGTGAACTCCTCCGGCATCGCAGCCCGCAGACCACAGCGATTTACGCGAAGGTGGATCTGGTTTCGCTTGCGGCGCTGGCTTTGCCGTGGCCAGGAGGTGCTCAGTGACCTCATGGTGTAGTGCGGTTGAGACCTACGTCGATCTGCGCCGCAGTTTGGGATTCAAACTGGTCGAGGCAAAGGTCGGGCTGATCCAGTTCGCCTCGTTTCTTGAGCAGCGCGGCGCGGTGCGCATTACGATTCCGCTGGCGATGGAATGGGCACAGCAGGACAAATCCGCGCGCCCCGCGGAATGGGCCAGGCGACTCACCTTCGTACGCGGTTTTGCTCGCCACTGGAGCGCTCATGACTCAGAAACGGAGGTCCCGCCGTTTGGCCTACTGCCTCACCGGCCCGGGCGGGCGCACCCGTATTTGTATAGCGACGATGAGATCCGGAATCTGCTGCAAGCCGCGTCGCAGTTACCCTCGGCTCACGGTCTGCGAGGACCGACCTATTACAGCCTGTTGGGGTTACTGGCCGTTGCGGGGCTGCGTATCAGCGAGGCCCGCAACCTGCAAACAGAAGATGTAGATCTGCAAGAAGGAGTGCTCACAATTCGGGGGACCAAATTTGGCAAATCTCGCCTGGTGCCGATTCATCCATCCACCTGTGTTGTCCTCTCAGACTATGCTTCGCGTCGGGATCGTGTGCTAGCTCGGCGGCCGGCGGCCTTCTTCGTTTCCAGTCGTGGCACCCGGCTGGATGGCGCCGAGATCCGGCGCACCTTCTATACTCTGTCCCGTCAAATCGGGTTGCGTGGCCCTTCTGACAGTCATGGTCCACGGCTGCACGATTTTCGCCACCGGTTCGCCGTGGAAACGTTGGTCCAGTGGTACCGGTCCGGTCAAGACGTAGAACGCCGCCTGCCAATCTTGTCGACCTACCTCGGACATGTTCACGTGGCCGACACCTACTGGTATTTGACAGCCTGTCCCGAACTGATGGGCTTGGCGGTCAAGCGATTCGACGCTTATTGGGAGAAACAATCATGAAGTCCTCCGCTACACTGGCTCCATTGCTGGAGAACTTTTTTACACAGCGCCTGATGAGTCAGCGGCAGGCCAGTCCGCATACCGTCGGGTCGTATCGGGACACGTTTCGCTTGCTCTTACATTTCGCTCAGCAGCGTCTCAACAAGCCGCCTACCCAAATAGCTTTTGAAGAGATGGATGCGCCACTGATTGCAGCCTTCCTCGATGACCTGGAAAAGAGCCGTGGGATTTCGGCCCGGAGCCGCAATCTACGCCTGACGGCCATTCGTTCGTTCTTTCACTATGCCGCTTACGAAGAACCGTCCCGTGTCTCTCAAATCCAGCGTGTATTAGCTATACCGGGAAAGCGTCACACCCGCACTTTGGTCCATTTCCTGGAACGTCAGGAGATCGATGCCTTGCTTGCGGCTCCCTGCCAGGAGACATGGTTTGGCCGCCGCGATCACGCCTTGCTGCTGGTGGCGGTGCAAACAGGTCTGCGGTTGTCGGAGTTAACTGGGTTGCTCCGCGACGACGTGGCGTTGGGTATAGGTCCCCATGTACGATGCGTCGGAAAGGGCCGCAAAGAGCGGTGTACGCCGCTTGCCAAGACATCGGTGGCGGTCCTGAAGGCGTGGCTGCGTGAGCCGCCCAAGAACAACACTGCGGTTCTATTCCCAAACGCGCGCGGCGGTCGCCTGAGCCCGGATAGCGTCGCGGACCTGCTGGCCAAACACGTAGCCTTCGCCGGCACGTCCTGTCCGTCTCTTCGCGCGAAGCACGTTACCCCCCACGTCCTCAGACACTCAATGGCAATGGGGCTACTGCAAGCGGGTGTGGATCGAGCGGTCATTGCTCTATGGCTGGGGCATGAGTCGGTCGAGACTACGCAAATCTACCTCGAAGCCAACCTGGCGATGAAAGAGGAAATTCTGGCAATGACCACATCGCCCGGCGGAAAGCCAGGCCGTTACCGGCCTGACGACGAATTGCTCGCTTTCCTCAAAAATCTGTGACCGAAACTATGCCGGGTGGCGACAAGGATGATTGCAATGAAACCCTTTATTAATGGGCGGTTCATCGGTTTTCCCTCATGCTACCCGGCGTAGTCCGGAACCCGGAATAGTGGCGACATTGATGCTTGAGAACGGGGCCGATGTGCGGGTGATTCAGGAACTGCTGGGGCATGCCAAGCTGTCGACCACCGAGCTGTATACGCGGGTCTCGATTAACCTGCTGAAGCAGGTCTATCAGGCGACCCATCCG
>JAEUQC010000066.1 GCA_016789905.1 Bryobacterales bacterium | reverse complement strand
TCTGGCCCTGTATCGAAATCTCCGCCGCCGTCCACCGCACCGGCAAACTCTTCACCACCTTGGCCATCAGCGTATTTGTCTCCGGCGTTCCCCACAGCACCAGATGGCTCTCATTCATGTCCGCCTTGCTAACGTCTTTGGACGCCTTCACGCGCACATTCCCCCGAAAGTACTTCGCAAAGTTCGCCGTAAACGTCTCCAGCCCCGCGTTCGGCCCATCGCTCACGCACAAAAACCGCTCCATAAACGCATCGTCAATCGGTCCCTGCAAACCCGCTCGCTTCCGCACCGCCGGCTTCAGCGTCCGCACTTCCCACCGGTTCATCTGTTTGATGAACGCCTTCCCCTTCAACGCCTGCCCGTCAATCGTCACATCGGAAACCCCGTCCAGCTCCAATTCCGCAATGTTCTTCGTCCGCACATTGTTCCGCGTCCCGCTTAGCTCCGCCCTCCCGTACATCCGTTCCAGCGCCGCGATCCGCCAATTCCACACCTGCCCATACCGCGCCGTCCAAGTCGCAAACAAGAACTTCTCCGGCATCCGCCGCGGCAGGTTCTTTGCCAAAAACGCTTCACTTTCCGCTTTACTGTCCGGGTGCCACTTGTGCTCCGTTTTCGGCCCCACCAGAAACAGCGCGTTTGCCCGAATCTGCTCCGCTTCCAGCGCTTCCTTGATATTTACCGACGCTGCCAACTGCTTATCAATCTCCCCGCCATACCCCACCGTCGGCGTATTAATAATGTTCGGCGCATAATCCACGGCGTCATAGATCCGCATCGCGCTCCGCTCATGCGCCGGCGCGTTCGCCCGATTGGCATACCGCACCGTTTCCGTGAATCCCGCCCCCGCCTCAATCCCCGCCCACCGCGACGGATGGTGCAGCCCAATGTGCCACGCCCCCGCGCCGCCCATCGAAAACCCGCGCAGCAGAATCCGGTCCGGGTCTATCTTGTACTGCTTCACCACCGCGTCCACCGCCTCAAACACGTCCGTCTCCCCCGACCACCGGTACGCATTGTTCCCCCGCCCATATACTTCCAGCTCCATCCACGGCTGCTCATACGGCTTCGCCTTCGCGTCCGCCGCCAAAAAACTCGCCTCCGTCAGCCGTGCGTTCCGCCCATGCAGCACCACGTCCAGCCGAACCGGTTTCGTCCCGTCATACCCCGCCGGAATCGACAGCTTGTACGGCTGATACGTATCATCCACTTTCGATTTGTACGCTCGCATCACCCGGCCCGTCGCCTTTGTCCACGGTGCCTGCCCCTTCTCCAGCGCTTCTGCCCGCGCCAGCCCCTCGGCCAGCGCGTCATTGGCGAACTTTACATAGTTCGCCGCGTAGAATTCATCGTTGTACCGCAGCAGGTTCTGCACGGCTTTCTCATAGATCGCCACATCCGCCGCCAGCGGATTCTTAGCCAGCGCGCTCAACTTCGCCGTCAACGGCTTCACTCCCTCGCGGAGCTTTGCCAACTCCTCCGCCGATACCTTCACCGCCGGAGCCGGCGGCGGCGCCTGCCCAAAGCCAACGCCAACCGCCATCACGAAAAGAAGAGCGCGCTGCATTCTCAAATCCCTACCTCTGCACGCGGCCCGATCCGCCGCCCTTGATCAACGCGTGTACCTCGTCCGCCGTGAACCGGTTAAAGTCACCCGGAATCGAGTGCTTCAAGCAACTGGCCGCCACCGCGAACTCCAGGGCTTCCTGGCCCGAACCCAGCGCGTTCAGCCCATAAATCAGGCCGCCCGCAAAGCAGTCTCCGCCGCCCACCCGGTCCACAATGTGCGTAATGTCGTAGTGTTTGGACACCATGAACTCTTTCCGGTTGTTCATGCACGCTGCCCACCCGTTGTGCGATGCCGAATGCGATTCGCGCAGTGTCACCGCAATCGCCTCCAGGTTTGGATACGTCGCCAGCACCGTATCGGTCAGCTTCCGGTACGCCTCCCGGTCCAGTTCTCCCGAGTGAACATCGGCTTCGCTCTTTATGCCCAGCGTCATCTGGCAGTCTTCTTCGTTCGCAATGCCCACATCCACAAACTTGAACAACTCGCTCATGATCTCCTTGGCTTCCTTGCCCCATTTCCATAGGTTTTTGCGGAAGTTCAAGTCGCACGAAACTTTCAAACCCTGCGCCCGCGCGGCTTTCACGGATTCAATCGCCAGCTCCGCCGCGCCCTCGCTAATCGCCGGCGTGATGCCGGTTATGTGGAACCACGTGCCCCCGGCCAGCGCTTTGGTCCAGTCAATCGCTCCCGGCCGCGCCAGGCAGATCGCCGAATGCTCCCGGTCATAAAGGACCTTTGACGGGCGTTGATTCGCGCCCGGTTCCACATAGTAGATCCCGAACCGCCCCTTCCCGCGGACAATCTGGTTGGCGTCAACGCCGAAGCGCCGCATCTCGCCAATGAACGCGTCCGCCACCGGATTCTTATCCGGCAGCACCGTAACATACCGCGCCGGCAGCCCGAACCCGGATACGGCGACGGCGACGTTGGCTTCGCCTCCGCCAAATGTCGCCAGGAACTGCGGCGATTGCAGGAAGCGCTCGTAGCCTGGAGGCGCCAGGCGGAGCATGATTTCCCCGAAGGTGACGATCAGCTTTGACATAAGCCGCTATTCTACCAACCCCAACTCGCCGGAAAAAGGGTTTCCCCTGCGATTCACCTTGTTTCAGTTTCCGCTTTACATTATGTGTGAAACCGCTTACAGTAAGCCGAGAAAGCGGTTTTGCAAGTACCGCCTCTGGAACGGCAGGAGCGCCGTTCTTCAACCCGCCAACAAACCGGGAACAGTCAACCTCAAGCATGGATGGAACCTACGCATGAAACTGACGCGATTGTCTCTTGCCCTGTCTGCCGCACTTTGCGGTACAGTTCTTCTCGGCCAGGAAACTCCCTTGGCCTGGAACGCCGCTTCAAACTTCGCCTACACCATCGAACGGGTCACCCCCTCGCCTGTTTCCAGTAGTTCCTGGACAGTCAAGGTAATCTTCTCTGTTGCTAACCCTGCCCCATCGCCCGCTTTTCCCTCCCCGGTATGGGATATCAAAACTGCGCTTCCTATCACCGGCGGTTCCCTTCGTATCTTGGTCGGCTGGGATGGCGCTGAACTCAGTAATACGAATAGCCGTGGCAATCTGAACCCAGTGGCAACAGCGCCATCTAACATCGCCGCTGCCGCGCCTATTTCCCTGAATGCGCTTGCAGGAGCCACTGCCGCGCAGCCATGCACGCCCTCCAATTGTGGTGAACTTGGGGCCAGTCCAATGACGAATCGCTTTACCGTCAGCACCGTCGTCAATCCCATCGCCTTTCCTCCCGGCGGCGCCGTCTCCTCTGGCATTGTCGGAATCGAGGGGCGTCCTGTCTGCCCCCTAACCGGGCCTTTACTTCCCGGTTGCCCGTCCACCAATGGCGCTGCCACCGCCGCTAATATTCCTGTCACCTCCGCCGCCCGTAGCTTCTCGTTCACCGGCGCCGCCGTTGCTGATCGCCGCAAAATCGTCGACATAGCCAACTGCAAGAAGTGTCACGATGGCGCCAAACATGGCGACACGGTTGTTCCCCGCTTAAGTCTCCATGGCGCCAATCGCAATGAGAACTTGTTGCTTTGCGTCATCTGCCACAATGCCAACCAGACCGACATTCCCTTTCGCGCCTCCGGCCCTGAGGTCTCAATCGACTTCAAACGCATGATTCATTCCATTCACGCTGGCGGCTTCCGCAAAACCCCGCTGCAGATTGTCGGCTTTCAAGGAACGCTCTTTGACTTCTCTCACGTGCGCTTTCCGGCCAAGCTGAGAAACTGCACCGCCTGCCATGTCGGCGCGTCCTATGCCCTGCCCATCTCGCCCAAAGCTCTTGGCAGCACCATCGATACGCGCAGCACGCAGGCCACTGCCACTGCGCTTCGCACCGTCGATGTCGATCCAGCCAACGACAGCAAGATCACTCCTGCCGCCGCTTCCTGTTCCGGCTGCCACGACAGTTCGGAAGTGCAGCGTCACATGGTTCGCACCGGTGGAGCTTCCTTCGGCACCCAACAACAGAACATCGTTTCCGGCGTTACTGAGCGCTGTGTCAACTGTCACGGCCCGGGCAAGAAAGAGGATGTCCGTAAGGTCCACGAAATCGGCCGCTAACTGACTGGACCGTCGCCCGGCGCCCCCATCACTCGCACTCCTCGAAGCGCTGTCTCCACTGGCAGCGCTTCAGGGAGTTCGTCCCCGCTCCCTGCCGACAACTCCCTAAATTTGCGCGCACTCGGCAGCACCCGTGTCTCCAGCGATCCAACGGCCTCGTTGTAAGCCCGCACCGATTTCTCCAGCCCGCCCCGCACCCCTTCCATATGCCCGGAGAACGTGCGAATCCGCTCGTACAACTGCTTTCCCAAATCCGAGATCTCTTGCGCGTTCCGCGCCAGCCGCTCCTGCCGCCATCCATACGCCGCCGCCTTCAGCAGCGCGATCAGCGTGGTGGGCGTCGCCAGCAGCACGCGGTTTTCCACCCCATACTCAATCAGTTCCGGGTCCGCCTGCAGCGCCGCGCTGAAAAAGGTCTCACCCGGCAAAAAGGCCACCACGAAATCCGGGGCTTTCTCAAACTGCTCCCAGTACGACTTCGCGCTCAGCCGTTTCAAATGACTCCGCACCTGTGCCGCGTGTTCGGTGAGCTTTGCCCTTCGCCCGTTATCGTCGGCTTGTTCCAGCGATGCCAAAAACGCCGCCAGCGAGACCTTCGAATCCACCACGATCTCCCGGTCATTGGACAGCCGGATAATCAAATCGGGCCGCAGCCGTCCGCCTTCGCCGCCAACGGAGACCTGCTCCTGAAAATCGCAGTAGTCGAGCATTCCGGCCAGTTCCACCACTCGCCGCAACTGCATCTCGCCCCAGCGCCCGCGCACTGCCGGCGCCTTCAGCGCATTTACCAACCGTGCCGTCTCCCGTCCCGCCTCGCGTTGTGTGGCGTGCAACAGGTCAACCATTTCTCGCAGTCCCGCGAAGCCCTCGGTGCGTTCTTTCTCAATCCGTTCCAGGGCTTGTTTCAGCGGTTCCATGGATTGTTGGATCGACTGCTGCCGTTGTTCCAATTCGCCTTTTGCCGCGGCGTTTGCCCGTTGAAACGCGGTCTCGGCGAGCGCCAGAAAGTTGCGATTGTTGGCGGCCAGTGCATCGGCGGCCACGCCTTTCAGAACATCGGTCAACTGGGCCTGCGCTTGTGCCGCGTCCTCCTGCCGCGCCTGCAAATACTTGGCCCGTTCTACGGCGGCCACAAACTCTTCCCCGTGACGGACCCAGCAGATTCCGCAGCAGATAACCGGCGATTCCCCCGGCCAGCAGGATGCCGAGATAGAGAACGAAATCCATGAAGGAACACCCCAGAAAAGCAAAAAGGACCCGGCCGCAGCCAAGTCCTATCTCTCAAGTATACCAAATGAATCGAGCCCGTGGGGCCCCAACCCGCTCGGGCCCGAAAATAAATTTGGCCGGATCCACGGGCCCAGGAAAACCCGAAACAAAAACCCGGCCAGCAATCGCCCACCACCCCCAACCCGCGAGAGGCCAGCAAAACCCGAAAGAAAAAACCCGGCACCAACGAAACCCCGCCGGGACACGTTTTAACGTGTCCCAAGACGCACGACATCCCCACCCCGCAGCGGGCTAGGAGGCGGAAACCCCCGCCGCTCACCACCCCCAACCCGCGAGAGGCCAGCAAAACCCGAAAGAAAAAACCCGCCGGGACACGTTTTAACGTGTCCCAAGACGCACGGCATCCCCACCCCGCAGCGGGCTAGGAGGCGGAGCTACCCGCCGCGCGCCGGGAAACTCCCAACCGGGACATGTTTCAACATGTCCCCAAAACACACCCAACCCACGAGAGCTCAAAAACCCGACACGCAACCATATCCAAAGGCGCCCCAAAAACAAAAAACGACCCGGCCGCAGCCAAGTCGTATTTAAAAAGTATACCAAATAACGAAAGCGAAAAGGGCCCCAACCCGCCCTGGCCGCAAAATAATTATTCCAACAGCGCCATCAGCGCCCACGCCGTCGTCGAAACATGCTGCGCATAGCTCTGCGACCCCGGTGGACGCGTCGTCTCCACCCATCCTCCTTCGGTCTGTTGTTCCCGAATCAGCCATGCCCTCCCCCGCGCGTCCCCGCCCAAGGCAATCACCGCCACCGCCGTATCAAACACCTGCGACGGCAACCCCGGATGCTCCCCCCATCCCCCATCCGTCGCTTGCGCCCTCTGCAAATACTCACGCGCATCCTTTCGCCCCGGCGACGCCAGCAGCAATGCCGCCGCATCCAGAACACTCCCCGGCTTCGTCCCCGCCAGCCAAACATCGGTCACTCGTGTCTCCCTCCCGCACCTCCGCAGTACCTCCCGCGCATAAACCGTCGCCAACACCGTCCCGTACGTTGCCGGCGAACCCGAATCGACCTTCCAAGCACCGTCCGCGCCGCGGTCTTTCTCAATCAACTGCGCCGCCGCGCATACCGCCTCCTGTTTCCCAAAAACCAATAGCGCCGTCCCAAATTGAATCCGCGCCAGCGTCTTGTCACTCACCGCCGGGTTTCCCGGATTCGCCGCCCAACGCCCCGGATTCGCCAGCCACTCCGTGGTCTCAGCCAGTACCGGACCCTCCGGCGCCACGCCCGCCCGGAACAACGCCCTCGCCCCGTCCCCATTGTTATGACACGAAAAGCAGCCGTTCTCGCCTCGCCATCGCGGTACCTCTTTCGATAGATACGCTACCGCCCGCTCTACCGGCGTCAACGCCATCGCAGCCAGCACGACGAGGGAGATCATCCCACTCATCCTATCAATCCGCCGCCGCCCACACTCGCGTGGTGTCGAAGTGTGCTAAACTCGGAAGGCTTAGAAGTCAACCCCGTTCCTGTACTTTTACCTTGCCTATACGTTTTGCAAGGCCGACAGTTGGATCGTTGATCTGACTTCGCCTTTTAAAACTAAATGAATCTCTTCACTGACTTGTCGTTGTCCCCGGTTCTCCTGGGCAACCTGAATAAGAAGGGCTACGCTGTTCCCACGCCCGTCCAATCCAAAGCCATCCCCGTCGCCTTAACCGGTAGCGATCTTGTCGCCACCGCCCAAACCGGCACGGGCAAGACCCTCGCCTTCTGCCTCCCGCTCATCGAGTCGATGCTGCAGAATCCTGCTCCCGCCGGAAAACCGGTCGGCCCCCGCGCTCTCATTTTGAGCCCCACTCGCGAACTGGCCATCCAGATCGCCAAGGAGTTCGACGAAATTGCGCTTGGTACCGGCTTCCGCGCCGCCACCGTCGTTGGCGGCATGGCCGAAGGTGCCCAGCTTAACGCGCTTCGCCGCGGCGTGCAGGTCATCATCGCCACCCCGGGCCGCCTGTGCGACTTCCTCGATCGCCGCCTCGCCAACTTGAGTCAGGTTTCTCACGTCATTCTCGACGAAGGCGACCGCATGCTCGACATGGGCTTCCTCCCCGCTCTCCATCAGATTCTCGGCCAAATCCCCAAAAAGCGCCAGACACTCTTCTTCTCCGCCACCATTGAGCCCAGCGCTTCCAAGCTCATTGCGCAGCACCTTTCCAACCCGGTCCGCATCGCCCTTGGCCCCACCACCAAGCCCACCGATAACGTCGATCTGCATCTCTATGAGATCGAACACGACCGCAAAGTCGACCTCCTGCACCATATGCTCGGCCGGGAAACAGGTTCGTTCCTCGTCTTCGCCCGCACCCGCCACGGGGTCGAAAAACTCGCCAAGCGGCTCGCCCGCGTCGGCGTCAAGGCCACCAGCATCCATGGCGACCGCACCCAGGGCCAGCGTAATCGCGCCCTCGCCGGCTTCCAACAGGGCGATTATCGCGTCCTGGTCGCCACTGACGTTGCCGCCCGCGGCATTCACGTCGATGGCATCTCCCACGTCGTCAACTTCGACCTGCCGATGGTCCCCGAAGACTTCATTCACCGTGTCGGCCGTACCGGCCGCGCCGGCGCTCGCGGTATCGCCCATACCTTTGGTACTCGGCAGGAGCGCAACGAGATCCGCAAGATTGAACGGACCCTCAATGTTGTTCTTACCCGCCAGACCATCGGCCACATGGACCCCATGCCCGAACCGATGGAGCGCTTCGCGGACCGCGAAATCGTTCCGCCTCCGCCTCCGCAGGCTCGGCGCAAGTCCAAATCGGCTCCGCCATCCTGGTCCAACTCGGCGCCCAGAGGCGCTGCTCCCCGTGGCGGCAGCTTTGGCGGCAAAAAGAAGTTCGGCGGCCCTCGTAAAACCGGTTCCCGCTAACTTACTCACTCGCTTCAGAACGCCGGCCCGCTTGGCGCCGGCGTTCTGCCATTCCAGCCTACTGCTCGTGATCCGCCTCTTTCTGCCTCTCCTCCTCTCCTTTTCCCTCCTCGCCGCTGACCTCGACCGCGACGGCATCGACGACCAGGCCGAACAACGCCTTCTCAACCGGTTCCGCCCCCGGTTCCTCATAAGTCCGTCCGATTGCGGTGGTTTCCCCGTTGCCATCCAGCCTGGTCTCGTTGACCCCGTAGTCCTTCCGCATAGCCCGCCAGCAATCTACGGGCAGGTTTTCCGTGCCGGGGCTGACGTTGAAATCCACTACTATCACCTTTGGGAGCGGGATTGCGGCCGCTTGGGCCACCAGTGGGATGTGGAACACGTGGCTGTCCTCACCCGGCGCGGGCGTGCCCGTTTCTGGTTCGCCGCCGCCCATCAGGGTACCGTTTGCGATGCCGGCCATGGCGGCCGCGCCAGAACGCTCCTTGCCGAGGACCGTGGTGCCATCGTCTGGGTTTCCCAAGGCAAGCACGCGTCATTCCTGAGTGAGAAGTCCTGCGCCCTCGGCTGCGGTGGCGACCGCTGCGGCATCGCCATCGAACTCGAGTACGGCCCCGTTGTCAACATCGGCGAGCCTGGCAGGCCCTTAAATGGCGCTCTCTGGACCGCATTCGCGAAATGGCCGCTTTCGCGGAAGATGACCACCGCGTTTCCTCCGGAAGTCGTCGCCCAACTCGATCGCGATGGGCTACCGTCTCTCGACCCAACCCGCCTCCCCGTTCACTCTGTCATTCTTGGTGGCAATACGGCCATCGGGGGAATCGAACGAGCGGGCCAGGAGTCCGGGGACGCGGTCGGAGTCTCAGCGCGGAAGGTGAACGGTGCCCTCCGCCGTGCCCGCGGCTGGCTCGCCGACCGAGTCAAATAGCAGCGCGAGCCAAACACAGTCCTGTTCGTCCCGTCGTCCTCACACGCCCGCGCCAACGGTCCCGGTTCACCGGTTCCCGTTCGCCGCTCTCGTCCAATTCTCCCTCGACCCACCGTTCATTCCGCCGTCCGCGCCGTCATCAAACGCCCGAGGCAACAGTCCGGGTTCACCGGTTCCTCTTCGCCGCTCGCGTCCAATTCTCCCTCGACCCACCGCTCATTCCGCCGTCCGCGCCGTCATCACACGCCCGAGGCAACAGTCCGGGTTCACCGGTTCCTCTTCGCCGTTCGAGTCGAGCAAGTTCGTCGACCTGGGCCCCGCCCGTTCTCAACCCACCCCGCGCCCGGTTCGTTCCAACAGTCCTCAGCAAAATCGAACTCCCTGCTGCGCATCCGGCTGCCCCGCGATCAGGGCAAGTAGGCGCGCGAGCTTGGTTATTAACCTACACTCGGCAGTTGAACCGCAGTGGCGCTCGCATCAGATTGATTCTAATGAAGATTCCAACTGCTCCGCACCAGCCAAACCCGTGAGAAGGCCGACGCTCCGGCGAGCCGGCGAAACGGGCCTTGGAACCCGTCCGGAGTGCCGTAACTGCCGGATTTAGGATTAACGCAAAATCGGAAAATTCGCCTTCACCGGCGCTGGCTTCGCTTCTCCCGAGACCATGCGCCCAATCGCGATTGAGGCACGGAAGATCGGATTGATCGGCAAAACCCCGCCCAGTTTGTGGTCGGCGATCGCCTTCAGCCCCGCCGAGGCAATACAGCCGCACGATCCGCAGTCCGGATCCCCACCAAACTGGCAGGGTTGAATCAGCGTCGTTAGATCCGCTGAGATCGTTTTCGTCGTCTGCGAGAAGACGCAGGTCTCAGGTGAACTCGGTGGCGTCATGTACTCAGCGATCATTTTGGGATGCATGTCCAGCTTCGGGTATTGCTTTCGTAAAGCAATCATCTCCTCAACTGCCCTCTGCCGCTCTACAGGCGACAAGATTTCCGGTAGCACGTCGCCCCGCTGCGGCGTGAAAATCGAGAACCACACTCGCTTGATCTCCGCCCGTGGCGCCCAGAACCGCATGAATTCTTCCAAATACCCCTCACGTCGCATCATTTGCGCCGTGATCGTGCAGTGAACCGTGATGTTCTGCCCTTCGATGTTCTTTAGAATCCGGTCATAGGTCGCAGGCGTTCGTCGAACGTCATGTTCTTCCCGCAAACCGTCGATCGACACCACAATATTGAGCCCAGGCACGTTCGCCCACGCCGCCGGCAGCGGACGGAATGCGCTGGTCACCAGTTGAATGTGGACGCCTTTCGCCAGGATCAACGGAATTAGCGCCTCCATCTCCCGATACCTCACCAACGGATCCCCGCCGACGATCGACAAATGAAGCGGACGCTCCCGCTCCACTATTTCCATTACGCCGTCGATCAACTCTTGACCTTTTCGGTCGCGAAGTTGCCGCAACGTTGTCTCTCCGCCTAAATGGTTATCGTCATACGCATAACAACCAGGGCAGCGCAACGGACACTCTCGCGTAACTTCTATCGATAGTGATGGCGCTTGCCCACGCAGAATTTTGCCCCACGCGCGCACTACTTCTGAGGTCTTCAGAGGGAAGGTCTCCTTTCAAAGCAAAAAAGGCCTACCCTCTCAAGTTAACATTGTCACGGAATTGCCAGAGGTAAATCCTCAACTTCGCCGCGACGATTTCGCGATCTGCCCCCGCGAATTCTCGTAGATCGCCGCCGCCGTCGCCGCCGCCGCTGGAAGCATCAACGAAGACTCTCCGTATTGCACCATCGCCGCCGGCGACATGCCCTCAGCCTCTCGCTGGAATCGCAGTTCGCCGTCTTCCAAGTTGATCTGAATCAAGTCACCAGGTCGAATCTGCGATGTTGCGATCAGATTCGAAAGAGGCTGAACCAACATTCGCTCTATCGCCCGCTTCAAATGGCGGGCTCCGTACTTGGCGTCGATCCCGTTCTGCAAAATGTGGTCTTTCGCTTTCGCCGAGGCGTGGAAAACGAACGAACGCTCCGCCGATGACGTGAATATTCGCTGTTGCACCTGCTGCAGTTCGATGTCCAGAATCCGCCGCATCTCCGTCTCTCCCAGCGGTTGAAACACTACCACCTTGTCCAGACGGTTCATGAACTCGGGCGTAAACTTCTTCCTCGCCGCGTCGGTTCCGCTTCTGGCAATCTTCGATGCCGTCTTTTCGTCAATCGCTTCGCCATCCACCGCCCGTGCCAACGCACTCAGCCCAAATCCCACTTTGGGATTCAAAATGGAACTCATCTCCGTCGCCCCAAGGTTCGATGTCATAAAGATCATCACCTTCGAGAAATCTACCTTCCGGTTGTCTCCCAACGTCAACGTCGCTTTGTCCAGTATTCCCAGCAGCAGATTCCACAACGCATCCGATGCCTTTTCAATCTCATCGAACAGCACAAAGCTCAGCTTGCTCTTCTCCGTGTGATACTGGTTGATCACTTCCTGGCTCAGCAGCGGATGCGTCTCCCGGTGCCCCAGGTACCCTGGAGGCGATCCGATTAGTTTGGCAATCTCATGCGAGTGCTGAAATTCGGCGCAATCGATCTTGATTACCGCACGCGGATTGTTGATCAGCGCTTCCGCCGTCGCTTCCACGATCCGCGTTTTCCCTGTCCCTGTCGGCCCCAGGAACAAAAAATTGCCGATCGGCCGGCCTGGAGGGTTCATCCCCGTCAAGTGCATCTGATAAATATTGACGATCTGTTCTATCGCCTCGGGTTGCCCCACCACGAGGCGGCGCAGGTTCGCATCTAAGGACTCCGCGTCCCGTCCCGTCCGGGTCGGATCCAATGCAACCGGTCCCCTGACCGTGCTCTCACTATTGGCGTTCGACGTCATCGCTACATTACTCCTTTGCGATTGGGTGCCTGGCTCCCACGGTTGCCACTGTGCCGTTCCCGCCGTAACGCGAGACGTGCTCCGGGCATGGGAATTCTTCGATTTCTCACCATCTTTTTTCTCTGGGTCGGTCTTGTCCGTCAGCCATCTCGTCATGTACGTTCTCTCCGCTACATAACAGTTCGGCCTTCTTCACCGAAGTATGAGCACGTATCATGCCGATTCGACCCCCGCCTCGACCCAGATTTTCCTGACCCTATTGAGGCGGTCGCGACGGTCTCATCTCCACTCGGCTCACCAGTGTCCGTTCCGGCATCGAGAGCACCGCAATCACCATCTCCGCGACATCCGCCGCCGCAATCTTCCACTCCGCTCCGGTCCCAGCCGATCTTGGGGAGAATCCGGTGTCAACACTCCCCGGCATGATCGTCGTCACTCGTATCCCGTCATGCCGGTGATCAAGCATGATCGCTTCCGCCATCCCGGTCACCGCGAACTTCGACGCGTTATACGCCGCGCCGCCCGCAAACGCGTTTCGCCCTGCCAAACTGCTCAACAGGACCAGGAAGCCGCCGCCGGCTACTCGCATTCGCTGTATCGCGGCCCGCGAGGTCAGGAACACGCCTGTCAGATTCGTGCCGATCGTCTCATCCCACTGCTCGGCAGAGAGGTCCCCGGTCGCGCCGAAGATCCCCACCCCGGCGTTCGCCACCAGAATGTCGATGCCCCCCATACGTTCCAAAGCGAAATCGAACAGCGCCTCCACGTCCGGCTGCCGGCCCACATCCGCCGCCTTCCCATACACCTGCGGGTGTCCCAGTTCTTCGACCGCCGCTGCCGTCGACTCGGGCGTCCTCCCGCAAAGGGTAACCGCCGCCCCCTCGGCCAGCAGTCCTTCCACAATCGCCCTCCCGATGCCTCTCGTCCCGCCCGTCACTACCGCTCGCTTTCCTTGCAATGGCTGCCTCATGCCCTGCATGATAGCCTGAACTCCGATGGTCCATGAACGTCTCATCGATGGGATCTCCCGGCGGGAACTGCTTGCGCTTGGCCTCGGTGCGTCCGCCTATTCCGCCGCAACCCCAGGCGAGACGCGGCAGGCTACCGGATGCAAAGCCGGAGAAATGACCCCGGAATCGGTCCGTTTCTGGCTTCGTCGCACTGCCGCCTCCAGCCGCCTTGCGAATGGCATCCTGCGCAAAGGCGACGGCAAAAATGCCGCACTCCTCCCGCCGGATACGGCGACCGCTCTGCTCGAAGGCTCAGCCGAAGGCGCTCCAGGGTACATGCGCATCCTGTACAAAGGCGCCTCTAGCGGTGCTACTCCGTGGCTCGAAGTCGACCGCGCCGCCGATTTCACCGCGCAAACTACCATTACGGGCCTCCGTCCCGCCTCCGGCTATACCTACGCCATCGAGACACGCGCCGCCCGCAATCGCCGCGTCGATGGCGAATGGACTGGTGCCTTCCGCACCCTCCCGCTGCCTTCCTCCTCCGCCCCGGCGAGCATCGCTCTGCTGAGCTGTCAGATGTATTGCCATATGGACCGGCCCGACGGCTTCCACATCTACGAGAGCATTCAGCGCGACGCGCCCCAGTTCCTGCTTAGTTGCGGCGACAATGTCTACTACGACAACGAAGACCCCATCGCCAATACCGAGGCCGTTGCTCGCTACCACTGGCAGCGGATGTACAGCTTGCCTACGCTCGTCAACTGTCTGCGCCACATCGGCGGCTACTGGCAGAAAGACGATCACGACACCCTCACCAACGACGTCTGGCCCGGTATGCCGGCCCGCAAGAGTGCTCCCTTCACTTTCGCCCAGGGCCAGCGCATATTCCGCGAACAGGTCCCGGCGCCTCCCCCATTCGCGCCCATGTACCGCACCGTCCGCGCCGGAGCCGATCTTGAGCTCTGGCTCCCCGACTCGCGCGACTATCGCTCGCCCAACAATGCCCCCGATGGCCCCGGAAAGTCGATCTGGGGACTGGAGCAAAAGCGTTGGCTCCTGGCTTCGTTGCAAGCCAGCAACGCCACCTGGAAGGTCCTTGTCAATCCCAACCCCATCGTCGGGCCTGACCGTCAAACCAAGAACGACAACCACGCCAACACCGGCTTCTCTCATGAAAGCCAGGAGGTCCGGCGGTTCCTGCGGTCCAACTTCGACGGCAACGTGATCTCGGTTTGCGGCGACCGCCATTGGCAGTATCACTCCGTCGATCCGGAGACCGGCCTGCACGAGTTCGGCTGCGGCGCCGCCTCTGACGAACATGCCGGCGGCACCCCGGGTTTCGACCCGCTCCGCCACCGGTTCCACCGCGTTTTGGGAGGCTATGTGAGCATTGAAGTCGCCCGTGACGGCGGCGTGTCATCGCTCCGGCTCCGGCACCGCGATGTCCGCGGCTCCACCGTACACGAACACCGCTTCGAGCGAAAGGCCTGAG
>JAEUQC010000051.1 GCA_016789905.1 Bryobacterales bacterium | reverse complement strand
TGATTCTGAGGGAAAAATAAATGTGGGATCTATTGGCACCGGGTGAGTTTTCCATAGCGGAAAGACGCGGGAATGGCCGTTTACGGAGGGGGTGGCGCTCCGGTGATGCGAACGAAACCGGACGGCGAGGAGGGGGCTATGGGGATTGCTTCGGGGACGCGGTCCCGGGGGGAATGCCTCGATCGGCTGACTGCGCCCAGGTGCGCGGTTCGGCCCTGTTCCCGAGTGGCTCTATTTCGGGAGTGGGCAAAAATGGCGCGTGAATATGGAAAGGGACTTGGGCGCCGGACGTTTTCGAAAGAGCCACTGAAGATGTAGTCCAGGACCGGTCTTGCAGCTAGCGAGTGCGACGGGGAGGATCCCTGAAGACAGTTGCGGCAGGATCGTTGACCTAAATGGATTCTGTCGGCTGGGGGAAAGTGCTTTTCGAAGGAACGACGGTACTGGGATGGGCAGAAACTGAAAAGGCGGGGATGGAGAGGGGGAAGTGGGAAGCTGGAGGGGCTGATGGCGACGCAGGCCGAGCACAGTCTGTTACAAGCAGAGTACACCTGCGAACCTAGCTGGGATGCTCTGTGAAACAAGGCAGATGGGGTAGATGTTCGTGGCACCGCCGATTCCGCCGGTCCGGGTGGAAGAACGACGGGCGTGGTTGCCCAGGCAAAGCCGGCGAGCCCGTGAGGCAACGGGGGCGGCGGCGGGGGCGGGGGGAAGTTTGGGCTTGATTTCCGGAATGGTGGCGTTGACCTTTGATCGCGCGGGGATCGGTTCTTGGGATGGCGATACGCTGGATGCCGTCCGATAGAATGTGCTGTTGGCGGACGATACGGCGAATGTGGAGTGGGTTGCGCCGCGGGAATGGGGTGAGAGGTAGACGGCGCAGAAGGCGGTCTGGGTGCAGGGCGTACTTGTAGACGCGCGAGATGATCCGTTACGTTTACTATGCCCGGACGGTGACCTACGCGGCGTACGATCAGGTACATTGCCGCTATTGCCGGTTCTTTACGGGAGTCGGCTCGAATGGCGGCGTTGGATCGGACGGCAATGTTTTGTCGTTCCAAACCTGCGTGGCGGGGGGGAGAATGTTCGAGGGCTTCTTGACAGCGCCTACCCTTAGTCTGTTTCTATCGTACCCGCTGTATTTGTACTCATTGTAAGGTTTAGGCCGATTCGAGCGCTCGTTGATATTGAAGTCAGCGATCGTCCCAAATTGCAAGTAACGAGTTTTGCCCAGCCAGTGGGGGTCACCAAAGGCGGGCAGAGAGAGGAGCGCTTTCAATTCGGCGAATCGTTCCAATTGCCAAAAGGCATCGGTCGAATCGGTGTTGTACCCGTCCTTCACGAACCGTCGCTTTACCGCTTCGATCTGTTCGGCGGTAGCGAGGCCTTCTCCGGTTTCGAGCCGTGCATCGGAAGCAAAGCTTGCATATCGTGCCTTGCGATCGATGAGTGTAAGGGAAACGTTACTCACTCCAAAACTACCGAAACCGAGGGCCTTCGCCATGCCGAAGTGATGGGCACAACCGCTGGGAAGTGCAATGGCCATCAACAATGCCCCCAATTCCCTAATTGTCAGTTCGTCAAACCGGACGCGGCAATGAAAGACGGGGCCGCGTTCGACGGACTGGAACTGCGTGGTTGAGTCCCGTGGTGATATGCGCGGTAACTCCGCACCGGGCCGATGCCAGAAGAACTTGTGGCCCCTAACGACGGCGTTCGGGGTCTCCCAATGATGGGCCTTCGCTCCATCGTCGACGGCGCCGGGCGGCTGCACGAGATAGTGTTGGTACAAGGTAGGCTTTGGAGAGGAGAGGACAAGGCTACGGAGTATCTCATGCTTGACCTCACCGCCGATCAAGAAACCGTCCTCAAAGGCGACGCGACTCCGGGAGCCTTTCCGCAGGTCGCTTTCGGTTAGACGGCCAAAAATTGCTTGGGCCATGTCCCAGTGATCAGGGTTGGCGGGCCGTCTTGCGGGATTGGCGGCCTCAACGCCGCGTTCATAGGCCATACGGAAGAAAGGCGTATGGCCAAACCAAACAGTCCCATT
Source organism: Bryobacterales bacterium (assembly GCA_016789905.1). GTDB lineage: Bacteria > Acidobacteriota > Terriglobia > Bryobacterales > Bryobacteraceae. The sequence continues at coordinate 31,939 of JAEUQC010000051.1, read as the reverse complement.
GATCTTGACATAGAATACGGGAGCGGCTGAATCAGGTTCGCCGTAGACCCAACCGCGGTCTTCCAGAGTGGAGCTGACGGCGCGTCGATAGAGTTTAATATCTTGCGGGGAAAGGTCCAATTTCGGTTTTGACCGATCGGCCGGAGGGACGCGCCACACGGCGCGTTTTCGTTGTATGTAGCCGGAACGAACGAGCGATTCTTTGTTAGGATCCAGGCCGCGCGCCCAATTGCTGCCCCAGTCCTTTGAAACGGGGTCTTTGACCGAGGTGAGGGGGCCCTTTGCGGGAGTAATGGTCCACTTTTCACCGGATGAATCGATTTCGAGCCAACCGGGTTCGGCCCTCGGGGGGACATTGAAACCGGTGTTTGTGAGGCGCCCTTTGTATTTGCCCGCGAGGGGGTGGTCTTTGGCCTCAGCAACGGCGCGGTAGGCGAGCGGAGGTTCATTTGCGGGATCGAGGGGAGCGGAAGTGAGGACCTCTACAAGCGTCCTAATCATTCCACGAAGCGAGGAACCGGGGAGACGGAGCGTGCCATCGACGGAAAACGGAGCTGTTTGCTTCGCCTCCTTGGCCTTTTCGTACTCGGGCAGTGTCCACATTCCTCGGGTGTAGAAGGAGGTGATGGCGGTTAGATGGAATTCGACGAAACCGGAACGCGGCACAGAACCTTTCCCTTCGGCAGGAATAGACCACTTGTCATGCGTCGGCGGCGTGCGAACCCCATTCATTTTCATTCCGACGCGCGGGTCCGGGAGAGGGACAAAGTTATAAGGCGCACGGCTGGCGCGATCAGGACGGTCGACTTTAGTGGAGCGGCTCATTCCAATTCTCCGGTGAGAGGTTCGGCTGGGAAAGCGGTTAAGAGTTGAAAGCGAACATGAAGGTCATCGACGTGGCGCTTCATGCTATCGAGTTCTGATGAATGTTCAGGCTGGGCGTCTAGCAGCCCGGAGGCGGCTTTCAGAAAGGACTCAATGATCTGGAATCGCGTGGTTACAACCGCAACATCCCTTTGGAGCGTTTCTCGCGCGGCGCGGGTTTCTTCCTCCTCCAGATTCGATTCTCCGTCGTCGGGCGGTGGTTCCACCTTGCCTTCGTAGCTTTCAATGCTCTCCAACAGTTGTTCAATGGTCACAATGTGGGCTTTAAGGCCGTTCTTGAGAATGCAGAGCATTAGCTTGCGAAGCGCGGTTGGAAGAGTGGCGCGATCCGTGGACGCTTCGCTTGCGGACTCCGCGGCGCGGAGTGGATCTTCAATACTAAGGCGGAGAAGAGAGTCAAAGAGGATATTGGGGCCGGACGCTTCCGCACTAGTCAATCTTTCCAACGTGTGGTCACAAATTTCCTTGATGTCGGCCGTGCCAGCCGGCAAGGGCAGTTGACACTTATTCACCGGCTTCAAGAGGGCAGCGAGATGGGCGGCGGGGTGCAAGAAGACAGGAGGCGGAAAACAGCGAAGATGTTGTGAGACTTCCGTGAGCGCTTCATCAGCACCAGCGATTTGGACCTTTTTGGCTCCTTTCGCGACACAAAAGCGTTGTAATGCGGGTACCCAATGGCGCGGGTGGGCAATATCTACCCAGTAGATACCGCCGACGTACTCCTGGACGAGATCCAAGCACTTAAAGATAGAGTCATTTCTGGCGCTAAAGCCGATAACAACCCAGGTGTGGGCGCGAGCTTCGCGGATGATATTTTCGACGACACCGGCCTGTCGCTCGGTCTTATCCCGGGCGTTAAGAACGTTGAAGCCCGTGAATTTGCCGTGAAGATAGACGAGAGCCGGAGGATCCACACGCGTGAAATCAAAAACAGGAGACGCAGCGACGTCATAGACCGAGAGCGAGTCAAGACCGACGACTGTGCAGGCTCGTTCGAGGAGGTTGTCGAAGTTGGTGGTGAAAACGTACTGAACGTGTCCTTCTTTCAAGAGTTGGGCGAGGGCGAGGTGGGCCCAGTTAAGCGTGGCGGCTTTTATGAAGGGATTGATCAGGTCTGCCTGTTCCAGAGGCGAGAGGCGAGCCATGAGGTCGCCGTAGTCCTTGGAGGGAGAGACGCGGTATTTTTCAGGGTGCTCTATTCTGATAAGTTCAACAAACCTGTCGGCAAGGGGGATTCCGGCAGTTACGGAAACTCCGGCTCCGATTAGTAAAGACACAGGTCGAGGTCTGCCTTGGCGGGCGGAACGGATAGACTCGGCAATCTGGGACACTTCGGCCAATTCGTAATCTGGAGAGGGAAGGTCATTGAATTGGAGGGGAGTGAAGGCCACAGGATTCATTCGTTTAGTCTTGTACGACTTCGATCAGCATGGCGTCGCGGAAGAACGCTAGGCCTGAGAGCGGGTCCAAGGCGATTTCGAGGTTAGCGCGGAGGCGAAGGGGGCGATCGCGTAACGGACGCTCGACCGGGAAAGGGAAGAAGAGTGAGGCGCCTGAAGTCTCTTGGATCCAATCGCCATTGTGATCCTGGCCGCGCAGCACATAGCAGCGTTCGAGGGCGTTGTTTCCCCATTCGTTTTGGGCGACAAATCTGGCTCGCCATTTTCCGTCGCCAGAGTTCCAGCAGTGCCATTCGCCGCGAGGGCCGAAGAGACGCACGTCCCAGAGGGAGTTCCAATCGATCGATGCGGAGGTCCCGGTGTCTATTTCGCCGTTGCGGATATAGGCAAAGCCTGTCCACTGGTACCCTTGGCCGAGAAGAGCCGGGGAACCGCCGACATGATTTGCTCTTTCGAGCAGCCAAGCGTTGGAGAGAGTGGCCAGTGTTATTGGGTCCATTGTTCGCACCATCGGTTGAGAGTTGCGAGGCCGGCGCCTTCGATGCGGACATCGGAGGGGCTGGACGGGTTTGGGTTGCTCATGAGAATCGTTCCGAGTTGGGGGTGGGAGACGGTGGCGCGGATTCCATTCCAGACGCCACGTCCAACGGCCGCTCCGCCGCCGAGCGCAAGGTCGCCGAGCCACAAATCCTTAACGGCCAACAAGAGCAGGGCGGATGCGCGCTCGTCCTGACAGGGGAGTGGCATGAGGCGGATGCGAAGATCGCGGAGATGGCCGTCGACGGTTCGTTTGGGCCAGAGGGGGGCTTCGTCAAAGAGGCGTGTATCGAGGGCACCTTGTGTGAACCGATCAATCGAGACGCGAGTATGGACGGCATGATAGACGTCGTGGACTTGGGCTTCATGGACCCAAACGCGACTGGCCCGAAGCGCGGTCCGTTCGCCCTCCTTCTTGAGCGGGCCGAACATGGCAACGATCAATTCATCGGCATGGGCCTCCGGCAGGAGGGAAAGGGCAATGCGGCGGCAACGGCTACGCAGGGCGCCGGCAATGGAGGTGCCGGGAAGGACCGGTGTACCGTTTTCGGTGAGGTGGACAGCGTCGGGTTCGGCCGGAGCGCCGCCGCCGGAACGAACGAGCAGGGAGGTGATCAAGCGGAGGGAGATGGTAATCTCCAGTCCCTGGTTTTTGTCCATGGAGGGGAGCGTTCCCAGTTTCTGGAGGGGGAGGGGATCGCCGTGAGCGCGCTTTAGCCACGCCACGAAGCCGGCGGGCGTTTGCAGGTCAAAGCGTTGAATGGCCCAATTCGCGACGCTGCCGCGGCCATAGCCCCGCCGGGTTCGCGCGCCGATGGAGATTCCGGCCGAGGAGAAGCCTTCCAAGAGAGCGCGGAACTGAGAACAGAGTTGGTCCTCGGTGAGGCCGAGGGGGATGACAGCGGGGATATTCAACGCGAACCGCAGGCGGAAGCGAGTACCGGCCGGGAGGACTTCCAACTGAAACTTGGCACCGCCGTCTTTGTCGGAAAAGGCGAGGCCGGATTTTGCATCGATGCGGACGCCATCGCGGAGCGCAGGCAGGGGGTCGTTTAGGGCTGGAGCGTCTGCAGCGGTGAGCAGACTGGCGAAACTCTGTTTCAAGCCTTCCTTTTCGCCGCCGCCGAAAAGCAGACGAAGGGGCTCAGGTTCCTCAGCGAGTCCCATGGAGAACGTGGCAGAACCGAGTTGGGAGAGCGCGAGTGCAGCGCGTGCGGCGCCGATCCAAGACGCCGCAGGAACAAAGAAGTGCCCGTTGTGGCGGCGAACGAGGAGGGAATCCGGGGCGGCCGCCGAGCTTGATTCTCCAGAACCGACATGGATGGCGGAGTGGGCGACCCATTCGGCTTCGGCGGAGTAGACGCGGATGCGGTGCAGGGTATCGGCGTTAACCATTTTTGCTTTCCTTTGCTGACCGTTTGGCGGCGCGGTAGAGAAGTTCGGAAAGGAAGAGTGTGCCGACGCGGTCGTCGACCGGGGGGCGCCCGGCTGGGAGATCGGGTTTCCAGTCGCCCATTCTGAATTCTTCTTCGGCGACTCTACTGGCGATGACTCTTGGAGACTCGGCGAGAATCTGGAGGAGTTTGCCGTCGGCGCCGCGGCATTTTTCGAGTTGTTGACGCGCGCGAGGGCGAAGCCGGTCGAGCTGGTTTTGGAAGTCCTGGGGCGACGGGGCAGCCAAGAGCATTTTGAGTAAGCGATGGAGCAGGCTTTTGGCGGGGAGCGGACCGGTCAAGCGGGACGCGATCCCGTCGGCGTGCCTGCGGGCGAGAATTTCGACCGACTCGGTAAACAAGCGATCGGAAAATTCCTGGGAGGCGGGCGAAGGGGGAGCGGCGGAAAGCTGGGACCTGCGGGCCCCAGCGGCAATGCGATCAAGCGTCAGTGTGTTACGCGGGACGATTTCGATGGAGCCAAAGCCCTGTTCGCGGCGAACGCCATAGTTTTTAGAGGCGGCGGATTTGAGGGCTTTGGCGGTGAGCGGCCGATCAGAGTGGAAGACAAGAACGGTGCCGGGCGAGAGGGCGGGAATCTGCTGGCGAGGGAAGCGCTGGTGCGCCAGGTATCCGCCGTGCCATTCGGCGCGGGAGAACTGCTTGATTAGGGTAAGGCCGGGATTGGAAAGCTCGGCGGCAAGCTCATCGACCGGGAACCGGGCGCAGGGATGACCGCGATCATTGAACGTAGATAGGGGTGCGGTGAGGACGACAGTGAAATCGGAGGTATCCGCTCCAATAGCGGGGCCAGGAGTCTGGGTGGTCCATCGCCATGCAGCGTGGCCGCCGTACTGAGCCGTTTTTGAGCGGCCGAGGCGGAGGGTATCTCCATCGTCGACGAGTTTGACTAGACTTGCGAGCAAATCGGCCGGCCCGCGAACGGAACCGGTGAAAGTCTGTCCGGCGTCGATGGATTGATAAGAAAAGAGGGTGCCGGCGAGTTCGGGATCGAGACCGAAGGCGGCGGCTTTTTCGACGCCGACGGCTCTTTGGAGCAATGGGTTGGCAGCGCGATCATGATGATAGTGCAGCGATTGGGGCACTTCCGAGTGGTAAAGAATGTTCGCCGTGGTCAAGGAAGCGAAGTCGCAGAATCCGCCGAGCCGTGCGATACCAGGTCCGGAAAGTTCGCGAGTCAGGTCCAGGAATCCGGAAGTTGGGTCTTTCGATTTTCGAATGGCGTGGGGCACCGGAAGAAGGGGTTTCGCGGCAACCACCGGATAGGCATTGGAGAAGGAGACGGCGGAAGAGGTGAAGAGGCGTTGGAACTCAGGACCGAAACCGGAGTTGTCCAAGAAGCGGGAGGCGATGGCGCCGTGGATAACGGAACCCGGGATGTAGTCTTGGGAGGCGACCGTGTTCGGGTCGCCACGGAGGGAGGGGAAGACGGCAGGCTGCTGCAGGGTGAGTTCAAAGCGCAATTCGACGGCGCCGGACGTAGCGGGGGGGGCGGGACGCGCCGCGGGAGCGGGGGATTGCGGGAGGGCGGGGGCCTGGAAACCCTGAGACGAGAGGGCGTCGAGAGCGGCGTGGGTAAGGTCAGCGCCATTGGACAAGAGGGTGCAACTGACTTCGCCGAGGCCCCGGTTGCGAGAACTGCCCATAGAACGGAGGGCGGCGGCGGCGAGAGCAAGGGCCCAGACGAGTGACGGGTCCCGCGGAAGCTCCAGATCGGCCAGAAACACGAGGCCTGTGCGGAGTGTACGGGTGGCACGGAGGGTGTCTGTATCCGGGCCGCCCGATTCTCGGTTCATGGCCGTTTGACGGCGGATTTCACAGAATGCGTTCATGACCCTTGCGCGCCGCTCACCGGCGGGATCACGAGCGAGGAAGGCGGCGAGCCAGGGGGAGATTTCCGGAGCGCTAGACAGAACGGCGCTGCGGAAGACGATGGGACCAGAGCGAGGCTGCCCAATGCGGCCGAACGCGGAATCGGGATGGGGAAGGGGTGGCGACTGGGGGAGGTTTTTCAAGCCATGGAAGACGGCGCCGTAGACTTCCCGGAGCACGCCCTTCACGCGGCGGGCGGGGAGATATGGCAGTCCGAGGGAATCAAAGACGATATCGCGGTCGACGATGCCGGGCCGATCCAGCCCACTAGCGGGGCAGAGCGGCGAGAGGAGTTCAATGCGGAGTTGTAGCATGAGCTTGCTCCAATTTTTTGAGCCTTGCCGGGGTGTAGTAAAAGTCGATCAATTCGAGCGCGTCGAATTGTTGGAGCCGGGAGTGGCCGGCGGCAAAGATGTCGTTCCCGCGGGCTTTCGATTTGTCGATATCCGCTTGCACGGCTCCCGAGGCGTAGCACCAACGGAGGTATTTGACCTTGGAGCGGGGCTGGCGGTACGCTTCTTCGACCAGTTTCTCCAGTGTTCGCCAGGGGACTGACTTCCCGGCGATGGAGTAGGGCAGACGCCGGATGCCTTCGGGGTAGGATTCCCGAATAGTAGTGATGTCGCCGGCGCGGCCTTCCAATAGGATGTGGAAATCGAGCCAAGAATCGGGGCATTCTTGTTTGCGAGCGGCTTTTTTTGCGCTGGAGCAGAGGCCGGCGGCGAGGGAATAGGCCTGGGCGAAGGGAAACTTCTTCGGCATGATGAGGACGCCGGCGGAGGCTGTAAACTTGTCGCCGGTGGCGGCGAATTCCATTTGAAAGAGTTCGAGATAGCGTTTGGCGAGATAGAGGCCGAGGCGGCCGTGGCAAATAAAGGTGAGGTCGTCGCCATCATCGACGATGGGGCGAATGGGGAGGTAGAGTTTCCCGTGGCGGCGGGCGAGACGGGCGGCGCCGGAGGACTCAAACGCGGGTAATTCATCGATCAACTCACGGAGCAGTTTGCGGAAAGCGTTGGCGCAACCGGTGTCTAGCCGGTGAGAGAGGGAGCGGAGCTCGGAGATGAGGTCTTCGTCGCGGCCGCCGTCCTTGAACCGGTCAAAGAGGCGTTGAAACGCCATGCCGATACCGTTTCCATCGGCGTGGATCAGCGCGGCCTGTGAGGCCCCTTCGACGGTGCCGAGGAGATCGAAATCACGGGGAAAGAGATAAGACTGCTTATCGGCCCGAAGGATACGCCCATAGTCTTTGGCGAGGCGGCGGCGGGTGTTCCTCCAGTAGTAGTCCCGTTTTGCGTGGGCATCGGCGGAGAGCCAAACGGGGCTGGCCTGTTCGTCTTCGGTGTCTTCGACGTCGTCAGGGAGGGGGGCGGGGTCCTTGATGGGAGCGGCCAATTCGGAAGCGGCCAGCGCCGTGGAGGGGCAGGCGCGCACGACGGGCAATGCGCCGAGTTCAGACCCTAAAGGAGGGAGATTTTCCGCTTCGAAGAGGTGCTGTTGGGCGACCGTGAACGCGGCGGCGAGTGAGCCATTCTGGAATGGTTCGTGGGCGGCGACGAGCCGAAGTCCGGGCGCGCAACGGAGCATGGCGGTGCTCCAGGCAGAGACGGCGCGGCGGGCGTCTTCGAGCGAGGGGAAGACGAGGGCAGCATTGCCGCCGCCGACAAAGAGGGTTTCGGGGTGATCAGACCAATAGCGCATAGAGTCGCGAACCAGTTCCGATGCGCCGAGGTTTTCGCGAAGGCGATTGGAACGGAAGATGAACTCCTGAATGGAGGCGGTGGTCAAGAGGGTGAGGCAGGGCATAGGCCGGCGATGTACCTTTCCAAATGGGCGTCCAAGTGGGCGCACTTTTCGGGTCCCCAGATTTCGAGGGGTTTTGGGGAAGGGCTAGCAGGGGAGGGGCGGAACCCGATGTCGAGGTGGAGGGAGTCTTCGTAGGTTGCGGCGAAGCCGGGTTGCTCGGTGGGCGCCACGAAGATGGCTCTCGCGGCGCCTCCACCCAATTGGCGAGCGCGATGCAGGGCTTCAAAGGCTTTTAACTTCGTCTTGTCGTTTTTCCCCGTCGTGCAAGAGATCAGAACGAGTTGGTAGCCGAAAACTGCGACGATGTCGATTTCGAATGTCTGCAATTCGGTGTTAGCCGTAACGTTGGCGTTGCGGGCAATGTGTTTGGCGAAAACGATTTCGCCTTTTGTTCCAACGGTAGCGCGCCGGAGAGCGGATAAAACCCGGAGTTCCACAATGCCACCGATTCCCCGGAAAAAATGGTCGAGCGAGGCATAATGGGGGTGGCCTGTCGAGATCGTAGCCTGCCAGGTGCTTGCTGGTGTTGGCGCCCAAATTTTCTCGCGTAACAACTCATTCAGCCTGGTGGCGAGTATTGGATCGCCGGTGTGCAAATTGACCGAGAATGGAATCGGGGCGCGGACGCGGTCGAATCGGTGGTTCAATTCGATGCGTGGGACGGAGCTAATTTCGTATTCTTCAGCCAAGGGGGCGAGTATGTCAGTGAGCTGTGGGATCGGCCGGCAGTCGTAAGTGGAGCAGTATTGATATCCATGCAAGGCAATCATCTCGGGAACGGTGAGAGTTAGGGTGTTCGAGAGCGTCCTGTTTCGGCCGCTGGAGTTAGGGCTCGTTTCGAAGAGGGTATTACCGGAGGCACTGAGATAACTGGAGTGAAGGCGAACTCGAGGCTGTGCGAGGATAGCGCGAAAGGACTCGACCGCCATATAGGCAGTGCCTCCGGAGTAGTGGCAGTGCACGTCTGCGAAGGCGGCGATGAGATTACTGGTGACGGTGAAGACGGAGTCTCCGCCGGCGGCGTTTTCGACTGGGCTGCAGGACACCGTAATGCCCGGGCGCAGATTCCGAGTTACGAGAAAGTCCCTAATTCTGTGGGCTTCTTCCTGGCTTTCGCCGGAATGGAGCAGGCAGACATGGGTTACAGAAGGTATGTCGTGGATCAAGAACGCAGAGGCTACGGCAACAGGAAGTGGATTCTTGCCGACGGTCAATAAGAGAAGCATACGCCTGATGCCTGCCGATCTTAGGTTTGAAAACTCAAGGAGTGGCACCAGTATATACCACTACGGCAAGAGTGGTGCAAGGGTAAAACATATTTTGTTTTGAGATAGTGTGCGGTGTGCTTAGTTAGAGGAGTATACAGGGGATAGGGCGACGGACTCGCGCATCGTTCGTCTTGCGATTGCCGAGGATCGTTTATTGGGGTTCGATCGATGGCGTGCCGGGAGACAACTTGCGGATGTTCAGACGGCCGTGGTGAGGGATTCGATGAAGTTGCGGAGCGGATGGGAGCAGACAGAGGAAAAGCCTGCCGACCGGCACGGTTGAATGAGGATCTAGTGGTTTCAATCGCAACGCTGCGGTGGGGGGCGCCGAAGGGGTGGCAACATCAGCTTCACCTTCACGATAGGCTCCGCGTTTCAATCGCAACGCTGCGATGGGGCGCGCCCAAGGAGACGTGGCACCGCGCAAAGCGCCTAGACGCCGGATCGTTTCAATCGCAACGCTGCGATGGGGGGCACCCAAGGGCCGCTCGCGAAAGCGGCCCAACTGCACAGTGTGCAGTCGGTTTCAATCGCAACGCTGCGATGGGGGGCGCCCAAGGTTCGCCGCCGAAGTGCAAGCGATCGTCAGCGAAGATCTGCGTTTCAATCGCAACACTGCGATGGGGGGCGCCCAAGGTCATCGCGAGGGTATCTCGCGTGAGACGCATTACAATCGAGGTTTCAATCGCAACGCTGCGATGGGGGGCGCCCAAGGAACGAACGAATCCGAATTGGGCACGTGAGCAAACCGGGTTTCAATCGCAACGCTGCGATGGGGGGCGCCCAAGGCGTAAAGTTGGGGCCGAAGATTGTCGGGGTAATTGCGTTTCAATCGCAACGCTGCGATGGGGGGCGCCCAAGGTTGGTGAGCCTCACGCGCTGATATTGCGCGCCGCCGGCGGCGTTTCAATCGCAACGCTGCGATGGGGGGCGCCCAAGGTTGATCACTCCGGCTGATGGCAAGGCGTTTTTGGTGTTTCAATCGCAACGCTGCGATGGGGGGCGCCCAAGGGGCGTCGCGAGCTTTCGGAAAGTTAGGTCATAAACCGTTTCAATCGCAACGCTGCGATGGGGGGCGCCCAAGGGCGGCTCCATTACGTTGTCGAAGCCGCAATAGCGGACGAACGTTTCAATCGCAACGCTGCGATGGGGGGCGCCCAAGGACCAAATGATACCAATGACGATGGACGAATTAGCGTTTCAATCGCAACGCTGCGATGGGGGGCGCCCAAGGAGAGCTCTATAGCACCCTTGTTGAAGGCCTCGCGGCTGTCTTCGTTTCAATCGCAACGCTGCGATGGGGGGCGCCCAAGGGCCAAGTATGGGGAACGCAACCCCGTTGGAGTTTGTTTTTGCGTTTCAATCGCAACGCTGCGATGGGGGGCGCCCAAGGGTTGAACACAACAATCGTTGCGATGCGAAAGCATTTCAAGTTTCAATCGCAACGCTGCGATGGGGGGCGCCCAAGGAAAGCTTATCGCGATCCCCGGCGCCGACCAGGCCTGACAGTTTCAATCGCAACGCTGCGATGGGGGGCGCCCAAGGAGACCACAATCTTTGCTGGAAATCTCTTCAAATATTAGCGTTTCAATCGCAACGCTGCGATGGGGGGCGCCCAAGGGAAGACCAACTATCGTGACGTCCGCGCCATTCCGTTTCAATCGCAACGCTGCGATGGGGGGCGCCCAAGGGACTGACTGAATCTCTCGTCTTTGATCCACGGACAGGTGTTTCAATCGCAACGCTGCGATGGGGGGCGCCCAAGGTCTTGCCGGAACCGGAATCTCCCTCGACGAGCTAGTTTCAATCGCAACGCTGCGATGGGGGGCGCCCAAGGTAATTCCTATATCCTGCCGAATGAATTCGGTGGTTTCAGCGTTTCAATCGCAACGCTGCGATGGGGGGCGCCCAAGGTCTGCCGGTGGACTGGTCTGTCGGAGTTCCTCCATGGGCAAATCGTTTCAATCGCAACGCTGCGATGGGGGGCGCCCAAGGGGCGCGAATATGCAAACCGCTTTCGCTGACATCCAGTTGTTTCAATCGCAACGCTGCGATGGGGGGCGCCCAAGGTGTTCTGGAAGAGTTCCCGAACGCGATCGTCGTTTCAATCGCAACGCTGCGATGGGGGGCGCCCAAGGCAGGGACCGCTTCGTCTCCGTACGCGGGGTTCTTGTTTCAATCGCAACGCTGCGATGGGGGGCGCCCAAGGCCCAGCTAGAATCCGAGTTAATAGAGGCGCAAAATACGTTTCAATCGCAACGCTGCGATGGGGGGCGCCCAAGGTAGAGTACATCTGCCGGCTCGACACCATGTCGTCCTCGTTTCAATCGCAACGCTGCGATGGGGGGCGCCCAAGGTTTCCCTTGTCCGTTTGTCAAATGTGGAAATTCGTTTCAATCGCAACGCTGCGATGGGGGGCGCCCAAGGAAGTTGGATTTGTTGGAAAAATACGCGAGTCCTATAGGTTTCAATCGCAACGCTGCGATGGGGGGCGCCCAAGGAATCGTATCATCAATGGGTTAGCGTGGCAAGGGATTGGCCGGTTCTTGGCGTGGCGGTGGCAATGTGCTGATTCTACTGGCGTTGCCCAATGGCGGCGGGACGGACGCAATCTTCGCAAAGCGACACCGGCCGGCGCGTTTTTTGCCGCCATCTTTCCGGTCCTCCTCATATAACTATCCTCCTTTCAAGGACTTGAGTCCGATCTATCGCTTCGCAAACCTCCCGCCCCTTTTTCCCTACCCCTCGGTTTGCGTAAAGGCTCCGTTTCCCGTTCTCCAACTCATTGATTCTATTAACGCCGCGGGCGGCGGTTTTCTCCGTTCTTCGCAAACCCGCCTTCTGTCGCTCCTTCGGCGGCACTTTGCGCAACGCCGGTTCCCCGCCGTGGCCGTGCCCGATTTGCAAGTGCCTCCTTTTGTTCCACTTGCAGCGCGGGCTGGGATGGCAAAGTTTCGCAAACCGCTAAAGCGCCGCGTCGGCCGCCCGCCTCCCGCTCCGGTTGGCTCGCTCCCGTCTCGATTTGCGGCGGCGACGCCGTGGCCTACCACGGCAACACGAAACACTTATAGCGCTCCTTTCCCCCAATATGACGCACCAACAACTGCACCTGTAACTCCATAACCTTCTGCAATGGCAGGGTTTCCCCGTGATACCGCACCTTTGCCTGCAACCGCTCCAGTACCTTGCGCGCTAACAAATGACGCGTTTCCGGCTCCAAGCCGTGTTCGCCTGTCTTTAACTCCGTGGCGAGGTTGAGGAGGGCGAAGACCGTACGATCCACGGCGGCGGCGCGGAACTCCTCAATGCAGTCATAGAGCAGGCCCGCTTTACCGGGTTGGGGTTTGTGCAGAAACCCGATGTTGGCGTTGAGACCGGCCTTAACCAGAACGGCCAGCAGGCGGGAATACAGGATGCCATAGCCGTAGTTGAGCAACGAGTTGACCAGATCACTGGCGCCGCGGTGGACACGCTTATCGAACCCGGGTTTCCACCACAGCAAGGCGCGAATGGCGGCCCAGTAGGACTGGGCGGCCTGGCCTTCGGCGGCGAAAAGGCGATTACGCTCGAGATCGTGATCCGGTGAGAAAACGTGGGCGGCGGTCTGGAGGACGATGGCGTTCATGGCGGCGATGGAGGCGGTGCAGATGGCCAGATAGTCAGGGGAGCCGGCGCGGCGCTCCGGGTACTTCATGAAGTACTGGAGGAGATTGACCTGATTGCGGATTTTGCCGAGGACGATGATGCGGGCTAAATCGAGACCTGCGGGGGAGGCGGCGAGCGCGGACTGGGCAAGGGAGAGTTCGTGGGCCGGGAGATCCGGGGGGCCGATGCGGACGGAGGGGCGGCCGTCGGGGCCGGCAATGAGAATGGGAATGCCGCGGGCGGCGGTTTCGACCATAAACTCGCCGGAGAGGGAGAAGGCGGTGGTGAGGAAGGTGATGTTGCGTATAAGGGAGAAAGGGATTTCGGCTTCGCGCTTGCCGTCGCGGCGGATGAGGAGGCGTTCGCCGGTGCGCCCGAGGTAGGTTCCGGGTTTGGTAACGATGATTTCTTCGAGTTCCTGGCGGCGATCGGCGAGCTGTTGTTTTCGCTGGTGGAGCGCCTTGGCGGCGAGGGGGGAGAGCGCGGAGTTGGCGGGACGGGGCTGGACGGGGGGCTTGGAGCGGGAGAGGAGGAGTTCGATCCATTGGATTTTCTTGCGGGGGTCGGTGGTGACGGGGAGTTCGAGGGGGATAAGGGCGGCTTTGAGTTCGGCGGCGGATTGGCGGTTGGCGGGGGCGGAGCGGTAGGTTTGGAGCCAGGGAACGAGAAGGTCGGAGATGTGACGTTCGAGGATTTCGAGTTGGGGGCGGGTGCCGGGGATGGCGCCGTAGTAGTTGCGCCAGCCGAGGACGGATTCGGAGATACCGGCAGTGAGTTCCGGGAGGCCGGATGGGTGTTGGCGAAAGAGGGCGGCGAGCGAGGCGCGTTTCTGTTGGAGGCGGGCGGGGGCCATGGAGGCGGAGACGTTGGCGGAGTCGGCTTGGAACCAGATGCCGAGGAACTCGAAACCGGTGGAGGCTGGGGCAAGGGAAACGGAATCGGGATTGAGGCGGAGGAGTGAGGTGGATTCGAGGAAATGGACGGCGCGGGTCCAGGCGGCATCGAGGGCGGCGGCGGATGGGCTGAGGAGGAGGATGTTGTCGGCATAGCGTTGCCAGACGAGTTGGGACGAGTGGAGGTGCTGGTCAAAATCGGCGAGATAGAGGTTAGACAGGAGCGGGGAGAGCGGGGAGCCCTGGGCAATGCCGATACCGGTGTCTGCCCATTCGAACGTGCGGGTGGAGGTGCCGATGTTGAGGAAGGCTTCGAGGAGGTTGAGGATTTGGGTGTCCCAGATGAGGCGGCGACAGATATGGAGGAGCCGCTGGCGGGGGATGGAGGCGAAGAAGTTGTCGACGTCGCCGGTGGCGACATGGGTGAGGCCATTTTGGAGGTGGGTGGTGACGTGGCGGATAGCGAGGGAGGCGCCGCGCTGGGCGCGGTAGGCGGTGCAACCTGGGAGGAGAGTGCGGTCGATGATGGGATAGAGAAGGGTGTTGAGAGAGGTGAGGACGATGCGGTCTTCGGGGGGAAGGATGGCGATGGGGCGTTGTTCGCCGGGGTGGTTGGGCTTAGGGATGTGGATGAGGGAGGCGGGTTGGGGGAAGAAAGTCTGGTCGCGGAGTTGGGCGGCGAGGAAATCGATGTTAGCGGCGCGGCGGCGGTCGAATTCGGCGAGGGGCGGGGGGAGTTTATTGGCGGGATAGTGTTCGCGGACGCGGCGCCAGGATTGGGTGAGGAGGCCGGGGTCGGTTAGGCGGTCGAATAGGTGGGAGGAGTTGCGGCGGCGGTTCGCCATTGGTTTGAGTGTAGTATGTATTTGTATTGGATTTATGGATGTTGGTGATTGTCTGGCCGGGGTAGGTTACGCGGGGAATGGCTAGGGGTTTGAGCGGCGCGGTCCTACTTGGGGATGGCGGTGAACCGTGTGTTCGCGACGGTAATGGTCCACTTGCTAGGGGTTTGAGCGGCGCGGTCCTACTTGGGGATGGCCTCGTTTCGTTAGGGGAAGGTTGGGTGCGGCTTGGCGGAAGGGCGGTTGGATGCGGCTTGTTGTTTCACCCTGCGGCGATTCAATTGCGATGGCGCGAGGGGGTTAGCCGAAGGACATCGGGGGCTTGTTGCTTCTCGCGCAATTCGTAGCAGCGTTTCAATCGCAGCGGTGCGAGTGGCTTCGCCGAAGGACCGTCGATAGTGCCACTTGTGGATCCACCGGTCATCCAGTTTCAATCGCAACGCTGCGAGCGGCTTAACCGAAGGTCGTTGCACCCCTTGGTAATCAACCTGGGGTGGGACGTCAAGGAGGTTTCAATCGCAACGCTGCGAGCGGCTTAGCCGAAGGGGAGCATCACAAAAAGTGCGCTGAGTGCCAAACCAAGACGTTTCAATCGCAACGCTGCGAGCGGCTTAGCCGAAGGGAGTATTGGAGAATAACCCATAGTGGTGAAAACGTTTCAATCGCAACGCTGCGAGCGGCTTAGCCGAAGGGAAAAAACAAGCAAAGCAACCCAGGAACACACCTCAGGTTTCAATCGCAACGCTGCGAGCGGCTTAGCCGAAGGTCACAAGAATCCGTCCCGATTTTTTCTGTCTGTAAGTTTCAATCGCAACGCTGCGAGCGGCTTAGCCGAAGGATGGACATGTTCCAAGCTACCCTCATCGCGTTGGTCGGCGCCGTTTCAATCGCAACGCTGCGAGCGGCTTAGCCGAAGGACACCTTGCTGGCGATGGGTGTCCGTGACTACACAGTGGTTTCAATCGCAACGCTGCGAGCGGCTTAGCCGAAGGGAAGCAGGGTTCCATGGGGTGATGTTCTACACGCCCGATGTTTCAATCGCAACGCTGCGAGCGGCTTAGCCGAAGGGTCATGGAGCTGAGCGTTAACGAGTGGGAGGGTTAATCACGTTTCAATCGCAACGCTGCGAGCGGCTTAGCCGAAGGTGCATTTAACGAATTTACTACCCACACTCATGATTTGTTTCAATCGCAACGCTGCGAGCGGCTTAGCCGAAGGTGGCACTTCGGTTCCAAGGACGGCCTGTACAATGCGTTTCAATCGCAACGCTGCGAGCGGCTTAGCCGAAGGGATACTGATTAAGTCCTGGAAGGTTTGATGACTAGCGGTTCAATCGCAACGCTGCGAGCGGCTTAGCCGAAGGTCGCTGGACGAGATGGACTTTGGCGTCCTCGACGCCGGCGTTTCAATCGCAACGCTGCGAGCGGCTTAGCCGAAGGTGGGATGTAAAGGAATAACGCCATGGAGTACGTCTACAGTTTCAATCGCAACGCTGCGAGCGGCTTAGCCGAAGGCGTTTTGCAACAGGCCCGTAATTATGGCGGAGGTGCGTTTCAATCGCAACGCTGCGAGCGGCTTAGCCGAAGGGAAACGCTGCCGTGGCTCGAAGAGAATATGGCGTGCGATGTTTCAATCGCAACGCTGCGAGCGGCTTAGCCGAAGGTCTACACGCCGAAAATGTTTCACGGCGTACATGTAACAGTTTCAATCGCAACGCTGCGAGCGGCTTAGCCGAAGGAAATCAGGGTCAAGTGGTGGAATTCGGTCACGGTCAACGTTTCAATCGCAACGCTGCGAGCGGCTTAGCCGAAGGTTACAATTAACAGGTTCGTGGAATACCCGATAACGTATGTTTCAATCGCAACGCTGCGAGCGGCTTAGCCGAAGGATGCCCAAACTCGATGGTCATATAGGCGCTCCAAGTTTCAATCGCAACGCTGCGAGCGGCTTAGCCGAAGGGATCCAATACACGCATGTTGGATCGGCGCAATGCCCGAGTTTCAATCGCAACGCTGCGAGCGGCTTAGCCGAAGGGAAAGTACAAGCCGCTGACAGTTCCCGTTATAGCAGGAGCGTTTCAATCGCAACGCTGCGAGCGGCTTAGCCGAAGGAGGTTGGCGAAAACAAACCGACAACCTACCGATCTTTCACGTTTCAATCGCAACGCTGCGAGCGGCTTAGCCGAAGGAAGGACGTGGTCTACGAATATCGGAAGACCAACTATCGCGTTTCAATCGCAACGCTGCGAGCGGCTTAGCCGAAGGAGGCGCCGAAAGAGCGCTTGAAGTGCATTGCCATGCAGGTTTCAATCGCAACGCTGCGAGCGGCTTAGCCGAAGGGCGGATGTTGGTGGACATGGCGTCTCGCCTTTCCAACGTTTCAATCGCAACGCTGCGAGCGGCTTAGCCGAAGGTCTGGGCCAAGTGATTAGCTGTGAAACATTCAGTGGTTTCAATCGCAACGCTGCGAGCGGCTTAGCCGAAGGCCCCGCGGGGTTTAATCGCGCAACGGATTGTGGCTCGTTTCAATCGCAACGCTGCGAGCGGCTTAGCCGAAGGGCGGCCGGATTGCCGGAGCCTGGATACTTGATGTTTCAATCGCAACGCTGCGAGCGGCTTAGCCGAAGGTCCCGAAGTCGATGAAATCGACTTTGCGTAAAAAGAAAAGTTTCAATCGCAACGCTGCGAGCGGCTTAGCCGAAGGATCGAGGCCTGGTTCCTTCAAAGCTGGCTTCGCCAATACGTTTCAATCGCAACGCTGCGAGCGGCTTAGCCGAAGGGAAGGAGTTCGCAGTTCTCGCGTTGACCTTGGCCGGTGCGTTTCAATCGCAACGCTGCGAGCGGCTTAGCCGAAGGTTCGCAGTTGACGTGAATAACGCGGGTGCCACCATGTTTCAATCGCAACGCTGCGAGCGGCTTAGCCGAAGGGGGTCGCGTGATACAGAATACATCACGAAAGATTCTTGTTTCAATCGCAACGCTGCGAGCGGCTTAGCCGAAGGAAAGTTTCTCAGAGTAAGGGTCGGATCGCACTGCTCGTGTTTCAATCGCAACGCTGCGAGCGGCTTAGCCGAAGGAGGGGTTCCGTGTTGAGCCGGTGGCGTTTGCTGGTGTTTCAATCGCAACGCTGCGAGCGGCTTAGCCGAAGGACTCGCAGGAGACTCGCAACGAAGTGCCGAACACGTTTCAATCGCAACGCTGCGAGCGGCTTAGCCGAAGGATTTTTTCTGGAGGCGTAAGCGGAAGCCTATTATTTAGTTTCAATCGCAACGCTGCGAGCGGCTTAGCCGAAGGCTGTTAGCACCAGAGGTAGGCGCTAATGGAAAATTCTTGTTTCAATCGCAACGCTGCGAGCGGCTTAGCCGAAGGCCTGGCTCAGTTCTTAGAGCACCTGAGGCCGCATCAGTTTCAATCGCAACGCTGCGAGCGGCTTAGCCGAAGGAATCGTATCATCAACGAGTTGCGGAGTGCAACGGGTGGGGCTGGAAAAAGCGCTTTGGGGTAAAGGCAGATTACGCAAGGGGATACGGGGATGGCGGCGAAGAGCGGGAAAGTTACGCAAAGCGACAGGCAGGAGCGCGTTTTTTGCCGCTGCGGGGCGAAGGCCGGAGGGGCAACTGTCGTGTTTTGTTTCGAATACAAGGAAAACTGTGCTTCGCAAACCGAAGGCGGGCGGCGGCCAAGATGGCGGTTTGCGAAAAGGCCCGGATTTGGCGCTTGCAAGCCGTTTGTTTTCAACGGTGCTGTGCCGGCAGAAGACCGTGTGTTTCGCAAACCCGCCGTTACCGCCCGCGGCGGCGGCGCTTTGCGAAACCTGGAACGAGTGGAAGGAGATTTGTGAAATTGGAAGTGATTGCAAACAAAGACTTTGCGCGGATGGCAGGACAGGGCGGATTTCGCAAACCGTTTTGGCGGTTTGGGGCACGTTAGCATTCGATGGTCTCCGCATAGGCCGGGCCGATGGTCTCCGCACGGGCAAAACAGGCCTGGCAGAGGGGATAGAAACTGACACGGTCGAGCCTCGGCTGCACGAGCCGCACGAGGCATTCGCGTAACTCCAGATAACGGGCCGGCGTAAGATGGCACTCAAAAACCGAGTACTGCACACGCTCCCCGAAGGAGGTGAGTAATTTGGCGACACGGGCGCGACGGCGATTGGCCGGAATGTCGTAGGCGACAAGCACAATCATGAAGGCGTAGAGTAGGATACCAAAGGAGGCGGGAGGAAAGATGATGATTTCACCGGCGGTGTTAGAAGAAATCTACTGGGAAGAACGTTGGTTGACGCTGGAGGCGGAGGGGAATGTGGACTTACCGGCGTATACGGGATCGACGATGCGGGGAGCGCTGGGGACGGTGCTGCGGCCGGAGTTGTGCGCGCGGGAGGGACGATGCGGCGAAGTGTGCGAGGCGCCGGAGGCCTGCCCGTTTTTTGGGCTGTTTGAACAGTCGCGCGGGGGCAATGGAAAGGGGAGCAACCAGCCGAAACCGCTGGTGCTGGAGGCGCCGCTGGCCGAGCCGCTGGGAGAGATAGCGCGGGGCGGAACGGTGGAGGCGCCGTATGAACTGACGCCGGGGGTGCGGGGGCTGCCCGTGTTGCGAAACGAATGGCGGATTGGGGTGCCGGCGGGGGAGCGGTTGCAATTGGGGTTGAAGGGACTGGGGGCGGCGGGCGGGGCGCTGGACGGCGTGGTGGAAGGGGTACGGCGGAAGGGGCTGGAGGTGAAGGGTGGGCGGCTGCGGCTGGCGGAGGTGAGCGGGGGCCGGAAACGGCTGGAGATAGAGGAGACGAGCGGGGCGCGGCGAGTGCGGGTGAACCTATTGACGCCGGTACTGATAAAAGACGGGGACCGGACGTGCGAGGAGCCGGGTCGGCTGGCGGAACTGGTACTGAACCAGGCGCTGGTGCGGGCGGTGACGATATACAACACGTTTTTCGGGCGGGAGCGGGTGCCGTTTGTGAAGCCGGAGTGGCCGGGGGTGGTGGCGACGGGATGGCGGCTGTTCCGGTACGACCTGACGCGGCGGAGCTACAGGCAAGGGCGGTGGATGGATTTTGATGGGGTGGTGGGATGGCTGGAGTATGAAGGGGCGGTGGAAAGTGTTTTGCCTTGGCTGCGGGCGGCGGAGGTGCTGCATGTGGGGCAGAAGGCGAGTTTCGGGCTGGGGCGGGTGGAGGTGCGGTGGGAGTAGGGAGTTAGAGAGCGGCGAGGATGTGGGCGGCGAGGGCGTCGATGGCGGGACGGGGGGACTGGAGGTCGCCGCGTTCGAGATGGTGGATGCGGGCGCGGAAGGGTTGGGTGGCGGGGAGAATGGAGTCGGCGGTGGCGGGATAGTCACTGATGAGTTCAGCGAGGATGGTGAGATTGCATTGCTGGCAGAATTGGCGCCAAGGGGGGAAGGCGGATTCGGCTGGGGCGAGGAGGATGGCGTGGGTGGCGGCGGCGCAGATTTGCTGGTTGTAGGTGTCGATAACGCCGCCGAGATCGATGAGGGTGAGGGGGGAGGCGGTGTTCCGGACCCAGCCGGCGTAGAGGTTGGCGTGTTCGGGGGACCACTTCTGTTTGGCCTGATTTTTGTTGGCGGCGGCGGAGGCGGGGTTAGTGTGGTAAGCGTGCTGGAACCAGGAGCCTTCGCCATCGGGGTTGGCGCTAAGGATGTAGGGGTAGAGATTGGGGTTTTGGGCGAGGAGGGCCTGTTTGAGGCGCTGGCGGAGGACGGATTTGCCGGAGTGGGGCGGGCCGCAGAGGGCGATTTTCATTCGATGCAATCTCCGGGTTGGAAGGAGGGGGTGTGGGAGATGGCGACGACGAACTTGGCGATTTTGGGGTCGAGGCAGGCGACGAATTGATAGAGATGGGCGACGGAGTGGGCAAGGGCCATAGCGACGGGAAGGGAGGCTGGGCCGGAAAAGAGAACGCCTTTGCCGCCGGGGAGATGGAGGGCTTGGATGGCGCGGATGGCGTCGGGGACGATGAGGTCGTTATCGGCGGGATGGGCGAAGCGGATGTTGAGTTGAGTCAGTCCGTCGGGGCGGGCGGGGGCTAATTCGACAGAGTAATACATTGCTATTGAGGATATCGCGGAATGAAAGGAATCAGGGACCTTCGTGGGGGAGCGGGGTCCAGTGTTTTTCGCCGGCCTGGAAGCGATAGGCGCGGACAGTGTGATCGTTGGTGACATAGATGGCGCCGCGGCCGGGGGACATGGATTCGAGGAGGCCAGTGGCGCTGCAGATGACAGTGCCGGAGGTTACATCGACGGCGATGCGGGTGCATTGTTGGGATTCGAGAAAGGCGAAGGCGGATTGGACGGCGGGGGTGACGCTGTTGGCATCGGAGAAATCGACGCCGGCGTGAGCAGGCCAGGGGTGGAACTGGACGGGGCTGGACTGCATGGCGGGGGCGAGGGCGGCGGTGAGGAGGGGGATGAGGGGGTGGGTGGTGGTGGAGCCGATGACGACGACGTGGCGGAGCTGGCGATTGCGCCAGATGCGGGAGACGGAGCGGGCGGGCATGGCCCATTTGTGGGAGCCGAGTGTTTGGGTGGTGAATTCCCTGGACCAGGGCATGGGGCGGCCGGCGACGAGGGATTGGAAACGGGCGGCATCTTCGGGCGGGGCGTTGCTGAGGAAGAGGATGAGGCCGTCGATTTCGCCAGGTTCCCCTTGGAGGAGTCTTGCGGCGTGGTGTTCGTGGCGGCGGACGTATTCGGCGAGGAGGAGGACGGCGGCAGCGGAGGAGAGGGCGAGCCAGAGGGGCGGGAGGTAATGGGAAGAGAGGTGCCAGAAGACGTGGGCGACGGCGTGGAGGGCGGAGAGAAATACGATGGCGACGAGGCCGTAGGCGAGGAGGAGGAGGGTGTGGGAGCGGGTGAGGGATGCGGGGCCGATGGTGGCGTCGAGAAACGACTTGGCAGGTTGGCCGGAACGGTGTTCGAGCTGGGAGCGGAGGGAGCGGGCGAGGAAGTATGCGGCGAGGGCGATGAGAGCGCCGAGGGTGAAGATGATGGCGGGAGGGGCGTTGAACTGTTGGAGGTTGGTGGAGGCGAGGGCGTGTTCGAGTTGATGATAGGCGGTGAGAGCGACGTTATGCACGAGGATGCCGGCGGCGACACCGGCGAGGGGGAACAGGCGCGAGTTCGGGGAGGACATGAGGGACCCTCATTGTAACTAACTACATCAGGGGGTGTAGATGGAGCGGAGGCGTTCGTATTGCTGGAGGGATTGGCGGTGGAGCGGGGCGTCGCCGGTGGCGGCGGCGCAGCGGGAGAGTTGATAGTAAGCCGAGGCGTCGGAGGGGTCCAATGAGACGGCGCGGCGGAGGGCGGGGATGGCGCCGGCACAATCGTTATCCCTTTGATGAATCTTGGCGATCAGGAGATAGACCAGCGGGGAGCCGGGCTGCCGGCGGGCGGCGGACATGGCGCGTTCGAGCGACCTCTTTGTGTCGCCGGCGGCCAGGGCCAAACGGGCCAAACCGAGATCGCCAAGCCAGGTGTTCGCCCTTGTGTAGTGCCGGGCGGCGGCTTCGGCGTCCCCGTCCTGCTCCAAACACCAGCCGAGATGATACAACGCCCCGGCGTGCGCCGGACCGCGCGCCAGCGCGAGACGGAATTGTTCCTCCGCCAGGTCACGGCGCTGCACCCCGTCCAAATAGTACCGGCCAAGAGCGTAAGGCGGATCCGGACTCCCTGGGAGTAACTCGGCGGCGAGCACCGCCTTCTGCACAAATAACTTCTTCTGCCCCGCTAAGTAATACGCATAGGCCAGCAATAACACCGTTTGTCCGTGACGCGGCTGGGCGGCCTCCGCCCGGCGAAGCCCGCGAATGGCCGCATAAGTGTCGCCCCGGCGGAGAAGTTCCAAGTAAGGGCCGGAGACGGGAAGCTCCAACGGTTGCGCGGAGGCGCAGAGGCCTGCGATGATGAAGCCGACGATGGGCCAAGGACGAATGCTGCTGGCGATTCTGGTGTGCATGACGCTGCCGCTGACGGCACAGTTCCAAGCACCGCTGGAGGCCGAGAGCCCGGAAGAGTTCGACCTCTATCTTACGGTGGAAGAGACCGCCGATGCCGCCACCGTGGCGGCACGGAGCGAAGCGTTCCGGAGACGGTACCCGACATCGAAGCTGCTGCCCCGGGTCTGGGAACTGCGCTACTTCGCGCTGCAAACGCTGGGCAAGGCCGGGGAGGCGCGGATCGCAGGGGAAGAGGCGCTGCGGCTGGCGCCAGGGAACCTGAGCGTGCGTGCGGCGCTGGCGGTGCAACTGGCGAGCGAAGATACGCGGCTGGCCGAAAGCCACGCGCGAGCCGTGCTGGAAGAACTGGACAGAACCAAAGTGCGGCGGACGGTGCCGTTGGAAACATACCTGGCAACGGCGGCGAAACTCCGGGGGCAGGCGCGGGTGGCGCTGGGTGTGGCGCTGTTCCGGAATGGCGACGCGGCCGGGGCGCTGCGAGAGCTAGAAGAAGCCTACCGGCTGGCGCCGGAGGCGGGGGTGAGTTACCGGCTGGGGCGGCTATACGCTGCGCTGGGCCGGACCGACGAGGCGCGGAAACGGCTGCGCGAGGCGGCCGGAGCGGCGGATCCGGTGGTGGCCGAACGCGGACGGGCGGCGCTGGCGGAGTTGCGCTAGCGCGCGGCGCGGCCGGAGAGCCGAACCTGCATTTGGCGAGACGCGGCGCTGGACGGGGAAGAGATTGCCGTTCCGTGGCCGGGAGCGGAACAGAGTATTCGATTGAAGAAGCGGCGGGAACCGCGACATAATCTTTGGATGCACGGCAGACGGTTACTGGTAATTGCGAACAACGATGAGAATGGGACGTTAGGGTTCATTCCGGAGTTACCGAAGGAACTGTACGGCGTGATGACCGATCCGCTATTCGGTAACTGCGACAGAGTGACTAGCCGGCTGGTGATTAACGCCGCGAGAACGGACGTGGAAGAGGCGATGGCCGATGCGATGCGGCAGGCGGCGAATGACCGCGATCATTTGCTGATTTATGCGATTGGCCATGGGGTGAACAGCGACCGGCGGCACACCTATTACTACGGACAATCGGCGGGGGAAGGAGTGAATATCGCGGAGATCATTGGGCGCGCGTTTGACGACCAGGCGGTGCCGCCGGGGCTGGCGCTGATACTGGACACGTGCCACTCCGGACAAGGGGCGATGGACGCGGCGGCGGTTTGCACGGGGTTCACACAGTTCGCGGTGGTGGCGGCGGTGAGCGAAGCGGCGGCTTATGACGGGATGTTCACGCGGCGGCTGCTGGCGCATATCAACAACGCCGAGAACGACATTGCGGGCGAGACGTTGAGCCTGGAAATTGTGGCCGACCGGATTGGCGAGGAACTAAGCCGGCAGGCGCGGCCGTATTATCAACACGCCAAGACGGGAGGGAGGAAAGTACCGTATTTGGCGCGGAACGGCGCGTTCAACGGGCTGGGCGGGCGGACGCTACCGGCGCACTACCAGGAGCCGGCGGCGGTGACGGCGGTGGTGAGCGCGCTGCGGGACGTGAGCACGGTGCATGTGACGGGGCCGTTTGGAAGCGGAAAGACGACGCTGGCAGTGGCGCTGACGAAGAGCTACGGACCGAGAGGGGAGCGGAGCGCGGGTTTCCTGCACGCGACCGGTTTTTTGACGCCGAATACGACGATTGGGACGCTGGCGGCCAGTTTGTCGGCGCAATTGGCGGTTTCGTTTGGGGCGTTTGGGGCGAGCGTGGAGGTGATGGAAACGCAATCGCAGCGGGCGTTGGAGGCGCAGAACCCGTTGGACACGCTGGTGCTGCAACCGCTGGAGGCGATGAAGACGCAGAGCAGTGTGCGGATTGTGATAGATGGGTATGGGGAGCCGTCGGGGTGCGATGAAGAGCAGGTGCGGCAGTTTTTGCGGAAGTTGGCGGGGAGCCCGCGGGTGCGGCTGGTGGTGCTGGGGGAGAATGGACATACGTTGCCGGGGGCGGGGGCGCGGCGGCTGGACTTGACGAGGGCGGAGGAGGAGAAGCTGGGAGCGTTTTTGGTGTCGAGGGGGATTGGGGATGAGCGGGTGCGGCGGGACATACTGCGGCTGGGGAACCGGAACTGGAGCCTGACGGCGCGGCTGGCGAGCATTGCCGACGACGGGAGCCCGACGGAGCCGGCGCTGGAGACGGGGATACACGAGTATTTCCAGATACTGCTGGAGCGGCTGGAGGGAGGGGAATGGAGATGGGAAGGCTTGCTGGGGCCGGTGCTGGGGGTGGCGGCGCTGGCGGGCAAGGGGCCGGTGATGCCGATAGAGGTGTTGGCGGCGGCGTGCGCGGAGGCGGGCGGGCCGGGGGAGCGGGAACAGGTGCAACGGATACTGGGGCGTTTGGGCGAACTGGTAGAGCGAAGCGACGAGGGCCGGGCGACGGAGTTGGCTGGGCTGGCGAATGGCGCGTTGGCTGATTTTCTATTTCAGAGCGCGAAAGGGCGGTTTGCGCTGGATAGGGTGAAATATGAGCGGGCGCTGCTGCGGGCGCTGGAAAAAGAGGCGCCGCGGAACGAGATGTGGATGGGGCGGGCGGCGACGTATGCGGCCAAGCGGGAGGCCGAGCATATGGCGAACCTGGAGGATCCGGGATTGCTGGATTCGTTGCGGCTGCGGGAATCGCGGAATGTGCTGGAGAATCTGGACCGGTGGAAGTATTGGAAAGAGAGGCTGGAGCGGAGCGATGGGGACCGGTCGGCGAGTTGCCTGTTCGCGGAGTTTCAGGTGCAGCGGTGCGAGTTGGAGATATTGAACCGGAACCCGCGAGCGGAGCCGGAGAAGGCGGCCAAGCAGAAGGGGCACCTGAAGCGGATGGAGGCGATATATGGGGAGTTAAGCAAGCGGCATGGGAAGACGCGGGCCAGATTTCACGCGGGGGCCGATTGGTGTGAGGTGTTGGCGGGGAGCCGATCGACGAGCGAGGCCAAGGAGGCGTGCGAGAAACTGGCCGAGGAGGCCAGGAAGGCGCTGGCGGCGGACGATGTGGTGCTGTTGGAGATAGAAGGGATGGTGATGGAGCGGCGGGCGGAGAGGCGGGGTGCGAGCGCGCCGGCACAACTGGTGGCGGAACTGGACCGGCTGCTGGCGCGGGTGCGGGAGGCGACGAGCGAGAGAAGCCGCTATTATCTGGGTTTGAGCAATATCCGGGCGGCGATGGTTGGAAAAGACGACCCGGACGAGGCGGTGGCGATATTGCAAGAAGTGCTGAAGCGGCAGCGAGCGATGACGGGCGACGACGATTCGGCGGTGCTGGACACGCGGCATAACATTGTTGCGTTTCGCCGGAAATCGAAACAGGAGGGACAACTGGAGAAGGCGTTCGCAGAGATTGGGCCACTGGTTTACGACCAGGGAAGGTACTTTGGGGCGCAGCACTTTGACACGATACAGACGCGGCTGCTGGATGCGCGGCTGGGGTTTCTGCACGGGTTCCGGGAGGACGCGGCGAGCGTACGGCTGATAGAAACTTTGCTGGCGGACGCGCGAACGGCGCTGGAGGACGGGCACGAATTTATCACGCGGATAGGGGCGTGGGAGGTGGCGATGAAGAGGCGCTTCGGCGGGGGCGAGATGGCGGATACGACGCTGATAGCGACGATTGACGCGTTGCGGGAAGCGGGGATTGACGATCCGAAGCTGGAGGAGCTGCTGCGGCCTGCGGGGGCGGCAGGGGTTAAGGCTCGCGGGGCGGGCGGAAGTTGAGGACTTCGGCGACGGCGTTGGCGAGCATTTGTTTGGCGAGATAGAAAGCGGCTTCGTGAGGGGAGGCGCCGTTATCGGGGGTCCAGGTGCCAGAGAGTTGGCCGCCAGGAAAGAGCGGGGCGAGGTCGGGTTCGGCGGCGACGAAATCGTCTTTATCGGCGATGTTGATCCAGCGGGCGACTTTTGGGGGGAAAGTGGGGGGCTGGGGCCAGAGGCTGGGATAGACGAGGCCGGGCAGACCGAGGGGCGAGCCGATGGTGATGAGGAGGGGTAGTTCAGGGCGATCGGTACGCTGGTGGAGTGCTTCCCAGGCGACGACGCTGCCGAGGGAATGGGCAATGACGACCTGGGTATCGGGGGTGAGGGTTTGCAAGACCAGTTCTCTGGCGTCAGTTCGGATCTTCCTATCCTCCAGATAGGTGGTTACCTGGACGAGGGCGGGTTTGAGGAAAGAGGCGGCGCCGACGGCGGGACGGACGAACCAGGGGACGCGGCCGAGGTTGCGGATGGCCCAGCCGGCAGTGGCGCCGAAGCCCTGGGCGGCGCGGCCATCGGGGGCGTTGCCGGCGATGGCGCGGCGGGCGTCGTCGGCTTCCTCGGCGTAGCGAGAGCGGGCGGCGACGTTGGCCAGCCAGGCGGCGGCGAGTTGATTGGCGGTGTCGCCTTCGGCATCTGACGCGCCTTGCGCGCCTGGTTCGAGGAAGAGATGCCCGTAGAAGGCCATGCGGCATTTGAGGGCGTCGGGGCGGAACTGGTCGCGCATGCGGTCGGCGAGTTGGGAGTGGCCGGCGATGCGCAGGCCGCCGGAGAGTTGATCGCGCCAGCGGGTTTCGAGGGTGTCGGCGGTGAGTTGCTCCTGGGCAATTCCGTGGACGAAGACGATTTCGGCGCCAGCCATATTTTGACCTCTCCTTGTTATGAAATCCGAATTAATGCAGCGAAGTGATGGCGGGTTAGATGGGTTTTTTGCCTGGGGGCGGGGCGCCTCGGCGCTTCTGGAACTCTTCGGCGAGCCGGACATAGGCAGGGGTGTAGACGTCGATTCCGCCGGCGGTGGAGAGCTTGTCGAGAATGGCCGTGTCGCGAGTGAAATAATCCACGAGGAGGTTTGGGAACGTCCAGAAGTAGTTAGGTGTGCGGGCGACAATGCCGCCCTGGGGGCTGGTCCAGTCTGTGGTTGATTGGCGGGCTGGCTGGCCGAACTTCATGGTGAGCATGGACATGACATCGCGATCGGAGACGAGCCGGGTTTGGAACTTGATGCGTTGGATGATATTTGCCGTGTCGACGAAGACGAGCACGTTGTCGGTGAATTTAGTATCGAAGACCTGGGCGTTGACGAATACGGAGAGCGATGAGAGGCCCATTTTCTGGTGATCGATGGCGTTTGGATCGGTTTTGAGGGTGCTGAGAAGGGCGGCGAATTGTGCGCCGGCGAGGCTGTGGCAGAGGGGCATTTCCATGGGCATTTGCGTGGTGTCATCGGAGGGGCAGCGGGGAATGGCGGGGATTTGGGCGCCGGCCAACAGGCCGAAGATGGCTTTGGGATCGGAGGAGAGTTTTGTCGCGGGTACGGGCGGGGCGGGCGGGGAGGCGGTGGCGGGCTTTGCGCCGGCGCGGAGGGCGGCGATGGCAGACGGATCGCTGGTGAGGGAGAAGCTGAGGGCGAACAGGCCAGCAGGGCCGCCGGCGGAGCCGCGGCAGAGAATTTCCGCCGGTGCGACGGCGCAGACCGAGCCGGGGTCCGCCTTTGTGCTGTTCACTCCGGTGACGGTCCAGCGGACTGTGCCATCGGCGGAGGGTTGGGGGGTGGCGAGATAGATCCAGACGGGCGGAAACGCACCGCGGACGGGGATTAGGAGGCGCGGCGATTCGCCCTGACTGACGGCGACACTGTTGGGCACTTGGAGGGTGATGGGGGGCTGGCAATTGGGGGTGAGTTGGAGGGCGTTGAAGCGGAGCAGTTTGCATTGGCCTTGGAGGGAATGGACGGTGACGGCGCGGGCCGGGGCCGGAGAGGCGGGGAGGGGAAGGGGCGCGGCGGGGGAGAGCAGATTGTGAATGGCGATGGCCTGGCCGAAGAAGGCCTTGGCGGTGGGTTCATCGACACTCAGCACGTGGGCGAGGATGGCTTGCCGATTGACGCAGGTGACGGAGACGGCGGCGGCGTTCATGGAGTTTGGCAGGAAGCGGCAGTTCATGCCGGGCGGGGAATCGACGCCATTGAGGCGGGCGATTTCGAGATCGATGGCCTGCCCGGCGGCCGAGGCTTTACGGAATTCGAATCGCAGGGAAGGGAATTGGGGGTGGCGCGTTTTAAAGGTCAGCGCGGGGAGTACGCCTTGCTGGAGTTCGGCGGGGGATGGCTGGGCGAGTTCGGCGCCGGGCGCGCATTGCGGGCTGGATTCGTTGCCGGCAAGGTTAAGCGAGACGCAACGGGTGTTCCAGCTTTTTGTGTCCACGGCGTAGGCAAGGGTGGAGCAGAGCCACAGGGCCAACCAACAAGGGGAGTTTCGGACCGACATGTAAGTTGCTCCTTGATGTACTTCGGATCAGTGTAACTTACCCGGAGGTTTGGCAGGCGGGGGATTTACGCGGGGCGCGGTTTAGATTAGTGCACCGCTGCGTGGACGAAAGGAATAAACGCCGGGGAGGTGACGATGAAGGGAGTGGTTTCTTTACAGTGAATTTAGAAGTACGACGCTGCGATCGGGAGCTTCGCCCGTGGTCGTAAGGAGTGCTTTAGGGCGTCGCAGTCCAGTGTGGCTTCGATTCGGCTGGCGGGACGGGAAGCGTTCTGAAGTTTTGACCAGGATACTGAACGCGTTCCCATAGGCCGACGACTTCGGGAATTCCGGTGGAACGTCGTTCGAACTGAGCTCGCTCCCGGCTGCGGTTCAATCTATCTGGAACTTCGGGGAGACGGGATAAAGGTATTGGTAGTTGCCGGACATCGTTTTGCCGCCGGTCCCGCTTCTCGTAATCAGACATGCCCAGTTCGGAGGTGACGCTGGCCGAACGGTTGTTCAGGAGCCATTCGGCGTGACGCAACGTTAACGGGCAATGCGGGTCCAGATAGCGGAGGTGCTTCATGCCGGGGAGTATACCGCGCGAGCCGCTTGGAACGGGGATCAGAACATATACTTCAGAGCCAACTGGATGCTGCGAGGCGGATCGGTGGACGTGATGCGGCCGAAGTTGGCGGGAGCGTTGATGCTGGCGGCGGGGCCGCCCCAGTTGACGCGGTTGAAGGCGTTGAACATTTCGGTGCGGAACTGGAGCGAATGGCGTTCAAAGAGGTTGAAGTTCTTCTGGATGCTGAAGTCTTCCGAGATCGACCCGAAGGTACGAAGGAGATTGTAGCTGGGGGCGGCGTTGCCGAAGGTGAAGGCGGCGGGCTGGGCCCAGGCGTTGATGTCGAGCTTGCGCTGGCGGGCGGGGTCGCCGGGGTCATAATCGCTGCCGGAGACGCCGGTATCGAAGTTGGTATTGACGATATTGGGCCGGTTGCCGCCGCCGAACAAGGGGATGACGCCGCCGCCGCCGATGAAGACGGGTGCGCCGGTGCGGAAGTTGTGGATGCCGTTTAACTGCCAACCGCCGGCGATGAGATCGAGGGCGCGGTGGGCGCTGGAGAGGAACTTGCGGTTGCGGCCGAAGGGGAGTTCGTAGGTCCAACTGACGATGCCGATGTGCTTGCGGTCAAAGGCGGCGAGGCGTTTTTCGAGGTTGCGGTTGCGGGTATCGAGGGGGGCGCCGCCGGCGGCGTCGATTTCACGGTTGGAGTAGCCGGCGCCGTGGACAAGGGTTTTGGAGAGCGTGTAGGAGAAGAGAAGCGACAGTCCATTGGAATAGCGGCGCTGGAGACGGGTTTGGAGGGCGTGATAGTTGCTGAAGCCGGTGGGCTGGGCGAGGTTGTTGATACCGGTGTATTGCGGGAAGGGGCGGAGGGACTGGGAGACGGAGCCACGGAAGCCGGTGTAGGGCAGGCGGATGCCGGCGGCGACGGCGGCGGCGGAGGCAACGTCGGCATTGAGGGTGTTGCCGAGACGGAGGTTTGAGACATCGACCTGATTCAAGTTTTCCAGGCCGGAGGGAAGGCGGAGGCTGCGGGAGCCGACGTAACCCATATCGAGGAGGAAATTGCCGGGGAGTTCGCGCTGGATGTTGAAGGTCCAGCTATTGGTGTATCCGGCTTTGTTGGCGCCGGGGTTCATATAGTCGATGGTGGCGTTGTTGAGGAGGGTGGCGTCCTTGTTAGGCAGGGTGCCGGTGAAGGCGGGGACGCCTTGATCGAGGTTGAAGGCGGGGACGCGGCCGTTTGAGGTGTTGGGGAAGGCCTGGGGGAAGGTGAAGCCGGCGTTGTAGCGGCCTGGGAACTGGCCGATTTGGGTGGCGTTGCCGGGGGAATAGAAGATGCCGAAGCCTGTGCGGATGACGGTTTTGGGATTGAGGGTATAGGCGAGGCCGACGCGGGGGGAATACTGGCCGTAGAAATTGGGAACGATGCGTTCGCCGAAGAAGCGGAGGGCGCCGGGGAGGTTGCCGGCGGCTGGGTTGGCGAGAGCGGGGTCGAAGCCGGACTGACGGCCCTCGGTATCGCGGACGGTGGTGGGGATTTCGTGACGGAAGCCGAGGGTGAGGGTGAGCTTGTTGTTGACGCGCCAGACGTCATCGACGTAGTAGGCGTAGAACTCGTTCTGGACGGTGCGTTCGCCCATGGGGAAGAAGCGGGTGCCGGAGAAGACGTCGCCCAAGAGGAAGCTGGCCCAGGCGTTGCCGAGTTGGTTGAAACGGGGATCGGTGAGGGAGGAGGTGGAGAGATTGGAAAAGACGTAGGAGCCGGAGAGGCCACCATTTTGGGTGCCGGCGAAGTTGACGAACTTCATGAGGCGGCCTTCGCCGCCGAACTTGAACTGATGGCGGCCGCGGACCCAGGAGAGGCTGCCGACCCAGGCGTGGGAGATATTGGCGGAGGGGTCATTGGGCTGCTGGGCGGAGTTACCGATTTCGAGGCCGCCGTAGGTGTTGTTGATGTTGAAGGTGGGGAAGCCGGGGTTATCGCGGGGGATGCCAGGGAGTTGAATGGTTTCGTTGCCTTTGCGTTCGTCGCGGACGCGGGTTGGGTTGGACTTAGTGTAGCCGTAGCCGAAGTGGAAAAGGACGGTTGGGGTGACGGTGAGATCGTAGTTGGCGCGGTAGTTGTTGCCTTTGGTGGTGGAGAGGAACCAGGGGCCGAGGGGGCCATTGGCGCGGCCGAGGACGGAGTTGACGAATTGGTCATTGAGGGAGCGCCACATGACGTAGGAGACGCGCTGGCGGGAGGAGATGATGTGATCGGCTTTGAGGGACCAGATGTCGTCTTCGACGGGATTGGCGTTGCGAGCGAGGAAGTTGTTGAAGTAGCCAGGGAGGTCGGGGGCGGGGAGAAGGGGGGTGGTGTTGCGGGCGACGCGGGAGAAGCGGGCGGCGGGGATGACGTTACCGGGGAAGGGGGTGCGGGTACCGTCGGCGAGGGTGGTGGCGGGGTCGAAGATGGGAAGGAGGGCGCCGGCGGAATCGACGTGGCGGGAGAAGTCGCCGCGGAGGAAGTCGGCGGTGGGCATGCTGACGAG